>UQLI01000008.1 GCA_900541715.1 uncultured Collinsella sp.
GCGCCCTCGAGGCCCTGGCCGCGTGCGCTCGATACCTCTGCGGTCCGGCTTTCACATCCGACCTCGCCGCCCGTGCCCGCGCCGCGGGGGAGCTAGGGCCCCCGCGGCGGCGGTGAACGCGGCCGCTGCGTGGGAATTTGGGATGGGGGCGGGTTCCGAAACGCCTGCGGAGGGGAGAACCCCGTTGGGCGGGGACTATTCGTGATGCTTGATATCGCATTGCAGTATGGAAGCACGGATCATCTTCGCGATGGTCCGACCGGTTGATGGGCTAGGACGCGCATTCAGCAGGGAAGGGGATGGCTTTTAATGCCGCTTTTGGCTTATGCGTGCCGCGCTCCGCGTATGGCCATCCTGCGGTGCTAAAGCATTCTTGAAGTCTGTTAAGTGAATTCGTTTTAATCGCGCACGTGGCTGTTTGCCCATGTCGCATAACAGGATTCACTGTTGATTGCCCGTGTGATGACAGCGTGAGTTTCGGAGGGGGGTGGCGTGAGCGGAGTCGCCGCGTTGTATAAGTCTGGCCGGCCCGACTGATGTGTCGATCTGTCGGGCCGGCCGAGAATGGTGAAGAGATCTCGCTGTTGAATGAACGAATGTTACAAGCAGCTCTTCAAGGCGCTTTGGGCGTTGGCTGGGGCTGCGCAGTCAATCGCATGCAGTGATAGGCGAGGTGATTGCTCGATGAGCCGGCGACTAGTTCTGTGCTGCACTCGTCCCGGTGCCGTCGTTGTCTGCCGAGTACCAGAATGCGTAGGCCGCAACGACGGCATCATAGACGGCTGCGACTACGTTATCCACGACGGCTGCAAAGTTGACCACAACGGGAACGGGGCCGGTTTTGGAATCCATCTTCTCTACTTCTGGGGTCTCGTACATGGGAACATCTCCTTAGAATTGTGACAGGACGCTCAGGTCGCCTAGATCATCGTCGATCAGGTCGATATAGAGGTCGCCGTCCATATTGATGTCTGCAATCAACGATGAGATCTCTTCCATCTCGTCAATCGAGTGCATACGATTGGCCAACGCGGTAACAACGGGCTTATCCCAAACGGTTGCCATTCCGGCATCGTAGTATTCCTGAAGGCTGTGTTTGCGAACGTTTCCGATGATGAGAGGTATATAGGGGGATGCGACGATATCGCCATTGGCGTGGATGGCCACTTGGTCAAATTGCATTTGCAGTTGAGGGAATCTGACCAAGTGGTCGATGGGGTCGCCCCACTCAAGCATGAAATAGCCTCGATAGTCCGGATCGTATCGAAGGTCATTGATCGTGTTGACTAGCCGACGGTATTGATTATTCGAAGGGCGAATCGTGCGGTTTCTTCGGGCTCTACCGAGGAGCATGAGCGGCTGAACTCTAAGGTCAATTCGGTCAGTTCTACCCGACGATTTCAGCTTGTCTCGAAGCATCGTGCAAACTGGTTTGAAATCGTCGACATTGAACGATGTCGGACAAAAGGCAATTGAAAGGTGCAGTGAGGTTTCGTTCAGCGTGATATCGATGGCGTCGAGCACCCGGTCGTATAATCCCGAGAGTCCTCGCATATGTTCGTGAGAATCGCGTAGGCCATCGAGGCTAAACTGTATGCCGTTTAAACCGGCGCGTTCGAGCTCATGCAAAGTATTTGAGTTTGCGAGCAGACCGTTTGACACGAGGTTGCATTTGACGCCAGATGCGCTGAGCCGCCGCAAGGACTCGATGACAAGATCCTTTCGCAGGAGGGTCTCGCCTCCGCAGAAGCAGAAGCTAAAGGGGTGCATTTGACAAATCGAGTCGACGAGTTCGAGGACTTCGTTGTCGGATAATTCGTTCGCGACGACATCGTTTTCTCCACTGTTGTTGAAGCAGTGTAGACAACGAAGGTTGCATTTGTTTGTAATGTCGAGCGCAACGCTGTGGGGCGCTCCGATTATTGCCGGCATGCTCATTATTGCTTCTTATCGAGCGGGCGAACAAACAGCTTGACGTCGCCCGAGTCGAGCTCATTGGGCAGGGTGCCGACTAAGGAAAAGCCAAGGCGCTGGTCGGAATGGTCAAGTTGTTCGGCGATTGGGGTGGAATCAGGCGCGTCAATTCTGAGCGCGCGGTAGGCTTTGGGAGCGGAAGATCCGTAGTATTCCGCAAGGCGGTCGAGCACACCGGCAAGCAGCGTGGAGCTGCATGAGATAAATTTGATGATGACGCTGCGGCCGGCGGGATTAGTGGCCGGCTCGCATATTATCAATCCATTAATTTCTCCGGACTGGCTCGTGAGTAGAAAATAATCATGGGTAAAGGAAAAGAGCCTTTGGCGAAGAACCAGAAAGTTCTCCAATTCGGGCTCAACGTCGAACTCAGAGAAATAGATCCTATTGCCATTTTTGGACTGTTTTGCAGAGAGGGATTTTGCAGCCGCCTCTTCGATTTCAGCAAACCTGCTCGCGTCCGCGAGAATAAGCAGCTCGTCGGGATTCACCGATGTTAGGTAATCGGAGCCGAAAGGGTCGTTCATATATCTCCCTTCTTTCTTCCAAACGATAAGACAGTTTACGGTCAGGCTATGCAGGGTTTGGGCCAGGTCATGCGCTAGCGTCTCGCGCGGTTGATCTGGGTATTTTTCTTGGAACAGACGGAGAATTTTGGGCAAATCGCAGGTGCCGTCGCATAAGTCAAGAATCTCTTTAGCGACCCTGTTGAGGATCGTATAGATTTGTTTCCCATCTGAGCTTAGGACGCTCAGGCGGTTATTTGGTTCACTGCGAAGGTAGCTTGGGTCGAGGGGGATAGGGATGACTCCAGGCAATGATGAGATTTGCGCGCTCCAAACATTCACGGATTCCATTGATCTCCTTTGGTTGTGGCCTATCTTCCTCGAATAGCAACTCGTTCGATAAAATATCACAAATCGAAACGATATATAAAAGAATATATTTATATCGATATACAATATTAGGTTAAAAAAAGTTTTGATGTTTGTCGATAGGGCTGGTATTGAAGGAGTGGACTGGAGTGATGGCGATGTCGGACGTTGTGGTTTCAATGGTGGGGTCATGCCTGCTGCTGTTGTTCGGAATAATGATATATCGAGGCAAGCTCACGGGATTGCTTGCCGGAATGTCATTGCTATCGGGAGAGCGTTTAGAGGAGGCAAAGCGGACGGCCGAGTCTCTAGGCGCAAACCGAGTGGTGGGGGCGTCTATAGTTTTCTCCGCAATATGCCTTTTTCTCTCGTCCCTTTTTCCGGACAAAAGGGCTATTCTCGGTCTGATGGTGGCTGCTGTTATAATCGCCGCGCTTGCCTATGCAAATAGGGGGCTTATTCGTATGTATATAAAGGTGAAATGGAATCCTGGGCACCGCAACCCGAGATAATGTCTTGAGCAAGGATTAACAACAAGGGATATATGGGAGCGATTAAGCGGCGAGCAAATTCAGTTTTGGATAAAAGGCCGCTTGATGGGAGCTGGCATGTTTAAGAAGACGGTTCACGAGTTGTTTCGGTGTAAAGGGTCACGGCTTTTCGTGATTCTCATGCTGGTGAATTTTGCTCTCTCGTGCGTCATGCCCGCCTTAAACGGTGGGTTTGTAGACTTTCTCGTGACGAATAGGGATCCATCTCGCGTCGTGTGGTTTGCGGCCTTTGTTGCGGGCATAGGGATATCGGCCTCCTTCATGTCGTATGCGATGGGTGTGAACGTATCGCGCGTCATCTTGGAGATGACGACGAGACTGATGGGGACCACGTGTGAGTCGTTTGAACGGGGGCCCCTGGAAAAGGGGGAGCAGGCGGATCCATCCTATACAACGCAGAGGGTGTATGCGGATTCGAATGCGGTGTCATCGTTTGTCGTGAACAACTTCCTGACGATCGGGCTTAACATCGTTCTGGTTGTGTTGATATGCATCATCCTGTTTTCGATTAATCCGGTGTTCCTGGTGTTAAGTGCATGTTCGCTTGTTGCGTACTTCATTTTATTCAGGGCGTTGAAAAAGCCGTTGTACAACAGTTCGCTTGCGAACAAGGAGGGTTTGAGTAAGCTTTTCGCGTCCGTGAGCGGCGAGCTGTCGCAGTTGTTTGACATTAAGTGCGATGGCGCATATAACCAGAGCGCTCGGACGCTCAAAGGGGTATTCGAGGGGTACTACCCGATTTACATGAAAGCAAGTAGGGTCTCGAATCTGGCCACATCAAGCGACGGCCTGATCTCGTCTGTGTTTCGGGGGGCACTGCTCGTGATCTCCGGGATGGAAATATTGAGCGGAAGAATGAGCTTAGGCGAGTTCACAATGGTGAACTCGTATTACTCGATGGCGTTCGGATGCTTCAAGTATTTTTTGAATTATTTCAAATCGTATCAGGACGCAAGGGCCTCGTTCGACCGATTGGGGGCTCTGACGGAGGACGCCGAGGACCGCGGCACCCTCACGGTTGGGCACGTGGAGAGCATATCGTTGTCCAACATCGCGTACCGATACGCGGGAAAGCCCTACTTATACCGCGACCTCTCCGTGGAGGTGGAGGAAGGAAAAACCTATGCCATTACCGGGCCGAACGGATGCGGAAAAAGCACGTTTCTGAAGGTGCTCCTTGGACTATATTCTGCTGGGGGACATCGGGCTTTGGGGTCGGTGCCATATGAAGAGCTCGATATGGAGACGATCCGACGGGACCTGTTTGCGGTGTGCCCGCAAAAGCTCTTTATTCCGAACGAAACGGTGGAGAATTACCTTGAGAGGACGTCGATTCGGGGATCGAGCGAAAACCTCCGAGAGCTTGTGCCGAGTTTCTATCGAACCGTCGAATCGTTAAAAGGCAAGAATTGTAGAGACCTTTCTGGTGGAGAGTATCGAAAGCTAAGGATATTCGCAGCACTTCGCAGGCAGCCGGAAGTGCTTGTGTTCGATGAACCAACGAACGATTTAGATGAAGAAAGCCGTCGGGAGTTCACGGAGTATATTCATCGAAATCCCTTCGATCAGCTAATTCTTGTTGTAAGCCATGATCAGGATTTGATTTCAGCATGCGATAGGAAGCTGGATTTGGATTTCGATCCGAAAAATGGGCAATGCTGATGGGAAACGCTTAGAGTTCGGGCTTGCGCGTCATGGAGTAATCTTTCCTCTTATCGAAAATCGTTACAATATAAGAAAAACAGTAAGCAAGAAGAAATGGCTCGGGGAAGAGCTCGCTGCTGTCAGTGATATTGGGTCTATATCCAGATAACACGGAAGGGGCCGTCCTCTACAACGGGGTATCACAGCGTCGCATCGACCGATACGCATTGCGGCGGTGCCGAGTTGGCATTACGGAGCAAGAGCCCCCTATTGTTGGGGGGACGATCCTCGATAATCTTACGCTGCTTTCTGATGATTTCGAGGCCGACAAACTGAATCGGATGCTTGCCATATTGGGGTTAGACAAAATGATTGCCGCTGCGGAGAACGGGGCGGCAGCGATGCTTGGCAGCAAGAAAGGAGGGGTGTCCGGCGGGGAGAAGCAGAACATCGCAATTGTGCGGCAGATGTTGAAATCGCCGGACGTCATGTTGTTTCTTGAGTCAACTTCAGCGCTTGATGCGAAGAGCCGGAGCGCGCTAATTAAATTGCTTCATGAGGTTAAGAGAGACCATATTGTAATTGTTGTCACTCATGACGAAGAGATGCTTGCGGCTTGCGACGAGGTCATTCCGATGCCCGGATGCTTATCGGGACGTGGCGTTGAAGGCCCAGAAGATCGAAATGGCGTGGGTGTTGGGTAAGTCCCTACGCGTACGACGTTGGGTTTCTGATCTTCATCGTCCTGCAAAGAAGGCTTTGTAACACGTTTCCCCTGGGAGGCCCCTTTTGTCCGTAGTGGCAAAGAGGGGCTTTTTCGTTTCCCTCTTGCGGCGGAGGGGGACACCATGCGCCTATACAGGACGACCTGCGCGCTTTCGTCGGATGACGGGCTATGTGTCGAGATGGGGGTCTCGGGTGGAGGCCGCGTCGCGGTCGCGGTCGGCCAGCGACCATCGGTACGGCTCAATCGTATTACCAGAACTAGTAAGGAGCCGCCCTTTCGGACGACTCAAACTGTAATGGGGCTTTTTTAGCTACCCCGGCCGTTACTCCGCCAAAGCATTCGCGCTATCTGCCGGGGTGGCTAAAATAGCCCCGTCCCAAATTAGCTACTCTGACCAAAATCCCTGGGACAAATACTTCTGATAGATTTTGTCTTTCTTGGCTATTGCGTAGTTTAAGAGATTCCATTCCAATAATTACAGCTTTTTGCTAAAGCGTTTTAGCAGTTTATACCGCTTTTGACCTGCGACTACGTTGTACTGGTATCTTCATAAGGTAACCACCTTTACCTACCGTTTACCGCTAGTTTTAGCACGTTTACCAAACCGCGTATCCTCTGCTTAAGCCCGTTCAAATCCCGCCGTATAGTTCCCTCACGGCCCGCATCCGGCGGGTCGATTCGTTACCACGGTCGTGCGCGAGAGCGCATGGAAGGGGAAGTATCGTGAGCGATTGCAAGAGGGTTTACCGTTTTGGAACCGATGCCCAGGGCACTTGTGTCACCGAGGGCGACAAGTCCATGAACTTCGTGCTTGGCGGCAAAGGCGCTAACCTTGCCGAAATGAGCCGCATTGGCCTGCCGGTTCCCGGTGGCTTTACCATTACCTGCCAGACCTGCGTTGAGTACTCTGGTGCCGGCAACGTCTGGCCCGAAGGCGCACTCGATGAGATCGTTGCCGCCGAGGCAGATCTTGAGACCCGTTGCGGCAAGAAGCTCGGCGACGCCTCCGATCCGCTGCTCGTGTCGGTGCGCTCGGGCGCTCCGTTCTCTATGCCCGGCATGATGGACACGGTCCTCAACCTGGGCCTCAACGACGACTCCGTTCAGGGCCTTATCGCCCAGACGCAAAACCCGCGCTTTGCCTGGGACAGCTATCGTCGCTTTATCCAGATGTTCTCCAACGTCGTCATGGGTGTCGATGCCGACTTGTTCGAGAATGCCCTGACCCAGGCCCGCCTGGTCGCCGGCGTTCGCGTCGACTCCGAGCTTTCGGCCGAGGATCTGCAGGAGCTCGTCGAGACCTTTAAGAGCATTTTCTCCGACAACGTCGAGGCCGCCCTGTACCCCGAGCTCGAGGTCGCCGACGGCAAGCCCGTCTTCCCGCACGACCCGGAGCTCCAGCTGCGCCTCGCCATCCAGGCCGTCTTTGGTAGCTGGATGAACGAGCGCGCCTGTATCTACCGCAAGCAACACGGTATTTCCGATGACCTTGGCACCGCCGTCAACGTCCAGGCCATGGCATTTGGCAACAAGGGCGAGACCTCGGCGACCGGCGTCGCCTTTACGCGCAACCCGGCCGACGGCACCAAGGAGTTCTACGGTGACTTTCTGGTCAACGCCCAGGGCGAGGACGTCGTCGCCGGCATCCGCAACACCGAGCCCATCGCCGACCTCAAGACCACTCCGGGCCTCGAGTCCGCAGGTGAGGAGCTTGAGCGTGTCTTCCTGACGCTTGAGGATCACTACCGCGACATGTGCGACATCGAGTTCACCATCGAGCAGGGTAAGCTTTGGATGCTCCAGACCCGCGTGGGCAAGCGTACCGCAACCGCCGCTCTACGCATCGCTATCGAGATGGTCGAGGAGGGCCTCATCACCCGTGAGGAGGCCGTGAGCCGCATCGACCCCGCGCAGCTCGACCAGCTCCTGCACCCGCAGTTCGACTCCTCCAAGAAGTACGAGGCGCTCGCATGCGGCCTTAACGCCAGTCCCGGTGCCGCCGTGGGCGAGGTCGTGTTCTCGAGCGATGACGCCGTCGCGCGTTCTGCCGAGGGCCATAAGGTCATTCTGGTCCGTTGGGAGACCAATCCCGACGACCTGAAGGGTATGGTCGCCGCCGAGGGTATCTTGACGAGCCATGGTGGCAAGACGAGCCACGCTGCCGTTATTGCCCGTGGCATGGGTACTCCCTGCGTCTGCGGTGTCGAGCGTTTCCATATCGACGCGGCCGAGAAGGTCGTGCGTATCGAGGGTAGCGATCGCGTACTGCACGAGGGCGACATCATCTCCATCGACGGTACCCAGGGCATCGTTGTCGACGGCGCCGTTGACTTGGTCTCCGCCGAGCTTACTGGTGACCTGGACACTATCCTGTCCTGGGCCGATGAGATTCGTCTGGATGAGACCTGCGGCCACGCCAACCACGTGCGCGTCAACGCCGACAACCCCGAGGACGCCGAGCTCGCGCTCGAGTTTGGCGCCGAGGCCATCGGCCTGTGCCGCACCGAGCATATGTTCCTGGGCGATCGCAAGAACATCATCCAGAGCTTCATCCTGTCCGATGACGAGGCCGTGAAGCAGCAGGCCTTGGCCGATCTGCTCAAGGTCCAGACCGAGGACTTCCTGGCCATGTTTAAGACCATGACCGGCCGCGATGTGGTCGTTCGCCTGCTCGATCCGCCGCTTCATGAGTTCCTGGATAATCCTCGCGAGCTCGAGGTCGCCATCACCAAGAAGGAGGCCGCCGGCGCCAGCGAGGAAGAGCTCGCCGCCCTGCGTGCCCGCCTGCGCCGCATCGACGGCATGGTCGAGTCCAACCCGATGCTCGGCCTGCGCGGCGTGCGCCTGTCCGTCGTCTTCGGTGATCTGCCGCTCATGCAGGTCCGTGCCGTGGCAACGGCTGCCGCTCGCCTTATCAAGGAAGGCGTCGACCCGTGCCCCGAGATCATGGTTCCGCTCGTTTCCATCACGGCCGAGCATGTCCAGACCCGCGAGGTCATCGAGCGCGTGATCGCCGAGGTTTCCGCCGAGGAGGGCGTCGAGCTCAACATTCCCGTGGGCACGATGCTCGAGCTGCCGCGCGCCTGCATGGTCGCTGACGAGATCGCCCATCACGCCGACTTCTTCTGCTTTGGCACCAACGACCTCACGCAGACGACGTTCGGTTTCTCGCGTGACGATGCCGAGGCCAAGTTCATCCCCCTGTACATGCACAAGAAGATCTTGAAGGACAACCCCTTCGAGACCATCGACACGGCGGTACTGGAGCTCGTGCGCATGGCCGTCGAGAAGGGTCGTGCCACCAATCCCGACATGCACTTTGGCGTGTGCGGTGAGCACGGCGGCGACCCCAAGTCCATCAAGGACCTGTTTAACGTGGCCGATGTGGACTACGTGTCCTGCTCGCCTTACCGCGTGCCCCTGGCGCGTCTGGCTGCCGCTCAGGCCAAGCTCGAGGCCAAGCGTTCCGCTTAACGGAGTCGCGTTCCATTTGCGCCTTTTAGGTTCCCCTTCGCGCCGTCGCGCCCCTTGTGGACGCGGCGGCGTTTTACGTTGGTTCAATACATTGGCAGCTGACGGGAGGACTGCGATGAAAAACCTCACCAGGTATTTGCAACGAGCGCGTCGGGGAGTACGGATGGCCCTGTGCTGGGTGGTCGTTGCGGTCACGGCGCTTTGCGGGATGCCGACAGCCGGTTTTGCCCTTCAGGATGATTCGCGCGACGAGCTCTATGGTGACGTGGTCAACCCGCTCACCATTACGGTCAACGATCGCGACTGCACGTTTGTAGATATCGATGACGGCAAGCTCGAGGGCCGTACCTCGATGTACGACAACGTCTCGTTCTATACGGCCGCCGTCAGAAAGGTCCTGCCCAACTGGGCGTCGCTTGCCTATAACGTCCTTGGCTATGGCGGAGGCGACGACTCCGGTGACTTTTTGTACTGGGACCACGCCGGCAAGGGCTTTGAGAAGGACTTCGGTAAGGGTCACTACATCTATCTGTATGATGCGCTTTCGGGCGGCAACGGTGAGCATTCCGACGGCGCCGACAAATCGAAGCAGAGTGGTCTGACATCTGCTAAAAGCCTCAATGCGGTCTACGAGCGCTTGACCGACGATATCGCCGGCTGTATCGGTCACAAGCTGAAGGGCTCCGATTTCCGTAAAAACGTGCCGCTCGACGGACTGTCGAAAGACACGACTGAGCAGGACGTCATCTATGCCACCATTGCTTGTGTCGACAAGCTCGGCGGCACCTATCAGTACGATTTCAATGGCTTTGGCATCGCGTTCTATAACTTTAGAGTTCAGCAGCTCAACAGCGTGAACAAGCTTAACTGTGCGCCCGAGGACGCGCCGGGCTATTCCTTTGTCGATTCTAAGACTGAGCAGGAGCTCGTTACTTCGGCACTTAACGTCGGCTATGAGGACGCCTCGCAGAGCATCACGCTCGCCCGCGGTACCGAAGAGACAGTCGGCACGAGCACTTCTGAATCCGCATCGTATTCCAAAGGCGGCTCGTGGGGCGCATCGGTGAGCCTCAAGGAGTCGCTGGGCGTGCCCGCAACAGCGAGCGAGGAGATCGAGACTTCGTTTTCGGCCGAAACCACGATGTCCCAGTTGTGGGAGGCGAGCAAGACCGAGGAACAGTCGATCACCACAACGGACAATCAGTCGGTTACCGTCAATATGACGATCCCGGCGCACACGCAGGTCAATAGTAAGCAGACGAGTTCTACCACGACGCTGTCCGAGGACTATGACCAGCCGGTGGGCGTGACGTTCGACGTGATCATCTTTAACATGAACGGTGAGTGCTACGACGACAACGCCGCCGTGCAGGAGTTCCATACCGCCGGTTATGACCAGCGTTCGTTCTACACCACCTTTGGCGATCAGTCGACCGACGCCGTACAGAACCTGTTCCTGCGCTCAATCGCCCATCGTGGCGACGACGGCTACGATACCACCGCCGGAAACGTCACGAGTTGGTCGTATCGCACCAACAACCACATGGTGCGCGCCATCGATTGGAATTCGGTCCTGGCCGATCGCGAGGTGCCGTCGCGCAACGGCGGCGCCCCGCGCACGTGCAATGTGCTCAACGACATGGCCGCTACTTATCCCATGTCCATTACGGGTTCCAATCTGTCGTTTGAGTCGGTGACGGTCGATACGCAGTTGGGCACGCCGCAGCCTATTAAGCCCATCTCCAAGATTCTCGTGTCGCTGCAGACCGATAAGACCCGAAGGCTTACGGTGGGAGAGGAAGACCCCATCTCTTCCTATCGCGTGCGTGCAAGGGACGAGGACGATGTTGACTACTACGGCTTTGTGAAGTCGTCGGGCGACTGGCGCGTGGTCGATAAAAAGGGCAAAGAATGCAAGTCCGACGTCATCGAGATCCAGACCGACCCTGTCACCCACGAGCAAGTCGTGGTGGGTAAAAAGGCCGGCACCGCCTACGTAAAGTATTTTATCCCCGAGGACACCTATGTGGACGTGAACGGGCATGTCTCGACCAATGACGAGATCGACGCCGCGGCCTACAAATATAAGGTAAGTGATGTGGCGCCCGAGCCGTTTAACGGCAGCATCAAACTCGAGGGCTCGGCACAGACCGTCGTCGGCGTCGAGGAAAATCTCAACGGCATCGAAGGCCTGACGGCTACGGTCTATGACACGACGGGCAAGGAGGTCGATAGGGTCTGCAGCTGGGAGGCCCAGGAGCTCGAGAGCAAGGGCATTTCGGTCGCGACAGACGGCACGATGACCATCTCGCAACCGGGCACCTTCCATGTTCGCGCCTTTATTGACGGCGTGTATTCCGATTGGGCCGAGGTCATCGCCGCACCCGCACCGGTCGACCCGATGACGACCGTGGTCGAGACACCGGTGAGCGTTACGTCCACCTCCACGGGGGATTCTTTGGCAACGACGGATGGCACGGTCCCTGCCCAGGGAGAACAGTCCGCTTCCGATGCGAACGCGGCCGAGTCTGCTCCGTCGAGTGACGATGCCGCTGCAGTAACTGACGACACCGCGTCCGCTGCCGCGAAGGATACCTCGTCGATTCCTACGGGCCTCGTTACCGTTTTGACCGATATCTGCCGCTACGGCATCGATCACGGCCTCATCAGCACATCAAACAAGGAGGAGATGACCAAGCAGGACTTCGACATCTTAGGCATCCTGTACCTGATGGCGGACAGCCAGGACCTGGTGCCCCAAGACGCCGAGGACGCGATGAATGAATGGGCCCATGACAACTATAATGACGAAGAGCTTGCCACCTGGAAGCAGCATGCGCTTTCGGTGCTGCTCGAATACGGCTATATCGCGCCTGGAACGACCGTGACGACGCCGACGACTGATGCTTCAGACGGCGCATAAGTGCAGAAAGAGTGCGTGTTTTTGTCTTTTTGCGCACGGGCAAAATAGTTCTTGCAGCCAAGGTCGTGGCGTGTATACTCGAATTCGTTTGTTCAACTACGTGCCGGCCAAGGTGGTACGGCACCTCTAGAAGAGTAAGGAATTGCACATGGATTACATCCGCGCAATCGAGCGTCAGCAGATCCGCGAGGACATTCCTCAGGTTCGCGTCGCCGACAACGTCAAGGTTCACTACCGCATTAAGGAAGGCGACCGCGAGCGCATCCAGGTCTTCCAGGGCGACGTCATCCGCATGGCCGGCGCCGGTGCCCGCGAGACCTTCACCGTCCGTAAGATGTCCTTCGGTGTCGGTGTTGAGCGTACCTTCCCGCTTCACAGCCCCAAGATCGCCAAGCTCGAGGTCGTTCGTCATGGTCGCGTCCGTCGCGCCAAGCTGTACTACCTCCGCGACAAGGTGGGCAAGGCTGCTCGCATCCCCGAGAAGCGCTAAGAAGATCGCAACGTCTGTCCACTCGTTTGGACACAAGGGTCACCTTCGGGTGGCCCTTCTTTTTATCTGATTTGCATGCAAGGAGGGCCTAGTATGGCCAACATGACGAGCTCGGTTTCGGCATCGCAAGTTGCCGGTGAGTTGGCGAGCGCTACGTTTGAGGAGATTCCCGCCCTCGTGGAGCATTATCGCGAGGACCCGCGCCAGCAGGTGATCAAGGCTTGCGAACGCGCCCTCAAACGTCATGCCAAAGAGCTTGCCGAGCGCGAGCGCGTCAATGACATGTACGAGCTTATGCATGAGCTTGGCGGCGATGGGGTGGTCGTTGGTGTCGACGAGGTGGGTCGCGGATCGGTGGCCGGTCCTTTGACGGTATGCGCCGTCTGTCTTCCTATGGAGCCGCGCGTCTGGGGCATCAACGATTCCAAAAAGCTCACGCCGGCGCGCCGCGAGCTGCTCTCCGTGAAGATTGCCGAGGTGGCGACGGCGATCGGTTTTTGCCATATCGCGCCGAAGGATATCGACGAGATGGGTATGGCCCGCGCCATCCGCGCTGCCGTCGCGGGCGCCGTGGCCGATACGGGACTTGAACCCGACTGCGTCCTCATGGATGGTAACCCCTTGGGCGCCGTTCCCAACGAGCGCGATGTGGTGAAGGGCGATGCCAAGATCGCCTGCATCGCCGCGGCGTCCATCATGGCCAAGGTCACGCGTGACGAGATGATGGTCGAGTACGACGCCGAGTACCCCGAGTACCATCTGGCCGAGTCGAAGGGCTATGCGAGCCCCGAGCACATCGAGGCCATTCGCAAACATGGACTTTGTCCGCTGCACCGCGTGAGCTTTTGCGGAAACTTTCTGCAGACTGAGCGCCTTTTCTAGGTCAATTGTGGAGACAGGGACCTCTGGGGTTTTATAAACCTGCTGGTAGCGGGCCGTATGCAACAGCATTGCTGCGTACGGCCCGTTTTTTGTCGGCATTTGGTCAGCTTTTGGTTTGCTTCCGGTACTTACCCGCATGAAAGGTGCCCTCATCATCGGGGCAATGCAGTGTGCGGGAAAGGAGACCCCATGAGTGCCGCAAGCAAAAAGAGCAAGACGCAGCAGCTCAAGGAGCGTTGGGAAAACGGCGAGCTCGACTGCGGGGCGATGACGCCCGAGTTTATCAAGGGACTCAGTCCCCGCGAGCTGGGCATGCTGGGCGAGCTGATCACCATCGACTACTTTAACGAGCGCGGCTACACCTTGCTGGAGCAGGGTTATCGTTGCACCGAGGGCGAGGCCGATCTGGTGCTGCTCGATGAGCTCGACGATGTCGTGGTGATGGCCGAGGTCAAGACCAGACGCGTCGCACTGGATTGCAACACGCGGGTCTTTCCCGAGGAGGCCGTGGACGCCCAAAAGCAACGCCGCTACCGCCGCATCGCAAGTTGCTATCTCATGGAGCATTATCCGCTCAAGGCGATTCGCTTCGATGCCGTGGGTGTCACCATCCGCGGCGGGCATATCGCCGAGATCGAGCACCAGTACAACGCGTTCGATTGGCAGGTGTCGTGATGGCGTTCGAGACGTTTGCCGTTCACGCGGCCTGCATCCGCGGCGTCGAGGCGATTCCCGTCACGGTCGAGGTCTCGCTTGCCGGCGGCGTTCCGGGCATTCAGATGCTCGGTATTCCGAGTATGGAGGTGATGGAGTCACGTGGTCGTATTCGCTGTGCGATGCGCTCGGCCGGCTTTGAGATCCCGCGCTCGGGCATTACGGTCAATCTGGCGCCCGGCGATATTCGCAAGACCGGTAGCGGCTTTGATCTGCCCATCGCCATCGCGGTTCTAGCGGCCGATGGTCAGATTCCCCGCGACAACCTCGATCGTTGTCTTATCGCCGGCGAGCTCGGCTTGGACGGCACGGTGCTTCCTGTCAAAGGCGAGGTGGCGTTTCAGCTATTGGCTCGCGACATGGGGCTGTCTTTTATCGCCGGCAGGTCCGACCAGCATGTGCCACTCGCGGGCGTGGATTGCGGCTTTATCGACCATCTGTCTCAGCTTGCTCACGGCATGGGCGATGCCGCACGGCACTACTTGGATTCCGAGGGTGTCGAGGCGACCTTTGAGCCCGAGCTCGACTATGCAGACGTGCTGGGGCAGGAAGTCGCTAAACGCGGCATGGCGCTTGCGGCGGCAGGAGAACTCGGCTTGCTCATGATCGGGTCTCCGGGATCGGGCAAGACGATGCTCGCACGCCGTATGACCGGCATCCTGCCCGAGCTTTCCGTTGAGGATCAGCAGGAGGCACTGTGCATCCATTCGGTTTTGGGTGAGAACATTGATGGCTTGTTGGCGGGGCACCGGCCCTTCCGCAGTCCCCATCACAGTATTTCGACCGCAGGCCTTATCGGCGGTGGGCGCCCGGTGCACCCGGGTGAGATCAGCCTTGCTCATGGCGGCGTGCTATTTTTGGACGAGCTTGCCGAGTTTCCCACGGGTGTGCTGCAGACGCTGCGTCAACCCATCGAACGTGGCTACGTCAGGATCGTACGCGTCGACGGGGCTTTTACCTTCCCGTCGCGCTTTCAGCTGCTGGCTGCGAGCAATCCCTGCCCCTGCGGCTTTTTGGGCGATCGCGAGGTACCGTGTCGCTGCTCGGCGGCGATGGTCGAGCGCTATCGGTCTAAACTGCGCGGTCCTTTGGCCGACCGTATCGACATGATGATCGATGTGACCCGTCCCGACCCCCAAGTGATTATCGAGGGTGCGGAGGGTATGTCGTCGGCTGAGTTACGTGACTACGTTGTGCGCGGTCGCGCCTTTCGCGCCTGGCGCGAATCCCGTATGGACGATGCGGATGCCGAAGCCGAGGATGACGAGACACGGTCCATTGACGGCGTCGTTTCGACCTTTGAGCTCGATGATGCTGCCGAGAAATGCGTACTCGGCCTATCCAAACGCACGCATCTCACGGGCCGCGGCATCGTGCGCCTTGTTCGCATTGCGCGCACGATCGCAGATGTCGCCGAGAGCGAGCAGGTGACGCAGGACCACGTGCTCGAGGCGGCGATGTACCAGGGAAGGAGGGACCAATGATGGCTGAGGGGACCTTCGAGCTGCATCCAGGTGACGCGTTGTATCCCGAGACCGTTTTGGAGCTTTCTGATGTACCTCAGACGCTCTATGTGCGCGGCAACCCCGAGGCGCTTTCGACGCCCGCGCTCTCCATCATCGGTGCGCGAAAGGCCTCGCCGTATGGTCTTGCCGTGGCAGAGCTTGCGGCGAAGGTGGCGGTTGAGGCGGGAGTGACGGTAGTTTCGGGCGGTGCGGTCGGTTGTGACCAGGCCTCGGGTTGGGCTGCGGTCAACGCCGGCGGCAAACACGTTGTGGTGCTGGGGACGGGCGCCGACGTGGTCTACCCGCGTTCGAGCGCGGGGCTTATTACGCGCACGCTTGATACGGGTGGCGCGGTCGTGTCGATCTCTCCGTGGGGCATGGGTCCGCGCAAGTTCGCCTTTCCGCGCCGCAATCGCGTGATCGCGGCCCTGTCGCAAGCCCTCTTTGTATCCGAGGCGGGTATGCCTTCCGGGACGTTTTCTACAGCCGAGGCTGCTATGGATTTGGGGCGCGAACTTCTTGCCGTGCCGGGGTCGATCCTATCGCCCGAGTCGCGTGGCACGAATTACCTCATTGCGAACGGTGCCTGCTGCATCGTCGACGAGGAATCTATCGAGATGGCTATCTCACGCATCTACGGAACCCTGCGCTACTCGCGTCCCGATGCTCCCGGCATTGCCGACCTGGATCCAACGCAGCAGACCGTGATGCATGCGCTCATCGCCTCTCCGCTCAAGGTCGACGACATCGCGGCGCTCGTCTCGCTCGATGCTGTCGGCGTACTCAAACTCTTGGGTTCGCTTGAACTCGAGGGTCTTATCGAGCGCATGATGGATGGAAGGTATGCGCCCTCCAAGTTTGCCCTTCACGCCCAGACACCCTTCGGTCACAATGGAAAACGTGTCAATTAGAAAGGTGTTTGCAGATGCAGTTCGATCAGGTGACAGTTATCGGTGGCGGTCTGGCGGGTTCGGAGTGCGCGATCCAGCTGGCAGATCGCGGGTTTGCCGTAAAGCTGTGCGAGATGCGCCCCCAGGTGAGCTCCCCGGCCCACCATACCGATCACCTGGCAGAGCTCGTCTGCTCCAATTCGTTTAAGTCGACCCGTCCGGATTCCGCGGCTGGTTTGCTGAAGGCCGAGCTTGAGCGCATGGGTTCAGTCCTGCTCGATTGCGCCCATCGCGCGGCTGTTCCCGCCGGTGGCGCCTTGGCGGTCGACCGCGTCAAGTTTTCCGAGCTTGTCGAGGCCGAGGTTGCCGCCCGTCCCAATATCGAGGTCGTGCACGGCGAGGTCACACAGATTCCCGAGGGTCACGTGGTCATTGCCGCGGGCCCGCTGTGTTCACCGGCGCTGAGCGAAGAGGTTATGAAGCTCGTCGGTGGCGATGCCCTTGCGTTCTTCGATGCCGCGGCGCCGATCGTCGATGCCTCCACGCTCGATATGGACGTGCTGTTCTCGCAGTCGCGCTATGAGGAGCAGGGGAGCGGCGACTATCTCAACGCTCCGCTCAATAAGGAGGAGTACGAGGCCTTTATCGAGGCGCTTACCGCGGCCGACCGCGTGGTGCTCAAAGACTTTGAGGGCGGCGATCTGTTCCAGGCCTGCCAGCCTGCCGAGGAAGTTGCGCGCACCGGCAAGGACGCCATTCGCTTTGGCGCCATGAAGCCCGTTGGCCTCACCGACCCGCGTACCGGACGTCGCCCCTGGGCGGCGATACAGCTGCGTGCCGAGAACAAGGAGAAGACCGCCTATAACCTGGTGGGCTTCCAGACCAACTTGACCTTTGGCGAGCAGAAGCGCGTCTTCCATATGGTGCCGGGCCTGGAGAACGCTGAGTTCTTCCGCTACGGTGTCATGCATCGCAATACCTTTGTCGACGCTCCGCACGTGCTCGATGGCACCTTTGCCGTGCCCGGTACCGGCGTGCGCCTAGCCGGTCAGATCACCGGCACCGAGGGGTACATGGAAGCCGTGGCGACAGGTCTTCTCGCGGCGCTCAACACCTATGCCGAGGCTATCGGTGCCGCGGGCGTCGAGTTGCCGCGTGTGGGCGCCCTAGGTGCGCTCGTGGGCTATGCGACCGATCCTGCCACCGTGGGCTATCAGCCTATGCATGTCAACTTTGGCCTGGTGCCGCCACTCGAGGATGGTAAGCGCCGCAGCAAGCGCGACCGATATCAGGCCTATGCGGACCGTGCGCTCGAGGCCCTCGATGCCTACTTGGCCACGCGTTCCGACTTGTTTGGAGGCGACCTGTCATAGCCTTTGACCTGTACGACACCGTCGACTCGTTTATCGCCTATATCGCACGCGTCGAGGGTCTTTCTCCCAACACGGTGAAGGCCTATGGCTCGAGGCTAGAGCGCTTTGCTGCCTGGTGCGAGCGCGAGGATATTGATGCTTTCGCTGCCGACGTGCGCACCATTCGTCGCTATCTTGCCGAGCTTTCGCGTGAGCAGGTGGCTCCCCGAACGCTTGCGGCGCACCTGTCGGCTATCCGATCGCTCTATCGATGGATGGCTGCCGAGGGGGTCGTGGAGGGCGATGCAGTCTCGGCGATCGCATCGCCCAAGCTGCCGCGTGACCTGCCGGGCGTCCTTACGACCAAGCAGGTCGAGGCGCTGCTCAAGACACCTGATACCTCGACGCCCGCGGGACTGCGCGATGCGGCGATGCTCGAGCTACTCTATGCCTCGGGTGCTCGTATCTCTGAGCTCGCAGCACTCAATGTGGAGTCCATCGCTTGGTCCGAGCGAACGCTGCGCCTGTGGGGCAAGGGGAGCAAGGAGCGTATCGTTCCTCTGTATCGTCGTGCGCTCGAGGTGACGCGTCTCTATATTGAGGAGGGGAGGCCGGAGTTGCTCGCTCAGGCAAAGCGCCGCGACCCCGCTACCGGGCCGCATCCGCTGCTGATATCGGCGCGCGGCAATCGCATGAGTGCCGCCATGCTCAGGCGGCGGTTCCATATGCTGGCGACGCTCGCCGGCATTCCGGCCGACATTGCCCCGCATGCGATGCGCCATACCTTTGCGACCGACTTGCTCGAGGGCGGTGCGGACCTGCGCTCGGTTCAAGAGCTGCTGGGCCATGCGAGCCTGTCCACGACGCAGATCTACACGCATCTCACACCCGATCGGCTTAAGCGGGCCGTGGCTCAAGCCCATCCCCGCGGCGAATAGTGGCTGGGACGTCCCGCGCCGCGCTCAGGTGTGTGGTTTTGATTGCGGGTTGGCAGGAAGATGCATTCCTGCTATTATTCATCGGGTTGCTTCACGGCAACATGTTTTTATCACGCACGCGCGGCTACTTCATACCGTGGTGCCCGGGCTTTGGTAGCACATGTCCGGGTTGGTTTTGGAGGATGACCCCGCGCGGAGGCAAACCACAGGAGGTTTAACATGGCTACCAAGATTAATATCCGCACCCTGCTCGAGGCCGGCTGCCACTTCGGTCACCAGACCCGTCGCTGGAACCCCAAGATGAAGCCGTTCATCTTCGGTGAGCGCAACGGCATCTACATCCTCGACCTCAAGCAGACCATCCTCGACGCCGACCAGGCCTACACCTTCGTCAAGAACGTCGCCAAGGGTGGCAACGTGCTGTTCGTCGGCACCAAGAAGCAGGCTCAGGAGGCCGTCAAGAACGCTGCTGAGCGCGCCAACATGCCCTACATTAACCAGCGTTGGCTCGGCGGTATGCTGACCAACTTCGTCACCATCCGCTCCCGCATCAACCGCATGGAGGAGCTCGAGGCCATGGTCGAGGACGGCCGCATGGCAGTGCTCCCCAAGAAGGAGCAGGCTGTTCTCGGCAAGGAGCTCACCAAGCTCCAGACCAACCTCGGTGGCGCCCGCGACATGAAGGGTCTGCCCCAGGCTCTCTTCGTCATCGACACTAAGCGCGAGGAGAACGCCATCAAGGAGGCTCAGCGCCTGAACATCCCCGTCGTCGCTCTGATCGACACCAACTCCGATCCCGACGAGGTCGAGTACGGCATCCCCTGCAACGATGACGCTATCTCCGCTGTCACCCTTATGTGCGAGCTCATGGCTGACGCCTGCCTCGCTGGCTCCGGCAAGGAGCAGGTCTCCGAGGCCGAGATGGCCGCTGAGCCCAAGGCCGAGTAAATCAGTCTTAGTTAATTCTTTTTCATCTCTTTGAAAGGAACCACAATGGCCCAGATTACCGCCGCTATGGTCAAGCAGCTCCGCGAGATGACCGACTCCCCGATGATGGAGTGCAAGAAGGCTCTCGTCGAGGCTGACGGCGACATGGACGCCGCTGTCGACGTTCTGCGTAAGAACGGCCTTGCCAAGGCTGCCAAGAAGGCTGGCCGTGAGACCAACGAGGGCGCTGTCGCCGCGTTCGTCTCCGAGGATGGCAAGACCGGCGCTCTGCTCGAGCTCTCCTGCGAGACCGACTTCGTTGGCTCCAACGCCAAGTTCACCGGCTTTGCTTCCAAGGTCGCTGAGGTTGTCGCTACCACCGAGCCTGCTGACGTCGACGCTCTGCTCGAGAAGCCGATGGGCGAGGAGACCGTTTCCTCTGAGCTCACCGAGATGATTCACATCATGGGCGAGAACATGAAGATCTCCCGCTTCGCTGCCCGCAAGGCCGAGAACGGCGCGCTCGCTTCTTACATCCACATGGGTGGTAAGATCGGCGTCCTCGTCGAGTTCGCCTTCGAGAAGGCCGAGACCGCTCAGGCTGAGTCCTTCAAGACCTTCGCTCACGACGTTGCCCTTCAGGTTGCCGCCGTCGCCCCGATCTGCGCTACCCGCGATCAGGTTCCGGCCGAGACCGTCGAGCACGAGAAGCAGATCTACATGGCCCAGGCTGCCGAGTCCGGCAAGCCCGAGGCTATCCAGGAGAAGATGGCTGTCGGCCGTCTGGAGAAGTTCTACAAGCAGTCCGTGCTCACCGAGCAGGAGTTCATCAAGGACAGCTCCCTCACCATCAAGAAGTACGCTGAGCAGGTCTCCAAGGAGCTTGGCGACACCATTACCGTCGTTGCCTTCGACCGTCTGGTCCGTGGCGAGTAAATAAGCTCTTGTAGCTGGTAATGAGCAGGCTGTGGGTTTTACTCACAGCCTGCTTTTTCATGGCTCCCCGTTAAGCCTTTGTTATCATATTGAGAGTCTAATTAAAGGAGGATCGCTTTGTCCGACATCCGATATAAACGCGTGCTTCTTAAGCTTTCCGGCGAAGCACTGATGGGCGACGGCCAATATGGCATCGACCCCAAGGTTACCGACCATCTTGCCAAGCAGGTCAAGGAGCTGCTCGCCGTTGGCCATGAGGTCGGCGTCGTTGTCGGCGGCGGCAATATTTTCCGCGGCATGGCCGGCGCTGCCGGTGGCATGGAGCGTGCTCAGGCCGACTACATGGGCATGCTTGCAACCGTTATGAACGCGCTCGCCCTGCAGGATGCCTTCGAGCATAACGACGTTCCCTGCCGCGTGATGAGCGCTATCCAGATGAACGAGATCTGCGAGCCCTATATTCGTCGCCGCGCTATCAACCATCTGTCCAAGGGCAACGTCGTCATCTTCGCTGCCGGTTCGGGCAATCCGTACTTTACGACCGACACCGCCGCGGCTCTTCGTGCGTGCGAGATCGGCGCCGAGATTCTGATTAAAGCCACCAAGGTCGACGGCATCTACGACAAGGATCCCGTCAAGTGCGCCGATGCCGTCCGTTTTGACAAGATTACCTATCACGAGGTTCTCGTCCGCGGCCTGCAGGTTATGGATTCCACGGCTACGGCACTGTGCCAGGATAACCGTATGCCGATTTTGGTCCTCAACATCGATGGCGAGGACACCGTCAAGCGCGCGCTTTCGGGTGAGCCCGTCGGCACGCTCGTCTATCAGGAGGATTAAGCATGGCAGAGAACATCACCGCCCATATGGACAAGTCGCTCGAGTCCCTCAAGCATAACTTCTCCAAGGTCCGTACCGGTCGCGCCAACGCCAACATTCTGTCCGACATCACCGTTGATTATTACGGTGTCCCCACGCCGGTCACGCAGGTTGCCGCCGTCAAGACCCCCGAGGCTCACATGCTGCTCATCGAGCCGTGGGACAAGGCGCTCATCAACGCTATCGTCAAGGCCATCGGCGCTTCCGATCTGGGCATTACCCCCAACTCTGATGGCACCGTCGTTCGTCTGCCGTTCCCGGCGCCCACTGAGGAGCGCCGTCGCGAACTCGTCAAGGAGTGCCGCGAGTACGCCGAGCAGGCCAAGGTGTCTATCCGTAACATCCGTCGCGACTTCAACAATAAGCTCGAGCGCGATGAGGAGCTCACCGAGGACGATGTCCGTCGCGAGCAGGCCAAGGTCCAGAAGCACACCGATGAGTATGTCGCCAAGGTCGAGGAGCTTCTGAAGGAAAAAGAAGCCGAGGTCATGGAGATCTAAGGTGCAATACGACGAGCATAAACTGGTCGAGTACTTTGCCGACGCCCCTGCGGGCGTCGGTTTTTCCGACCTTGACCTCAATAACATTCCGCACCATATCTCGTGCATCATGGACGGCAACGGTCGTTGGGCCACGTCGCGCGGTCTTGCACGCACCGAGGGTCATAAGGCAGGTATCCTCTCGCTGCGCGAGATCATTACCGCCTGCGTGCGCCTGGGCGTCGACGTGCTTTCTGCCTATGCGTTTTCTACCGAAAACTGGAACCGTCCGCAGCATGAGGTCAACGTCTTGATGCATCTGTTTGCCAAGACGTTTATCGACGAGCTGCCTCTTCTGAAGCGCGAAAACGTGCGCGTTGTCTTTTTGGGCGACATTTCCGCGCTGCCCAAGAAGACCCGCGACGTTTTTGAACGCGGTCTTGCCGAGTGCGCCGATCACACCGGTATGACGCTGGCGCTTGCCGTCAACTACGGCGCGCGTGCCGAGATTACCCGCGCTGTCCGTCAGATTGCACTCGACGCTGCCGCCGGTAAGATCGATCCTGCCGCAATTGATGACGACATGGTGGCTTCCCACCTCTATACTGCCGGCCTTCCCGATCCTGAGCTTGTGATTCGCACCTCTGGTGAGCTGCGCCTTTCGAACTATCTGCTGTGGCAGGTGGCTTATTCCGAGTTCTACGTCACCGATACCTATTGGCCCGACTTTGATCGTTGGGGCCTTGTCGACGCCATTTTGGCCTATCAGGGCCGTGACCGTAGGTTTGGTGGACTGAGCAAGACCGAGGAGGCTTAATCGTGTCCGATCGTCCCAAGGCATCTGCTCCCAAGACGCCTGCGCGCAAAGCTGCCACTGCGGGAGCGCCTGCAGCGAAGAGCGGCACCGGTTCGTGGCTGGCGGGCTTTATTACCCGTGCCGCCGCCGGTATCGTCTACGCCGTTGTCTTTATCCTGTGCCTGGTTTTGGGTATCGTGCCCACGGCCATCTTTGTTTCTGTCATGAGCGGTCTGTGCTGCTATGAGTTTTTCCGTATGACAAGGCTCGATGGCAAGATGGCTAACGAGCGCATGGGTATCGCTGCCGCCGTACTCTTTCCGCTGTCGGCGTTGGGCGATTCGATGTTGCTGAATGCCCTGCTTTTTGCCCTGATGCTCGCTGTGGGCATTTGGTATGTCTGGTCGCCGCGTACCCGCATCTCTGATGTGGCAGTGACGCTCATGGGTCCCATCTACACTGGCTTTATGCTGTCGGCTATCGTGCTGCTGCGCGATGCCGTGCCCGGTTTTGCCGGTGCCCTGCTTTCAGTGGGCGTTTGCGCGTCCCTTTGGGTCTCCGATTCGTTTGCCTACATCGTGGGCAGCCGTATCGGCAAGCACAAGATGGTTCCCAAGATTTCTCCCAAAAAGAGCTGGGAGGGGTTTGTCGGCGGCATCCTGGGCTCGGTTTTGATTTGGCTCATCCTGTGGGCGACGCACTTCTACAAGCTCAGCCTGCCCTATGCGCTGCTGTGCGGCGTGGTTGTGTCCATTCTGGGCGTTATCGGCGACCTTATCGAGTCGCGCATCAAGCGCGGTGTGGGCGTCAAGGATTCCGGCAACCTTATCCCGGGCCACGGCGGCATGCTCGATCGTAGCGATTCGCTTATCTTCGGCTGTATCACCGCGCAGCTGTTGCTGATGATCGGAGGCGTGCTGTAATGTCTTTCCAGACGACGTATGGCTCCGATGGACGTCTCCGCGTTGCCATCCTGGGCTGTACAGGCTCTATCGGCACCCAGGCGCTCGATGTGTGCCGCCAGCATGCCGATCGCCTGCAGGTGACGGCGCTGTCCGTTAACTCCAGTACTTCTGAGCTCGTTGCCGCTGCCCGTGAGTTCTCGGTTCCGGCGGTTGCCGTGGCCGATGCCGCTCATGGCGATGACGCCGTGCTGCAGGAGTTGCCCGAGGGAACGAAGCTCGGCGTTGGCGCGCAGGCGGTTTGCGAGCTCGCGCGTCGCGACGATGTCGACTGCGTGCTCGTCGCTATTGTGGGCGCCGCCGGTCTCGAGGCGAGCCATGCGGCCTTGACCTCGAATAAGCGCCTTGCCCTTGCCAACAAGGAGTCCCTCGTCGTCGGTGGCGACTTGCTTATGCCGTTGGCACAACCGGGCCAGCTTATTCCGGTCGACTCTGAGCATTCCGCCATCTACCAGTGCTATCTGGGGGAGAACCCGCGCGAGGCCCACTGCATTTGGCTCACCTGCTCGGGCGGTCCGTTCTTTGGCCGCACGCGCGACGAGCTCGATCGCGTGACGCGTGCCGATGCCCTCGCGCATCCCACGTGGGCCATGGGTGCCAAGATCACCATTGACTCCGCCACCCTCATGAACAAGGGCCTGGAGCGCATTGAGGCCATGCATCTGTTTAACTGCGACCTCGATTTCATTAACGTGGTCGTGCAGCGTCAGTCCAAGATTCACTCTATGGTCGAGTTCGCCGACGGCTCCGTGATGGCGCATCTCGGTGCATCCGACATGCGTATTCCCATCCAGTTCGCGTTCTCGTATCCCGAGCGTTGGGATACCCCGGCGCCTCGTATCGATTTCCGCGAGCTGGGGCAGCTCACGTTTGATGCTGCCGACATGGATACCTTCCGCTGTCTGGCACTGGCCGAGCGTGCCGGCAAGACGGGTGGCACCATGCCGTGCGTGCTCAATGCCGCCAACGAGGTTGCCGTCGATGCCTTCCTGCACAATGGCTGCAGCTTTACCGATATCGATCGCATTGTGGAATCCTGCATGGACGCCCACGATATGCAGGCGGTCGATTCGTTTGAGCAGCTTCGCGACATCGATGCGTGGGCGCGTGAAAAGGCTGCGCAGGTGCTCGCCGCAACCCGTTCCTAACCCATAAGGATTGCTTTTTCGTTTTATGGATACTGTTCTGAGCGTTCTCTCATCGGTCTTTTGGGGCCTGCTGATGCTTTCCGTCCTCGTGTTTTTGCACGAGGGCGGCCACTTTTTGGCGGCGCGTGCCTGCGGCGTCCGTGTGACCGAGTTCTTTTTGGGTCTGCCGTGCCGCTTTGACATCCATTACACGTCGCGTCGCATTGGAACCAAGTTTGGCGTGACCCCGCTGCTGCTGGGTGGCTACGCTGCCATCTGCGGTATGGATCCGACCGATGTCTCGTGCGCCGATCGCGTGCTCGCGGCTATCTATCGTCATGGTCGCGTGACCGTGGCCGACCTTGCTGTCGAGCTCGAGCTTTCCGAGGAGGATGTGCTCGAGGCTTGTGCCCTGTTGCTGGGCTGGGGCTCCATCGCACCCTGGTATGAGGAAGGGGAGAAGCCCTCGCCGAGCTACTATCCCACCAAGTATCAGACGCTGCCGCGAGACGCGGCGGGCTACACCACCTTTGACGGCCGTCGGTTCGATCGCGAGCATGCGACTGCCGAGGGCGATGTGTGGGAGCCGCCGTGCGGCGAGGCCGAGTTCCTTGCACAAGAGCGTTCGCACACCTATCTTGGCCAGGGCTTTCTCAAGCGCGCCTTTATGCTGCTCGCGGGCATTATTGTCAATATCTTGACAGGCTTTTTGCTCCTTATGAGTATCTATTCCATTGCGGGTGTCACCGTGCCGATGGATACCAACGTGATCGGTCAGGTTGACGAGGGGTCTATTGCCGCCAAGGCGGGTATCGAGGGCGGCGACGCGATCCTTTCGGTTGACGGAGTATCGTGCTCTACTTGGATGGACGTTTACGATGCCATCGGCAAGGCTGCCGGTAAGGACGATATCGCTATCGATTACGAGCGTGACGGCAAGCAGCATTCGACCACGGTTGCGCTCAAAGAGGACGAGCGCCTAGGTGTGTATGCTTCTACGCAGGTGGTCCGTTTAGACCCCATCACGTCGGCTCGCCTGTCGTTCTCCTATGTCGTGCAGACAGCGGAAGGCGTGATGCGCCTGCTCCAGCCGCAGCATACGGTGGAGATTCTCGATCAGTCTTCTTCGATCGTGGGTATTAGCGTTATGTCCTCACAGGCCGCTGCTGCCGGCCCTGCCACGTTCCTTTCGTTTGCCGCCCTCATTTCGTTCTCGCTTGGCTTTATGAACCTGCTGCCCATCCCACCACTCGATGGCGGCAAGCTGGTCATCGAGATCATTCAAAAGATTGCGGGCCGCGAGCTGCCGCTCAAGGTCCAGACGATTGTGAGCTATGTGGGCATCGCGCTCTTTGCGCTGCTGTTTGTCTATATGCTTCGTTCCGACATCCTTCGATTTATTCTCTAGGGGAGTGTTTGGATTGTCTCTATCCCATTCTTTGCCGCGCGAGCTGACGCGCCCCGTGCATGTGGGCGGCGTGCAGATCGGCGGCGGCGCGCCGGTCGTGGTTCAGTCCATGACCTGCATCGATACCGCCGATGCTCAGGCAACGCTTGGGCAGGTTCGCGCGTTGGCGCGGGCGGGCTGCGATATCGTGCGCGTGAGCGTGCCCACCGAGGCCGCGCTTGAGGGCTTCCGTACCATCTGTGCTGAGTCCCCGGTGCCGATTGTCGCCGATATTCACTTTAACCATAAGCTCGCCATCGGCGCCGTCGAGGCTGGTGCCTCCAAACTGCGTATCAATCCCGGTAATATCGGCGATTGGGCTAAGGTCGATGCCGTCATCGACGCTGCCGGCGCTGCGGGCTGTGCGATTCGCATCGGCGTCAACGCCGGCTCGCTTGAGCAGGATATCGCCGAGCGCGACGACCTCACGCAGCCCGAGAAGCTCGTGATGTCGAGCGAGCGCTTTGTGCGGCATTTTGAGGACCGTGGGTTTACCAACATCGTGCTTTCCGCCAAGGCCCATAGCGTACAGACGACGCTTGATACCTATCGCGCTCTGTCGCGCGAGATACCGCATGTTCCGCTTCACCTGGGCGTGACGGAGGCGGGTACCAAGCTCCAGGGCACCATCAAGAGCTCTGTAGGCTTGGGTATCTTGCTTTCCGAAGGCATCGGTGACACCATGCGTGTGTCGCTCACGGCCGATCCGGTCGAGGAGCCGCCGGTCGCCTGGGGTATTCTGCAGTCGCTGGGCCTGCGCCGCCGTGGTCCCGAGATTGTCTCGTGCCCTACGTGCGCTCGCTGCCAGGTTAACCTTATTCCCATTGCCGAGGAGGTCACCGAGCGGCTTAAGAACTACTCCGCGCCGCTTTCGATCGCCGTGATGGGGTGTGCCGTTAATGGCCCCGGCGAGGCTTCCGACGCCGACCTAGGCGTGGCCTGTGGACGAGGTCAGGGCCTGCTCTTTTCGCATGGCCAGATCATTGGTAAAGTAGCTGAGGATCAAATTGTCGACGCGCTTATGGCCGAGGTCGACAAACTTATTGAGGAGAAGTAAATGACTCGAGCAATGTATATGTCTAAGCTCTATGCGCCGACGCTTAAAGAGGATCCGGCGGACGCTGAGCTCGCCAGCCACCGCCTGCTGCTCCGTGCCGGCATGATCCGCAAAGAGGCCGCCGGTCTGTATTCCTACCTGCCGCTTGCTTGGCGCTCGATCCGCAAGATCGAGAATATCGTGCGCGACGAGATGGACGCTGCCGGCGCCCAGGAGCTTATGATGCCCATCATGGTCGATGCCGAGTTGTGGCGTGAGTCCGGCCGCATCGACGCCTATGGCAAGGAGCTTGTGCGCTTTGATGACCGCCACGGCCGCGAGTTTGTGCTCGGACCCACGCACGAGGAGACCGTGACTGCCCTGGTGCGCAATGAGTTGCGTTCCTACAAGCAGCTGCCAGTGAACCTCTATCACATTCAGGATAAGTTCCGCGACGAGTTCCGTCCCCGTTTTGGCCTGATGCGCGGTCGCGAGTTCATCATGAAGGACGCCTACAGCTTCTCTGCTACGCAGGAGAGCCTGCAGGAGGAGTACGACAAGATGAAGCAGGCCTATGCCAACATTTGCGAGCGCTGCTACATCAAGGCTCTGCCCGTTGTCGCCGACTCCGGCGAGATCGGTGGCGATACCTCCGTCGAGTACATGGCTCTGGCCGACGCCGGCGAGGCTTCGCTCGTCTACTGCGACGATTGCGGCTTTGCTGCCGATGACGAGGCCGCAAGCACCAAGGTCGTTGTGACCGAGGGTCCTGGCGACGGTGCGCTTACCAAGGTCGAGACTCCGGGCATGGGCACCATCGAGGCCGTTGCCAAGTTCTTCGGCTTCCCCGAGAACGGCACGCGCAAGTCTCTGGCACTCATCGACGCCGAGGGCAAGCCCGTCGTGGCCATTGTTCCGGGCGACCACGAGCTCAACGATTGCAAGGCCGAGCATGTCTTTGGCAAGGGCTATCGCATGATGACTGATGAGGAGCTCCAGACCTACGGTCTGCATAAGGGCTTTATCGGACCGGTTAACTTGCCCGAGGGCATCCGTCTGGTGTGCGACGAGAGCCTGCGCGAGTCCAAGCAGTGGGCCTGCGGTGCCAACGAGGTCGATTATCACTTTACCGGTGCCTGCCCCGAGCGCGACTTTGCCGTCGATGAGTGGGCAGATCTGGTCACCGTCGTTGCCGGCGATCCCTGCCCGCACTGCGGCAAGCCGCTCTCTGCTGCCCGCGGCATCGAGGTCTCTCAGGTGTTCCAGCTGGGCACCAAGTACTCCGAGGCCATGGGTGCCACCTTTATGGACGAGGACGGCAAGGAGAAGCCGCTCATCATGGGTTGCTACGGCGTTGGTGTGTCCCGCTCGCTCGCTGCCGTCGTGGAGCAGCACAACGACGAACACGGCATCGTCTGGCCGGTCTCCGTTGCCCCGTACGAAGTCGCGGTGATTCCGCTCGATCCCAAGAAGGAGGAGTGCGCTAACGTTTGCGACCAAATCGTCGAGGGCCTGTGCGCCGAGGGTATCGAGGTCGTCGTCGACGACCGCGATGAGCGTCCCGGCTTTAAGTTTGCCGATAACGACCTCATGGGCTTCCCGTATCAGGTGGTTCTGGGCAAGCGTGGCCTCAAGAATGGTACTGTGGAGCTCAAGGACCGTGCCACGGGCGAGCGTGAGGACGTGGCGATCGACGAGGTCGTCGCCAAGGTTGCCGAGCTTGTTAAGGCGGCCCGCCGTTAATCGACGATTTCGCTTGTAGTTCAATATACGGGACGGCCCCTGCATTTCTCCAGATCGGGGAGATGCA
Source organism: uncultured Collinsella sp. (assembly GCA_900541715.1). Classification (GTDB taxonomy): domain Bacteria; phylum Actinomycetota; class Coriobacteriia; order Coriobacteriales; family Coriobacteriaceae; genus Collinsella. The sequence continues at coordinate 29,339 of UQLI01000008.1, forward strand.
GGGGCCGTCCTTTTATCTTGTCGGCACACTCAAGTGTTAAAAGGAAAACCCCACAGCCCATGCGAGCTGCGGGGTTTTCCTTGTGCCTCCGATGCGAAATAAATCGCTCAGATATTACTGATAATCGACGACGTCGATCCAGTTCTTCAGGAACTCATCGTTCACGTTGCGCTTACGAGCGAGCTCGGAAGCGGCGACGATGCTCGTCCACTGACGCACGACCTGCATGGGCATGTCGGCGCGGTCGCAGTAGAGCTCCAAGTAGGCCTCAGCCTGATCCTTGCTGTTGAGGGCAAAGAGCAGGTAGGTGGTGGCAACGTCGGCAGCAGGGGAGCCCTGGGTGGCGTGTGCCCAGTCGCACACATAGAGCTGGCCGTCGTCGCCGACGATGACGTTGGAGGGGTTGAAGTCGCCGTGGCAGACCTTGAACTCCTTGGTCATGCCGTCCAGACGCTCCTGAAGGTTGTAGCGCGTGGTGGCATTGAGCTGATCAAGGCTGTCGATCATGCGGGCGAACTTGTCGCGCTGACGGTTGAGCAGCGGGGAGGTGTAGCCGTGGATCTCGATCTGAAGGTCGACGAACATCTCGAGGTACTCACCAAAGCGCTGGGGCTCGGCAGTCATCTTCTCGGCAAGGGTGGTGCCCGGAACCTTCTCGGTCACGAGCGCCCAGCCGTTGGCGTTCTCGAGCTGGGAAACCTCGAGAGCCTTGGGGCTGCGGATGCCGCACTCATTGATGCGGGCAAGATTCAAAGCCTCGTTGAACACGTCGGAGACAGGCTTGGTCTCGTTAAAGACCTTGACGATCTTGTCGCCCAGGTCGTAAACGACCTTGTTGCCACGGCGGACGAGCTCGGTCTTGGAATCGGGTAGCAGCATGGTTGCATCCTTTCAACGATGCGATAGAAGCGACGGCGGGGGTGTGTGAAACACCCGTGCACCCCCGCCGTTAAAAACCGTGCTAAAACTAGCAGACGGCGTAGTCCTGAGGCTCGCGGCCGTAGTAGGCGTCCAGGTAGAGCTCCTTGATCTCGCTCATGAGCGGGTAGCGCGGGTTGGCGCCGGTGCACTGGTCGTTGAATGCCTGCTCGGTCATCTCGTCGAGGGTGTCGAGGAAGTACTGCTCGTCAACACCGTAGTCGGCGATGGTCTTCTTGACGCCGATGAAGTCCTTGAGCTCCTCGAGCTTCGTGATGAAGTTCTCGAAGACCTCCTTGTCGTCCTTGCCCTCGATGCCGCAGTACTTGGCCATCTCGGCGTAGTTGTGCAGCGCGTTGGGGTAAGGATACTGGGAGAAGGTACCCATCTTGACGGGAGCCTCGGCGGCGTTGTAGCGCATGACGCGGGTCAGGATGACGGCGTTTGCGAGGCCGTGGGGCAGGTGATGGAAAGCGCCGAGCTTGTGGGCCATGGAGTGGTTGAGGCCCAGGAAGGCGTTGGCGAAGGCCATACCGGCCATGCAGGAGGCGTTGTGCATCTCCTCGCGGGCGTGCGGGTCCTTGGCGCCGTTCGTGAAGCTGGAGGGCAGGTTCTCGAAGACGAGCTTGGCAGCGCGCTCGGAGAGGCCCTTGGTGTAGTCGGAAGCCATGATGGAGACGTAGGACTCGATGGCGTGGGTCATGACGTCGATGCCGGAGGCAGCGGTCAGGCCGCGCGGGGCGGTCATGCAGTTGTCGGCGTCGACGATAGCCATGTTGGGGAGCAGCGCGTAGTCGGCGAGCGGCCACTTGATGCCGGTCTCCTTGTCGGTGATGATGGCGAACGGCGTGCACTCGGAGCCGGTACCCGAAGAGGTCGGGACGGCGACGAAGTAGGCCTTCTTGCCCATCTCGGGGAAGGTGAAGATACGCTTGCGGATGTCCATGAAGTCCATGGCCATGTCCTCAAACTTGCACTCGGGGTGCTCGTACATCATCCACATGATCTTGCCGGCGTCCATAGCGGAGCCACCGCCGACGGCGATGATGACGTCCGGCTCAAAGAGAGCCATCTGCTTGGCGCCGCGACGTGCGCACTGCAGCGACGGATCGGGCTCGACGTCGTAGAAGCAGTCGTGGGCGATACCCATCTCGTCGAGCTTGGCCTCGATGGCGCGGGTGTTGCCATTCTTGAAGAGGAACTGGTCGGTGACGATGAAGGCGCGCTTCTTGCCCATGACGGTACCGAGCTCGTCGAGGGCGACGGGCGTGGAACCCTTCTTGAAGTAGACCTTCTCGGGAGCGCGGAACCACAGCATGTTCTCACGGCGCTCGGCTACAGTCTTAACGTTGATCAAGTGCTTCACCCCAACGTTCTCGGAGACGGAGTTGCCGCCCCAGGAGCCGCAGCCCAGGGTCAGAGACGGCTTCATGCCAAAGTTGTACAGGTCACCGATGCCGCCGTGCGAGGACGGGGTGTTGATGACGATACGGCAGGCCTTCATGACGTGCTCGAACAGGCTGATCTTCTCGGCCTGGGCGGGGTGCACGTACAGAGAGGCGGTGTGGCCCGGGCCACCGGCGAGCACCAGGTGCTCGGCCTTGTCGACGGCCTCCTGGAAGTCCTTGGCGTGATACATGGCCAGGACCGGGGAGAGCTTCTCGTGGGAGAACTCCTCCTTGGCGGGGTCGGTGGAGGTGACCTCGGCGATCAGGATCTTGGTCTTGGCGGGAACCTCGATGCCGGCGAGCTCGGCGATCTTAGCGGCAGCCATGCCGGGGATGCGGTGATCGAGAGCGCCGTTCTTGAACATGGCGGCACGCAGAGCCTCCATCTCGGCACCCTGCTTGACGAAGTAGCAGCCGCGCTTCTGGAACTCGGCCTTGACCTGGTCATAGATGGTGTCGATGACGGTCACGGACTGCTCGGAAGCGCAGATCATGCCGTTGTCGAAGGTCTTGGAGTGGATGATGGAGTTGACGGCGAGCAGCACGTCGGCGGTGTCGTCGATGACGACCGGGGTGTTACCGGCGCCAACGCCCAGGGCGGGCTTGCCCGAGGAGTAAGCGGCCTTGACCATGCCCGGGCCACCGGTGGCGAGGATGATGTCGACGTCGCGCATGACCATGTTAGTCAGCTCGATGGAGGGGACATCGACCCAGCCGATGATGCCCTCGGGGGCGCCGGCCTTGACGGCGGCGTCAAGCACGAGCTTGGCGGCGGCGATGGTGCACTTGGCGGCAGCCGGGTGCGGGGAGATGATGATGGCGTTGCGGGTCTTCAGGCAGATCAGCGTCTTGAAGATCGCGGTGGAGGTGGGGTTGGTCGTCGGGATGACGGCGCCCACGATGCCGATGGGCTCGGCGATCTTGGTGATGCCGTAAGCCTCGTCGCGCTCCAGGACACCACAGGTCTTGGTGTTCTTGTAAGCGTTGTAGATGTACTCTGCGGCGTAGTGGTTCTTGATGACCTTGTCCTCAAGAACGCCGCGGCCGGTCTCCTCGATGGCCATCTTCGCCAACGGGATACGAGCCTTGTTGGCGGCCATGGCGGCCTCATAGAAGATCTTGTCGACCTGCTCCTGCGTGTACGTAGCAAAAAGCGCCTGGGCCTCTCGCATCTGAGCGAGCTTGGCCTCAAGCGCCTCTACGTTGTCCACAATTGCGGGAGTAGTGTTTTCCGGTGACTTTTTCACCATTTGTGTCTCCTTGCGATCGGAGATTTACCCTACGTCTTGCATGATAGCAAGAAATTATTCGGTGAACGGTAAGATTCCCGTAAAAGGCACACTAAAACGCTTCAATAAACTGAAACGCTTTAAATAAAACTATCTGCCTGCTGCATCGCCCCGCTCATTGGGGACAGACTCTCATGAGTATTTCAATGGGAAAACGGGACATCTGTTTGATAATCGCTATTCGCGGGTCGCGGTTGAGTCGGACACACAGGCGGTGCAGCTACTCGATTACATCCATTTCAATCCCGTGTAAGGTGCGTCCGACTCGCTCGAGGCGTACCGTTAGTTACAAGGCATACCAGCTGGGCTATGATCCCTTTGACATCTGCAAACCCTCATATAAGTCTGTCCCCAATGAGTGCAAAAAGGCGCCCTCCGTAGGGGAGGACGCCTTTGGTAAGTTCTATATGAACGCGAGGTCTTTGACCCGGAGAGTCCGAGGTACTTGTTGGTAAGACCTTATTTAGGAGCGCGCAACCTTGCCGGACTTGAGGCAGGTGGAGCAAACGTTCATCTTGCGACGGTGACCATCGACGACGACGTAGACGCGCTGGATGTTGGGGCGGAACTTACGGTTGGTGACGCGGTGAGAGTGGCTGATGGAGCGACCGGCAACGGGGTGCTTACCGCAAACTTCGCAAACTTTGGACATAACTGACCCTCCTTGGGCGACAAACGAACATGTCGCGTTAACAAACAAGCCTGAACTATAGCACAGAAGCAGCTCCCTGTGCGTAATCTACACAGAGATATTCCTCTTTTGGCGATAGTGCCCACGCTACGGCCCTGGACGTAGATCCGATTTGCGTGCAGCAGAGGGGATTATGCCAGCTCGTGCGTGCGTTTTCAAGCTCGTCCCACAAATATATATAGGTTTATGGAGCATTGGGCTCCGTTTACGGATTGCTCTGTATTTATGCTCGCAATTAAGCTCGAGGTTGGCTACACTATCCCTTGACCATTAAAGGGGTACGAGATACCCACATGGAATTACATAGCTGCCAAAGAGCAGCCCTTCCTGTGGGTGTCTGGTCCGCTTTGAGCGGTCGGGCATCTATTTTTTTGACTGTGTCAGCAGTCAAGACATGTGAGGAAGGAGATCGATGGGCACGACTTCCCCCAAGGCGGTCATCATGGACGAGACCGCCGTCAATCGAGCGATGACCCGCATCGCGCACGAGATTCTCGAGCGCAACGAGGGCTGTGAAGACCTCGCTCTGGTCGGCATCGTCACGCGCGGCGACCTTCTGGCAAAGAAACTCGCCGAGGAGATCAAGGAGATCGAGGGCGTCGACGTTCCGCTCGGCAGCCTCGACATCAGCTTCTACCGCGATGACTACGCTACCAATTTCGCTCCCGCGATCCACGCCACCAACATTCCCTTCAGCGTCGACGGCAAGCGCGTCGTGCTGGTGGACGACATCCTGTACACGGGCCGTACCATCCGCGCCGCTCTCGACGCCGTCATGGACCTGGGCCGTCCGAGCCGCATTGAGCTGGCAGTTCTCGTTGACCGCGGTCACCGCGAGCTCCCCATCTCGCCGGACTTTGTCGGCAAGAACGTTCCCTCGTCGCATGAGGAGAACGTGCACCTATATATGAAGGAAGTCGACGGCCACACCGCCGTCGAGATTAACGACGTCGCGCCGGGTTCCCACGTGGGCTCCGCGCCGCTGGGAGGTGAGTAGTACCGTGGCGTTCAACCATAAGCACCTGATCGACATTACCGAGTACTCCGAAGAGGACATCAAGCTCATCCTCGAGACCGCCAAGGCGTTCTCCGAGGTCAACGAGCGTGCCATCAAGAAGGTCCCCACGCTCAAGGGCAAGACCATCGTCAACATGTTCAACGAGCCCTCGACGCGCACCCGCAGCTCCTTCGAGCTCGCCGAGAAGCGTCTTTCGGCCGACAGCCTCAACTTTGGCGGCTCCTCGACCTCCACGGTCAAGGGCGAGAGCCTCGTCGACACCGTCGAGACCCTCAACGCCTACAAGATCGACTGCATCGTCGTGCGCGATAAGCACGCCGGCGCTCCCTACATCGTCACGCAGAACTCGCCCGCGAGCGTCATCTGCGCCGGTGACGGCAAGCACAACCATCCCACGCAGGCCCTGCTCGACCTGTACACCATCTGGGAGCACAAGGGTGACTTCCACGGTCTGAAGGTCGCTGTCGTCGGCGATATCGCGCACTCCCGCGTCTGCGGCTCGCTGATCCCCGCCCTTAAGATCATGGGCTGCGAGACCTACGCCGTCGCCCCCGGCACGCTGCTGCCGCCGGCGCCCGAGGTCCTGGGCTGCGACCACGTGACGAGCGACCTCGATTCCGTCCTGCCCGAGCTGGACGTCGTCTACATGCTGCGCGTGCAGCAGGAGCGCCTCGAGGGTGCCCCGTTCCCGACCATTCGTGAGTACCACAGGCTCTTCGGCCTGACCAAGGACCGCGAGAAGCTCATGAAGCCTGACGCGATCATCTGCCACCCGGGCCCCATCAACCGCGGCGTCGAGTTCGACTCCTATATGGCCGACCACCCGCAACGCTCCGTCATCCTGGAGCAGGTCTACGCCGGTATCTGCGTGCGTATGGCTATCCTGTATCTGCTGCTTGGAGGTGCCGATAATGGCCTTGCTTCTTAAGAATGCCCACGTCGTCGACCCGTCCGTCGACCTTGACGGTGTCGTTGACGTCCTGATTGACGGCGACAAGATCGCCGAGGTCGGCGAGAATCTCGCCGTCGAGGGAGCCGAGGTCCGCGACCTTTCCGGCAAGTACCTCGTCCCCGGCCTGGTGGATATGCACGTTCACCTTCGCGAGCCCGGCTACGAGGTCAAAGAGGACATCGAGAGCGGCACCCGCGCAGCTGCCAAGGGCGGCTTTACCGGCGTGTGCGCCATGCCCAACACCGATCCCGTCACCGATAACGGCACCGTCGTGGAGTTCGTCAAGTCCCGCGCTGCCGAGGTCGGTCACTGCCGCGTCTATCCGTCGGGTGCCATGACCCGCGGTCTTAAGGGCGAGGCCATGTCCGAGATGGGCGATATGGTCGCCCACGGCGCCGTCGCCTTCACCGACGACGGTCGCGGCGTGCAGGGCGCGGGTATGCTCCGTCGTTGCATGGACTACGGCAAGATGTTCGGCAAGGTCTTTATGAGCCACTGCCAGGACGAGGACCTGGTCGGCCACGGCCAGATCAACGAGGGCAAGGTCTCGACCCGTCTGGCTCTCGAGGGTTGGCCGGCTGCCGGCGAGGAGCTCCAGATCGCCCGCGACATCGAGATCGCCAAGCTGACTGGTGCCAAGCTGCACATCCAGCACATCTCCACCGCCCATGGCCTGGAGATCGTGCGTGCCGGTAAGGCCGCTGGCGTTCAGGTTACCTGCGAGGCTACCCCGCACCACATGTTCCTGACCGAGAACGACCTGGACGAGACCTACAACACCTCGCTCAAGGTCAATCCGCCGCTGCGCACCGACGAGGACGCCGAGGCCATCCGTCAGGGCGTCATCGACGGCACCGTCGACGCTATCGTCACCGATCACGCTCCCCACACCCCGTGGGAGAAGGCCCGCGAGTTCGAGCTTGCGCCCTTTGGCATGATCGGCCTCGAGACCTCGCTGTCGCTCGTACTCACCGAGCTGGTCAACACGGGCAAGATGAGCATGGGCCGTATGGTCGAGCTCATGGCCATCAAGCCGCGTGAGATCCTGGGCCTCGACCAGGTTCAGGTCAAGGCGGGCTCCGTTGCCGACCTGACCGTGTTCGACCCCTCTGCCACCTGGACGGTCGGCGAGGACGGTTACGAGTCGCGCGCCGAGAACTCCGGTTTTGCCGGCCGCACGCTTACCGGTCGTGCTACCGATGTGTTTGTCGGCGGTAAGCAGACGCTCGCCGACGGCTGCATCTGCTAGCATAGCCTTATCGCTTTTGTGCGCGGTGCCCTTGCGGTGCCGCGCTTTCTGTTCGTTTTGACCATGCAACCGCATGGGGGATTGGAGCGTCTATGCCCACACCTTCCACTGCACGCATGCACGACTTCGAGGTCGTCTCGAACCAGGAGATCGCCGACGGCATCTTCTCGCTCGTCATCTCGGCCCCCAAGCTTGCAAGTGCGCTCAAGCCCGGTCAGTTTGTGAACATTGCCGTTCCCGGCGATGCTTCCTCGCTGCTTCGCGTGCCCCTGAGCTTCTATCGCGCCGACGCCCAGGCCGGTACCGTCGAGCTGTGGTACGCCGTCGTGGGCGACGATACCCGTCGTTTGTCCCAGATGGGCCCTGGCTCCACCTCTAACCTGCTGGGCCCCGGTGGCCGTGGCTGGATGGTACCCGAGGGCACCAGGAAGGCCCTGCTCGTCGCCGGTGGCATCGGTGTTCCGCCCGTGCTGTGCCTCGCCGGCATGCTTGCCGAGCAGGGCGTGGATGTCGACGTGTGCCTGGGCTTTGGCACCGCTTCCAAGGCCGTGGGTGTCGATGAGTTCCGTGCTCTGTGCGACACGGTCAATGTGTGCACCGACGACGGCTCGCTTGGCACGCACGGTTTTTGCACCGATCCGGCAGCCGAGCTGCTCGGCGAGGGCGGCTACGATTACGTCGCCAGCTGCGGCCCCGCTGTCATGATGAAGAAAGTCGCCACCGCTGCCGCCGAGGTCGGTGCGTACTGCGAGGTGTCGCTCGAGCGCATGATGAGCTGTGGCTTTGGCGCCTGCAACACCTGCAATGTCGAGACGGTCGACGGTATGAAGGGCGCTTGCATGTGCGGCCCCGTGTTCGATGCTTCCAAGGTGGTGGTCTTCTAGTGGGTACCGTGAACATGGCCGTCGATTTCGGCGGCGTCAAGATGCAGAACCCCATCAACACCGCAGCCGGTACTTTTGGCTACGGCTGGCAGTTCCAGAACTTCTTTGATGTTTCCCAGCTGGGCGCCATCACCACCAAGGGTTGCGCAGCCGAGCCCTGGCCCGGCAACCCCGCGCCCCGCATGGCCGAGATCCCCGGCGGTATGATCAACTCCGTGGGCCTTCAGAACCCCGGCGTGGCCGCCTTTGCCCGCGAGTCCGGTCCGTGGCTCGAGCAGCTCTCCAAGGACGGTTGCCAGGTCATCTGTCAGGTTGCCGGCCACTCCGTTGACGAGTTTGTGCGCGCGCTCGAGATGTATGTCGAGCTATGCCCCTGGGCTGCCGGCTACGAGATCAACGTGAGCTGCCCCAACATCGCCGCCGGCGGTGCCGCCATGGGCTCCACGCCCGAGGGCGCCTCTTCCGTTATGGCTGCCTGCCGCAAGGTGACCGATAAGCCGCTGTTCGTGAAGATGGCGCCGGTCAACGTCGCCGAGATCGCCAAGGCCCTCGAAGCCGCCGGCGCCGACGGCCTTTCGGTCATCAACTCCATCCAGGGCATGGCCATCGACGTCCATACCCGCAAGTCCCGCGTGGCAAAGCCCAAGGGCGGCCTTTCGGGCCCGCTGTGCCACCACATCGCCGTGCGCATGGTCTGGGAGGTCGCCCAGGCCGTCGATATCCCCATCAACGGTGTCGGCGGTGTCATGACCGGCGAGGATGCGGCCGAGTTTATCCTGGCCGGTGCCACCTGCGTGTCGGTCGGCATGGCCAACTTCGTCGATCCGTGCGCTTCGCTCAAGATCGCGCATGAGCTTGAGGCCTGGGCCGAGTCCCAGGGCGTAAAGGACATCAACGAGCTGGTAGGTGCTTTCGAATGCTAGAGACCGATGCCCGCGACCGCGTAATCGTCGCCCTCGACTGCGATCGTGAGCGTGCGCTCGAGCTCGCCCACGAGCTTTCGGGCCATGCCGCCTGGCTTAAGGTTGGTATGACGCTCTATTACGCTGAGGGCCCAGAGATCGTCAAGACCTTTAAGGACCTGGGCTTTAAGGTCTTCCTCGACCTTAAGTTCCATGACATTCCGCATCAGGTTCGCGGCGCTGCCCGCTCGGCCTCGCTTGCCGGTGCCGACCTGCTCTCGGTTCACGGCTTGGGTTCGGGCGCCATGCTCGCTGCCTGCCGCGAGGGTGCCGAGGAGGCGCGCGAGGACCGCGCCAAGCTCGTCGCCATCACCGTGCTCACGAGCATGAATCAGGATGCCTTGAGCGAGATCGGCGTCGAGTCGCCCGTGGCCGAGGAGGCCGCCCGCCTGGCAAAGCTCGCTCAGGCCAACGGCATCGACGGCGTCGTGTGCTCGCCGATGGAGGCTCACGACATGCGTGAGCTGCTGGGCCCTGATGCCCTGATCGTGACTCCGGGTGTGCGTCCGGTGGGTGCCGCCCTTGGTGACCAGTCCCGCGTGGCGACGCCTTCCCAGGCTATCGAGCGTGGCGCAAGCCACATTGTGGTGGGCCGTCCCATCACCGGTGCCGACGATCCGGTTGCCGCCTTTGACGCCATCGTCGCCGAGCTGGTCGAAAACGTCGCGTAAAAGATTCCCCTAAGTCACCACTTTTGGGTCTCATTAGCACAAAATAGCCCCTGTGCCTGCGTAAACTTTCCCATCCTTTGTGTGGAATCGCAGGTCAGGGGCTTAACTTTGGGCGCAGTATATTGCACTTTTTGCGGGTATCGTCTAACCTATGGAGCCGCGATTGGGCATTTTGTACGTTCTACGTGCTAAAATGCCAATTATTGAATCAGATATAACCCAACTATTTGGAGGTACGAATGGCACTCCCTCAGCTTACCGATGAGCAGCGCAAGCAGGCTCTTGAGAAGGCTGCTGCCGCACGTCACGCCCGCGCTGAGCTTCGCGAGCAGATCAAGAAGGGCGAGAAGTCCCTCGAGTCCGTGCTCAACTCCGATGACCCCATCGCTTCCCGCATGAAGGTTTCCACCCTCATCGAGTCTCTCCCCGGTTATGGCAAGGCCAAGGCCGCCAAGATCATGGAGGAGCTCGGTATCTCCGCTACCCGTCGCGTCCAGGGCCTCGGCGTCCGTCAGCGCGAGCAGCTCCTCGAGCAGCTGACCAAATAAGTGAGCGCTCAGGATTCCAAGCTCTTTGTGATTTCTGGACCGTCAGGCGCAGGGAAGGGTACGCTCGTCACTCGTGTGCGCGAGCGCCGCTCGAACCTGGGCCTGACGGTTTCGGCTACCACGCGAGCACCACGCAAAGGTGAGGTCGACGGCGTCAACTACTTTTTTCTGACGCGCGAGGAGTTCGACCGCCGCGTGGCAAACGGCGAGTTTGTTGAGTGGGCCGAGGTCCACGGTAACTGCTACGGCACGTTGGTGAGCGAGGTCACATCCAAGCTCGCCTCGGGCGCGTCTCTGATTTTGGAGATCGATGTCCAGGGCGCCCTGCAGGTGAAGGAGCGTTTCCCCGAGGCCGTGCTGATCTTTATCAAGCCGCCTTCGCTTGAGGTGCTCCGCGAGCGTCTAGTCGGTCGCGGTACCGAGACGCCCGAGACGATTGAGCTGCGTATGGCAAACGCCGCCGATGAGCTTGCCCTTGCCGACCGCTACGACGACGTCGTGGTAAATGACGATCTCGACCGCGCGACCGATGAGCTCGTTCGCGTTCTCGATATGCATGAAAGGATCTGAGGTCCGTGTCCGTTGTAAAGCCTTGCATTGACGATCTTCTGGAGAAGACCGATCACAACCGCTTCCTGCTCGCTTCGCTTGCCTCCAAGCGCGCCTGCGACATCAATAGCATGCTGCGTGGCCAGCACAACCGCGTGCTTGCCGTCCAGGATGTCGATGACATCACCATCGGGCTTTCCGGTGCCGACACCATCTCGATGGCTATGGACGAGATTGTCGACGGCGACATCTCTTACGACGAGGCCCGTTACGAGAAGGCGCTCGGCCACAAGGTTGCTGAAGCCTAAATGGCGGCTCGCGTCTGCCTGGTCCACTATCACGAGGTTGGACTGAAGGGTAAGAACCGCGCACATTTTGAGCATATCCTCATGGATAACATCAAGGCGGCCTTGGCCGCCTTTTCCGTGAATGCCGTGTCTCGAATTTCCGGTTATATCCTCGTGACCTTTAACGAGCATCAGGCCGACGAGGCGGCGCGTGTCATTCGCACCGTTCCCGGCGTTGCTCGTGTGTCTTTGGCGTATCACACCAATCGTGACCCTCAGGAGTACTGTGCCGCCGCCGTGAAGGCGCTGCGCGAGTTTGGTTCCTTCGATTCGTTTAAGGTGCACGCCAAGCGCTCCAATACCGACTATGAGCTCACCTCGATTGACATCAATCGTCAGGTGGGCGAGGTGCTGTGCGAGGCCTTCCCCGATAAAAAGGTTCAAATGCATGACCCCGATGCGATGGTGCACGTACTGGTGGTCCAGGGTAGCGTTTATGTGTACGCGCGCTCCGAGCGCGGCGTGGGCGGTCTGCCGGTGGGTTCTGCCGGCAAGGTCGTGACGCTGCTGTCGTCGGGTATTGATTCTCCGGTGGCGACCTGGATGCTCGCGCGTCGCGGCGCGGTGTGCGTGCCGGTACATTTCTCAGGTCGTCCGCAGACGCCCGACACGAGCGAGTATTTGGTGCAGGACATCATCCGTGCGCTTGAGCCGGGTGTCCAGATCGGCCGCCTGTACGTGGTGCCGTTTGGCGATTGCCAGCGTGAGATTTCGGTCTCCTGTCCCAGCAACCTGCGCGTGATCATGTATCGCCGCATTATGTATTCGGTTGCCGAGCGCATTGCACACATCGAGGGCGCCAAGGCCATCGTGACGGGCGAATCGCTTGGACAGGTTGCCTCCCAAACGCTTGAGAATATCATGGCCGTTAACGAGGCCGTGAAGATCCCCGTGTTCCGTCCGCTCATCGGTTCGGACAAGCAGGAGATTATCGCGCGCGCCGAGGAGATCGGTACGTTCGATATCTCGACTGAGGCCGCTCCCGACTGCTGCACGCTGTTTATGCCGCGTCGTCCCGAGACACATGCCAAGCTCGATGCCGTGCATGAGGCCTGGGAGCTGTTCGATCACGAGGAGATGATTGAGCGTTTGCTCAAGCAGACCGAGTACATCGACTTTGAGAGCAACACATATAAGGCCCCTAAGACCTTAAAACGCAAACATTCGGAGCTTGCTCCGCGTGAGATTTACCAAGATCACGAGTAATTGTCTGCATAGACCGACGGTACGCCTGTATCGTCGGTCTTTTGTTATTTGGGCGTTTGACGGCGAAGTGCTCATTCATTGACGCGTGAATGAATAAATGGACACGTTCGCGCAAGGTTTTGGTCAGCTTTTGGTTTGACTGTAAAAACTGATTTTTCCGAGCGGTTCGTTCGGCTGCGATTTCCTGACACGATGGTGTTAGGAGGTTTTTGCTATGGCGCAGCGCGAACAACACGAACGGGTCAAGCGAATGGACCGCTGGGCGGGCAAGTTGCTCGGGCATAAGGCGGTGGTCGTGGCGATGCTCGTCGTCATTGCGATGGCGAGCGGCTTGGCGATGGCAAGTTTTAATAGCCGCTCCAGTGGCGTGTCTTTTGAGCGTAGTGATGAGGCGAGCGCCTCGGATGCGCGCGGGTCCAAGGATGCGTCTCCTGATGATGCCGATGGGTCTTCGGCCAAGAGCTCCTCTGCTGCCGAGGTGTACGTTGATGTGGATGGCGCTGTTGTGAGGCCTGGCGTGTATCGGCTCAAAGAAGGAGCACGGGTGTCCAAAGCGATCGATGCCGCCGGAGGGCTTACGGCCGAGGCGGATGTGACAGGGCTTAATCGTGCGTCCAAGATCACAGATGGCCAAAAGATCTATGTTCCGACGGTGGGGGAGCAACAAGCGGCTGCGGCGGTCGGCGGGGCCGAAAGTAGTGCTGTCACGACCCCTGGTGCGGGGTCTTCGTCGGGACTCGTGAACATCAATACGGCAAGCGCGGCAGAGCTACAGACGCTTTCGGGCATCGGCCCCTCCATGGCCCAGTCGATTATCGATGAGCGGACAAAGAACGGTGCTTTTGCCTCGGTTGACGATCTGATGCGTGTGTCGGGAATCGGCGAGAAGAAGCTTGCCAAAATCAAAGATTCCATCTGCGTATGAGTGCGACCGAGCGCGAGCATGTGATGCCTCCGCGGCCTCTGATGCCGTGGACGATGGCCCTGTGTGCCGGCATGTGCATGAGCTGCGCCTTGGTGCTCAACGTGGCCGCCGATGCGCTGCTGTGGGAGCGGGCTTCGGCGGTCGGGCCGCTATGGGCCATTCCCGTTACGGCGGCGGTATTCGTTGTGCTGGCTCAATCTTGTGCGCGGCTTGCCCCTTGGAAGCGGTGGCTGTATGCCGCGTCCGTCGGTCTCGTGGCGGGAGCGGTCGTCTCGGCGTGGTGGGCTGTGGGCGTGCTAAGCGCCTCGAAGGCGCTCGACGGTCGAGCGGCAAGCAGCCTTGAGTTTGTCGTGCAGGGTGACCCATCCATAAACGACGACGTGTATTCCTATACCTGCGAGGCACGCACGGACGGTAAGAACTTGGCAATGGTTCGCCTATCGTGCGACCTCGAGCTCAAGGTCGGGGCGCACGTGCGTGTTATCGGTCGCGTTTCACGTTTTGAGAACGATGCGTATGGACGATCGCGCGTGCTCCGAGGCGAGGTGCGCAAGGTTAAAGTCGTTCGGATTTTGTCGGTCGATGAAGACTCTCCGGGGCCGCTGCTTCGGCTGCGAAATGGGCTGCTTGCGTCCATCGCGCCTGCGACCGACCCGGCGCGTGCACTCATAGCCGGTGTCGTCTGCGGTCGTTCGGCCGAGCTGCGCGCCCAGCCGGCGGGCGACTGGTTTTCGGTGACGGGAACGGCGCATCTTATCGCCGTCTCGGGCAGCCATTTGGCAATCGTGGGGTTTGTAATCGAGGGTGTATTGCAAAAGACTCGGTGCTCACGCGGTCTTCAACGGGCGATATTGGCGATAACGCTTGTGGGCTACGCTGCTTTTACGGGCGCGTCTCCCTCTGCCGTGCGCGCGTGCTGCATGGTGTTCGCGACGCTTGTCGTAAACGGCGCGGGGCGGCGCCGGCACGGCGCATCGGCACTCTTCGTTACCATGTCCATCTTTGTGTTGCTGCGGCCGACGGTTCTGTTCGAGATGGGCTTTCAGCTTTCATGTGCCAGCGTCTTAGCCATTCTGTGCTTTTGCCCCTATGCGACCTACGCTTTGGGTGAGCTGAGTGTTCCGTCGGGCGTTGCCAGCATGCTTTCCGTCACGCTGTGCTCGCAACTGGCGACACTTCCCATTACCATTCCTGCCTTCGGTACGTTCTCGCTCATTGCTCCGCTGGCAAATGCGGTCCTCGGTCCGGTGGTGAGCGCACTGCTCGCCGTGTCGATCGTGCTGGTTCCCTTTTCGCTCCTGGCGCCGTTGCGGACTTGGGCGCTCGTTGTGCCCATGATTGCCGCCCGTTGCGCGCTGTTCTTTGAGCAGCTGTTTGCCGCCGTGCCGGGTGCATCCGTGAGCGTGCCGCCCGATAGCATGTGGATTTACCTAGTGCCGTGTTTGCTGGCGGTTCTGCTTGTCTGGTGGCCGCGTCCCCGTGCACGTCCTATGGCGGTGGGGCTTGCATGCCTGGTGCTCTTGGCTGCGATTCCGTACGTCTACTGGGATCGATTCGCTCCGCCTTCGGTGACGGTGCTCGATGTGGGCCAGGCCGATGCGATTCTTATTCGCCAGGGCGGCGCAGTGGCGCTCGTCGACTGCGGGCTCGACGAGCGCGTGGTGGCGGCGTTGGTTCGCAATAACGTGCACCATATCGATGCCGTCTTTGTGACGCATTGGGATGAGGATCACTGGGGTGGTCTGCCTGCCGTGCTCGAACAGTTTTCGGTCGGTACGATTGCCGTGGCGGCGGATGCGCTGGAGGATGCTCCTGCCGAGGTATTGAACCGACCTGGCGTGGAGTATCGGCAGGTGCGCCGTGGGGATACGGTCGATATCGGCTCATTTTGCGCCCGCGTGATGTGGCCATTCGAGTCCGTGGATGGCGAGGGAAATGAGGACTCGCTTGTCCTGCTGCTCTCATATGTTCAGGAAGGCAAGGGCCTGCGTATGCTCCTCACCGGTGATGCCGAGATCGACCAAGAACGGGAATTCGTGCAGGAGGTGGGGGATATCGACGTACTTAAACTTGGGCATCACGGCTCTAAGGTTTCAGTCGATGATGAGTTGCTGGACGTCCTGAAGCCCGAGCTTTCCCTCGCGAGTGCGGGCGAAGGGAATCGATACGGCCATCCGTCCGATGCCTGCATCGATGCCGTTAAGGAAGCGGGCGGCGTGTTCGCGTGCACTATCGAACACGGCGACATTACCGTCACGCCGGCTGCGAATGGCTTTGCGATGCGATGCCAGCGACCGTGACGACGTCGTTGGCGTGTGGTGGGCCCCTGGGCTAGAATGGCACGGAGCGAATACGAAGGCCTGCGGGAGGGGAGCGCAATGTCCGAAACCGGTCTGCTGCCGGCATATCTGATCGTCGGTACCGACGGAGTCAAGCGCGATCACGCCGTCTCGCGTATGAAAGCGCGTCTGGAAAAGTCGGGCATGGTCGAGTTCAACCTCGACGAGCGCGATATGACCAAAGACCCCGATATCGAGTCGATTATCGGATCGCTCAACACCTTTCCCATGGGCAGTGAGTTTCGCCTGGTAATCCTTGATGGCTGCTCAAAGCTCGCCAAGTCGGTCTCGGAGCCGCTCGTCGAGTATCTGGCGAGTCCCAGCCCCACGACGGTCTGCCTCATCATCGCCGACTCGCTTGCCAAGAACACGCGCCTGTATAAGGCGATCGCCAAGATCGACAAGAAGGCTGTGATCGATTGCTCCGGCACCAAGCGCTGGGAGCTACCGCGCCGCGTGCAGCAGATGGCGACGCAGCACGGCAAGTCGATCACGACGGCGGCCGCCGAGGAACTCGTCTCGCGTTCGGGTGAAAACACACGCATGCTCGATAACGATTTGGCTAAGCTTGCCCAGATGGTCGAGGCGCCCCAGATTGAGCTTGCCGACGTTGAGCGCTGGATTGTACGTACGGCCGAGGTTCAGCCCTGGGACTTTCTCAATGCGGTCTCGGCCCGTGACATGCGCCGCTCGCTCGAGCTCTTCAATCTACTGCCCGCCAAGAGCTACGTGTGGACTTACACATTGCTGTGCGGCCGCATCCGCGAGCTTATCGTCGCCAAGGCGCTCGATGCGCGCGGACAGGGTCGTGAGCTGGCCGCAACGCTTAAGCTCCAGTCCTGGCAGGTCAAGAATCACCTGACCTGGGCTCGCCGCTTTTCGATGGCAGAGCTCGTCGCAGCGCTCGAGGGTGCCGTTGATGTGGAGCTCGCGCTCAAGGGTTCGGCCGATTCTGAGACCGCGCTTTTGCTCTGGATTACGAACATCTTGAGAAAATCGTGATGATACCTGCCTATTTGGCAAATTCGTTCTATCCCTTTGAGGGGGAGCGTGCTATAGTAGGCGCTTGCATGACCTCACCGTGTCTCAGAGGTGTCATACATTTTTTGCAAGGAACTCGAAAGGAACTCCAGAAGTGGCAAACATCAAGTCTCAGAAGAAGCGTATCCGCACCAATGAGGCAGCTCGCATGCGTAACAAGGCTGTCAAGTCCGAGCTCAAGACGCTGACCAAGCACGTCCAGTCCGCCGTCGCCGAGGGCGACGCCGAGAAGGCCCAGGCCGCCCTCAAGACCGTCACCAAGCGTCTCGACATGGCTGCCGCCAAGCATGTTATCCACAAGAACCAGGCTTCCAACCGCAAGTCCGGTCTTGCCAAGCTCGTGAACAGCATCAACGCCTAAGTTGTAAATTTCACACCACACAGATTACGCGCATAAATGGAGCCTGTTTTATGGAACAGGCTCCATTTTTTGTATCGCTCGGGTAAGATAGTCCGCATGAATACTTCAAATGACATTTCCCACATCCGCAACTTCTCGATTGTTGCGCACATCGACCATGGCAAGTCAACGATCAGTGACCGCATCCTCGAGCTCACCCATACCGTCGACGAGCGCGACATGGAGTCGCAGCTGCTCGACACCATGGATATCGAGCGCGAGCGCGGCATTACGATCAAGTCCAATGCCGTTCGCGTGTCCTATGACGCCGACGATGGCGAGACGTATCAGTTCAACCTGATCGATACGCCGGGCCACGTGGACTTTACCTATGAGGTCTCGCGCTCGCTGGCAGCCTGCGAGGGCGCGGTGCTCGTTGTCGACGCCACGCAGGGCGTCGAGGCGCAGACCGTCTCCAACGCGACGCTCGCCATGAACGCCAATCTGGACATTGTGCCGGCCATCAACAAGATCGACCTGCCCTCGGCCCATCCCGACGAGGTTAAGACCGAGATCGAGGACGACCTGGCGATCCCTGCCGATGATGCCGTGTGCGTCTCGGGCAAGACCGGCGAGGGCATCCACGATCTGCTGGAGTCCATTGTCTTTTTGATTTCTCCGCCCAAGGGCGATGCGAACGCGCCGCTCAAGGCACTCATCCTGGATTCGTACTTCGACGAGTATCGTGGTGTCGTCGCCACGGTGCGCATCTTTGACGGCTCCATCAAAAAGGGCGATACCCTGCGCATGATGCAGGCAAAGGGCGACTTTTTGGTCGATGGCGTGGGCGTCAAGCGTCCCGCCGAGACCCCGGTCGACGCGCTGACGGTCGGCGAGGTCGGATACGTGGTCACGGGCCTGAAGGACCCCGAGGCCGTTCGTGTAGGCGATACCCTTACGTGGGCGTCGAACCCCTGCCCCGAGCCGCTTCCCGGTTATCGCGAGGCCAAGCCCATGGTCTATACGGGCCTGTTCCCGATCGATAATAAGGACTACGAGAACCTGCGTGACGCGCTCGATAAACTGCACGTCAACGACCCGTCGTTGGTGTGGGAGCCCGAGACCTCGGTGGCGCTCGGTTTCGGCTTCCGCGTGGGCTTCCTGGGCCTGCTGCACATGGAAGTCGTCAAGGAACGCCTAGAGCGCGAGTTCAACCTGGACCTCATTGCCACGAGTCCCTCGGTTGACTATCACGTCTACAAGACCGACGGAGAAATGATCGATGTCCGCAGTCCGCAGGACCTTCCCGAGGCCACACGCATCGATCGTATCGAGGAACCCTACCTCAAGGCAAAGATCATCTGCCCGCCTGAGTATACGGGTGCCGTCATGCAGCTCTCCATCGAGCACCGCGGCGTCACGACCGACATGATCCACCTGACGAGCAAATCGGTCGAGATGCGCTTTGATATGCCGCTCGCCGAGCTCATCTTGGACTTCTTCGATCAGCTCAAGAGCCGCACCAAGGGTTATGCCTCGCTCGACTACGAGTTCAACGAGTACCGTCCCTCCGAGCTCGTGAAGCTCGATATTTTGCTTTCGGGCGACGAGGTGGACGCGCTGTCGTTTATCGTCCATAAGGACAAGGCCTATGGCCTGGCCCGTGGCCTGTGCGACAAGCTCAAGGAGATCATCCCGCGTCAGCTGTTCGAGGTGCCCATCCAGGGTGCTATCGGCAACAAGATCATCGCCCGTTCCACTGTCAAGGCGCGTCGCAAGGACGTTCTTGCCAAGTGCTACGGCGGCGATATCTCGCGTAAGCGCAAACTGCTCGAGAAGCAGAAAGAGGGCAAGAAGCGCATGAAGGCCATCGGCTCGGTCGAGGTCCCGCAGGAGGCGTTTATGGCGATCCTCAAGGTGGACGAGTAGGTCTATGGCGCTTTCCAAATATAGTCTGCGGCTGCTGGGTGCCTATGCCGAGCAGCCGTTCCTTATGGCTCCCATGGCGGGCGTTACCGACCCCGCCTATCGCATCATGTGTCGCCGCCGCGGTGCCAACCTTGCCTACAGCGAGATGGTGAGCGTGGCAGGCCTTGCCTATGCCAGCAACAAAACGTGGCGCCTGGTGCTGCCGGCCGACGAGGAGCAGCAGATTTGCGTGCAGCTCTTTGGCTCCAAACCTGATCAGTTTGCGAGCGCCGTCGCCGCCGTCGAGGAGCGCGTTGGCGATCGCCTGTCGCTCATCGATATCAATATGGCATGCCCCGCCCGCAAGGTCGTTACCAAGGGCGAGGGTTCGGCGCTCATGCGCACGCCCGACCTGGCGGAGAAGATCGTCGAGGCCACGGTGGGCGCGGCGCACGTGCCCGTGACCGTCAAGATCCGCAAGGGCTTTTATGCCGAGGACCGTAATGCCGCGACGTTTGCCCAGATGCTTGAGGGCGCAGGGGCTGCCGCAGTCGCCGTGCATGGTCGTTGCGCCACGCAGCTCTACACGGGCCAGGCCGACTGGTCGGTCGTCGATGAGGTTGCCGACGCTGTCGAGATTCCCGTGATTGGTTCGGGCGATGTGTTCTCGGCCGAGGAGGCTGCGGAGCATCTGCACGGCTCGGGTGCCAGCGCGGTGTTTATCGCGCGCGGTATCTACGGTAATCCCTGGGTCTTTGGTGATGCTCGCGCCCTTGCGCTCGATGGCATACCGGTGCCGCCGCGCAGCTCCGTCGAGCGCCTGGAGGCTCTGCGTGAGCACCTGACGTTGACGCACGAGCTTCTGCCGCTCATGTCGCGCGCCCGCACGTACGCAAGCTGGTACTTAAAAGGCATGCCCCATGCCGCCGCCTGGCGCGCTCAGGTGGTGCGTTGCTCTACGTACGAGGAGTTCATGTCGCTGGTCGATGATATCGAGCACGATGTGGTGGCCTGCGAGGCCGCGCTTGCCGCCGGTGAGTCGGTGCCCGCTCATCCGCTGGAGGCTTAAGGGTGGCCGTTACCGCGCTGTACGTGCACGTGCCGTTTTGCGCTCAAAAATGCCGCTATTGCGACTTTGACTCGCGCAGCTTTGCTCTGTGTGACTTGGATGCTGCGCTCGTTTCCTATTTTGAGCGGCTGTATGCGCGCTTCGATTCCTTTGGCGACGCCGGGGCGCTTGCGCAGGTCCGCACGGTCTATATTGGCGGCGGCACGCCCTCACTGGCTGGGGAGCGCCTTGTGAAACTTGCCCGTCGTATCTCCATGTGGTGCAAGCCCGTTGAATTTACTTGCGAAGCCAATCCTGAGTCGCTGACCGCCGAGCTCGCCACCGCGCTTGCCGAGGCGGGTGTCACGCGCATCTCTCTGGGCGTGCAAACCCTCGACAATACCGAGCTGGCTGCTATTGGCCGCATTCACGATGCTAATCGCGCACTTGCGGCTATCGCGACGGTGAAGGACGCTGGCCTCGATGTGTCGTGCGACCTGATGTGCGGCCTTCCCGGGCAGACGGCCGCAAGCTGGCGGAGCACGCTCGATGGCGTGTTGGCGGCGGCGCCTCATCATGTGTCGGTCTACCCGCTCACGCTCGAGGAGGGTACGCCACTCTATCGCATGGCGTGCCGTGACGAGTCGCTCGAGCCCGACGAGGATTTTCAGGCTTCGTGCATGGACGCGGCGCGTGAGCGCCTGGGTACGGCCGGCTATCATCCGTATGAGGTGGCAAGCTACGCGCTCGACGGCCATGAGTGCGCCCATAACATTGCCTACTGGACCGGACGGGGCTACCTGGGCCTGGGTCGTTCTGCTGCGGGCATGCTCGACGACGAGGATTTCGACCGTCTTGCAGGTTTGTTCCCCGGCGTGTCTTCTCGAGGCGATGCGTACCGCGTGCGTCTGGTGCAACGTGACGATGACGCGACGGCGTTCGAGGCCGAATATCTGTCGCAGCGCGAGGCTGTCGCCGAAGACTTGATGCTCGCCTGTCGCATGACGCGCGGTGTTGCGTCCGACCTGTTGGCTCGTGCAGCTTGCGTCATCCCAACGGGCGTGCTGACAGCTGCCTGCGATCGCGCGCTCGAATTGGGTCTTGCCACTTGGGTGCCCGAGACGCTCTGGGGTCATGAGGGACCCTTCACTACGGCAGATGTCGTCGCGGGCCATGTTCGAGCTCGTCTGGCGCCGACTCATCTGGGCTGGCTCGATGGAAATGTTCTGTTCGAGCTGTTTTGGGATCTAGCTTAGGCCGCTCGGGTAGAATTACCGGAATATATACGCTGCTGTGAGCAGGAGGTTGCCGCGCATGGCGACGATGAACGAAAAAGATTACTACGAGATTCTGGGTGTCTCCAAGGACGCCACCTCGCGTGATATTCAAAAGGCCTTCCAGCAAAAGGCCCGTAAGCTCCATCCGGACGTCAATAAAGAGCCTGATGCCGAGGAGAAGTTTAAAGAGGTTTCCGAGGCCTACGCCGTGCTTTCGGATGAGCAAAAACGTGCGCGCTACGACGCCATGCGTTCTGGCAATCCCTTTGCCGGTGCTCCTACGGCTTCGCCCTATGGTGGCGGCTACGCCGGCAGCACGGGCTATGGCAATCCCTTTGAGGGCGGCTTTCCCTTTGGTGGCGCCTGGGGCCAGCCGCGTCGCGGGCAGGCTGCCTACAATCCCGAGAACGGCGCCAACGTGGTCGTCGATATCAAACTCGACGCCAAGGAGGCAAAGGGCGGTGCCCGCAAGACCGTCCGCTACACGCGCTTCGATACCTGTAACAACTGCGGCGGTTCGGGCTCTGTCTCCTCCGAGCATGCCCATACCTGCCCAAGCTGTGGCGGCCGCGGCCATATCGACGTCGACCTGTCCTTCCTGTTTGGTGCGGGCACGTTCCAGTCGGTCTGCCCCGAGTGCGGCGGTTCCGGTAAGGTCGTGGCCGACCCCTGCCCTGATTGCGGCGGCAGCGGTCGTACTCGCGTAACCTCCGAGCAGACGATTGAGTTTCCTGCCGGCACGCACGATGGCGACGAGGTCCGCATTGGCGGCATGGGTCATGCTGGCACCAACGGTGCCGCGGGCGGCGATCTGGTCGGCCGCGCCCATGTTGAGGCCGAGCGCTTGGAAGGCAAAGCTCGTACCGGTTTTTACCTGATGGGCATCGTGGCGCCGTTTTTGGTACTCTCGGCCATCTCGGGCGTGTTCTCGGCCTTTGCCGTGATGTGCTTTATTCCGTTTGCCATGGGCCTGTTCATGGTGCTTTCGGACGGCGTGCTTCATCGCAGCCTGCTGTGGTGGAAGCGCGGCGCGATGCAGTTTGCCAACGGTTTTGCCAACGGCTTCATGTTCGCGCTCGTGTCGGTTTGGTTCGCGAGCTGCTCGCAACGGGCCATGCTTTCGCCGTACCAAATGCAATAACATCAAACCCTCTGTTTGCGGTCGGCCCTGCTTGGGTATAGGACGCACTGTGACAATAATGAAAGTCGGAAGGATTCGGTCGTGTCGGAAAATAGGGATTACTACGAGGTGCTTGGCGTCGACAGGGATGCCGACGCGCGGACGATTAAGCGTGCGTTTCTAAAGAAGGCCCGTACCGTACATCCGGATGTTTCGGACGACCCCGAGGCCGAGGCCAAGTTCAAGGAGCTCAACGAGGCCTATTCCGTTCTTTCCGATGAGCAGAAGCGTGCTAACTACGACCGTTACGGCACTGCCGACGGCCCTGGTGGTTCGGGCTACGTCGATATCAACGATATCTTTGGTGGCATGGGCATGGACGACTTGTTCTCGTCGTTCTTTGGCGGCGGTGCCGGCGGTGGCGCCCGCAGCCGTCGTGAGCGTCGTCGCGGACGAGACATGGCCATCTCGCTTTCGGTGACGCTCGAGGAGGCGGCGCTCGGCTGCAAAAAGACAATCAGCTATGACCGCCTTGCTCCTTGCGAGGACTGCAATGGCATCGGTAGGGCAGAGGGCGCACAGGAAAAGCAGTGCGGCCGCTGCCACGGTACGGGCTACGTCACGACGGTTCAGCGTTCGTTCCTGGGCCAGGTTCAGTCTTCCTCGCCTTGCCCCGACTGCCATGGTGAGGGCACGGTTATCGATCATCCCTGCGAGACCTGCGACGGTCAAGGCCGCACGCCTTCGCACGAAAAGATCGACATCGATATTCCCGCCGGCGTTTCGACCGGTCGCCAGCTGCGCGTGAGCGGCTTTGGCGAGGCCGGCCTTCGCGGCGAGCCTTCGGGCGACCTGATTGTCAACGTGCGCGTTGCCGACCATGAGCGCTTTAAGCGCAACGGGGACGACCTGTACCTGGTGAGCGATATCTCGATTGCGCAGGCTGCGCTCGGCTGCGAGATCGAGGTCGAGGGCATTATGCCCGACGAGGTCGTTAAGGTGACGGTTCCCGCCGGCGCCCAGTACGGCGACACCGTGAGCGTCAATAATTACGGCATGCCGCGCATTGGCGGTGGCGGTTCGCGTGGCCGCCTGATCGTGCAACTGCGCGTGGTCGTTCCCACCAATCTTTCCAATAAGCAGCGCGAGCTGCTCCGTGCTTTTGCCGATGAGATGGGCGATGACGTCGCTTCCGGTAAGAAGTCGGTGACCGACCGTATCAAGAGTGCCCTCGACGATATCCTCGATTAAGGAGCCCGCGTGCTCGCACCCCATATTTCCGTCGTCAACCTCGGCTGCCGTGTCAACCGGGTTGAGTCTGACCGTATCACTGCCGATCTTATGCGCTTGGGCTTTGCTATTGTGGAGCCCCAGGATGCCGATCTGATCGTCATTAACACTTGTGCCGTTACGGGCGAGGCCGAGGCCAAGACCCGTAAGGCCGTCCGTCATGCGCTGGCCCATCCAAACGAGCCCTATGTGGTCGTGACCGGATGCGTGGTCAATTTGCATCCCGAGGAGCTGTCGGAGCTTTCGGATCGCGTGATTGCCGAGCCGTCCAAGATAGATGTCGCCGAACGTGTATGCGAGGTGCTGGGTGTTGAGTCCGATAGCGTTCCCGCCTGCAGCGATGGCGAGGTGGTCGATGCGCTCGGTCGCTCTCGCCTGGGCGTGAAGATTCAGGATGGCTGCAACCATCGCTGCACCTATTGCATTGTGTGGAAGGCGCGCGGCCCCGAGCGCTCCGTGCCCGTCGAGTCCGTGCTCGAGCAAGTTCGCGAGGCCCAGGAGGCCGGCGTGCCCGAGGTGGTGCTGACCGGTGTGAACCTGGGTGCCTACGATGGCAAGAGCGCGACCGACGAGCACGTCGAAATCGATGAGCTGCTCGAGGCCATCATGGAGCGCACGTCTATTCCGCATGTGCGCATTTCCTCGGTCGAGCCCATGGATATCTCCGAGCGCCTGCTTAAGGTTATGGCGCGCTTTCCGCAGCGTATCGCCCCGTTTTTGCACCTGCCCGTGCAGTCCGGCTGCACGGCGACCCTGCATCGCATGGGCCGTCCCTATAGTGCGGAGGCCTTTGAGGACACGGTGCGTATGATTCGCGCCAATCTGCCGCAGGCGTCACTTTCTTGCGACGTTATTGTCGGCTTCCCTGGCGAGACGGACGAGGAGTTCGAGGAGTCGCTGGCGCTGTGCCGCCGTGTGGGTTTCTCGCGTATGCACGTGTTCCGCTACAGCAAGCGTCCCGGTACCCTTGCTGCCGACATGCCCGACCAGGTTCCGCCCGAGGTTATGGCCGAGCGCAGCCGCCGTATGCGGGCCGCTGCACAGGAGCTCGCTATTGCCGACGCTCGCCGTCGCGTGGGCACGGTCGAGCGTGCCGTGCTCGAGTATGGCGACAACCTGACGCTCGGCTCGTTCCATCATGCCCGTCTTGACGATACCTGTGGACTTACAGCCCCGTGCCTGCTCGATGTTGCTATCATCGGAGTCGATGATTCCGGCTTGGTCCATGCACGCAGGGAGGTTCATGGAAGCCTCGAAGATTAGACTTACCGTTCCCGAGGGGATTGATCCCTCGCGCGTTTTGGGCGCCGGCGACGGCGTCCTTCGTGCGCTCGAGAGTTTGGTTCGCGCTCATGTGGTCGCCCGTGGCGATAGCATCTCCGTGAGCGGCGACCCGGACGAGGTCGAACTCGTGGCGCGCTTTTTCGAGCACGCTTTTTGCGAGGCGGCCGCCGGGCGCACGCTGTCTGCCGACGATGTCTCTCGCTGCCTGGCCGTCTTGCGCGACGGTGAGCACGAGGCTACGTCGCTTCGCGATGACGTGCTGCTTTCGTATCGCGGCCGCGTCATTCGCCCCAAGACGCTCGGCCAAAAGCGCTATGTGGATGCCATCCGCACGCATACCATCACGTTTGGCCTGGGTCCTGCCGGCACCGGTAAGACCTATCTGGCCATGGCACTCGCCGTTGCCGCGCTCAAGCGTCACGAGGTGGGCCGTCTGATCTTGACGCGTCCGGTTGTCGAGGCGGGGGAGAACCTGGGCTTTTTGCCCGGAACCCTCGAGGAAAAGATCGACCCCTACATGCGTCCGCTCTACGACGCCCTTTTTGACATGATGGATCGCGAACGCACCGATGAGCTCATGGAGCGCGGCGTGATCGAGATCGCCCCGCTTGCCTACATGCGCGGCCGCACGCTGAGTGATGCCTTTGTGGTGCTCGACGAGGCACAAAATACCACGCCCGAGCAGATGAAGATGTTCCTGACGCGCCTGGGCTTCAACTCCAAGTTCGTGATTACCGGCGACCTGAGCCAGCGTGACCTGGTGGGTCGTCGTGGTGGCTTGGCGGATGTCGAGAAGATTTTGGGCCGTGTCGATGATGTCGCATTTTCGCACCTCGAGCGTGCCGACGTGGTGCGCCATGCCTTGGTGGGACGTATCGTCGAGGCATACGATACTTATGATGATGTGCGCGAGAAGCGCGTACGTGACCGAAAGGAGTCCCGTTGAGTGTATTGATCAGCAACGATGCCGAGCTCGATACGCTGCTCGACGCGCAGGAGGTGGAGCACATCTGCGAGGTTGTGCTTGCCGCCGAGGGCGTTGAGCGTGAAGTCGAGATTTCCCTTTCGTATGTCGACGAGGACGAGATGCACGAGCTCAACCACGAGTGGCGCGGTATCGACCGCACCACCGATGTGCTCTCGTTTGAATGCGACTCGG
Organism: uncultured Collinsella sp.; assembly: GCA_900541715.1. GTDB lineage: Bacteria > Actinomycetota > Coriobacteriia > Coriobacteriales > Coriobacteriaceae > Collinsella. Next base: position 55,802 of record UQLI01000008.1, read on the forward strand.
CCTTTGACGAGGATATTCCCGCCGACGAGACGCTCGAGCTCGGCGATATCATCTTGGCCCCGCAGGTTATTGCCCGTCAGGCCCCCGGTTTTGGCAATAGCCCCGCTGACGAGTGTCGTCTGATGCTCGTACACGGCATGCTGCACCTGCTGGGCTATGACCATATCGAGGACGACGAGGCCGAGGTCATGGAGGCCCGCGAGGACGCCATCCTGCGCGATCTGGCGCTCGAGCGCGGCGAGGACCCCAAGCTAGTCCACGTCGGCCCCATCACCAACCACGCCCACGACTAGGAGCCGTCTATGATTCCCGGATCGAACAAGGACCATCCGTCCTTCTTAAAGTCGTTTTCTTACGCTATGGAGGGCTTCGTCACCGCCGTCAAGACCGAGCGCAACATTAAGGTCATGCTCGTGGCGGGCGTGTGCACCGTCATTGCAGGCTGCATCGTGGGGCTCGACATTGCCGAGTGGGCCACGATTATCATCTGTTGCGGCCTGGTGATCCACGGCGAGCTTTGCAATACCGCCATGGAGGCCATCGTCGACCTGGCGACCCAGGAGCTCCATCCGCTGGCCAAGCGTGCGAAGGACATCGCCGCCGCCTCCGTATACGTTCTTTCCATCACCGCCGCGATTGTGGGCTTGCTGGTATTTGCCCACGCGCTCGGCTTTATTTAGAAAGGGATTCCCATGTCCGACAATATGCAGCTTGCCGATGAGATTTTGGACGACGAGTCCCTGGACGCGGTGGATACCGAGGAGCTCGAGGATGTCGAGGAGTTCGACCCGTTTGAGGGTATGAGCGACGAGGAACTCGACGCCCTGTGCGACGAGGACGACAACCTCGCGGGCTTTGGTGACGTTGAGCCCGGTTTCCGCAGCGGCTTTGTGGCCCTGGTCGGTCGTCCCAACGCTGGCAAGTCTACGCTGCTTAATGCCTGCTATGGCAAAAAGGTCGCCATCACCTCGCCGGTGGCCCAGACGACCCGCCGCCGCATGCGCGCCGTCGTCAACCGCCCCGGCTACCAGCTGGTCTTTGTCGATACCCCCGGTATTCATAAGCCCAAGGACGGCTTGGGATCCGAGCTCAACAAGAGCGCGTTGTTCGAGCTGAACGATGTTGATGTTGTCGCGTTTTTGATTGATGCCACCAAACCGATCGGCAGGGGAGACGTCTGGGTTGCCGAGCGCGTCAGATGCGCTCGTTGCAAGAAGGTCCTGGTGCTCACCAAGGCCGATGAGGCCGACCCCGCACAGGTCATGGAGCAGCTTAAGGCAGCCCACGAACTCATGGAATATGACGACGAGATTGTGACGTCGTCGGTCAAGAACTTCAACGTCGATGCATTTATCGAGACCGTTGCGCACTTTTTGCCTGAGGGTCCGCGTTGGTTCCCCGAGGACATGGGTACCGACGCTTCCGATGAGACGCTCGTTGCCGAGTTTGTACGCGAGAAGGTCTTGCGCCGCACCCGTGATGAGATTCCGCACTCCGTTGGCGTGATCTGCGATGCGCTCGAGCAGACCAAGAAGGTGCTGCGCGTGCACGCCACCATTTACGTCGAGCGCGAGGGCCAAAAGGGCATCATCATCGGTAAGGGCGGCGAGATGATCAAGCATATCGGTATCGACGCCCGTCGCGATCTTGAGCGCATCTTTGGCACGCAGGTCTTTTTGGAGCTGGACGTGAAGGTCAAGGCCGGCTGGCGTGACGACGAGGCCCAGATTCGCCGCTTTGGCTACAACGCCGAGGACTAAGGACGCGCGGCGCGCATGGCAGGCTCCCGGACATATCGCACCAAGGTGCTCGTCCTCGACAAGACGAAGCTCAAAGAGACCGACCTGATCTTGACGATGCTTGACGAGCGGGGACGGCAGGTTCGTGCAGTGGCAAAGGGCGCCCGCAAACCCGGCGGACGCCTGGCTGCGCGCTGCGAGCTGTTCTGTACGGTCGATATGCTGCTCGCACATGGACGGTCGCTCGACGTGGTTTCTCAGGCCGAGCTTATGGAGGCGCCGCTCGGCGCTGCGCCCGATTACGAGACGACCTGCGCCGCAAGCGCGATCGCCGAGGTCGCGCGCGTGTGCTCGTTCGAGGACGCCGAGGACCCGTTTACCTTTGCCATAACGCAGCGAGCGCTTGCCCTGGTGGGCAGCGGGCTTGACACGGCACATATGGACCTACTTGTGGCGGCATATGTCTTTAAGCTACTATCGCACGTTGGCTATCGTCCCGATTTTTCGGCCTGTGTGCTGTGCGGAGACCCCATGCTGTCGTATTTTTCAGCCCAGGCGGGCGGTCTCATGTGCGGGTCGTGCGCGTCGAGCGTTCCAGGTGCCGAACTGGTGTCGACCGGTGAGACCGCATGGCTGCGCGCCCTCATGTCCATGACCTTCGATGCGCTCATGGCCGAGCGAATCGACCCGCATACGGCGGCATTCCTGCTCGGGCTTTCGCATGTTTGGGCCGCCACGCACACCGACCAGCGGCTCCGTGCGATGGAATTCATGTTGGGTCGGTGATGATGCGCAGGCGCGCGCCGCTTGTGGTAACATACCGACTTGTTGGTACCTCGACCTTGGATGCCCGCTCCACCGGCGGCTTCCCAGTCCGAGGCGAATAGAGTCGCCCGCGGGCGACGCGAAACGAAAGGTGAAACAATGACTGTTTCCAAAGAGCGCAAGGCGGAGCTGACCGCCCAGTTCGGTAACTCCCCGGTCGATACCGGTAACCCCAAGGTTCAGGTCGCCATCCTGTCCGAGCGCATCAAGGAGCTGACCGAGCACATGAAGTCCCACCAGAAGGACTTCCACACCCGTCGTGGCCTGCTCATGCTCGTTGGCCGTCGTCGTCGTCTTCTCTCCTACATCAAGAAGAACGACATCGTCGAGTACCGTGAGCTCATCAAGGCTCTGGGCATCCGCGACAACATCCAGTAAGGATTTGTACATGCTAAGAGCGTCCTGCGCAGCGGGGCGCTCTTTTTGTGTAAGGGCGTGAACAATCACGCTCTACAGCGTGGCGGGGGCAGGGGGCCCGCGTCACATGAGAAGCCCGCAGGCAAGGGGTCTGTGGGGTAAAGGAGAACAATGACACTCGTATCCAAGACCTTTGAGCTGTACGGCAAGACCTACACCTTTGAGTCCGGCGAGCTTGCCAAGCAGGCCACCGGCGCTTGTCTGGTCAAGCAGGGTGACACCACGATGCTCGATACCGTGGTCGTCTCCAAGGAGCGCAAGAATTACGATTTCTTCCCGCTGACTGTCGACTTCAACGAGAAGATGTACGCTGCCGGCCGTATCCCGGGTGGTTACCTCAAGCGTGAGGGCCGTCCCAGCGAGAAGGCCACGCTCACGGCTCGTATGATCGACCGCCCGATCCGCCCGAGCTTCCCGGACGGCTTCCGCAACGAGGTGCATATCGTCGCCACCTCGCTCGTCGCCGACCAGGTCAACCCCTTCGACGTCATCAATGTCATGGGTGCCTCTTTGGCTATGACGCTCGGCGGCGTGCCCTTCGAGGGCCCGCTTGCCTGCGTGCGCATCGGCCGCAACGTGGAGACCGGCGAGTTTATCGTCAACCCCACCTATGAGGAGCGCGAGAGCTCCGACTTGGACCTGGAGCTGGGCGGCTCTGCCGACTTCATCTCGATGGTCGAGGCCGGCGCCGAGGAGATCTCCGAGGACGACATGCTCGCCGCTATGAAGTTTGGTCAGGAGGCCCTCGCTGCCTTCTGCCAGGCCCAAGACGAGTTTGTCGCCGAGTGGGAGCAGGTCAACGGCGCTATCGTCAAGAAGGAGTACCCGCTCGACCAGCCCGTCGAGGAGGTCCAGGAGCGCATCTTCGCCCACTACGACGAGATGGCCGCTGCCCTGCGCGACGCCGACAAGCTTTCCCGCATCGGCAAGGTCGAGGCTCTGAAGGAGTCCATCCGCGCCGAGTTCTCCGACGAGGAGCAGGCCGCATGGGAGCGCGAGATCCCCGTGGCGCTCAAGAAGCTCGAGAAGAAGGCCATGCGCACCATGGTCGTCGAGACCGGCGAGCGCGTCGACGGTCGTGCCGCCGACGAGATCCGTCCCATCATGGTGAAGGACAACTACCTGCCGCTCGTTCACGGCTCCGGCCTGTTCCAGCGTGGTCAGACCCAGGTGCTCTCCGTGCTTTCGCTTGGCATGCTCAACGAGGGCCAGCGTCTGGATACCATCGAGCCCACCGAGGGCAAGCGCTATATGCACCACTACAACTTCCCGCCGTTCTGCACCGGCGAGACCGGCCGCATGGGCAGTCCCAAGCGCCGCGAGATTGGTCACGGCAACCTGGCCGAGCGCGCTCTGCTCCCGGTGCTCCCCGACGAGAACGAGTTCCCCTACGCCATCCGCGTGGTCTCCGAGGTCATGGAGTCCAACGGCTCCTCTTCGATGGCTTCGACCTGCGGCTCCACGCTCGCCCTTATGGACGGCGGCGTGCCCATTAAGCGCCCGGTCTCCGGCATCGCCATGGGCCTGATCCAGGAGGAGGGCAAGACCGTGGTCCTGTCCGACATTCAGGGTCTCGAGGACTTCCTGGGCGACATGGACTTTAAGGTCACCGGCACCACCGAGGGCATCACCGCCCTGCAGATGGACAACAAGGCCACCGGCCTCACCTTCGACATCCTGGCCCGCGCTCTGCAGCAGGCCAAGGAGGGTCGCGCCTTCATCCTGCAGAAGATGCTCGATGTGATCCCCGAGCCGCGCCACACCACGCGCAGCACCGCTCCGCGCATCGTTTCCATCCAGGTTCCGACCGACAAGATCCGCGACGTCATCGGTTCCGGCGGTAAGGTCATCCGCGGTATCCAGGACGAGACCGGCGCCTCGGTCGACATCCAGGAGGACGGCACCGTCTTTGTCGGCGGCACCGGCGAGTCCGTCGACCAGGCCGTCGAGCGTATCAAGCTCATCATCAAGGTTCCCGAGCCGGGCGAGGAGTACACCGGTCGCGTGGTCTCCATCCAGCCCTTCGGCGCCTTCGTCAACCTGCTGCCCGGTAAGGACGGCCTGCTGCACATCTCCCGCGTCGCCAAGGGCCGCGTGGAGAAGGTCGAGGACGTCCTCAACGTGGGCGACGAGGTCAAGGTCGTCGTTATCGAGGTTGACGACCGCGGCAAGATCTCGCTCGATCGTCTGGACAAGCCCGAGGCCCCGGCTCGCGCCGAGGGTGCCTCCGAGGGCGACGGCGAGCACTTCCAGCGTCGTGAGCGTCCGCGTCGCGAGCGCTCCGAGCGCAGCGACCGTCCGCGCCGTGACCGCGGCGACCGCAATGGCCGTGACCGCCGTCCGCGCCGCCCGCGTGAGGACCGTCCGATCACGCCGTCCGTTCCTAAGGAGCGTGAGCTGATCCCGGTTTCCGAAGCAGGCATGCAGCAGGCGGAAAAGCTGGCTACCGATTTTGTAACCGGTCTGCTGGCAAAGATGGGCGTTGAGGGTCAGGTTAAGACCCTGCCGCAGGTAGAGTGCGACCAGCTCCGTCTGGAGATTTCCGGTCCGGATATGGGCCCGATCATCGGCCGCCGCGGCGACACGCTGGATGCCATCCAGTACCTCGGCTCTCTGGTGCTGAATAATGCACTGGATGAGCACGTTCGTTTGTCTGTCGATACCGAAAACTACCGCGAGAAGCGCGCGGAAAGCCTGGAGCGTCTGGCCCGCAAGATGGCGATGAAGGTTGTTAAGGCGCATCGCTCCATGACGCTTGAGCCGATGAACCCGTATGAGCGCCGCATCATCCATGCCGCGCTGCAGGACTTCAACGGTGTGACCACCTATTCGACCGGCACCGAGCCGGGTCGCCGCGTTGTTATTGCGCCGGATAACAGCTATCGCAACCGCGACCGCGGTTAAATCGGGGTATTCGTTATGAACGATACGATTGCCGCAATTTCCTCCTCCGGCGGACCGATCGGTTTGATCCGCGTGTCGGGTGAACGCGCAATCGAAGCGATAAATGCCGTTTTTCAGGCGAAGAACGGCAAGCCGCTTACGGAAGCACCCTCGCAGA
>UQLI01000009.1 GCA_900541715.1 uncultured Collinsella sp.
CCTTTCAAGAAAGAGAAGAGGCGGGGCATGCCCCGCCTCTTACACCACATCTCTGCGCGCTACCGTCGGGCGTCCTACGGCGGAAAAATTGCAGACGTTTATCGGCTAAGTACTTGGACATATGTTGCGTAACACTACATATTTTGCAAATAAATAATGCTACAGGACTTGTGACAGTACTCATATTTGACGTTTTTTGCCCATAGCCCTTTATACCTAGGCAAATCGGCGGCAAAACGGGCTTCAAAGCGTCCTTCGCAAACAAAAACCGGGGCCCGCATGATGCGGACCCCGGCTCAATACCGTGACGATATGTCAGTTACGCCCTACACGTAGAACAGGATGTCGTCGTAGGTCGGGACCGGCCAGTAGTCGGCTGCCACGATCTCCTCCATGGCGTCCACGGCGGCACGCAGCGCATCCATAGCGGGAACGACCTCGTGCGCGTACACGTTGGCCTGCTCCTGGCCATCGAGGGCCTCAGCCTTCTGATGCACGGCGTCGAGCGCCTTGATGGAGTCGTTGATGGTGGTGATACCGTTGCAGAGCTTGTTGAGCGTGTTCTGCTCGCACTGCATGGCGGCCTCGGCACCGGCGGCACGAATAGTCTCAAGGCCCTTAGCGACCTTGGTGGCATAGGCGGTAATGACCGGGCGATAGGTACGACGCGCCTCGCGAACCATCGTGGTGGCCTCGATGTTCATGAGCTTGTTGTACTTCTCGAGCTTGCAGTCGTAGCGGCACTGAGCCTCGGCCTTGGTCAGGACACCCGTCTCCTCAAAGAGTGCGATGGCCTTATCGGAAACAAAGGCGGGCAGGGCGTCGGCCGTGGTCTTGTTGTTGGCAAGACCACGCTTCTCGGCCTCAACGGGCCACTCGTCGGAGTAGCCGTCGCCGGAGAACAGGATGCGCTGGTGGTCAGTCAGGACCTTCTTGCAGTACTCGAGCGCGGCGTCCTGGAACTTATCCTCGGGCGTACCCTCGAGTGCGTCGGCGAAGGACTTGAGCGACTTGGCCACGGCAGCATCGAGCACCAGATTGGAGTCGGAGACGTTCTGCTCGGAGCCGCAGGCACGGAACTCGAACTTGTTGCCGGTAAAGGCGAACGGGGAGGTGCGGTTGCGGTCGGTGTTGTCCTGCATCAGCTTGGGCAGGGTATCGGCGCCCAGGTCGAGCACGCCGCGCGTGGCATGGACGGAAGCCTTGCCATCGATGATCTTCTCGACAACCTCGGTAAGCTGGTCGCCCAGGAAGATGGACATAATCGCCGGAGGAGCCTCGTTGGCGCCCAGACGATGATCGTTGCCGGCCGAGGCAACGGAGGCACGCAGGAGCTCCTGATAGTTATCGACGGCCTCAATCACCGCGGTGAGGAAGACGATGAACTGCAGGTTGTCGAGCGGGGTGTCGCCCGGATCGAGCAGATTCTCGGACTCGGTGCCAAGCGACCAGTTGTTGTGCTTGCCCGAACCGTTAATGCCCTCGAAGGGCTTCTCGTGCAGTAGGCAGACCAAGTCGTGGCGGGAGGCGATGAGCTTCATCTTCTCCATCATGACCAGATTCTGGTCGATGGCCTCGTTGACCTCGCCATAGACAGGGGCGAGCTCATGCTGGCAGGGAGCGACCTCGTTGTGCTTGGTCTTGGCGGGAATGCCAAGCGCCCACAGCTCATCGTCCAGGTCCTTCATATAGGCCGAGACGGTGGGGCGGATAGCGCCAAAGTAGTGCTCCTCGAGCTCCTGGCCCTTGCAGGGAGCAGCACCAAAGAGGGTGCGACCGGTGATGACCAGGTCCTTGCGCTTGCGATAGGCGTCCTTCTTGATCAGGAAGTACTCCTGCTCGTCGCCCACGGAAGGAACGACCTTCTTGGGGGTCTTGCCAAACAGCGCCAAAACGCGCTTAGACTCACGCGAGAGCGCGGTCATGGAGCGCAGCAGCGGGGTCTTCTTGTCCAGGGCCTCGCCCGTGTAGGAGCAGAAAGCCGTGGGGATGCACAGGACATCGTCCTTGATAAAGGCGGGGCTGGTGGGATCCCAAGCGGTGTAGCCACGGGCCTCGAAGGTGGCACGCAGGCCGCCGTTGGGGAAGCTGGAGGCGTCCGGCTCGCCCTGGATGAGGTTCTTGCCCGTAAACTTGGTAATGGCGGTGCCGTCGTGGTTGGGCTCCAAGAAGCTGTCGTGCTTCTCGGAAGTAATGCCCGAAAGAGGCTGGAACCAGTGCGCGTAGTGCGTCGCGCCCTTGGAGATGGCCCAGACCTTCATGGCATGGGCAACGGCGTTGGCCACATCCAGGTCGAGCGGCTCACCGCCCTCGAGGGTTGCAGCAAGGCGCTTCCAAATGTCCTTGGGGAGGTAGTCCTTCATGACTTCCTCAGAGAACACCATGGTCCCGAAGCGGTCAGTAAGTTCGGCCATACGGAACTCCCTTCGTATCGGCACCGCGTGAGAAGCGGTGTTGATTACTAACGAACGAGTCATAGCTTAGACTCGCCGTGTTTCCGCGACATTACCGTTATGTTGCTGTCGCGAAACCAATCAATGAGGTTACCCTATCGAGGCGGCGTTGCCACCCTCAACAGCCAATCAACTGCATAAATTGCAGACCTCTCCCCATGGTTTAAGGGTAGTCAATTTGGGATGGAGCTCTATTAACTGGTATTTTGCATCAGATACCAGTCTTTATAGTCCGTGCCTAGATTAGCCGCTCTGTTATAGAGAAAGCCGATAGCAAGGCATCTTTGATTGGTATCCCCGAATAACGAGTGAAACTCCACCGTGACACAGTGGTGCTGTAGAATCCTTACAACACATCACACTATTACGTATCTAGAGGAGCACGATATGCGCGTCGACGAGGTTTTTAAGCAGGCAGCATCCCAGGGCACCGCGCCCGTTTCGTTTGAGATGTTCCCGCCCAAGGGCGAGCTCACCCTCGACACGGCTCGCGAAGTGGCAGGCAATCTGTGCAAGCTTTCGCCGAGCTTTGTCTCGGTCACCTGCTCGGCCGGCGGCTCGGGCAACGGTGCCACCACCGCCCCCATCGCGCATATGATTTCGAGCGAATTCGACACGCCCTCGGTGGCACACCTCACCTGCGTGGGCCGCACCCACGCCGACATCGCCGCCAAGATCGACGAGTATCGCACCGCCGGCGTTGAAAACATTCTGGCCCTGCGTGGCGATCTCCCTGCCGGCGCGACCGAGGACGACAAGCCCGCCTCCGACTACGCCTACGCCCGCGACCTCATCCCCGAGCTCGTCGACGCCGGCTTTTGCGTGGGCGCCGCAGCCTACCCCGAGGGCCACATTGCCTGTGAGGATCTCAACCTCTCGGTCGAACACCTCAAGCAAAAACAGGACGCCGGCGCGAGCTTCTTTGTGACACAGCTCTTCTTTGATAACGAGTGCTTCTACCGTTTTCGCGAGCTTGCCGACAAGGCCGGCATCACCGTGCCCATTACCGCGGGCATCATGCCGTTTATGGGCAAGTCGCAGATCAGCCGCATGGTCTTTATGTGCGGCGCGTCGCTGCCCTCCCCCGTCATCAAGATTCTCGCCAAGTACGAGAACGACCCCGAGAGCCTGCAGGCAGCCGGTGTAGATTATGCCGCCCGCCAGCTTTGCGACCTCAAGGAGCACGGCGCCGACGGCCTGCACCTGTACACTATGAACCGTCCTGCGATCGCCGCGACCATTATGGAGCGCCTGGGGTAATGGAAAAACCGCACATCGATACAACCGCTGTCGAAGTGCCGGCCGACCTTGCGTCGCCGGCGCTTTACCGTGTCGATGCTGCGTACCATCCCCGTGTCGACCGCGCCGAGATGCTGCGGTACCTGGGTTACGGCGGCCAGCAGATTGAGCCCGAGCTGTCACGACGTATTGAGCTTGTGGTCGAGCGTCTGGAACTGGACATTGAGCCTCGTGGCGTGCGCCGCGTGTTTGCCGTCGATGCCACGGGCGTGGACGAACAAAGTGAGCCTTGCATTCGCTTGGTCGGCACCAACGTTGAGCTGCGAGGTCGCGATATCTATCGACATCTCAAAGATGCCCGCTTTGCCGCGCTCATGGCATGCACCCTCGGCATGGACGCCGAGCGTCGCCTGCGCACCACGGGAGCCCAACATCCCCTGGAGGGCGCCGTGCTCGACGCCGCGTGCTCCGCTTACGTGGAAGCCGCCGTTGAGCAAATGGACCAGCAGGTCAAGACGGACGCCGCCGCACACGGACTCGCCGGCAACTGGCGCTTTAGCCCCGGCTACGGCGACTGCCCGCTCTCGGCCCAGCGCTCGATCGTCAATGCGCTCAACGCCACGCGGCTCATCGGGCTTACCGTCACACCCACCAGCCTGCTCATGCCCACCAAAAGCGTGACCGCGGTGATCGGCCTATTCGACGGCGAAGTCCACGACGCCCAGAGCCGCCCCACCTGCAATATCTGCCGCATGCGCGAGCACTGCCGCTTCCGCGCCGCCCACACCACCTGCTATTCCAGCCATTAGGAGCCCTCAATGTTTACTCCGCTTATCACTCATGATTCTGACGGCACTGCATTGGCGGCACCCGTTGATGCCGCACGTCGCAACGGTGCCACGTACAAGACGCGCACGATCGGCGATCTGCGCATTAAGGACGATCGCCTGCGCGCCGCCATCGAGGGCACGGGGCACCTGCTGTTCGACGGCGGCATGGGTACCATGCTGCAGGCGGCCGGCATGAAGGCCGGCGCCCTGCCCGAGCTGCTCAACTTTGAGGAGCCTCAGGTCATCACCGATATCCAGCGTCAGTACGTCGAGGCCGGCTGTGACGTGATCACCGCCAACACCTTTGGCGCCAACGCCCACAAGCTCGACGGCGCCGCCACCGTGGCAGACGTCTTTGCCGCCGCTGCCGCCTGTGCCCGCGAGGCCGGCGCCCGCTACGTCGCCGGTGACATCGGCCCCATCGGCGCGTTGCTTCGCCCCTTGGGTACCCTCAGCTTTGACGAGGCCTACGACCTCTTTGCCGAGGAAGTGCGCGCAGGCGTCGCCGCGGGTGTGGACCTCTTTATTATCGAGACTATGACCGACCTGGCCGAGATCAAGGCGGCGGTCCTCGCCTGCCGCGAGAACTCCGACCTGCCCGTCTTTGCCACCATGACCTTCGAGGAAGACGGTCGCACCTTCCTGGGAACGAGTCCCGAGGTCGCCGCCATCACGCTTGACGCCATCGGCGCCGACGTTTTGGGCATCAACTGCAGCCAGGGACCGGCCGAGCTCCGAGGACTCGCCGCACGTATGCTCACCGTTACCGATAAGCCCATTATGGTGCAGGCCAACGCGGGACTCCCCCACGTGGACGACGACGGCAACACCGTCTTTGACATCCAGGCCCCCGAATACGCCGAGGCCGTCGCCGGCATGATCGCCGACGGCGTGAGCGTCGTGGGCGGTTGCTGCGGCACCACGCCGGCGCACATGGCGGCCTTGTGCACGCTTATCGACAACCACACGCCCAGCCCGCGCCGCCGCAAGCCCAGCATGTCGGTCACGAGCGCCCAAACGGTCGTGGACCTTCCCTGCGACGGCCACAAGATCGCTGTCATCGGCGAGCGCATCAACCCCACCGGCAAAAAGCGCCTGCAGCAGGCCCTGCGCGACGGCGACCTGGACTACGTCGTGGGCCAGGGCATCAGCCAGCAAGAGCAGGGCGCCGACATCCTGGACGTTAACGTGGGCCTGCCCGAGATCGACGAGGTCAAGATCATCCAACAGGCGACCGAACAGCTCCAGGGCTCCACGTTGCTGCCGCTGCAGATCGACTCCACCGACCCCGCCGCTGTCGAGGCCGCCGTGCGCCGCTACGCCGGCAAGCCCATCATCAACTCGGTCAATGGCAAGCAGCAGATCATGGATGAGATCTTTCCGCTGGTCGCCCACTACGGCACCAACGTTGTCGGCCTTACGCTCGACGAAGGCGGCATCCCCGATACCGCCGAGGCCCGCTTCGCCATCGCCGAGCGCATCGTGGCCGAGGCCGCCCGCTACGGCATCGGCCCGGACCGCATCCTCATCGACTGTCTGGTCATGACCGCCTCGACTAATCAACGCCAGGCTGAGCAGATCCTACGCGCCATGTCCCTGTGCAAGGAGCGTCTGGGCGTCAAATGCGCGCTCGGCGTGTCGAACATCAGCTTTGGCCTGCCTGCCCGCCCGCTGCTGGGTTCGGTCTTTTTGGCCGCCGCCTTCGGCGCGGGCCTGGACGCCCCCATCATGAACCCGGGCTCCAAGCGCTTTATGGATACCGTCTACAGCTATCGCGTCCTGAGCGTTGAGGACGAGGGCTCGACCGGATACATCGAGCGCTACGCCGGCTGGACCGATCCGTACAAGATCGCCGCAAACCCGGCAGCAGCTCAGGCCGCATCGACCGACACCGTGTCCGCTGCTGGCACCGCCGGCACCGACGGCAACGACGACCCAATTCGTCGCATGGTCGTCTCGGGCCGTAAGGGCGAGATCGCGACCGAGACTGAGCGCCTGCTGGCCGACCACGACGCTATGGATCTTATCAACAACCACTTTATCCCCGCCCTCGACGAGGTTGGCGTCCTCTTTGACCAGGGCAAGTTCTTCCTGCCGCAGCTCATGGCCTCGGCCGAGGCCGCACGCGTGGGCTTCGACACCATCAAGCGGCTGATGCCCGCCGGTGAGATCGCCGACAAGGGCAAGATCTGCGTGGCCACCGTCAAGGGCGATATCCACGACATCGGTAAGAACATCGTCAAGATGCTGCTTGATAACTACGGCTACACCGTCTTTGACCTGGGCCGCGACGTCGATCCGCAGGAGGTACTCAAGACCGTCAAGGAGCGCGATATCAAACTCGTCGGCCTCTCGGCGCTTATGACTACCACGGTCGTCGCCATGGAGGAGACCATCAAGCTGCTTCATGCCGAGGTGCCGGGCGTCAAGATCATCGTGGGCGGCGCCGTGCTCACCCCCGAATACGCCAAGCAGATCGGCGCTGACTACTACGCCAAGGACGCCGCCGAAAGCGCCCGTATCGCCGAAGAGGTCTTTGGGCAGTAGCACAACGGAAACAACCGAGCACCAAAACGTGCCGCATGCGCCACTTGGCACGTGCGGCACGTTAGAATAGATAAGACTATGCTCGTTTTGGCAGATAGGAGCGCAAGGATGGCGATCACGCCCGCAGAAATCGCGGAAACCCGCGGCATGGTTGAGGAGCAGAACCTCGACATCAGGACCATCACCATGGGTGTTTCGCTCATGGGTTGCGGCGACGAGAACCTCGACCGCATGTGCACGAAAATCTACGACCACGTGACGCACACGGCTGAGCATCTGGTCGAGACCGCCGAGAACCTCGAGCGCGAGTACGGTATCCCCATCGTCAACAAGCGCGTTTCCGTCACCCCGGTGGCGCAGATCGCCGCGTGCTGCAAGGATGAGGACCTCACCCCCATCGCGCATGCCCTCGACCGCGCGGCCGAGACGCTCGGCATCGATTACCTGGGCGGCTTCTCCGCGCTCGTCCAGAAGGGCATCGGCGACGCCGACCGCCGCGTCATCCAGTCCATCCCCCAGGCGCTCGCCACCACGAGCCGCGTCTGCTCCAGCGTCAACGTCGCCAGCCTGCGCGCCGGTATCAACATGGACGCCGTGCTTATGGCCGCCCAGACCATCATCGATGCCGCTAAACTCACGGCCGACCAGGATTCCGTTGGCGCGTCCAAGTTTGTCTGCTTTGCCAATATGGTCGAGGACTCCCCGTTTATGGCGGGCGCCGTCCACGGCGGTGGCGAGGCCGACGCCGTCATCAACGTAGGCGTCTCGGGCCCCGGCGTTATGGCCGCAGCCCTGGAGACGCTGCCCGATTCCGCATCGATGATGGAGGTCGCCGAGAAGATTAAGCAGACCGCCTTTAAGATCACCCGTGCCGGCGAGCTCATGAGCCGTGAGGCAGCCCGCCGTCTGGGTGTCGAGAAAGGCATTGTCGACCTGTCGCTGGCTCCCACACCCGCCATCGGCGACTCCGTCGCGCGCATCCTCGAGATTATCGGCGTGGGCACCTGCGGTGGCCCGGGCACGACCTGTGCGCTCGCCATGCTCAACGATGCCGTCAAGAAGGGCGGCGTCATGGCCAGCTCCAGCGTGGGCGGTCTCTCCGGCGCCTTTATCCCCGTGTCCGAGGACGCCGGCATGATCGCCGCCGTCGAAGCCGGCGCGCTTTCGCTCGAGAAGCTCGAGGCCATGACCTGTGTGTGCTCCGTCGGCCTGGACATGATCGCCATCCCCGGCGACACCCCGGTCGAGACCATCGCCGGCATCATCGCCGACGAGATGGCCATCGGCGTCATCAACAACAAGACCACGGCCGTCCGCGTGATTCCCGCCATTGGCAAGGGCGTGGGCGACTGCGTCGAGTACGGCGGCCTGTTTGGCCGTGCGCCCATCATGCCGGTGAACCCCAACGCCGGCACCGTGCTTGCCCACCGTGGTGGACGCTTCCCGGCGCCGCTGAACTCGCTGAAGAACTAGCTGAAGAACTAGCTGAAGAACTAGCTGAAGAACTAGCTGAGGGGTTCGGGCGAGGAGCCCCGGGGAGGGCAAATATATAAGGTCGCCTGCTCGGACAGTCCTGACTCGCACGGAGAGCACATTAAGTGCTCTCCGGCTCGTGCGGAACTCGCGATCGACCTTATATATTTGCCCTCCCCGGGGCTCCCGCACAACGGGACCTCAGTTGGGTTCTATCCCGGTTGCAGTTGCTTCGCTCCTGCACCACTTGGCTGGTGCGGCGATTTGGCGTTGGAACGGTTCTTTTTCTGATATATGCTGGTTGCGGCTCTTCTTTTGGGAGGAGTCGCTTTTTTGTTGCTAGGAGGTTAGCCCGTGGTTGATGGGGATGCTCGCTCTGAGCTTCTTTCTGCGGATTGGAATGGCGAATGGATGCGCCTGCAAGCTGGTCGGCATCGGGCTGATGATTCTTTTGAGTGGGATAAGCGGGCTCGGCATTTTCGGCCGCTTGAGACTGCTCCTTATGCCCGGGATTTTATAAAGTTGTTGGCGCTTGAGCCCGGCGAGTCCGTGCTGGATATGGGGTGTGGGGCTGGGTCGATTGCTATTCCGCTTGCTCAGGCTGGGCATTCCGTGATTGCTGCCGACTTCTCTCCTGCCATGTTGGGCACACTTGATGCCGGCATTGAGTATTACGGGCTCAAAGATCTTATTACGCCGCTTGAGCTTGCTTGGGATGATGACTGGTATTTGGTTGGACCGGTCGCGAAAGCGGTTGATGTTGCCTTTGCCAGTCGCTCTGTCACCACGACCAATCTAAAAGGCGCACTTGCCAAGCTTGATCGTACGGCCCGTCGGCGTTGTGCTGTCACGATGGTCGCCAACTCCAGCCCGCGCTATGATCTGCACTTGATGAACGCCATTGGTGCCTCCGTTACCTGCAGCAATGGCTTTGTGTACGCCTTCAACATCCTTATTCAGATGGGTGCCTTGCCGCAGGTTACATACTTTGAATCGCCTCGTCGCGATACCTTCAATACCCTCGAGGCAGGTGTGGCGGATTTTTCCCGTATGCTCGAGCATGGTAACGAGGATAAGGTCGACCGTCTGCGCGACTACATCGCCCAGCACATGATTGAGAACCCCCATGCCGGTGAGCCGGGCTCCAAGGGTGTGCCGCAGGGACGCTACATGCTCGACCACGTCCGCAAGGTCCGTTGGGCGTTTATTGCATGGGAGCCGGTCTCTGCGCCCAGCTCATAGCCTGTTCGCAGCCCGCACCGCCCACTCGCTCGGCATCCGCATTCTTTTTGAACTGGGAAAACGCGCTCCACACCGCGCCGTTCCTGCGCTATCGTGGGACAGCTCACGTAGATTAAGGCCCCGTCGCGGGGCGCCCCATACATAGAAAGCGAGAACCCATGGCACTGACAGGAGCACAGGTCAAGCAGCTTCGCAGCATGGCCCATCACCTCAACCCCGCCATCATCATCGGTAAGTCCGATGTCAACGAGGGCACCGTCGAGCAGACGGTCGCCTACCTGGAGAAGCACGAGCTCGTTAAGTGCTCCGTGCTCGATGGCTCCAGCCTTTCCGCCCGCGAGGCCGCCGAGGAGCTCGCCGAGCGTTGCCACGCCGAGGTCGTTCAGGTCATCGGCCGCAAGTTCTCACTGTATCGCGAGTCCTCGCGCAAGGACATCGAGAAGATCAAGCTCGTCTAAGAGCCAATGATCCGGCGATCCAACACATAGCAAGCTTACGGGTGCCCAAGTACTTCGGGCGCCCGTTTTTTATCGCTCGACCAGCACGCGATTGAGCCGCCCCTCCACCAAGCGCTCGTATAGACGCCGCGTCTCGGGCTCGGGCACGCCATTGACCTGCTCCCTCAGGTGGTGCATATGCCCGCTGTACAGCTCGACGATATCGCGCCGCCGCCCCGCCGCACTGTAGACGCGCATGGCGCAGCGCACCATATCCTCACGCGCCGTTTCCTGTCGAAGCCCCGACTCCGCCAGCCAAATCGCCGACTGCAGATCGTTTTCTTCTAGAGCGGCATTTGCTCCCTTAATCATGCAATCGATGTACTTTGACTGCATAATGCGCCGCATGCGCAAAAAGTAGGTGGGATTACAGCCATTGGGAACATACAGCGGACCGGCGTAGAGTTGCTCGATCTTAAGGCACAGCTCAACCAGATGGGGCCCGCGCGCACCCGTGCGATTTCCCAAAACTTCGCGGCTTATCTGATCAAACAACCGCACATCGGTCTTAACATAGTCGCCGTTAAGCCCAATGCATTCATTTTGGATGAGCACGCACGATTTTCCGTCCGGCGTCGGCCCCAAGGCCGAGCGCAGGCGCGATATCGTCGAATACAGGTTGTTGCGGGCGCTATTGAACTCGGCGTGGGGCCATAACTCCATGGCCAGCGTCTCGCGATCGACCAGCGCATCCATACCCAGCGCAAGCCGCTCGGCGAGCGTTGCCGCTTTCTTGCGGCGCCACATCTTGTCCGTGATGGGAAACCCGTCGCGCTCGGCGCGAAACGCGCCAAACATGCGAATCTCGATATGGTCGACAGTATCGACGGCTTCGACCTCGCCAGCCTGAAACAGGCGCTCACCCTCCCCTTCCAGATCGTCACGCAGCGAATACCGCGACAGCTCACGCACCGGGAGTTTCTTTCGAATCCTAGCCGCCGGCTCGCCCAGACAATGCATGGCAAGGCGCGCAAAGAGCCGATACGATGGGTCCAAAATCCCTGCGCGGTTCATGGACATCCAGGCCGCAAGATCGCTGTCTCGCCCCGCGCAGGCCAAGTGCAGCGCTACCATCCAAGCCTCCGCACCACCAACCTGCGTCTGGCTTATATCGAGCAGCTCCGCTTCCTCGCGCACCGAAACCATCGAGGTGTTACGCAGATATGCCGCGCGCTCCAGCAGCAATGCGTTATCGCGCATGTACGCAATCGACTCCTCGGCAAGTTTGAGCACTTGGACCGCACGGAACTTTGCATTAACCGGCCGTCCCTCTGCCAGCGACTGCCAGCCTTCTAGCAGCAGGCCAAACAGCTGAATCTGGTTGTCGCGCATGCGTACGGCAAAGCGATCGAGCTCGTTGAACGCCGCATCGTCGGTTACCGGCAAGCCGGAAAGGAGCCGCCGTGCCGCCAGCACCATGCGCACCCAGATAGCTGGCGCCTTAAGTCCGCGCACATCGAGCGCGTCCCGTATCTCCGCCATCTCGTCGTCGCGCTCGTCGATCCCCGCAAACGACCCATCGAAGAGCTCCACCAGCATGCTATCGGCCCGTAGAAAAGTCCCCGCGATATCGAGCTCGCAGTCATAGGCTTTGCGCGTTTTGAGCTGCTGCAGAGCGCCGCCGTCATCTCCCCGTTCAGCCAACCAGTGCTTGACCCCGATATGTGCAAAGAGCATGTCGAGCGCCGTGTGTTCCGTCTCGATTTCCGGCACAGCAAGGTTCATGGGAAGCCCAAGGCCGTTATCCCCATAGCAAACTGCCGTAAGGGCCTGGGCGACCTTCCACGAAACGGGGTCTATTTCACAGGCTGCCTGATCGCCCGCATGCTCAATGAGCGATGCCATGCAGCGGGCGAGCTTTGTGTTGGACACGCTGACCGCCGCCAGATAAACGCCGAGCGCCTCGGCAGGCGTTGGCTCTGGTGCGGGATTGTCGGCATCGATCGTGCCCAACGCCGCCCGGCAGACATCGGCACCGTGCCCCGTCAGAGCAAGATCGACCCCATACTGCCCGGCAAGTTCAAGGACCACGCTACGGTCCAGAAAGGCGTCGGCCAGGTCCATCGCTGCATCACATCGGCCCGCCTTGAGCAAAATTCGGGCCGCACGCGGAACAAGCTCGGGACGGATCTCGGCCACCAACTTTCGCAGGCGCAGACGTCCGTTGTCCTCGGCGCCCAGGCACGTAAAGCTCCGGTCGGCGGGATTCAAGCCAAAGATCGGGTAATCGCGCACAAGGTAGGACTGGTCGATCATCGACAGCCTCACCCCGCAAGCCTCGAGTTCTGCAATATTGCCCTCGCCCATCAAGATCATGAGGCAGGCAACGCAGAACAGCGCATTATTATCGAGCGAAGCAAGATCGACAAGTGCCGCACCATACACGTTGACAATCTCGTTTTCGAGCAGACCGGCAACATCGCCCTGGCCATACAGGCCCGTCTGCAAAGCCGAAACAAGCTCGGGCACGCCCTGTGTGAGCTGGTAAAAGTCAAGCGATGTGCTAATCGAAAACGCCGATGCCCACGCCGAATACTCATAGGCATGCACCTTGAGCATTTGCGCATTGATCTTAACCGAGTCACCCAGCCCATGAATCAGCTGACGATTTGAAGGACGGCAGGAAATAAAGACCCCTACCCCCATAGCGCGCAGGCCGCGAATCCTGTCAATGAGGTCTTCGGTATCATGCTGATCGAGGTTTGGCACATTATCAATCGCGACAAGGGAATGCGGCTTGTCTTTAAGCTCTTCGGTTACCACCTCGAGCTGCATAAACACCTCGCGTCCAATGGCGCGATCCGCCTCGATAATCCGCACGGGGCCTCGCGTCGGATCGCTTTTTACCTCTTGGGTGTACTGCAGCAGCACCGAGGTTTTCCCAAAGCCATCAGGCGCGTAAAGAACCACGATGCCGGCCTTTCGACCCTTGGCGATAAGCTCATTCAGCAGACGCTCGCGTCGCACCATATAGCCTCCGCCCAGCGGCATCAGTTCGAGGTCGTCTATACTATCCAAATCGTTTACCATGCCCGCTCCTCTACTCGACCGTATGGACACCGTAACCGCAAGACCATACAAGCCGCACCATGAATAGAGCGGTTTTGTGTTTTAGGTTGTCTTTCGGTACGCAAGCGGCAAGTTTTTGTACAGCGAGGTCCGATTGTTATTAATCCCCCGACTAATCGGTCTTTGAGCAGGTAAATGTGCTTGTCGGCTTGTCCCATCCCAGTGGCAGTGTAACTCATATGAACATGGTTCACCCATGTCATTCAACTCGCCTAGCACCCGCTACCGTCTGCGACCTTTTAGTGGCATTTTTGCATAGAATCTGCTATGGAATGAATCAAGCTGTTGGGCATTCGCCATCCGTCAAGCTTGCAGCAAGATTTTGGTCAAGCATACGGCAAGGACAGCAAAAAGGCCCCCGCAAAGCGGAGGCCTTCGGCAAAGCTATGTCGAGGTGACGGGCTCGCGCTACTCGCAGAGCGAAAGGGCGGCCTCGTCGGCGACGACAACGCAGTTGGTGTGCAGCTGCAGGATTGAAGCCGGGCACTCGGGCGTAACCGGACCATAGCACATGTCATGCACGGCCTGGGCCTTGGCCTCGCCGTTGGCGACGACCAGGATCATGCGGGCATACATGATGGTCTGGGTACCCATGGTGTAGGCCTGACGGGGCACGTCGTCGATGCTGTCGAACAGACGGCTGTTGGCCTGAATGGTGCTCTCGGTGAGGTCGACGCAGTGCGTACCCTTGGAGAAGTGGTCATCGGGCTCGTTGAAGCCGATGTGACCGTTGTTGCCAATACCGAGCAGCTGCAGATCGGGGTAACCGGCGGCAGCGACGATCTTGTCGTACTCGGAGCAGGCAGCGGCGGCATCGGGGTTGGAACCATCGGGCACATGCGTGTTGTTCAGATCGATGTTGATGTGATCGAAGAAGTTCTCACGCATAAAGTAGTGATAGCTCTGGGGATCGTCGTGCGAAAGGCCACGGTACTCGTCCAGGTTGTAGGTGCTGACATCGGCAAAGTCAACGTCGCCCTTCTCATACCAAGCGGCAAGCTGCTTGTAGGCGCCAATCGGGGTAGAGCCGGTGGCAAGACCCAACACGCAATCGGGCTTGAGGATAACCTGCGCCGAGATGATATTGGCGGCCTTGCGGCTCATATCCTCGTAGTCTTTAGCTTTAATGATCTTCATTACGCGTCCTTTCTCGTACAAGAGAGGCAAGGCTCCCTTACAAGCACTTGCCCGCGGCCCGCGTCGGCCGCAACCAACGTGTGCGGCCACCAGGGCGAGGTCGCGTAATGTATGTGTCTCGTGTCTAGCCGCGTCGAGGCCCCTGCCCGTCCACGGTGACCCGAAGCTGTTTAGCCTCGGACGTTTCCCATCTTGCCACGGAGGGCGTCCTCTTTCAAGGGCGCCCTCCGTAAACGTGTTTGAATTGTAGGCTAATGGCCACGTGCACTTGTTAGCGCTCGCGAGCAACGATGAGCTGGTCCATCTCTTCGACATGCACGCCAACGGAGCCCTTGATGCTCGAGAACTCAACGGAGTTGCACACCAAGATGGGAACCGTCACATCGTAGCCCTCGGCAGCAATTGCCTCGCGATCGAACTCAATAAGTACATCGCCCTTATGGACGATGTCACCCACTTGCGCATGTACGGTAAAGTGCTTGCCCTCGAGCTGAACAGTGTCCAAACCAACGTGGATGAGCACGTCCAAGCCATCGACCGTGTTAAGCGCAACGGCGTGTCCCGTGGGAAAAATGGCCTCGACCTTGGCATCAGCCGGTGCAATCACACGCGTTCCGGTGGGCTGAATCGCCACGCCCTGGCCCAAAAGGCCGGTGGCAAACGTCTGGTCGTTTACCTCGGAGAGCGGAATGACGTCGCCCGAGATGGGAGCATCCAGCGTAAGGACTCGACCACGCATACCAAAAGACCTTAGGACTTTAGTGAACATGCTCCCCCTCGGACATACCAATCAATCAAAATAACCTTAACAGTTTACCACTTGGCAACGGTTTTTGACCATTAGGGAAGTTCGCGCTTGACAACCTCGACGATGTCGTCGACAACGCGCTGGGTCAGCTCGTGCGTCTCGGCCTCGGCCATCACGCGGACCAGCGGCTCGGTACCGCTCGGGCGCACCAGAATGCGGCCGCGGCCGTCAAGCTCCTTCTCGGCAGCAGCGACGGCATCCCAGATAGGCTGGCAATCGTCCAAGCCGGCCTTGTTGTCGGAATGCACGTTGACGAGCACCTGCGGGTACTTCTTCATGATACCGGCAAGATCGGTGAGGGTGCGACCGGTGCGCTTGAGCACGGCCAGCAGCTGCAGAGCCGTCACCAGGCCGTCGCCGGTGGTGTTGTGCTCCAGGAAGATGATGTGGCCGGACTGTTCGCCGCCGATGACGGCGCCGTCCGCGAGCATGCGCTCAAGAACATAACGGTCGCCCACGGCGGTCTGAACCATCTCGAAGCCCTGCTCCTTCATAGCGATGGAGAAGCCCAGGTTGCACATGACGGTCGAGACGATCTCGGAGTTGGCGAGCTTGCCGCGAGCGGCGAGGTCAGAACCGCAGATAGCCAGGATGTAGTCACCGTCGATCTCATTGCCCTCGCTGTCCACGAACAGCACGCGATCGGCGTCGCCGTCGTGGGCCAGGCCGATATCGGCGTGGGTGCGCAGCACGAGCTCGCGCAAGGGCTCAAGGTGAGTGGAGCCGCACTCAACGTTAATGTCGGTGCCACAATAATCGGTGTTGATGGCATGGACCGTGGCACCCAGGCGCTGCAGCGCGGCGGGCGTAGTCTGGCAGGAAGCACCGTGACCGCAGTCGACGGCAACGACCAGGCCGTCGAGCCTAAGACCGTCAAGCGTATCGATGGCGTGGTCGACGTATGCCTTGCGGGCGTCCTTCATCTTGATGATGTGGCCCACGCCGGCGCCAGTCGGCAGCGTGTCGGCAGCCATGGCTTCCTCGGACATGACCCAGGCGCTGATCTCTTCCTCGACAGCATCGGGAAGCTTCATACCCTTGCGGCTAAAGAACTTGATGCCGTTGAACTCCGGCGGATTATGCGAAGCAGAGATGACGATGCCGCCGTCGAGCTCGTTTTGAACAGTGAGCAGCGCCACGGCGGGCGTGGGAATGACGCCGCAGCAATGCGGACGGCCGCCCTCGGCCATAATGCCGGCGGTCAGAGCGCTCTCGAGCATGGTGCCCGAAAGGCGCGTGTCGCGGCCGATGCAAATATCCGGACCAAGGAACTTGGTCGCCGCGCGGCCCAGGCGAAACGCGAGGTCGCACGAGAGGTCGGCATTGGCGACGCCACGGACGCCGTCGGTACCGAAGATGTTCTGGGGCATAGGATCGCTCCTTCCCTAGCAGGCGATATGCAACCGCCCACCCTAGTCGAAAAAGAAAAGCGGGACCCGCCGAGGAATCGGCAGGCCCCGCTTGTACATTGTATCTCGAAAGGAGATAAAACCTTAGCGCTTGGAGAACTGGGGAGCGCGGCGGGCCTTCTTGAGGCCGTACTTCTTGCGCTCGACCACGCGAGCATCGCGCGTAAGGAAACCGGCCTTCTTGAGGTCAGCACGGTAGTCGCCAGCGTTCAGAAGAGCGCGAGCGATGCCCAGACGCAGAGCGCCGGACTGACCGGAGATGCCGCCGCCATCGCACAGAGCGATAACGTCGAACTGACCGGCGGTGTCGGTCACCTTGAAGGGAGCAAGGGCGTTCTCAACGAGCTGATGACGGCCGAAATACTGCTCGGCGTCACGCTTGTTGATGGTCACCTTGCCGGTGCCGGGGACGAGACGGACGCGGGCGACGGCGTTCTTACGACGGCCGGTACCCTGGTAGACAACGGTGTTCTCAGCCATCTTTAAGCCTCCAGCTCAATCTTCGTGGGGTTCTGGGCAGCATGCGGATGCTCGGCACCAGCGTAGACCTTAAGCTTGGTCATCTGGGCACGGCCGAGGGTGGTCTTGGGCAGCATACCGCGAACGGCGCGCTCGATGACCTTCTCCGGGTGCTTCTCCATAGCCTGGCGGAAGCTCTCAGCCTTGAGGCCGCCGTTGTAGCCGCTGTGGCGATAATAGGTCTTCGTGTCGGCCTTGTTACCGGTAAGCTGGACCTTATCGGCGTTGATGACGACAACGAAGTCGCCGCAGTCGCTGTTGGGCGTGAACTGGGGCTTGTTCTTACCGCGCAGGATCATTGCGATCTGGGTGGCAAGACGGCCCAGGACAGCACCATCGGCGTCGACGAGAACCCAGTTGCGCTGGACCTCGCCCTGCTTGGCGTAGTGAGTCGATTTCGAAATCACTTAGACTCCTCCATGTACAGTACGTGTTGTTACAGAGATTCACGGGGCTCTGCAAGTAACCCGTCCATATTACCCCGCTCGCCGTACGAGTCAACAGGTATTTTGGCTCCGACCAGAGTTTCTGCACATGTCATCCACGAGCCGTGATTTTTCCAGCTCTTTAGCTGTTGTCATTTTTTTGAGGGTTCGCTATCGCTAGCGCTCAACGAACTCTTGGATTTCCGCGAGCAGGCGCTTTGCCTCCTGACGGCCCTGGATATACAGGTCCAAAAGCTTTGCCGAATCGTGCTCGACATGGCCGACCTCGACCGGCTTTTGCGGAGCAACGACCAGCGCACGGCCCTCGCGCTCATACTTCCACAGATGCATGCGCTGGATGTTATAACGGTCGTGGCGCGTCTCGATAGCCTCGAGCAGATAGGGGTAGTCGGCATAGCGGGCGCGCGCGGCGGGCATAAACTCGTAGGGCTTTTTCTCGTACGAGCGGTCCTGCGTGACAATGACGACCGCACGGTCGAAGCCCGCCTCCTCGAGCACATGCTCGATAGGAACCGAATCGGCTACGCCGCCGTCGACGTATTTGTGCCCGTCAATCTCGACCGGCGGCGTCACCAGCGGCAGCGACGTCGAGGCGCGAACAGCGTCGAGGTCAAGTACGGCGCTTTTGACCGGCAGGTACGTGGCGGTTCCAAAGAGCATGTCCGTCGCGACGGCGTACATCTCGATGGGGCTCGCGTCGAACGTCTCGTTGTCAAAGGGATCCAGGCGGTCCTGGACATCGTTGAAGATAAAGTCGTAGCCGACGATGGATCCCGTGGACGCAAACGATGCGGCGCCCATGAAGCGATTGTCGTTGCAGAAAGCCAGGTTGATGCGGTTGGCACGGCCGATCTGGTGCGATTTGTAGTTCACGCCGTTGAGGGCGCCGGCCGATACACCGTAGACAGCCGGAATCTCGACGCCAGCCTCCATGAGAACGTCGAGCACGCCTGCGGTAAATTGCCCGCGGAAGCTGCCGCCCTCCAGGACGAGCGCGACCTTGCCAGCGTTCTTTGCCTTATCTTCTGCAGTCATGTTGACCTCCTGCTGTTTCGTTTTGGCTTTCTTCTACCCAGTTTTGGGATAGCGAGCGCATGGGTTTTTCGAGGCGGCAGGTGAAGCGGAAAGTGTGTCCCGTTCTCAGAGCAAATTCCGGGTCTCATTTTCCGCTGAGCCCGTCATCAGGAAAATGAATCCCATGTCGAGCTTAGATTCCGGGATGCGCTTTCCGCTTGATGTGTCATCCGGAAACTACGTCCCAGTCTGAGCGCGGATTCCGGGACGCGCTTTCCGCCTGGGCTGCCATTGGGAAAGCGCGTCTCACCCTGCGTTGATGCGGGGCACGGCAGGCTGCAGTACGATCGGCATCGCGTCTATATCTAGTCGAGGCTTTGCGCGGAGAATCCGCGTATTTGCTTCGCAAATACGCACCGGCTTCGGCCGCCTGCCGGCGTCCTCGCCCGCTCGCTACAAACGCTCCGCGTTTGCTTAACGCTCGCGCCCTGCATAGAGTTCGATTCTCCGCGATACGGACTAGAAATAAAAAGGCAGGTAGATATAAGTATCTACCTGCCTGTTACTTATGGTGGAGGCGCGGAGAATCGAACTCCGGTCCACGAAAGCCCCCTGATTGGCATCTCCAAGCTCAGCCGCTGGTTTAGTCTCGGACGCTTTGCGCGCAGCGACACGCTCGCGGCGTCCTAACCGGTTCGGTCTTAGCCTGCGCCATACCGATTACGTGCGCAGGAGCATTCCCCTAAAATGACGTCGCGCCGGTGTCGGGGAAATCACCGGGTTGACGCGCCGCTATAAACTAAGCAGCGAGAGCCATAGGCTCAAAAGAAGAGTTGTTGTCAATTCAATTTGACGGTACCCCTGTTTAACGAGGCGAGGAGACCTCGGCTTGCTTCCTCTCTCAGAGCTATCGTGTCGAAACCAGTCGCCCCCGAATGTCGGGAAGTCTGGATGGCATTGGGCACGCGCACCCAACACCCGTCGACTTTTCAAGGAACGTGCAGGGCGAGCCCCGCTTGTGGAGTGTTATCTTACCACGTTCTGAAAGCGGACAGCTGTTCTATGCACGAGCTGTGAAGACCCTAATGTGCACCATACTTCGCACTTTTGCTACCGAACGCGTCACGTATATTTTCGCCAAGCAAAATTGACCCGCCGAAAGGACCGTTATGGATACCAAGCAGCAACTCGTCAATGCCCTCGCAGGCCTGGGCTCAACCATTACCGAAGCCATGGATGTCATCGAAGGCTTTGTCCCCTGTGGACATCCCGCCCTCACGGTATCGAACGCACTCGTCGCGCTGGACGCTGACGATGATGCAGCTCTCGCCCAGCAGCTTGAGACCGTCGAGGGCTTTATCGACCACGTGAGTGAGAACCGCGGCGTGGCCGCCTACCACGACATCGAGGTCGAGCTCGCGGGTCCCAAAGCCGATCTGCTCGCAGCAATCCGCGAGGTAGGCGCCCTTATGCAGACCGCAGGCGTCAAGAACACCCAGGTCAACGAGTGGGTCTACCGCAGCCTGGCAGCGCTCGACAGCTCCGACGAAAAGGCAGCCGAGCAGCTCGCGGAAAGTCCCGCCATTAAGGCCGAGCTTTTGTAAATAGCAGACGCGGGCCCCTTGGCGCATCGTCGTCCAAGAGGCCCGCAAACAGTTCGCGTTAACCGATAGCCGCGCCGCCACGTTCGGCCAAAGCAAGAATCGGCATCATTTGACGAGGTTTCTTTGCTGCAAGATCGGCATGTTCGAGCAGCTTGCGATCGTTGGTCACCAAGTAATCGACCTGGGCGCGTTTGCATGCGGCGAGCACCAAGTTGTCCTCGTAATCGCGATGGAGCGTCAGATATTTGTCGGCTAGCCACAGATCGGATGCATCAGCGCCCACGGCCGTGGCGTTTTCGGTCATATTCCGAACAAACGCCAGCGCTGCATCGCCAATCGCGCGGGCAGATGCCTCGTCGAGCGCTCCCCCACTGGCAAGAACGCTACGCTTCAGCTCGTGTTGGACAACGTACAGCACGTCCTTGGCGATATGCACCGGGAAGAACAGCAGTGCCCCCGTCTCCGTTGCCTGCCCAATAAACGCACGCGCGGCAAGCGACTCGGCATGGTCGACGCAAAACGAATCAACCCATACGTTGGCATCCACCATTATTTTGAGGGGAGCCCCACTCACAGGATCATCCCCTTTTGGCGATAGCGCTCGTCCATGGCTTCGGAATAGATTGTGTCCCAATCGCGATCGTCGGATACGGGCGACGTAGCGATGCCCAGGTCCGCGTACAGCTGATCCACCGCTGCCCACGACGCGGCGAACGGAGTATCGGGCGCGACGGTCTGCCGCCGGTCGTCGACGGCCGCAAGCACTTCCTCGCACTGCCCGCCACCCTGTGCGACCTTGGTCACGACCTTTTTGATGAGCTCGGGCAGTGACCCGCCCGAAAGCCGCAGTGCCTCCTCGGCACGGTTCTTGACCTGGCGATCCACGCGAACGTTCACCTGCGCCATGCCGCTAACAGCACCCACGTTGATCCCGCTCCCTTCAAATGCTAGCACCGCTAGCAACACTATATAGAGAAGCTAGCACATGGTCAAATGCAAAAGGCCTGCGTCCGGACGACACCGATGCCGTCTGGGCGCAGGCCAGATAACGTGGGCGAACACGTCCGCTAGCGCAGGTAAGCCTTTGCGTTGCCCAGGCTGTAGGCGATCGTTGAGCCGTTGTGCAGCAGCGACGACGCCTGCGGAGTAATCATGCCGGTAATACCCAATGCCAACAGCGCCGAGTTGGTGAGCATCACCTTGGAATACGAACTCGTCAGACGGTCGATAAGCCCCTGACTCATGCGGCGCAGGCGCACGATCGCGGCGAGATCCGTGTCGGTCAGGATGATATCGGCGACCTCCTTGGCGATGTCGCTTCCGCCACCCATCGCCAGGCCCACGTCGGCCAGACCCAGCGCCGGCGAATCGTTGACGCCGTCGCCCACCATGGCAACGTGGCGCCCCTCGCGCTTAATCCGCTCTACGTACGCATACTTGTCCTCGGGCAGCAGCTCGGCCTTAAACTCATCGACACCCGCCTCTCGCGCAATGCGCTCGGCCGTGCGCTCCGAATCGCCCGTGAGCATAACGACATGCTTGACGCCCAGCGCATGCAGGTCGGCGATGGCCTCACGGACCCCGGGCTTGAGCGGATCCTCGATGCCGAGCACGCCGACGACCTTGCCATCGACCGCCAGATACAGCGGCGACAGGCCCTGCATCTGGAGCTCGATTTGCTCCTTAATGTCGGAATCGAGCTGCGCGCCCTCATCCTCAAACACAAAGTGTGCCGAGCCAATAATTGCGCGACGACCCTCGATGGACGAAGCGATGCCGTGTGCCACGATATACTCGACAGCAGCGTGACGCTCGCGGTGCTCGAGCCCACGCTCGTGAGCAGCGTTGACCACGGCACGCGCCACAGGATGCGGAAAATGCTCCTCCAAGCAAGCGGAAAGGCGCAGGATTTCGTTCTTGCTCCAGCCATCGGTGGTGAGCACGCAGGCAAGGCGCGGCTGCGCCTCGGTAAGCGTGCCGGTCTTATCAAACACAATGGTGTCGGCCTTGGCAAACGACTCAAAGTACTTCGCGCCCTTGACCATGACGCCCATCTTGGCAGCATCGCTCATAGCGGTCATGACGGCAACGGAACCCGTGAGCTTGAGTGCGCACGAGTAGTCGACCATCAGCGCCGCTGAGGTCTTGATGAGGCTACGCGTGGTGAACGCAACAAGGCCCGCGAGCAGGAAGTTCCACGGGACGATCTTGTTGGCAAGGTCCTCCATATGCGACTGGCCCTCGGACTTAAGCGAGTCGGCCGTCTGCACGAGCGAGACGATTGAGCGCAACTTGGTTTGCGCCGTATTGGCGCGCACGCGCACCAGGATGCTGCCGTCTTCCACGACGGTGCCGGCGAACACGTCGTCGCCCGCGCTGCGCTCGACGGCAAGCGGCTCGCCGGTCAGGGTCGCCTGGTTGACCATGGCGCTCCCCTGCTCGACCACGCCGTCAATGCAGATGGACATGCCGGTGCGCACGGCTACCAAGTCGCCAGGCTCAAGCTCGGTAGCGGCAACGCTCACCTCGGTGTCGCCGACCACCTTTTGTGCCTTGTCGGGCACATCGAGCAGCGAGTTGATGAGCTCGTTTTCGCTCATGGCGCGGGTGTAGTCCTCGAGCAGCTCGCCCACGTTGAGCAGGAACATTGTCTGACCCGCGGTGTCGACATCACGCTTGACGAACGAAATGCCGATGGCCGAAGCGTCGAGTACGGGAACGGTCAGGCGCGGCTGCGCCAGCTCATGAAGGGCAGCGCGCAAAAATGCCATGTAACCGGCCACGACAAACACCGCGCGCAGAGGCGTCGGCAAGAACCAGCGACGTGCGTAATGGGCACCGACGAGTGTCGCCAGGTCCATAACGAGTTTGTGCTTGCGCGGCTCGAGTTGCATCACGTAGCCCGACTTGGCATCGGCGATAGCTTGAGCATCGAGTGCGCCCAAGGCGTCGAGTACGCTCGCGCGGCGCGACTCGTCGTACTCCAGCGCCATCTGGCCAATGCGACCATACACGCGCACTTTGCGCACACCATCGATTTCGCCACTGAGCTTTAGAAGCGCATCGAGATCGCTCTCTGGCACAGGACCCGCCAACTGGAGGCGGGTCCTGCCGGGGATCTCGCTGATAATCGAGAATCTCATAGTTTGTGCCTGGGAGTGCTACTCGGCTGCCTTGTCCGCAGCGGCCTCGCTCTGGGTGATGTAGGCCGCCTCGGCAACCATGTCGTCGACATTAGCCTTGGCCTGCTCGACCATGTCCTGGTAGCAGTTCTTGACGCGCATACCGCACGCGATACCCTGCACGCAGGCATTCTTTACCGGAGCGCTGGTGAGCAGCTTGATGCCGGCCGTGCCAAGCAGAAAACCGCCACCAACAAGCAGGGTGTTAAACGTGGACTTCTTCATGATGTCTCTCCCTTTTCCGCAACAACTGCGGCACGGTGCCTCAGCACCCGAGTAAATAAGTTTGCTCGAGCACACTTTTAGAAAATAGTTTAGTTTATCTAACTATTAAGGTCAACAAAGGTTAACTTTTTGGAAATCTTCAGGCGCGGAACAGTCGACTTCTGGCGATCCGCCCACCGCGATGTACATCCGCGACGCCAAAGAGGAAGCCCCTCCCCTCTCCAGCAAATTGAAGGTGAATGGTTTTCCGCGAAGTGAACGACCTATTTTGGACCCCTGAAACATCAACACTTTTCTGGCTCGGTTTCCTGCGGTTTTGTCGAGTGTTTCCTGCGGTTTTGCTGCGAAAAAATGCGGATGCTTCGGGGGTCCAATTTTGCTCGTTCACTTCGCGGAAAACCATTCACCTTCGTTTTCGACATCCATAAAAATGAGGGCGCCAACGGCGCCCTCATTCACCAAATTCAATTCAGCCTACCTGACCCGAACGGCCGAGTCGTTGCAGAACCCGGGAGCCCCGGCAGGGCGGGTGCTTCCTCAAAATGAGTTCCGTACGCAAAGAAGGCCACTTAATGTGGCCTTCGTCTTGCGCAGGACTGTTTGAAATTTTGAGGAAGCACCCGCCCTGCCGGGGCTCCCGGGTTCCCGCTTACGAGAGCGACGTTCTCAGCAACTCGTTGAAGAGTTTCGGGTTGCCCTTGCCGCGGCTCGCCTTCATGCACTGGCCCACCAAAAAGCCGATGACCTTCTGGTTGCCGTCACGATACTGCTGCGCCTGATTGGCACAGTTTGCCAGTACCTCGTCCACAATCGGCTGCAGCGCGCCGGCATCGCTCACCTGGCGCATGCCACGCTCGTCGACGATCTTGTTGGGGTCGTCGCCGGTCTGAGCCATGGCCTCAAAGACCTCGTGCGCCTGGTTGGAGCTGATGGCATCGGTCGCCAGCAGCTTGGCAAGCACTGCCACCTGAGCCGGCGCGATGCCGGACTCGGCCAGCGAGACGCCCGCGCCCTTAAGATAGGCGATCATCTCGTTCACCAGCAGGTTTGCGACCGTCTGGGCCTCCTTGCCGGCCATACCGGCAGCAGCGGCCTCAAAGAAGTCAGCAAACTCGGGGTCGCCGGCGATCTGCTCGGCATCGGCCGCCTTAATACCAAAATCGGCCTCAAAACGGGCACGCTTGGCATCGGGCAGCTCGGGAATCTCGCCACGGCAGCGGTCGATGAACTCGTCGTCCAGGTCGAACGGCGCCAGATCGGGATCGGGGAACAGGCGATAGTCGTCGGCCGTCTCCTTCACACGCATGACCACGGTGCGCTTGCGGCTGGGCTCCCAGTGGCGGGTCTCCT
This sequence comes from uncultured Collinsella sp., assembly GCA_900541715.1. Taxonomy (GTDB): domain Bacteria; phylum Actinomycetota; class Coriobacteriia; order Coriobacteriales; family Coriobacteriaceae; genus Collinsella. The sequence continues at coordinate 25,045 of UQLI01000009.1, forward strand.
GGTAGATAATGCCGCCCTCCTCGAGCACCTCGGCCTGGCGGCAGATCTCGTAGGCAAGGCCGTCATGCAGACTCTTAAACGAGTTGAGGTTCTTGAGCTCGGTCTTGGTGCCCAGCTTGGTCTCGCCGCGACGACGCAGCGACACGTTGCCGTCGCAGCGCATGGAACCCTTCTCCATGGAGCAGTCCGAAATGCCCAGCGTCACAAAGATGCGACGGAGCTTTTCCATAAACAGACGCGCTTCCTCGGGCGTGCGCAAGTCGGGCTCGGTGACGAGCTCGATCAGCGGCGTGCCGCAGCGGTTGTAGTCGACGAGCGACTCGGCCGCGGCGGTAATGCGGCCCTCGGCACCGCCCACGTGCACCATCTTGGCAGCGTCCTCCTCCATGTGGATGCGCAGGATGCGGATGGGCACCGTGTAGGAACCGTCCTCGCGACGCTCGGGCATCTGCAGGTTGGACGCATCGTAGCTGGCCAGGTGACCGGCGCGCTGGTTGCCCTCGCGCATGGTCGACGTCATGGACGTGGACAGACCCTCGGCGTTGGCCGAAGCGCTCGCCAGGCTCTGGGCCTCGGCCTCGCCAAACGCGCAGTCGGGGCGCTCGGCGGCACCGCGACCGGTCACGTCCAAATCCAGGTGACCGTACATGGCAAAGGCGACCGGGCCCTGCGTGGTCTGAAAGTTCTTGGCCATGTCGGGATAGAAGTAGTGCTTGCGGTAGAACATCGAGTGGCGCTGGATCTCGCAGTTGGTGGCGAGACCGGCCTTGACGATGCTCTCGATGGCGCGCTTGTTGGGCACCGGCAGGGCGCCGGGCAGGCCCAGGCACACCGGACACACGTTGGCGTTGGGCTCGTCATCGTGGCTGAGCTTGCAGTTGCAGAACATCTTGGTATCGAGTGCGGTGAGCTCGGTATGGATCTCCAGGCCAATCACGGCCTCCCAATCCTGCAGGACCTCGGAAAGCTCCTTCATTACAGCTCGCCTCCCTTCCCGGCAAAATCGGGCGCGACGGAAAGCGCGGGCGCACCCGTAGCGGCATCGGCAAAGCCGCGCTCCAGGGCGCGAGCAAACGTGAGCAGCTGACGGTCCTTAAAGGCAGGTCCCACCAGCTGGGCAGAAACGGGCAGATGAGTATCCTCGCCCAGGCCCAGCGGCACCGAGATACCACCGTTGCCGCAAATGTTGAGCGAGATGGTGTACAGGTCGGAGAGGTACATCTGCGTGGGGTCGCTGATCTCGCCAAACTTAAAGGCCGTACGCGGCGAGGCGGGCATGAGGATGGTGTCCACCTTGGCATACGCGGCGTCGTAATCCTGCGTGATGAGCGTGCGGGCCTTTTGCGCAGCGTAGTAGTACTTGTCGTACACGCCCGAGCTCAGCAGGTAGGCGCCGAGCATCTGACGGCGCTTGGCCTCGGCACCAAAGCCGTGGGCGCGCGACAGCGAGCTCTGGTCGGACAGGTTGGCGCAGCCCTCCTCCTGGTAGCCGTAGCGAATGCCGTCGAAGCGGGCCAGGTTGGAGAATGCCTCGGCCGGGCCGATGACGTAGTAAGCGGCGATGGCGGCGTCCAGGTGCGGCAGGTCGACCTCGACCAGCTCGGCACCCTGGTTCTGCAGCTCCTGAGCGGCGCGCTGAACAGCGGCCTTGACCTCGGGCGTCAGGCCCTCGGCCTCCATAAACGCGGGGATGACGCCCACGCGCTTGCCCTCGATGCTGTCGTTGAGATGCTCGGTAAAGTCGACGCCGCAATCCTGGCTGGTGCAGTCGTACGGATCGTGGCCCGCGCCGGTAAGCGCGTTCATGGCCAGCGCGACATCCTCGACCGTGCGGCCGAAGGGACCCACCTGGTCGAGCGACGAGCCAAAGGCAACCACGCCGTAACGGCTCACGGCGCCATACGTGGGCTTAAAACCCACCACGCCGCACAGCGACGCCGGCTGGCGAATGGAGCCGCCGGTATCCGAGCCCAGCGAGAGCGCGACCTCGCCCGCGGCGACGGCGGCAGCGGAGCCGCCCGAAGAGCCGCCGGGCACGCGCTCGGTATCCCAGGGGTTGTTGGTGCGGTGGAACGCCGAGCTCTCGGTGGAGCTACCAAAGGCAAACTCGTCCATGTTGGCCTTGCCCATGGGCAGGCAGCCGGCATCGAGCATGCGCTGGACGCAGGTAGCGGTGTAAACGCTCTGGTAGTTCTCGAGCATGCGGGAAGCGCAGGTGGTGCGCGTGCCCACGAGGTTCATGTTGTCCTTGATGGCCAGCGGCACGCCCGCGAGCGGGGGCAGCGGCTTGCCTTCGGCACGGTCGGCATCCACGCGCGCAGCGGCCTCGAGTGCAAGCTCGGGCGCCACCTGCAGGAATGCCTGGACCCCGCCCTCGCGCGCCTCGATGGCGGCAAGGGAGGCCTGGGCCACCTCGGTAGCGGTAAAGTCGCCGGCGGCAACGCCCGCGGCGATCTGGGCGGCGGTAAGGGAATCGAAGCTTAGCGCCATTACTCGCTCTCCCCCTCTCCCAAAATGGACGGCACGCGGAAGTAGCGGTCGCGCGCGCTGCCGGCGTTTTCCAGCGCGACGTCGAGCGGCAGGTCGCGCTCGGGCTCGCGCAGGTCATCGCCCATCACGTTGGACAGGCTTCCGATGGGATGGAACGTGGGCTCCACGTCGGGCAAGTCATATTGCAAGACGGGCTCGAGCATCTGGACGGCGTCGTTCAGGTAGGACGTCATCTGGGTGAGCTCGTCATCGGTCAGTGCGATCTTTGCGTACTCGGCGATGCCGCGCACGTCTTTCTCGCTGAGTGCCATAGGCGCTCCCTTCCGCATAACAGTTAAACCGCTCTAGTATACAGGGCAACGCCGCTCGGAGCAGGTGCTTTACCTAAATGCAGCGAAAACGTAACGAGGGCGGCGGCTGGCAGGCGGCGGGCTGGCGGTTCTGCAGCGAAACCGTACCGTCCGTAGCGAAAACCATCCCGCCCACAACGAAAACCATCACAACATTCGACACTTTTCGCCAAAATCGCGATTTTCATCGAATGTTGTGATGGTTTGGAAGCCCCCGACCACCACAAAGGTGCCTGTCCCCATTGTGGTGGTTCTGGAGAATGTCTTATGCCGAGGCCTTGGCCTTGCGGCGCTTGCGGACCGCGTGGATCACGATGTCCAGCAGCAACAGCACAATGGCCACGACCACGATGAGCACAGCAAACTCGCGCTTGCCCCAGTGGCGACCGGCCAGCGACTTTTGCTTGTCGACGTCCTTCTTGCTGTACTTGGTGCGCACGCAATGCACCAGCAGGCGATGGTCGTTCACGCCGTAGGGTGTGCAGGTGACGAGCGTCACCTTGTCGGCGCCGGGTTCGATGGTCAGCGACTCCATCTCCTCAGGCAGCACCACCTCGGAGTTCACCATCTTGTAGGCGAGCGTCTTGTTCATGGTGTGCAGCAGTACCAGGTCGCCGGGCTCCAGCGAATGGATGTCGTCGAACATGCTCAAATTGCGCATGCCCGAGTGCGCGGTGAGCACGCAATGCGTCGAGGTGCCGCCCACCGGCAGGCTCGTGCCCTCCAGGTGGCCGACGCCCGCCATGAGGACTTCTTCGCTCGTGCCGTGGTAGATGGGCATACTCACGTCGATGGAGGGGATCTCGACCCAGCTCATCATGGGATCGCGGTCAAAGATGAGCTGCTGAGCGTAGGGCTCGATCTGGTCGGTGGGAAGCTCGGTGGCCTCGCCCGCCAGCTGCTCGTTAAAGGAGCGCGCCTGGAGCAGGATGCGCTCACGCTCCTCGGCAGACAGCGCGTCCACGGTGCTGGACACGGTGCTGATCTGGTTGAACACGCCCGAGGCCTCGAGCCGGTCCAAGATCCACGGCCAGGTCATAAGGCCCACGCCAATAAGGATGATGACGATGGTGATGAGCCGATCGGCCCAGCGCGGCAGTCGCTTGCGGCGGCGTTTGGACTTTGGTTGAGGTTTGGGCTGAGGGCTTGAGCCACCGTTGGCCGCGGCGTTATTGCTCTTCATATGTTTGGCGCCCTGCACCATCGCCGGTCACTCCTCTACAACTCAAGTTGTCTAAACAAATAATAGCCGATTAGCGAACTTCTGCCGCGGGTAACGCAGCTAGGACCGAAACGCCGCCTACGGTTCGAATTCTTGAAGGCCTTCTACAGCGCTTCTTGCCATGGATATTCCTTTCCAAACATGCGATCGACTTCGAGCTGAATTCGCTCATCGTCGATTGCCGCCAAAGATAGCGCAAGCGAAATGTCGTCGACGCGGGAGGAGTCGGCAAACACGGGCGCATAGCGCCACACTTGGATCATCGCCGTTTCGTTATCCGGCAACTCCCCGTCTGCGACTTCGAGATCGCCCAGTTGACGCCATGCTCTTCTTAAGACGGCCTTTTGTTCCATGCCCGGCGCAGCGAGCATCGAACGCGCAGCGAGCGCCGTCTCCCCGGCGTCAACAAGATAGTCGATCTGCGGCGTCTTCCTTGCAAAAAAGACCTTCGAGACAGGCGAGGAGAGCTCTGCCATGTGCTCGCTGAGCAGAAGATCAACGGCAACAGGAAACACAACGACACGTCGCTCGCGACGCTCGCGCCTCGCGAGCCCCCTGTCAACAAGCTCGGTTATGGCCTCACTCGCACGGCTTACCGAGATCCCAAGCGCACGACAAAGGTCATAGGGGCGATATGGCTCCTGGGCTGCTCCCCAGATTGCGGCAGCCTGCGCGTTGGGTGACATCTTGGTCGCGTGATTGTGAAACCAGGCACCGCCCCTCTCCGTGCAGGCTGTGCCCATAAATGGAAGAAAAGCCTGTCTACCTGGGCAGACAAAGGGAATCCCTTGTGCAACTAATGCTTTGCGCTGACGTGCATCGGCATCAGGAAACGAAACGACAACAGGAGTCTCCGCGCGCAAGGATAGCTGACTATAGACTCTCTTAGCCTCGGGAAGCCCGACGCCAGTAGGCAAACTTGCAAGCAAAAACGAAAAACCGTTTGCGTCAACAGCGCGGACCTCAATCGCCCGCAGATGCAGCGGCAAGCGTGCGGATCCAGGCCAAATTTTGGCCTTGGCGGAGAGGCCTAGTGCTTCTTGTAAGTAGATTAGCGCTTCGTTCATTTCCATCGTTTTCGTTTGATTCCAGTTTATATTGGAATTATACATAATTTTCGGAATTAATGAGATTCCGTTCGTGCCTAAGCCTATATTTGAGTTTTCAGAATATCCCAGATCGGCGGGGCGATTCGGGATACAATATCAATAGAAAACGACGCACCCCGCGTAAATGTTTGGGAGCGCGGGCGGCCTAGTTTTCAGCTTTTGTTAAATGCCCGGAATCCGACCCCCGGGCATTCTTATTTGCGCTTGTTGCGGCGCAAATGCCTTCCACCGTCCGCACTGCGCGTGCGCCTACGGACCTTAAACCGAACTTCATGCGAGTCAAGAAACGCGATGACGGATGAGTCCGCATCGGACGGTGGAGGCTGCCTGTGTTATCCAAAAAGAACGGGGCAAACTCCAGTGCGGAGTCTGCCCCGAAAAGAGAATAGCAAAGCAAGAACGTGGATGGACGAGAAAAGTGTCCGCAAGTCTCATGGCCATCACATCCCACCTGCCAAAGGGATGGGTGAGCGAGCGTTACTCCTGCTCGGACTCCTCAGCCTGCTTACGGCTGCGGATGAGGTGTGCCACGCCGATGCACAGCACCGCGCCACCAGCAATCCAAGTGAAGGTCACGCCGTTGAGACCGGTCAGCGGAAGGCCAGAGCCCTTCTTGTTTTCAATGGTAATGGACATGACCGAACCATTTGCAGTACCGGGAGTGACCTTTTCGACGTCTTCGCCAACGGCCAGCGTCGACAATTTGCCATTTTCATCATAGGTCGGCGTAACCGTAATCTGGAAGGGCGCGATAGTGTTGTAGCCCGAAGGAGTGGTCGTCTCGGCAATCTCATACGTACCCTTAACGAGGCCAGGGATTAAAACCTTGCCGCTCGTAGCATCGGTCATAAACTCAGAAGCATTTTCTTTAGTCTCGACAAGGGTCCCGTCATCCTTAAGCCATTTGCCAGCAGAGGCAGAGTCCCCGTTGTTAACGACTTTGACCTTAAAGCCAGCAGCAAGTTTTTTGTCCGTATTGCCTTCCTCAACCTTGGTAATATCCAAGCCGAAAACGTAGTCGGTGACTTTCTTCGGCGTAGAGGTGCCGGTGCCTTTACTCATGGGGTCGTTGGAGTAGACAAGCGTGACTTCGTTGGTGTTGCCGGTAGCCGTGTATTCAGCATCGCGAGTAAGCTTGGCCTTGTAGGTCACAACGACCTTAGAATTCTTGGTCAGGGTCACGTTCGAAGCCTTTGCAGCGGCCTTGAGGTCGGTAAAGGAAATCATCAGGTCATGGCCTGTAACCTTTTTGGAAGCATCCAAAGTATCCGTAAGCTTCACGTTGTAGTTATTTGTAGGCTGGACAGGCCGACCGTTAATAGTCACGGCAACGGAGCTCGGAATAGCCTCCAGTCCAACGGAAAGATGGTCATGGAACTCATATGTGTATGTGGTAAAGGTATCGATGTTATCGGCGACAGAGCCAGTCAACCTATATTCGATTTCCTCACCGATCTGGGAGTCGCTCACGTTTCCCCAGGTGCCGTTCTCTTTAACCTCCTTGTTGACGGTAGGAATGCTGGTCTTCTCGTTAATTTTGACCGCTTCATCGCCAACAACAGTGAAAATGGGGGCAGTGGCAGCTTCAACGCCTGTGACGGTAGAGGCGTCAGTCACAAAGAGCCAGTAGCCGTGTGAAAGGTTGTTAGCAACGCCATTCGAAGTGGTCGTGTAATCACTTGAATCGTCCAGATTGGTCACCGCAGACACGGCAGCTGCAATCTTGTATGCAGCAGATTCAGATGCCACACGGAACTCTTCATCGGTACCCGTCACGTGTCCCTTGATCCATTCAGCAGCATCCTGAGCGGTGGCTATATTGGCACTAGGTTCGATTTCCGTAATTACCCCCTTAACAGCAGCTTCCACCTTTTCGTTTGCCCATGTGATATTGCTCACAAGCGTCTTGCCATTCTCGTCCTTTACCACATTGGCATCGAAGATCTTGTAACCTTTAAAATCGGTAACGTTATTATTTGCGTTCTTGATGGTCACCGAGCCGGTCGCGGCGCCCTCAGCAAACGCCATGGTCACCGGCGCCATGACGCCGCCGAAGCTCAGCGCTGCAGTGAGGCCTGCCGTTACTGCCAGGCGTGCGATGTTCTTGCTCATGCTCATCTTCTTTTCCTCTGCTTTCTGCTCGAATTCCATTTGATCTAAATCTGTCTGTCTGTGTCTTAGCATCTACTTCGCTACGTCTCGCCCCGCTCTCTGTGGGGCTGCCAGCTACTCTTTATGGCTGCCACCTCCCCGCTTGATCAGGAGCGCGACCACGATGAGCGCGGCTCCGGCGACCGCTGCGGCGGCCGCGGCGTACATTGCCATATCGCCAGTCGAGGGCATAAAGCCTCCGGTGGTAATGCTAGGGGGTGTGCCGGTGGGCGTGTTGATGAGCGACGCCTCCAGGCTGCCCGTCGACCCGTCCGCGCTGTCGGCGCGCAGGGGCGACTCGGCCGTGATGGTGAGCTTGGGCTTGGCGGCGGCCACCTGGTCGACGTCCAGGCCCTCGGCCTTGACCGTCACGGAGCGCGTACCCTCAAAGGCGGTGTAGCCCTTGGGTGCCTTGAGCTCGCGGACCTCCAGCTTGCCCGAGTCCACGCCCGAGACGGTCACGCGGCCGTCCTCGCCCGTGGTGACGGTGGCCTTGCCCTCCGCATCCCACGTGCCGTCGGCCGCTAGCGTGCGACCGCAGTCGTCGGCGATGCTCAGGACCGCCCCGGCAAGCGGCTTGTCTCCGTCGCTGCCGCGCTTGGTGAGCGCGAGATCCCAGGTGTAGGCGCACGCGTTATCGCTCGGCGTGCGGGTAAAGCTGGCGTCGCCGGACTGGTCGGCAAAGGGAGAGCGCGGGTAGCGCAGGTAGACCTCGTTGGGGTTGCCCTTCGCAATGCCGTGGTTGCACGCGCTGTTGAGCGGCGCGTTGTACACGGCGACCACGCGGGCGCCCGCGGTGAAGGCGTCGGCCCCGCCAAGCGCGACGATGAGGTCGCCGGTGCGCACGGTGAAGGTCTTGCCGTCCGCCGCTACCTTGGTGGCACACTGGGCCGTGATATCGGTCCAGCCCTTCGCGGGCTCGGTGCCGACGCGCCCGTCCTTGCCGGCCGAGACGGCGTCGAAGCCACCGTCCGCACCCGCCGCCACGTATACGCGCATGCTCGCGGCCACCTTGGAGGGGTCGAGCCCCGCGCTCATGGTGTCGACGAACCGCACCGTATAGGTGTCGTAGGCGGTGAGCCCCGCCGGGACCGTGGCCGAGAGGCGCCAGTACAGGTCGTCGGCGACCGTAGCGTCGGCGGCCTTCTGCCAGGCGGCGGTGCCGTCCTCCAGCACGTGCTTGGACACCTTGGGCGTCGCCGCCTTGGGCTTGACGGTAACGGCGCTGCCGCCGACCAGGGCCATGATCGGCGCGGTGCCGGCCTCGCCTTGGGCGATGGCGTCGTCTTTGGCGACGATGAGCCAGTAGCCGCAGGACAGCTCGGCCGCCGTGCCCGCGTTAAGGGCCACAGACTCGGCACCAGAGCTCTGGAGGGAACGAGCGAGCTGTGCGCTCAGCGCGCTCGTAAGGTGGGAATCGGTGTTGAGCCACTCGGCAGCTTCCTGCGCGGTGGTCTGGGAATTGGGCATGCCGGCGCTGTGCAGCACAGGCAGCGCGGCGTCGCGCACGGCGTCGCTTACCCAGGCGAGGTCGGTGGCGATCTTAGCGTCGCTGTCGCCGTCGACGACGTTGGCGCTAAAGATCTGGTAGGCATCGTAGCTGCTCGCCACGGTGCCGCTCACCGTGATGGAACCGGTCGAGGTCGGCGCGGCCTGCGCGGAAGCGGGGAACACAACCGCGCAGGTGCCGATCAGGAGGGCAAGCAGCGCAAACAAGATCGGGAAGGAGCAAACTTTCTTATTCACGACGCTCGCCTCCCTTCGCATTCGCCTTGCGACGAACGTGCATCCAGGCTGCAGCAGCGCAAAGCACCGCCGCGCCGGCAAGGTACGTCAGAGTGACGCCCGACATACCAGAAAGGGGCAAAGAGGTGGAGTAGGTGTTGGTGAAGGTGGGGTTAGGGGTTGAATTCGCGCTCACATTATCGTTGGCGTCGACCTCGTAGTAGACCGGCGTGCATTTCAGCGTGCCGCCACCGTTGTCCGTTGCCGTTACCACGACCTTGAACCTCTTGGTGTCGTTCTTGTAGCCTTCGTGCTCGGTGCCTTCGTTCTCTTTGGCGGCACATTCACGGATATAGTAGGTGACTGTTGCTTTGCCTTCAGTGAGATCTTTGACGCCAAGTGGGCCAATTGTCTGCTCAGCAAACGTCACCGTTGCCTCATTGCCCGTCCCCTTACTAGTGCATTGGGTATTGAGCACCTTCTCATTGCCACTGGCATCCTTGGTGTACAGCTCGAACTTGAACTTCTTCATCTCGCCGCCATCGACCTTCTTGGTCACCTGAGGTGTCCAAGTGCCTGAAGCCTGGTAGGGCGCAAGTTCGTTCTTAAACGCATGGTTGGATTCATTGCCGATTCTTACGGTCGAGATGGTTTTATCTTTCGGATCTTCACTCCAGCTATAGAAGCCTGCACCGGGATCAGTGAAAGACTTTTCGTTTTTCCTTTTGACGGTGACTATGGAAGCGCTTGTATTGACCGAAAAACGTTTAATCTCAATTCCCAAGAAATTCGTTGTTTCAACTGGCTGATCGCTAACCTCTACATGTATTTTGTAAATAGACTTATCAAACTTTGTTCCTTTTTCGTTGACAGGAACTTTATCAGGGTCAGGGGGAACTTCAACAAGGTAGAGGTCGTAATTGCCCGACTGGTAGTTCGCGCCCGTATCAATGAGAATGTCTCCGTTTTCATCGACGGTAACCGCGGGCATAGCCTCGCATCCGTTTTCGTTAAGCGTGCCGTTCTCATTCCAGCATGGTGCCTTCTTTGAATTGGCAGGTGCGCCCAACAGCTTAAACTGATAGGGATGTTCTTTGAGACTCCGCTTAGCACCGTCCTTCATAAGGACTTTATTTGCCTTGACTTTGATTGCAGGATACGCGTTCAAAGCCTCGACCTTGCCAACGACAAGATCGCCGTTGGTCATGATGCCGCCGCCGTGGGTGTATGAGTAGTTGCCACTGATGACAGTGGTCGCAGCGTTTTGGGCAGCGGTCTTGGCATCATTGGTCGGATGAGCCTCAAGACCGAACATATACTTAGCCTCGGCGCCGCCATTGGCATCGATGGTTATCTTCTCACGATCGCAAGTGCCCTTCCAGCCAGCCGAGCCACCGCCGAGCATCTTGCCAAGAACGACCGCAACCGTATTTTGACTGTCGTCCTGGCGTACCAAGAAGAAATCCTTATGACCCTCTTCTTTGAAGGTTGGGGTAATGTAATTAGTATTTTTGTCCAAATTCTTATCATGACCACCGGCAGAGAAGTGCTCACCGTGATCCGCATTGTTGTAGATTGCAGCACCATTTGAGTGAGAGACAATCGTCTCGCCCGTAGGGCAAGCACCAACGCCGCCACCCCAGCCGCCGGCCACATTGTTGGTGATCAGCGTCTTTACGATATTGAGCTTACCGCCCTGCTGGATAAAGATGCCACCGCCGCCCCAGTCGCCGCCGCGGCTCTTGCCCGTCATGGTCTTGTTGTTGGTGATGTAAACCTTGCTGGACGCACTTGCTGCCTCAATAACGCCGGTAGTACCGCTAGAAATACGGAGACCACCGCCCTCGGCATTGTCGGACATATTGCCCGCTATAAAGCCGCCAGTCATGGAGAACGTGGTGATCGGTTGATTGTGAAAACCAGCGTAGATACCGCCGCCGGCCTCATGGGAGTAATTGGCAGTAACGGAGCCGCCCGCCATGGTCAGTTTGCCGCCATTGACAGAAGCAATACCGCCCCCGCCGAGCAGACCGTTGTTGTATTTCGTAGTGATATAGGAGTCGACGCGATTGTTGGTAATGTTTGCCGTTCCTTTGATTGTAACGTCAGCATTTTTGGTAAAGACACCGCCGCCATAGCCATTATTGGGATTGTCGATGTCGTTATAGAGATCCTCATACGTAGCGTTACCCGAGATGACACCACCGGATAGATTCAGCGTGGCGCCCTGGTCAGCATAGATGCCGCCGCCAGATGCTGCCTTGTTTGCCGCGATTACGCCGCCGGTCATGTTGAACTTGGCATTTGTGCCCGTCACGCACAGGCCACCACCCCAGCCGCCGCCGTTACCGTTGGTGACATAGCCGCCAGAAATATTGACAGTGCCTTGAGAGAAAATAACGTGACCGTCGTTGCCCAGGGTACGAGGCGTTGTGATCATGCCTCCGCTGAGGTTAAGCGTACAGCCTTCCCCAACAGAAATGACTTGATTTACATAGCCCTCTTTGCACGCAACGATAGCGCCGAAATTGGTAACAGTGTGCTGGTAGGTCTTTTCGCTAGTACCAAGACCGTTAGGCGTACTCGTACTTTCAGTTACGTAGTATGTGAGTGATTGCGGAGCACTATCGTTCCAATTTACCTTCGCCGCCTGACCAGGCTCGCTACTGGGATCTTCAACCGGTGAGTCTTTCGCCGCACCTTCGACAGTTAGCGTAGCGCCAGATGAAATTGTAATAAATGTACAACCAGTCCTGCCGGTGTTGTCGTTACCACTGCTGTAATAAAGCTTGTAGCATGCAAGGTCGATGGTGGTGTTTTGGCTAATATTGATCGGTTTGGACGACCAAGCGTCGCCCGTCAGACAATAGTTTCCGCCGTTGTTGAACTTATCAGTAACATCGCCTTCTATTTTGTTAGCATTCACGCTTGCGAGCGCAATCGCATTCTCATCGCTATTACTATCATCCGCGGGCTGCGCAGCACCCTCAGTTTCCGCGTCATCAGACAACGGGGCCATCTCGGCAGCACCGTCGCCAGTCTCGTCGCCCTCGGCGTCGTCGCTATTCTGGTTTTCGGTATCCCCGTTGGTAGTGTCGTCTACATCAGTAGACTCACTTGAGGAGCCCCCCCCCATTACAGTTTCCGCGGTAGAAACTGTCTGGGCATCGTTGGCGATGGCCTGCGAGATCGGGGGCATAACGAGCGACAGTACCAGGCTCAAAACGGAGGCTCCGCACAAAACGCCTGCCAGTACACGGCGCGTCGCTTTTTTACTCTGCTTAGATTTGTCTGAATTCGCTTTCATCGATGTCTCCTCCCCAAGAGACCGCGATCTTGCTCTTTCACTATCAAACGTATCTGCGCAATCTGTAATTGCGCACGCTTAGTAATCCATATTGTAGCAATTGTTTGAACATCTAAGCAAAAATACCGATAGTTTTATAGCGAATTCTCAATTCGCTTGACATTTGCTCGGATTTACCTTCGTTTATTCGCTATGAAATATCTATTTCTACTGGTAATTAAGCTAGTTATCATTTTTTAATAGCATTTTATTTATTTGCACAACATTTTGCTCAAGAGCATGCGTCCTGTGAACGGTAGATCATTAACCGGGAGGAATAGACTACCAAATTGATGGGAATATCTTTAACCCATCGGTGGTTAGAGGCGTGATGTTCAGACAACGTTATTTGTATTTTCGCGCAGATTTTCGGTATCAATTCGCCCAAATCGCCTGAGGCCACCGCAAAGGTACCTGCCCCTTTTGTGGTGGTTCTCCCCCTGCGCTACAGCAGATGTTCCTCGATAAAGATCGCTATGCCGTCTTTGTCGTTGCTGGCGGTTACAAAGTCGGCGGCGGCACGGGTGGCATCGCTGCCATTTGCCATGGCCACGCCCACGCCGGCGTCAGCCACCATGCAGGTGTCGTTGTCCGCATCGCCAAACACGCAGATGTCTTGGAGCTCCATGTCGTTGAGCTCCGCCACGCGCACAAGGCCGCGCGTCTTGGACACGCGCGGATCCATAAACTCGTAGAGCCGCTGCGTGGTTTGCAGAGCCGCCGCCTTAACAGTGTCATCGGCAAACGTCGATGCTCGCTCAATCACCCGCGGCATTACCTCGGGCGCCATGGTAAACATCACCTTGGGCTGCGGCTCGCGCAAGAACTCGGCAAAATCGACCACCTGGTAGGGCACGCCGTCGACGCGCGACAGGTGCTCGACGCACGCGTTGCTCTCGGGCACGTAGAACACGCCGTCTCGGGGGCAGACGGGCGTTGCCGGAAGGTCCGCCATGTGCTTGCAGATGCGCGCGATGGTCTCGCCCGGCAGCGGATAGCTCAGCTCGTTGATGTCGTGCGCGCGGTCGATGACCTCGGCGCCACCGCAGCCCACCATCACGTCTACCAGGCCTTCGATGCCCCAGAGCTCGTACATGGCCTCGGTCGCGTGGGCGTCGCGCCCGGTGCACAGGCCAAAGAGCACACCGCGCTCGCGCAGGGCGCGGATCGCCGCCACGGTGCGCGGGGACACCGTGTGCTGGCTCGTGAGCAGCGTGCCGTCGATATCGCAGAACACGGCTTTGATGTGGCTGAAGGTGGTGTCCATGGGGGCCTTTCTGGGTTGTGCGGCGGTGTGGGGTGTATTCGTGAACGGCGTACATGGTATACCAAGGCACAGGCGCGGCCCGTCAAAGCAAAAACCACCACAAAGGGGCCTGGCCCCTTTGTGGTGGCCGGACCCGAAGGGTGGCCTGACCCGGGGCGCAAAGCATCACAACATTCGACGTTTTTCGGCAAAATCGCGATTTTCATCGAATGTTGTGATGGTTTTTACTGCCTTGCGGCACGATCAAAATGCCGGCGTCCAAACAGCAGCAGCGCCGCGGGAACTGCCGTCACGACCATGCCCGCCCCTACTAGCGTCTGCTGCACGCCAAACGTCGCCGCCAGCCACGGGGCAATCGCCAGCGGGGCCACGCCAGCGAACATATTGCCAAAGCCCATGACCGAGTTCACACGGCCGAGTTGCTCGAGCGGCGCCGTCGTTTGCACGATGGTGTTGTGGAGCGGGTTGACGACACCCCAAGCTATGCCCAGGGCGACCTGGCCGACAAGGGCCACACCCACGTACGGCGTCCCTACATAGAGCAGGCTTCCCAGGCCCACGGTCATAAGTGCCACGAGCAGCGTTTTTAGGTTGGCCAGGTGCGGCGGCAAGCGGAGCGCGAGGACGGCGCCCAGCACCGCGCCCACGCCGCAGGCCGACGAGAGCCAGCCCAACCACTCGACACCGACATGCAGAACATCGCGGTAGAAGAACGACTCCAGCGGGTCGAAGGCGCCATAGCCGAAGTTCGAAAGGAAGATGATGCAGAAAAGTAGCGCGAGGACGCTGTTGGTGAAGACTGTCTTGATGCTGGCTGCGAAGGTGGCGCGGGCGGATTTACTGGAGTCGGAGCTCTGGCTGGCAGTACTTGCCGTTGTGCTGCTATCCGCGGGAGTACTTTCGCGCGCGGCGACGCGACCTGCTTGCGGCCTAAAGCCCCAACCGGCGACGAGCGCCAGTACGGTAAAGATCATCATGAGCACAAACACCGCGCGCGACGACGCAGCCGCCGCGGCAAAGCCACCCAGCGTGGGGCCAACGATGATACTCACGTTTGAGAACATGGCAATGGCGGAGTTGATGTCTTTGAGCTCGACGGGGTCGTTGGTGAGGTAGGCCGGATAGGACGTGGCAATGGGCTGAGCGAATCCCATCGTAAAGCCTAGGAACACCGCGCCGAGCAGGACGACGCCGGTCGCTCTACCAAAGGCGATGATTGCCGTGCCAGTTGCAAGAGCGCCGACGATGCTCAGCAAGAAATGACGGCGTGAGCCCCAGGCGTCGAGCGCCGCGCCACCCGCAAAGGATCCCATGATCACGAAAACGTTCATGAACAGGACGGCCAGCGATGTCGCCACGACCGAAGCATCGTCTGCATAGGTGAGCGTTCCGATGACGCCGATGAAGTAGCTGGTCTGAAAACCGGTGTAGATGAGAAAGCGCATCGCCACCAGGCGCTTGGCCTGCACGGACAGCGAAGGCTGAGGCTTAGAAAAAAGAGATGCGAGCATGGAGACTCCTTGTTTCATACGAATACGGGCGGTGGGCATTCGCCACCGTCTGTCAAATCAATCTATCCGCATGAAACATTAAGGACGCATCAAGCCTCTTCTCTCCGTTTTTCGCCCGTCATGAACTACTTGGTAGATTGTAAGGCATGTCCCACACATCTACCAAAGCAAAAACCACCACAAAGGTGCCTGGCCCCTTTGTGGTGGAAATGACGTTTGACCAGATAAAACCTGCCAAAATAAACCTGTCCCTTTTTGGCAGGTTATGGCAGCGCAGCGAGCCGGTTCCAAGTGCCCCAGATCGCCCCGAAAGAGGAGCGACGCGTACTTTGGTACGCGAGCGACGGCTTGAGGGGCGAGATGGGGTGCTTGGGGCCGGCGCAGCGTCAAGCCTGAAGATGATCTTGGATAAGGTCGCAGATGGCTCGGGCGTCGTTGATGTTGATGGCTCGGGTCGCAAAGCCGGCGTCGAAGGCCTGACGCGCCAGGGCTTCGTTGCAGGCAAGGGCCAACGTGTGACCGTCGACCAGGTCGAGCGAGCTCTTGCCGCGCAGACGGTCGACACCCGAGCGCGCGACCACGATATTGTCGAAGCCCTCGGTCTTGTAGCCCTCGATGATCACCACGTCGACATCGTTGTAGCGCGACAGCAGCTCGCGCGCGGGCATCTCGTCCTCCTCACGCGTGTCGGCGTACTCCGCCCAGCGCGTGGCGCAGATAAGGCCCACGTGCTTGGAGCCGGCCTGGTGATGGCGCCAGGTGTCCTTAGCGGGCACGTCGATATCAAAGCCGTGGTGCCCATGATGCTTGAGCGAACCCACGCGCAGACCGCGGCGGGTGAGCTCGGCGATAACCTTCTCGACGAGCGTGGTCTTGCCCGAGTTTTGGTAGCCGATAAACGCGATCGCGGGGACGGCCGGTGCCGGAGCTGCGGGCGCGATGGCGACGGGTGTGCTCGCGGGCGCGGCACCGTCAGCGGCCACGGCCTCAACGGCAGCGGCCTGACGCTCTGCGCGATCCCACACGCCCGAACGGCCGCCCTCCTTGTGCAGCAGGCGCACGTCGACGATCTCCATGCCGCGATCGACCGCCTTGCACATGTCGTAGATGGTTAGGCACGCGGCGCTCGCGCCGGTCAGGGCCTCCATCTCGATACCCGTCTTGCCCGTCACGCCGGCCGTAACCAGTACATGAAAGCCAACCTGCCCGTCCGCGCGCGCCGGCGCCCAGCCCTCGGGCACGTCCTCGACAGGCGTCCCCGCCGGAGCGATGGGCGCAATGTCGCACTTGCTCTTGGTAATGAGCAGCGGATGGCACATGGGGATGATGTCGCTCGTGCGTTTGATGGCCATGATGCCCGCCACGCGCGCGCAGGCAAGCACGTCGCCCTTTTTGGCGCGGTCCTGCAGCACCATGGCCTGCGTCTCGGGATGCATGAGGATGGTGCCCTCGGCGATGGCGATGCGATGGGTCTCGGCCTTGTCGGACACGTCGACCATGCGTACCTCGCCCTTGGCGTCCACGTGCGTCAGCTCGTCGCGACGGGCGTCACGGGCGGGCTCGGTGGCAGCACTGGCAGTCGGCTGTGCGGACGCGTCGGCGTTACCAGCATTCGCCGCAGCCGTGCCTTTGTGGGCAGACATCGCGGCCCTGCGAGCGGCCTTGGTGGCATCGGCGTACCTGCTCTTGGCCATATGATCATCCTCCGATTTGGGACATAAATCGTTGCGTGCCCTCAATTATCGCGTGTTCCTGCGGTTTGTGGGCCACGGCATCGCGCCAAATCGAAAGTACCTGCATATCATCACCACGGCGCAGGGCGTCGCGCACCGAATACTCGGCATCACTGAACAGGCACGGACGCACGTTGCCATCGGCCGTCAGGCGCAGACGGTTGCAATTCGCACAAAAATGGTTGGACATGGCGCTAATGAAACCGACCGTTCCCGTCGCGCCAGGAAAGTGCCAATAGCGCGCAGGGCCCGCGCCGGCAGGAGCGTCGTTGATGCCGAGCGGCTCGAGCTCGCCCAGCCCCGCCGCGGCTGCCCCGGCATTGATGCGCGCCCGCAACTCGTCACTCGGCACGGTGTCGCTCGCGTCCCACAGCTCGGGATTGAGCGCGGGCGCGTGAGGGTCTACAGCACAATGTGAGCTCGTACGTTCGTCGCCAATGGGCATGTATTCGATAAAGCGCAGGTGGATGGGGCGGTCGACGGTCAGCCGTGCAAGGGCCGCCACATCCTGGTTGAGTCGGCGCACCACAACGCAGTTGACCTTAACGGGTTCAAAGCCCCAAGCCAGCGCCGCGTCGATGCCAGCCATGGTCTGCTCGAGCCGACCCAGGCGCGTGATTTTTCCAAACAGCGTAGGGTCGAGTGTATCGAGCGAAATGTTGACGCGGTTAAGACCGGCGTCTTTGAGCTGCGGCGCCAACTTGGGCAGCAGGGCACCGTTGGTGGTGAGCGAGATGTCCTCGATCTGCGGAATCGCGCGGATGTCACGAATGAGCGGAATGATACGGCGGCTGACCAGCGGCTCGCCGCCCGTCAGGCGCACGCGGCGAATGCCCTCCCCCGCCACCAAGCGCACAAAGCGGGCGATTTCCTCGGCACTGAGCAGCTCGTCGTGTGCACGGGGCGCCACGCCATCGGCCGGCATGCAATAGATGCAGCGGAAATTGCACTTGTCGGTAACGGCAATGCGCAGGTAGTTGATGTCGCGGCCAAAGCCGTCATGTTGCACGTGCCCGTCCACGCGGCCCTCCCCTCACGCGGCGTTTTATTCTTCGGAAAACATAATACCCCACGAGAGAATTATGCCGACACCCGTACGACAGGACAGGTCGCTTCGAGCAAGACCGGCTTCCCAAGCCCATCCTCAGCATACAAACCATCACAACATTCGATGCTTTTCCCGTTTTTGGCGATAAACGTCGAATGTTGTGATGGCTTGCCTGCCCACGGCACCCCGTAGAAGGACCAAAACGCCCCTAAAGGCCGCCGTCCCAGTGTCGAATCACGAATTCTCGCAGGTCGTTTTGACGTTTCTGGAACGCTTCGCTTCGGTCGCACTTAAGGCCCATAGCGAGCGCGATAGCGTTCATCGCCCGGTGCAATTGCAGCTGGTGGGCAAACTGAGTCCCGGTGAGGACGATCATCCTAAAGCCCAGCGCGCTCAGCACGGCCATACGCTCCGCATCCGACGCGCTGCGCTGTTTATCAAGATGGTCCGAGCCGTTGTATTCAATCCCTGTACCGCTCGCAGGCGCATATACGTCGATCTCGAAATACCCGGCCTTTGCGAGATACTTGAACTCGTTGGGAACATCGACCCGATGGTTGAGCTCGATCTTGGCATATCCCAGCCCTCCCTGGGAACGTTTCGCGACGACCATGATTGCGGTGGCCGTCTCCATGGGCGATCGCGCGCCATCGTGCACGCGCTTGAGCACGGCGGCCGCGCGTTTCACGCCTCGACGCGAAGGATTCTGCTCGCAAAAAGCACGCAGGTCGGCGACGGCATATCGCTGCGAGGCCTCGACATAATCATCGCTCGACAGATGGTTAAGGTGATACCGAGCACACACTTCAAATCCGTACTCAAGCTGCTCGAGCTCGCTCATCCACGAGCCCGCCTGGACAAGGCATATGGCCTCATCAACCACCAGAAGACCCTCTGTCACCTCGATAAGATGATCCGAAGGTATGGGCGCCCCAAACACATGGCGTCGGAGACCCGCCGGCCGAGAGCGTTCAAAATCGAAGCTAACCAGCGTATCAATACGGCCGAGTTCCTCTTGAGGAATACCAAGTGAGACCAGATAGTCGGCGACAATCTCGACCGCTGCAGATATCCTCAATCCCTTGGCATCGAGCCCCAATTTGGGGAGGCTCGCAGTCGGCTCCACCTCGCCAGCAAATGAGCCTTCGTCGTATAGGCTGCTTGCCCGTGAGAGCGGCTCTAACGGGCGCGCCGCGTTGTGGTACAGCCAGGCAGTCTTATGGGACAGGACGATCGGCAAGTCCATGAGCTCTCCAATGGGTCGGATAACCAACCTTATTCCCCTGCTCACGGATTCGCACACTTCCACGTACAAGAAAGCATTCCACCCGTACGAGCGACAGAAAAACCGTCCCAAAAATCGATGCTTTTCTTCAATATCGAGAAAAACATCGATAATTGGGACGGTTTAGGGCGAGGTGAGAGGTCGGAGGGCCAGAGCAAGCCGCACTCCGACGGGTTAATCCAGCTCTTTTAAGCCATGCGCTAGCTGCCAGTACTCGCCGCGCTGGGCGAGCAATTCCTCGTGGGTGCCGCGCTCGATGATGCGGCCATGTTCGAGGACCATGATGGCGTCGGCGTCGCGGACGGTGGACAGGCGGTGCGCAATCATAAATGTGGTGCGGCCGCGCATGATGCGGTCCATGCCGCGCTCGATGAGCTTTTCGGTGCGCGTGTCGATGGAGCTTGTTGCCTCGTCCAGGATAAGCACCGGCGGGTCGGCCACGGCCACGCGCGCGATGGCGAGCAGCTGGCGCTGGCCCTGAGACAAGTTGGCGCCATCGGCCGTGACCGGTGTGTCGTAGCCTTGCGGCAGGCGACGGATAAACGAGTCGGCGCAGGCGGCCTCGGCGGCGGCACGCACCTCCTCGTCGGTCGCGTCGAGCTTGCCAAAGCGGATGTTCTGCGCAATGGTGCCGCTAAACAGGTGCGTATCCTGCAGCACAATGCCGAGCGACCCGCGCAAGCTGGCCTTGGCGATATGCTTGACGTCGATGCCGTCGTACGTAATCTCGCCGTCATCGACCTCATAGAAGCGGTTGATGAGGTTAGTGATGGTCGTCTTTCCGGCGCCCGTCGAGCCAACAAAGGCGATCTTTTGCCCCGGCTTGGCGAACAGGTTGAGATCCGTGAGCACGCGGGTGCCCGGCACGTAAGAAAAGTCCACGGCATGGAAGCGCACGTCGCCGGCGAGCGGGACCAGACCGGTAACAAGCTCGGTACCGTCGGCTGCCACCGCACGACCCGATTCACCAACGGCGGCCACATCGTGCAGATGTCCATACGTGCCCACACCCTGGCCCTCGGGAATCTTCCACGCCCACGCGGCGTCGCCCGTCTGCACCAGCTCCACGCAGCCCTCGTCCACCTCGGGCTTAAGGTCCATGGCGGCAAACAGGCGCTCGGCACCGGCCAGCGCGTTGAGTAAGAAGTTGCCCAGCTGCGTAAACTGGTTGATGGGCATGGCCGCCTGGCGCACAAAGACCAGGTAGCTCGCGAGTGCACCCACGTCGGCAAGTCCCTTGATGCAGAGCATGCCGCCCGCCACGGCGACGATGGCGTAGTTGACGTAGCCGATCACCACGGTCATGGGCACCATCGAGTTGGCGTAGGCCTGCGCGGCGCCACCGGTGCGGCGCAGCTCCTGGTTGCGCGCGTCAAAACCTGCCACGTTGGCCTGCTCGTGGTTGAAGACCTTGATGACCTTTTGGCCCGAGACCATCTCCTCGACATATCCATCCAAGTCGCCGAGCGATGCCTGCTGGGCGGCAAAAAAGCGCTTGGAGCGGATACCCGAGTAGCGCGCGTACAGCACGATGGCCGCGTCGCACACGAGCGTGATAATCGTGAGCTGCCAGTTGAGGATGATGAGCATGGCCGTGGTGCCGATCACCTGAATGCTCGCCTGAATCACGTTGGCAAAGCTGTTGTTGAGCGCCTCGGAGACGGTGTCGACGTCGTTGGTGAAAAAGCTCATGATGTCGCCCAAGCGCGTACTGTCGAAATAGCTGAGCGGCAGCGTCTGAATGTGCGCGAACAGGTCGCGACGGATGTCGGACACCACGCGTTGGGCCGCGCGCACCATGATCTGCGAGTAGCCTAGGGCCGAGAGCACGCCCGCGGCGTAGATGATCGCCGTTACGATGACCTGCTTGGTGAGCAGCTCCTCACCGCCCGTGGCCAGGCCGTTGACGATGGGGCGCACCATGTAGGTGCCGGCGAGGCTCGCGATGGCCGCGACGGAGGCAAGCATACCCACCGCCAGCAGCGAGAACTTGGCATGGCCCATGTAAGAGAGCAAACGGCGCACAGTGCGCTTGAGGTCGGCCGGGCGCGCTTGGGCTGCGGTCTTAGGCATGGCGCTCGCCCCCTTCCAAGGGTAATCTGCTGGGGACGGAGGAAAACGGATTATTCGCGCAGCCATCGTCGCTGCCGTCGCCGGCGTCTACGTTCCCCGCAAACTCCATCTGCGAGGCGTAAATCTCCTGGTAGATGTTGTCGCCCGCTAGCAGTTCCTCGTGCGTGCCCACGCCGTGGACACGACCGTCGTCCAGCACCACAATGCGATCGGCATCCATAACGCTCGCGATGCGCTGGGCGATGATGAGCACGGTCGTATCGGGGATCCGAGCGATGTGCTCGCGAATCTTAGCGTCGGTCGCCATATCGACCGCGCTGGTGGAGTCATCAAAAATGAGCACGCGCGGATGCTTGAGCAGCGTGCGCGCGATGCACAGACGTTGCTTCTGACCACCCGAGACACCGGCGCCGCCTTGGCCCAACTCGCCGTCCAGCCCGCCGATGCGATCAAGGAACTCGTCCACGCACGCTGCGCGGCAAGCCGCGAGGAGCTCATCGTCCGACGCCTGCGGATTGCCCCACTGCAGGTTCTCGCGCACGGTGCCCGTGAACAACACGTTCTTTTGCAGCACAATGCCCACGGCGTCGCGCAAGGCGACCAGGTCGTAGTCGCGCACGTCGTGTCCGCCCACAAGTACGACGCCCTCGGTGGCGTCGTACAGACGCGCAATCAGCTGCACAATCGAGCTCTTACCCGAGCCCGTGCCGCCGAGGATGCCCACCGTCGAGCCGCTCTCGACGCGAAGGTCGATATGCTCGAGCACATCCTCGGCTGCATCCGCGCGGTATTTAAAGGAAACGTCGCGAAACTCGACACTGCCGTCCGCTGGCGCCGCAGTCGCGAGGTCTCCCGCAGGGTTGGCGATAAAGGGCTCCTCATCGAGCACCCCTGCGATACGGCCCACACTCGTGAGAGCGCGCGTGAGCAGCAAAAACACGTTGGAAATCATCATGAGCGAGTTCATGATCAGCAGCACGTAGCTCATAAAGCCCGTGAGAGAGCCCACGCCCAGCTTGCCGGCGAGAATCATGCGGCCGCCAATCCACAGGATGGAGAGCGCAGCCACGTACATCGACAGCTGAAACACCGGCAGGTTGAGCACGGCGGTGCCGAAGGTCTTGGTCGCCGTGCCGGCGAGCTCGGTATTGACGGTGTCAAACTTGTCGCACTCGTGCTCGGCGCGCACGTAAGCCTTCACGGCGCGCACGGCGGTAAGGTCCTCTTGCACCACGCCGTTAAGGTGGTCCATCGAGGTCTGGAGTTGGCGGTAGAGCGGACTGACGCGATAGGTGATGACACCCAGCACGATTGCCAGCACGGGCAAGATGATCGCAAAGACGGTGGCGAGCGGGCGCGACAGCATCAGCGCGTAGATAAGGCCGACGATAAGCGTCACCGGGCCGCGCACCATAGGGCGAAAGCCGTTGCTCACAGCATTTTGGATAACGGTGATGTCCGTGGTCATGCGAGTGACGAGCGAGCTGGCGTCGTAGTTGTCCAGGTTACCAAAAGCGAGCGTCTGAATCTTTTTGTACTCGGCCTCGCGCAGGTTAGCGCCTAGGCCCGAGGCAACGCGGGCGGACGTGTGTGCATAACCCAAGCCCAGTACCAGCGAAAGCGCAGCGCACACCAACATGTACGCGCCCTGCAGCAGCATGTAGTTGATATCACCCGCAGGCACGCCCA
This sequence comes from uncultured Collinsella sp., assembly GCA_900541715.1. Taxonomy (GTDB): domain Bacteria; phylum Actinomycetota; class Coriobacteriia; order Coriobacteriales; family Coriobacteriaceae; genus Collinsella. Next base: position 48,044 of record UQLI01000009.1, read on the forward strand.
CATCGATGATGTTGGCCATGATGACCGGGATAAACAGCTCGAGCACCGTCTCGACCGACACAAAGAACACGCCGAGAATGGCATCGCGACGGTATGCCCCTAGATAAGAAAACAGTATTTTGAGATTGCGCACGCAGGTTCAACCCCCATCAAACGTTGTTCGCAAACGCACGTATTATTGCGCGCCGAATAATGGTGTCAAGTATTCCGAAATCGTTTTCTGCAAGGTTAACGCCGGCGGCGAGTTCTCGTGACGTGTGTCCATATTCACTCGGAATAATGGTGCGCGTGACTTTTTTCGCCCGGCACCCAACACAAACCTTGACTCTACAATCGTTGTAGGGTTTTCACTACACTGGTACATAAACAAACCCAGTCAGAAAGTGCCCCCGCTCATGGAACACGACCTCACACGCGGCAATGTCCTTAAGACCATCGCGGTCTTTGCCCTGCCCTATATGCTCTCGTACTTTTTGCAGATGCTCTACGGCATGGCCGACCTGTATATGATGGGGCAGTTTAGCGGCGCCGCCGGCATCACCGCTGTGGGCAATGGCGCGCAGACGCTCTATATCATTACCGTGACGCTCGTGGGCCTGGCCATGGGAACGACGGTCATCGTCGGCCACGCCGTGGGCTCGCGCCGCTTCGACCGCGCCGAGACCGCCATCGGCAATACCATCACGCTGTTTATGGGCGTCTCGGTAGTACTGGCCGTCATCTTGTTTGCACTTTGCCCGCAGGTTGTGGCGCTCATTGGCACGCCGCCCGAGGCGGTCGAAGGCACCGCCGCCTACCTGCGTATCTGCTTTGTCGGCATTCCGTTTATCGCCGCATACAACATTCTCTCGGCCATCTTTCGCGGGCTGGGCGATTCGCGCTCGCCTATGTACGTGATTGGCGTGGCATGCATCATCAACATCGCGCTCGACTTTCTATTTATCGGCCACATGGGGCTCGGCCCCGTGGGCGCGGCGCTCGGCACAGTGACCGCCCAGACGGCCAGCGTTGCCCTCGCGCTCGTGTGGCTCAAGAGCCGCCGCACGAACATCCACGTTAAGCGCAGCGACCTGCGCCCCCAGCCCGAGGTGCTCGGCAGCATTCTTAAGATCGGCGTGCCTGTGGCTGTACAGGACGGCTGCATCCAGGTGGCGTTTATGTTTATCACCGTCATCGCCAACCACCGAGGGCTCGTCGACGCCGCCGCCGTAGGCCTGGTCGAGAAGATGATCAGCTTTTTGTTCATTGTTCCGAGTTCCATGGGCGCCACCGTCAGCGCGCTCACGGCGCAAAACGCCGGTGCAGGAAAGGGCGGTCGTGCGCGTCAGGTACTCAAGGATGCCATGACGATCTCGGTGGTGTACGGCTGTCTGATCACGATGCTGATGTGGCTGGTGGCGCCGGCGTTTATCGGCTTTTTTGCCAAGGACCCCGCGGTGGTCGCGGCCGGTACCGGCTATATGCACAGTTATATTTTCGACGCAATCTTTGCCGGCATCCACATTTGCTTTAGCGGCTTTTTCGCTGCATACGGCAAGAGCTACATCGGCTTTGCGCACAACGTGCTGGCCGTGGCGCTCATTCGCGTACCCGGCGCGTGGCTGCTGTCGAACGCCTATTCCGACACGCTGTTTCCCATGGGCATCGCTTCGCCGTGCGGATCGATTTTGTCGGCAGTCATCTGTGTTGTCGCGTTTACCGTGCTTAACCGGCGCGGAGCTTTTGACAAGTTGGTAGCGTAGCGGATCGTTTGTGTCATACGACGGCCGCGCCGCACGACCTCGGCGCCCCTTCCCCGCCCATTGAAAGGAGCAGTCCCATGACCGACTCGCCAACCGAACATACCGAAGGCCTGCTCCGTATTGGCGAGGTGGCGCGCCTGTTTAACCTGAGCGTGGGCACGCTGCGCCATTACGAGCAGATGGGCTTGCTGGACCCGGCGCACATCGATCCGGCGAGTGGATACCGCTACTACGGATCGCGGCAGCTCTCCACCCTCAACACCATCAGTCACCTGCGTGTTCTCGACCTGCCGCTAGCGCAGATCCGTGAGTTTGTGACCACGCGCGATGTAGACCTCATGCAGCGGCAGCTGGCTCAGCAGCAGGAGCTCATCGAGCGCAAGCGCCGCGAGTTGGAGCGCGTGTCGCGCAAGATCGATAACCGGCTTGCTCTACTGCATGATGCCTTGAACACCGAGCTCGATACCATTTGCACAATCGATGCGCCCGAGCTTCGCTGCGCCGTGTTGCGCGAACGCGTCAACCCTACCGACGCCTATGCGTTGGAGTGGCAAATTCGTCAACTGCAGAAGGGCCAGCATGAGACCTTTGTCTTCCTGGGCAACTTGGGCATTGGGATTAGCGCCGAGCGCCTTGACGCCGGTGACTTTGACGGCTACGACGAGGTCTTCCTGCTGCTCGATGACACCGATGAGTACTTGGGCGACGTCGAGGTACGCCCCGCCGCACGCTGTTTGACCATTAGCTTCCGCGGCACGCACGGGCAGGCGGGCTCGCGCTATGAGCAGCTACTCGGCTATATGCACGAACACAACCTGGCACCCGCCGGGCCCTCGCGCGAGATCGCCCTCATCGACGACATCATCAGCGACGACCCCACAACCTACGTGACACAGATCACGGTGCCCGTTACTGTGCTCGATTAAGAACCTCCCGGACAGGCATGCAGTGCAGCTCAACTAACGAGCGTCAGCTACAGGAGAACCGCCATGTCGAGGACAATCCCCGATATGGCGGTTTTACTCCTCCGGAATCGGAAACGCACGGATGAACTCTGCAGGCGAGAAGGTCTTGATGGTCGAGCGCACAAAAGCGGCGCGGTCACGCGTGATGATAAAGTCCACGCCGGCACGCTCGGCCATCGCACGGATACAGCCGTCCTCAAAGTCCGGCTCATCGGAATAGGCGGAGGTAAAACAAGCTTCTTGGTCGAGAGGCTCTACCGAGTAGCTCTTAAGACAGTCGCGCACTACCTCGCGGGCGCGCGCCTCGCCTGCCTGTTTAGTGAGAATGTAGTACGCGTCCTTGAGAGAGCAGGCCGAAACAACACCCTCGATAAGTCCCACGTCAACGAGCCCCTTGGTCGTTTGCGCCGCCCCATGCTCCGGCCGGCCCGGCAGCACGCAATCGAGCAGAAAATTGGTATCGAGAAATGCCCTCATAGGTAGCGCTCCCTCGCGACGCGCTTTTCATCTTCAACCGTCATCGTATCGAGCGGCGTTCCCTTTGGCATGTTAGCCACGATATCGAGATACTCCTGGTAGTCCTCATTCTCCGCGAGCATCTCACGGATCTCCTTCCAGGTGATCTTGGGATGCCACATCGTACCCACGTCGCGCTTGGGCTTGCCCGTGCCGCACGTCGGTTTTGCGCCCCCACGCTCCTGGGCAGCGTCATATTCCACCGTAACTGGACCTTCATAGTCGAGCGGCACGATCTTGAACAACGGCTTGCTCCGCTTGAAGACCACAACCTCCTCGCCCTCATTGGCAACCTTTTCGGCCACCTGCGTAAGGTTTTGGCGCAGTTCCGAAAACGCGACGGTAACCATAACTGCTCCTCTCAACATATATCTTCACTGCTAAGTATACACGTTAGTATTAATGTTAAAGTGTATAAAACTCATCACAATGGGGCAGCCCCGTTGTGAGACCTCACTGCGGGGCCCCTTTGCTTTGAATGAATCTTCTATCGCTCCGGAACGACACCGCTCCGCAGGGTCACCCTCAGCAACCTACATGACGCAGATCATGCTGCCCGCCACCACGCCCAAATAAAAACCTCCCGGAAAGTATCAACCTTTCCGGGAGGTTTTCTAATTTGGTTATCGATGTACTAAGCCTGGGGCACCTCACCAGTCGCCAAGATCTGCTCGAGTGCATCCTCGTCCAGTACGGGTACGCCCAGCTGCTCAGCCTTGGTGAGCTTGGAGCCCGCTTTGGGGCCGGCGACCAGATAGCTCGTCTTCTTTGACACGCTGCCCGAAACCTTGGCGCCGAGCACCTTGAGCGCCGCGCCCGCCTCGTCGCGCGTGCGGTTGACGAGCGTGCCGGTGAGCACGAAGGTCAGACCCGCAAGCGGCTGTGCGTCGGCGAGCTCGCCCGCCACGCCAGCGTCGGCTGCGGCTTGCGCGTGCGCAGCGCCCAAGTCGACCTCGAGCGAAAGGCCCGCCTGACGCAGACGTTCCAGCACGGCAAGGTTCTCGGGCACGGCCAGGAACTGCTTAACGCTCGCCGCAATCTTGGGGCCGATGCCCTCGCACTCGGCAATATCCTCTTCGCTCGCCAAGATGAGCTTGTCAATCGACAGGAATCGCTCGGCGATGACCTCACCCACACTCTTGCCCACGTGGCGGATACCCAGGGCAAACAGCACGCGACCGAGCGGCTGGCTCTTGGACTTGTTGAGCTCGGCGATGATTTTCTCAGCCGTCTTGAGGCCTACCGGGATGGGGTCGCCCTTCTTGACGCCCTTTTTGCTGTTGGAGCTGGCATAGGTACGCCCCGTGTCCAGGCCTGCGATGTCATCGATCGTGAGCTGGTAGAAGTCCGCGACATCGTGGACCAGGCCGGCGGCGATCATCTTGTCGACGATCTCGTCGCCTAGGCCGTCGACGTCCATGCAGCCGCGGCTCACCCAGTGGAGCAGACGCTCCTTGAGCTGCGCGGGGCAGTCGATGGAGACGCAGCGGTAAGCGACCTCGCCATCCTCGTGGACCACAGGGCTGCCGCACACGGGGCAGACCTCGGGCATCTGCCAGTCAACGCTGTCGGCCGGGCGCTTATCGAGCACCGGGCCCACGACCTCGGGGATCACGTCGCCTGCCTTGTGCACGATGATAGTGTCACCCTCGCGCACGTTTTTGCGGCGAATCTCGTCGATGTTATGCAGCGTGGCGCGCGCGATGGTGGAGCCGGCGACCGTCACCGGGTCGAACTCGGCGACCGGCGTGAGCACACCGGTGCGACCCACCTGGATGCGTATCTCGCGCAGGACGGTCTGCTTTTCCTCGGGCGGGAACTTAAAGGCGATGGCCCAGCGCGGCGCGCGGGCGGTAAAGCCCAAGTCGAGCTGCTGTTGGAAGCTATCGACCTTTACAACCACGCCGTCGATGTCGTAGTCCAGGTCACCGCGATGCTCGAGCGCCTGGGCACAGAACTCGTGGACATCGGCCGGCGTGGCGCAACGAGCCACGTTGGGGTTGACGCTAAAGCCGGCGCTACGCAGCCAGTCCAGAAACTCGCGCTGGCTGTGGACGTGCAACGGATCGGTATCGGCAATGGCATAGATAAAGGTGGCCAGGTCACGGCGTGCCGTGACCTTGGGATCCTTTTGGCGCAGGCTGCCGGCGGCGGCGTTGCGCGGGTTGGCGAAGGGGTCGCGACCCTCGGCATCGGCCTCGTCGTTCAGACGAACAAAGCTGCCCTTGGGCATATAGACCTCGCCGCGTACTTCGATGGTGCGCTCGCGATCGGCGGCCATGTGGGCGAGCGCCGGCTCGGACAGATGCATGGGCACATCCTTGATAGTGCGCACGTTGAGCGATACGTCCTCGCCCGTGGTGCCGTCGCCGCGCGTGGCGGCGCGCACAAAGGTGCCGTTTTGGTAGGTAAGCGCCACGCCCAGACCGTCGATCTTAAGCTCGCAGGTATAAGTGACGCTACCGGCACCAAGCGCATCCTCAGTGCGCTGGAGCCACGCGTCGAGTTCGTCCAAATCCATGGCATCGTCCATAGAATACATGCGTGCCATGTGCGTGACCGGCGTAAACTGCTCACTCACGTAGCCGCCCACGCGCTGGGTATAGCTGTCGGGCGTTACCAGATCGGGGTAGGTGGCCTCGATCTCCTGCAGCTCAACGAGCATTTTGTCAAAGGCGGCGTCCGTGATCTCGGGCGCGTCGAGCATGTAGTAGCGATAGGCGTGATAGTCGAGCTCGTGGCGCAGCTCGGCCGCGCGCGCTGCCACCTGGGCACGGGCATCGACCGGTGCCGCGGTATCCGTGCTCGCTAGCGTTTCGGTATCGATGTCCACGCCGTCACCAAACAGGCTCGATTGCTCCATAGCGGCACTCCTTCGCTCGATTTCAAACGGATACAAGAGTACCACCGGTCACCATGGGGCCGAATAACCCTTTCGAACCGCACCGAATCGGCAGCCGCCAGACTGGGGTGGACAGTTAGTTCAGATACGTATAAATCCTAGAGCTGGATCAGGCACGAACACCCCTGTTTCAACTAATTTGGGCTCCTCGAGACCATGTAAACGTCCCGCTCTCCCTTCCAAACACCCATTCGAGCCCCATCCCAATCAAAAATTGCTCAAAACGCATCCCAAGCTGCCCCAGATTTATACGTATCTGAACTAACTGTCCAGACCATTCCGAACCAGGCCTCTTGTCAGCCCCAAGTGATCCATTTTCCTCCGTCCCCAACGGATCAATAAGAAAAGAGGGGACTGCCCCACGTTGATGGGACAGCCCCCTCTGGCCTCGATATACGCGATACGGCTCGCTAGTAGCCCTGACCGTAGCCTTGACCCTGGCCCTGCTGGCCTAGCAGCTCCTCCAGGTACTGGCGCAGCTGCTCGTCGGTAATACCGCCGTTGCCGGTGTCGGTCGCGCTGTCGTCCTGCTGCTGGTTCTGCAACTCTTCATCGGAGCCCAGCTCGACGGTGACCTTCTTCTCTTCCTTGCCGCGCATGAGCGTGATTTCGACTTTCTCGCCCACCTCGTGGCTGCGCAGCGCAATGATCAGGCCATCGGCGCTCGTAATCTCATCGTCGTCCAGCTTGGTAATGACATCGCCCTCTTGGATGCCAGCCTTGGCGGCAGGACCATCCTCAACGACGCTCGCCACATACGCGCCGCTATCGGTGCTCAGCTTGTTGGTGCGGGCGTTGAGCGCGTTGACGCTCGAAAGCGTGGCGCCCATGTACGGATGCACCGGCGTCTTGCCGTCGATGATCTGGTCGGCAATGTTCTTGGCATAGTTGACCGGAATGGCAAAACCCACGCCCGAGCTGGAGCCCGAATAGCTCTCGATGAGCGAGTTGATACCCACGAGCTCGCCATTGTCGTTGACGAGCGCGCCGCCGGAGTTGCCCGGGTTGATGGCGGCATCGGTCTGAATCATGTTGGCATAGATGGTGTTACCGCTGGTAGAGCTCATGGCCGTGGAACGATAGAGCGCCGACACGATACCCGTGGAGACAGACTGCTCGTTGCCGAACGGCGAGCCGATCGCCATAACCCACTCGCCAACGTTGAGCTTGGAGGAGTCGCCAATTTCGATCGGCGTAAGCTTGGAGGCGTCGGCGTCCTTGAGCTTGATGACGGCCAGGTCGCTCGAGGCGTCGTTGCCCACGAACTCGGCCTCGTAGGTGGTGCCGTCGTCCATGGTAACCACGTACTGGTCATAGCCATCGACCACGTGGTTGTTGGTGAGGATGTGGCCCTCGGTATCGAGCACCACGCCCGAGCCGACGCTGCCCGAGCTGTCCGACTCGTCGGCAGACTGCGAAAGCGAGCCATTCTGGCTACCGCTCGAAGTGGCGGTGATGGAAACGACGGAGGGCAACGCCTTGGCAGAGACGGCCTCGGCCAGCGTGGTATCCTCGGAGTCGATGGTGATCTTTTGCGCCGATGAACCCGAAGCACCCGCCGTCACGGCGTTCCTGCCGCCGCCGATATCGAGCGTGCCGCTCATAATGAGCGCGATGACCAGCAGGGCGCCACAGGCACAGCCGGCAAGCGCCGTAATAAAGATCGGCAGTTTTTTGGTCTTGGTCTTGACCACCGTGTGCTTGTTTACAACCTGCTGGCCGCCCAGCGGCTTGCCGGTCTGCGTGTCGTAGGCTTGCACGTAGGGAATGTTGCCGTCGGCAGGCGTCGACTCCACCTGTACGCGCGGCTGCTGCTGAGTATCGCCGGCATTGCCCGGATCCTGGGGGAGCTGGGAATCGTTCTCGCTCATAGCTGCAATCCTTTCGTCAAATAACCAAAGGCCCGCCAAACATGTGGCGGGCCATCATTGTTCACGTTGAGTTGTACCCCAATATGCGGGCGAACGTGTATGAGAACGCAATCTTTTAGGAAGGCTTAAGTTCTGCTGCAAACTCGAGAGGAATCCACGCATGCGGCAAAACCACCACAAAGTTGCCTGTCCCCTTTGCGGTGAAAAGCTAGTCCTTAAACAGATAACCCACGCCGCGGACGGTGGTGATATGAGCCGCGATCTGCGGACCCACCTTGGAGCGGATGCGTCGGATGTGCACGTCGACGGTGCGCGTGCCGCCGCAGTACTCAAAGCCCCACACGCGGTGCAGCAGCACCTCGCGGCTGTAGGCGCGGTTGGGGTGCGTCGCCAAAAAGCTCAACAGCGAGTACTCCATCAGCGTCAGATCGATGGGTTCATCATCGAGCGTCACCTGGTAGGTGGCCAGGTTGATCTCGAGGTTGTCGATGTTGAGCACATCGTCGGCGGCGACGGTCTCCTCCTCGCCCATCAGGCGCTGTGCGCGAGCCTTGAGCTCGTTGGGCGTCGCCGTGGGGCATACAAAGTCGGCATGCGCGTGATTCGGCAGGCGCAGGGTGCCGAGCGCCTCGTCGTCGACAATCACCAACATGGGGACGCCGCCGCGATCGTCAAGCCACTTGGCAATCTGATCGATGCGGTCGCTGCGAATGCCGTCGGAATCGAGGATCAGCAGGTCAAAGTCGTGCGCCGCAGTCGGCGAATCGGGTGTGGCAAGGCTCACCTCGACACCCAGGGTGGTCGTCAAGCTGCGGGCAAACTCGTGGAAGCGCGTCGTGCGCGCCATGAACAGGGCACTCTTTTCGGACATATCGGCCTCCAAAGAAATGAGCTCAATCGTACTGGAACAAGCCAGCGCGATTAGGAGTTCGCCAGGTAGTGCTTGATCTCCCACTCGGTGATCGTGGACTCAAACTTATGCCACTCGTCGCGCTTCTTTTTGAGGAAGAAGCTGTGGATGTGCTCGCCGAGGGCATCCTTCATAAACTGCGAGTCCTCAAACACGTCGAGCGCCTCTTTGAGCGAGCGCGGCAGCGGCGTGTAGCCGGCCTCGAGCATCTGGCGGTCGGTGAGCTTGAGCGTCTCGGCCGTTGCCTCGGGCGGGAGCTCCAGCTTGCGCTCGATGCCGTCCAGACCAGCCGCCAGCGTGACGGCGTTGACCAGGTACGGATTGGCCATGGGGTCGGGGCTGCGAAGCTCGATGCGCGTGGACAGCTGCTTGCCGGGCTTGTAGACCGGGATGCGGACCATGCTCGCACGGTTGCGCAGGCCCCACGTGGCGTACTGCGGCACGGAGTCGCCACCCGTGGTGATGCGCTTGTACGAATTGACCGTGGGGTTGGTGATGGCGCTGATCTCGCGCGCGTGTGCCAGAATGCCGGCCATGTAGTGCTTGGCAATATCGGAGAGGTGGTACTTCTCGTCATCCTCGCCCCAAAAGACGTTGTTGCCGTCGTGGTCGAACAGCGACTGATGCAAAAACATGGCGCTGCCGTCCTCGCCCGCCAACGGCTTGGGCATAAAAGAGGCATGGCAGCCGCTCTCGTAGGCCTGCTGCTTAATGATGAGCTTGGCCGTGGTGATGGCGTCGGACATGCTCAGGGCCTCGGCGTGGCGCAGGCTCATGCCGTGCTGCGAGCGGCCGGCGGCGTGGAAGGTGTACTCCACGGGCACGGACATCTTCTCGAGCGTGAGGACCGTGTTGCGGCGCAGGTCGCGGGCGGCATCGCTCACCGAAAGATCGAAGTAGCCCACGTTGTCGAGCGGCTCGGGGGTGTGCTCGTCGGGGAAGTAGTAATACTCCAGCTCGGCGCCCACGTTGAGCAGATAGCCGGCCTTCTCGGCCTTGCGGAACATGCGGCGCAGGGCATCGCGCGGGTCGCCGGCAAAGGGCTTGCAATCGGGAGTGCACACGTCGCAGAACACGCGGGCGACGCCGTTGTGGCTCGGGCGCCACGGCAGGATCTGGAAGGTCGAAGCATCGGGAAACGCCAGCATATCGGCTTCCTCGGGCGTGGCAAAGCCCTCGATGGCAGAGCCGTCAAAGCCAATACCCTCCTCAAAAGCGACCTCGAGGTCCTCGGGGCTAATGGCAAAGTTCTTGAGGCGGCCGAGAATGTCGACAAACCACAGACGCACAAAGCGGATGTCACGCTGCTCTACGGAGCGGAGTACGTAATCGATGTTCTGCTGGTTCATGTCGCTCCCCTTTCTTTCGGGCGGGTTTCGACTGGTCTATATCGCAGATACTATCGCAGAAAAATGTTTCCGCAGGGTTAAAGCGTATCAAGCGCTCAAAAAACGTTCGCGTAGGCGGGTATGACCAGCAACTATCGCTCGGATTCGGAGACAATTTGCCTACAGGCTCGTTCCAGCGCAGGGAACTCCATCGTCACTGCATCCCAAACAACCGAGCGGTCGACATTGCCGTAATCATGCGCAAGATAATTTCTCATGCCGATAATTCCACGCCACTCAATTTCGGGATGAAGCCGCTGCGAGCGTTCCGACAACTTGCCCGCTTCTTCCGTCACCCTAAGCGCACACATCAAAAGGGAGTCCGCCAACGCCCTCGTCCGCACGTCATTCGCATGCAGAAACTGGTCCTCGGTGATATCAAAAGCCTTGATGCGCTCGTTCGTTTCAGAGATGGCTTCCAAAACCTCTTGAGCGCGGAGACCGTCTGACTTACGCGCGATCATAAAGGATCACTCCTTCGCGCTCGATTACCGCGGCAAGATCGTCATCAAGATGGTCGCTCGAGACGAGATCAACCTGCCTCCCGGTTTCTTTGCGCACCGCCTCGCCAAATGCCGACAGCGCGAAAAGACCAAAGCCCTGCTCGCGATCGACTTCGAGACGCAAGTCAATATCACTATCGACATGCGCCTCGCCCCGGGCATACGAACCAAAAAGAATCACGGTTTTGATGGCGGGAATCGAGCTGGCCGCCTCGCAGACGGCGGACTCAATCTGGGCAGTATCCAAAATGCCCGCCGCGGCGCTTTCGCTCGCAGAGTTTTTACCAAGTGAAGGAACAAACGGCAGCGAGCGCTCGCGCAACATCTGCCTCATGAACATATTGACCGCAACGGACGAAGTCATGCCGAGTTCTTCGCACAGCTCCGCAAATGAATCTTTAATTGACGAGTCCACTCGCACACTCAACACAGACGCAGCCATGGATACCTCCTGTATGACATTGTCTATATATTATCATACATGCTAGCGCGAGGTCGAGGCGCGGTGTTCGATGTGGCCGGGGATCTCGATGCGCTTGGGGGCGAGCTTTGCGGCATCGCCCACGGTGGTGGTAACAACATCGATGCGCTCGGACAGGCGCTCGACCACACACTCGGCAATGGTGAGGGTGTCCTGCGCGGCCGTGGTCACGCCGCCAAAGAGCACGTGGTTCCAGGGGTAGTCGTCAAACGTCGCGATCTTGAGCCCCGCCGGCAGCGAGGGACCAAGCTGCGCCAGTGCCTCGGTCAGACGCAGGAAAACCAGGCCGTTGACAGCAATGAGGCCGAGCTTTTTGCCGGCATAGCCGCGGATGGTCTCGTCCAAGCGGCCGACGCCCGTGGCACCGCCGTCGGCCAGGGTGACGACCTCGCCCGCAAGGCCGCGTCGCGAAAGCTCGTCGGCAAAGGCCTCGGCGCGCTCTCGACGCACGGGGCTGTCGTCGCTTGCCTCGGTGAGCAGGCACAGGCGCTCACTGCCAGCGGCGGCCAAGGCGTCTACCAGGCCGGCGACCAGCTCACGGTTGTTAGATGTCACCAGATCGACACCACCGTCGGCAACATCGCGGTCGAGCAGCACAACGGGCAGACGTCCCGCTGCCGCGGCAATCGCCTCGTCATTGCCTCCGCAGGTGTTGACGACCAGGCCGTCCACGCCGGCATCGATAAGTCTGGTGAGCGACTCGGCCTCCTTGGCGGAATCGTTGCCGCTAATGGCAGTCATAAGTGAGCAGCCGCGCGCGGCGGCGCTGGCGGAAAGTCCTTCGAGCATGGCGCTCGAGAACGGGTTGGCGATGTCGGCCAGGATCACGCCGATGAGGTTGGTGCGTGAGCTGCGCAGATTGCGTGCGGCGGCACGCGGGCGATAGCCGGTGCGCTCGATAACCGCCGCGATGCGAGCGCGGGTCTCCTCGGTCATCTGCCCGGGGCGGTTGTTGAGATAGCGCGAGACCGTGGCCGGGCTCACGCCCGCCTCGGCGGCAATGTCCTTGATTCTCATCTGCGCCATGGCGCACCCCGTTTCCCAATTGTCGGCGGTCTGAGCCATTTTAGGCATTTTTAAAAATCTCGGTTGCAAAACGCTGTAGGTGAGCCGCATCGTTTTTGCGTCTCGAGCAGATGCGATGATGGGCTAGATAGACGAGTCTTTAGGCAGCTCAAAGTAGTCGGGATGCAAGGCGATAACCGGGCCCTGCTCTTCGGGCATCAGGTGCAAGTGCGTCTCTGCCAGATAACTCGCCGCATCGGTATCGCCCCTCTTAATGGCCTCGAGAATCCGGCGATGCTGCCGACGAATCGGCTCCCAATCCAGATCCTGCGACACCATACGCAACCAGTTGTATCGCTCAAAATGCGTGTTGATGCTCTTCATCCAATCCCACAACATGTGACGATCGGCAATCTCAAAACATGTCTCATGGAACAAGTTGTCCAGATCGAAAAAGCGACGTGTTTCGCTATGGTCGAGTGACTCGGACTCGGCAAGAATCTGCTCAAGCCGCTGCTTTTGCTCGGGCGTAGCAGCCGAACAACATTTAATGAGCACGCTTCTCTCGAGCTTCTCGCGCAAGAAACAGGCGTTCTCGGCGCGCTCCATGCTGATTTTTGAGACATAAGTGCCGCTTTTGGGACGCGTTTCCACCAGCTCCTGCTCACGCAGGCGCACAAAGGACTCGCGAATGGGCGTGCGCCCGATTCCCGTCTCCTTTTCCAGACCAATCGCCGAAAGGCGCGTGCCAGGCTTGAGCTCGGCATAGATGATCTTGGAGCGCAATGCGTTGTATGCCTGGTCTTGCAGGCTCTGATAATGCTGGTGTTGTTCCATAAAGCCCTCGGATGAAGCCCACGGTTTGTCGAATATCACCACGTAATACTATCGCATCCCCCGCCCCCTCATAAGTTGCGGTGGAATAGTTCCTGCTCAAAGCCTTCAGCAGCAAAAACAGGAACTATTCCACCGCAACTTCCAACAGTCTTTTTGGGACGGGGCTTTTTTGGCTACCCTGAGCCGCAGGTCGGCCCCTTGCCACAAAAGGGGCCCATCTACTACGTTAACGCGGAGAGCCCAGACCATGCTGAAAAGTGCAAAAACAAAACCGACGCTCCTATAAGTTGTCAAGAGGCAGTTTGCGGGAGCGT
>UQLI01000010.1 GCA_900541715.1 uncultured Collinsella sp.
CCTGCGCAAGACGAAGGCCACATTAAGTGGCCTTCTTTGCGTGCGGAACTCGCGATGAACTTCGTGCCCCGCCGTCCGGGAGGACGCCTCTTTATTGATGGGAGGCCTGATAGGTCGATGGTTCCGTGCCCGGATGCGTCCAAAGTGGGACGGGCTTTCCGGATGGGCAGGCTTTCGGAAAATGCATCCCGGAATTTGCCTTTGGAATGGGACGTAGTTTCCCGTTGAGGTGCTTTGCGGAAAGTGCATCCCACTCTGGGCGGTCGAAGTGGGACACACTTTCCCAAAGGCGCTCCAACGGGAAATTGCGTCCCATTATTCGGTCAAGAAACGGGATGCATTTTCCCAATGAGAGCAAAACCGGAAAATGCATCCCACAATCAGCCCTCAAAGTGGGACGCCGTTTCCCAATGAGGCTCAAGCGGAAAATGCATCCCGGAATTTGCGCTCAAAGTGGGATGCGGTTTCCGGTTGAGGGTCTAAGGGGAAAGTGCGTCCCAGAATCGACGCTTGAAATGGGATGCAGTTTCCCGATGAGGCACTCGACGGAAAATACATCCCAGAAATGGCCTTTGAGCTGGGATAAGATTTCCGCGGCATCTCGAATTCTCAAAAATGAGACACGCCGTTGGCGAAAATGAGACACGTGATATCGGGCATCGGACGTATCATTTGCAAAAATGAGTCAACTCCACTCGAATAAAGCGAGGTCCCTCATGTACGTTCCACACCCCCGTATCCGTAGACTGTCGAAAATCCCGCTTGTTGGGACGGCGGCGCTTGCTGCGTTGATCGCCACGAGCGTCGCCTGCTTCACGGCCACGCCCCAGGTTGCCCAGGCGGCAGACGCGCCCGCAATCACCGATATGACCGAGCAGGATTATCAAGCCCTGGGTCTGGGCACGAGCGAGGACATTCCGGCCGATACCGTTGGCCCCTATTCCACTGATACCCCCCACGACGTTTGCCACGCGCAGCGAGGTCTATATGGCAGCTAACGGTAGCCATGGCAATCGCTACACTCTGCGCGACAAGCTCGAGAACGTCGAGCGCGGTGACATTGGCGGCAGCAGCAAACTCACCGATGGCTATGGAAGTGTGTGGGGCGCCGCAAAGTTCTGGCAAAACGTCAACAAATTCGATACGAACAGCGATCTCTACAAGCATAGCGACTACGGTGGCGGCACCTGGTCGTACCTAAGCAACAATGAGTCCTCAACAGTACTCGCCAACGACAACAACGGTTTCTCGGGCATTCACGCCACGAGTGTTGAGTTCTGCAGCGACGCCAGCACGGGCAAAAAGAGCCGCGTTGCCGAGCTCCGTGCCTACGGCGACAGTTCCTCCACGACGATTGACGGCAAGTCATACGCCGGAAAGGTTGAGCTGGTCCTCTACTCGTTTAGCAACGGGCGTACGCGCACTCTCGACACACACCTGCCGGTGACGGTCAACACTAATATGATGTACGAAGGCCGTTTTAAGTACCTGGATGCCGGTTACCTGCAAGAGCACGACGCCGTCTTTGATGTCGAGGCGGGCGATGTCGATGGCGACGGCGTCGACGAGCTTTTTGTCTACGCGGGCTGCTATGTCGACGAGAACGGCGTGCGCAAGGCTGTAGTCGACATGTATGACTTGGAGGGCGGCAACTGGAAGCAAAGCGTCGTCAAGATCGATGCCGGTAACGCCGCGGACTACACCACGCACAACAAGGGCGGGAACGACTCCTGGACGCAGCTTCAGTCAGCTCCTGTCGTTTCGCTAGCGGCCGGCGACCTCGATCGCGATTTTTGCGATGACCTCGCCATCGTGGTCTCGGCACCCTACGGCAAGAAGAATATTGATAAGTCGACGCATTGCGAGCTGTTTTCGTGGGATGCATCCAAGGGTGCGCTCGTCCATGTCGATGCTCTGGGCGACGCGGGCGCAATCTCCCTCTCCGCGAACGGCAAGACCATGGTCGCTGCGAATGCGACGTTCGGCACGTTTGCCGCCTACGATGAAGAAGGAAAGAAGACGGGTGAAACCGTCACGGGCCTTATTCTTGCGGGCTATGACTGGCAACGCAGCGCTTTTGATTACGGCGCTTCTGACGGCAGCAAGGGGCTGTACGGCGCGCTGTACCGCTACGCGTATTTTGACTCGGAGTCTGGCGAGTTCAAGCTTTCCGATTGCAAGGAATACAGAGACGGGCTCCTCGCCTCCTATGGGCTGATGCATGTGCCCAACAGCGCATGGAAGGATAGCGCTCAGGATAAGCGCTATCCGTGCACCTTGGCGCCTATTGCCCTTGCCACTGCCAACCTTGACGGCCTGTCCGAGCAGCTGGCGGTCGACGAGGTACTCGTGGGCGGCGATGTGTTCCGCGACTTTGCCTGCAACACGGCACAGAGCGGGGCTCAGGGCTTGGGGTCCATGGTCGGAACCATGAGCATGAGCGGTCAGCAATACAACAGCAGCAACAAGCATGACCACAAGGGTATAGAGCAGGTGTGGATCAGCGACGTCAAGGCGGGCAGCGTCTCGGGTTCGGACCGCTATAACGAGAGCTTTATCGCTGTGGTGGGCAAGCACCGCGACGAGGACCTGCGCAAGAACGATGACTACTATTGGATGACCGCCTCGCATTTTTCGCTCGACGAGAACGGAAAGGTGCGCCGCGGCGAGGAGCAGGTGATTAGCGAGAGCAACCGTCGCGGCACTACCTACGGCACATTTATCTCGCTTGCGCTGCCCGATGTCGACAACGACAGCGTCAAGATCATGTACAAGGACCGCTACAAGGTCTATACCAACCCGCGCGTGCTTGCCGTGCTGCAGGATGCGCCCTATGTTGAGGATCTGGAGCAGGCATACGGCTATCTGGTGTTGGGCGGCACGTCATACGGAGAGGAAAAGGGCACGGGGACATCCCAGGGCTATACCATTGGCGCCGAGTTGGGCGTTGCCGTCGAGGTGCAGACCGGTCCGCCCCTGGTGGCGATTAATGCTTCAGTCGATTTTGCCGCCGAGGGATGCTATGACTACCGGAGCGAGCGCACAGTGAGCGCCAGCGTAAGTTATGAGTCGCATGCCGGCGAAGGCGACAAGGCCGTGCTCTACACGATTCCGATGGTCTATTACGAGTACGAGATCGAAAATGAGGAAACTGGCGGCAAGGGCGTGATGGCGGCGCCCGTGTCGCTCGGCGCGCAGACCTCGGTCGTTAATGTCGAGGCCTATGACCGCGTTGCCAAGCAGCACAACATGACGCCGCTCAGCTACTTTTTGACCAACCGGTCGGGAGAGCCCGACAGCTATTACACGGCGCTCAACGGTACGACTCCCGCGCAAGATTCCTTTGGTCTGGGCAAGCCCGGCGTGACGCGCGCTTACACGTACGATGGGTATAGCGGTGCTGTCGCGCAGTCGGGGGCGAGCACTACGCAGACCATCGAAGTCGAGGAGGGCGAGGAGCAGGAGTTTGAGTACGGCTTTACGCTGAACGGCAGCGTTGTCATGGGCGCGAAGCTTGCAAAGCACGAGTTATTTGGCGGCCTGTGCTTTGGTGCCAACGCCGGCTTTACTACGGGTAACTCCTCGAGTGAATCGACCGAATACGGCGGCACCGTCGACAACCTGCCCGAGGCCGCGCAGAACAAGTACGGTTTTGCATGGCGCCTGGGCGTCAACGCGGTAGATGTCGACAAGTTTGAGGCCGACTCGGGTGACAAGCTCGGAACCAAGGACACCGATCAGTTCTGGATTGTGGGCTATGACGTCAAGGACGTCCAGGTACCCGACGCGCCTGCCGTGACGGGCTTTACGGCAAACGCCGTTGATTCGACCAGTGTCGCGTTTAGCTGGGACGACGTGCTCGCAAACAGGGGTGGCTTTAGCTACGGCGTGGGTATGCTGCAGAGTAACGCGGCCGACGCCATCGTCAACAGCTGGAAGATCGCCGACAATACGCAGACCTCGCTTAAGTGGGATGGGCTGTTGCCGAATACGGAGTACCGATTCGCCATTGCCGCCGTTAAGAACGGATCTACGATTGAGACGGGTATTCGCTCGGCAATCATCACGGTCAAGACCATGCCCGATGGCATGACGATGACCGTGAGCGGACCTGCGGCGGATGCTGCGGAGGGGTCGGATCTTGGATACGACTCTTCGGTTGAGCGCACGGCGGGAAGCCACCTGACGCTCTCGGCGATTGGCCATGTGAAGCAACTCGGTGCCGACGATAGCGAAACAGGGCTGGCACCGACCTATATGTGGTACCGCAAGGGCCGCGGCGAGACAGAGTTTAAGCTCGTGGGTGCCGATGGCAACCTCGCGGCTGGAACGGCCTCAAAGCTCGAGATTGACCTGACCGCAGACGATGACGGTGCGCAGTATTACTGCCACGTGGGATACAACGACGTGGGCCTCGACACCGGCACGACGCTCGTGAATATCGAGGCCGAGGAGACGGCGCCCACAACGGTGAACGCCACCCCGATCCGCACGCGCCGCCTGTTCTCACAGGCAAGTGCGGGCGCCAAGAAGTTCCTGGACCATACGCTGGTAAACACCGCCGGCCCAACCGATTCCGAAGGCTCAAAGGACCCCGAGACTCCTGAGACCCCGACGAACCCGGACAAGCCCAAGTCCGACAACGGAGCTAAGACCGACACCAAGGTCAAGACTACGACCACAGCGAAGGACCTCGCAAACACCGGCGACCAAACATTCGCCCTAGTCGCCACCGCAGCAGCAGCGGGAGCAACGCTCGTAGTGATAGCCCTCATCATGCTGATCAAGCGCCGCAAGACCCACTAGTAGCCAGTCGAACATATCGACAACCCAAAAACCCGGGTAGCCAAAAAACAGGCCACCCGGGTTTTCTGTTGAGTGGAGACTCCGCAAGCGGAAACTGCATCCCACAATTAGCGCCCGGAACGGGACACATTTTCCGTCAAGCCCTCATCCGGAAAATCCATCCCAGTTTGAGCGCCCAGACCGGGACGCACTTTCCCAAAGGGTCCTCAACGGGAAACTGCGTCCCATAATTAGGCCGAGAAATGGGATGAACTTTCCCAATGAGAGCCAACCGGAAACCACATCCCAGAATCAGCCCCCAAAGTGGGACGCACTTTCCCAACGAGCCTCAACCGGAAAATACATCCCGGAATCCAGCTGAATAGTGGGACACACTTTCCCAATCGGGTCCCAAGCGGAAACTGCATCCCATTCCAGACAAGAATTCCGGGACACACTTTCCGCAAACAAAGAAGGCCACATAACGTGTCCTTCAACTTATATATGTTCAGCAGGTGCCCCCATGACAAGCCGCGCTTCAACACCGAGGCGTCTGCCCGGCGGCGCGGAATGTGAGGTTCCCTGCTCGGGCAGACGAACCAGTTAAGACGCGCCGCTACTTGATCTTGGTCGTGCCCGGCGCCAGGTTGGGGTCGGTCTCGTTGGCCTCGGTCTGGAAGTGCTCCGTATAGACGTTCTTGCCGTCGCGGAACATCTCGTAGTACTGCATCTTGGCGTAATCCTCGCGCGCCTTGGTGGCGGCTGCTGCGGCGGCGTCGTCACCGGTGACGTTGGAGGAGAGCGCCCAGCGCAGGCTGGCGTCCTCGTAGCCGACCGAGTTGATGGCGGGCAGCGACTCGCGCAGCGTCATGTGCGCTTTCTGGTAGTCGGTCAGCGGTGCGCCGATCAGCTGCATCAGCTGGGTGGACAGGTAGTTGGTGGACAGGTCGTCGACCTCGCTCGTCTGGTTGCAACCGGCAACGTCGTAGTTGGCCCAGATGATGTAGTCGGTCTGCCACAAGCGCTCCTGGTGGGTGGCGTCGTCCTCGCCGGTAAACCACTTGTCATTGAACTTGGACGGGAAGAACGGCTGGTGATCGCCCCAGAACACCACGACTACCTTGCGGTCGAGCTTGCTCAAGGCGTTGAGGAAGTAGCGCAGCGCCTGATCGGACTGCTCGATGCACGAGACATACTCGTCGACATCGGAGAGCGTACCGTCCTCGACGGTCTTGGCGTCCAGATCGGTCGTGTCGATATTCAGGTGCATCTGCTTGTCGACCGGCAGCAGGCCCGTGTCGTAGCCCGAGTGGTTCTGCATGGTCACGTCGAAGATAAACTGCGGATCGGCGTTCTGATCGAGCAGCTCAAGAATCTTGTCATAGGTAGCCTGGTCGGTCACCATGCCGCGCAGGGTATCGGCACCCTGGAAATCGTTGATGGACAGGAACCGGTCAAAGCCAAAGTCCTTGTACACGTTCTCGCGGTTCCAGTTGGTTGCGTGGTTGGGGTGCATGGCCGTGGTGGAATATCCGAGCGACTTGAACTGCTCTGCCAGGTTCCCGGTCGTTTCCATGTTGTAGATGGTGTAGGGGTACACGCCCGAGCCAAGGTTGGCCATGGAGTTGCCGGTCATAAACTCAAACTCGGTATTGGCGGTGCCGCCGCCGTAGGCGCTCACGTAGAGCTTGCCGCGGCTGAGGCAGTTGGACAGGTTTTTAAAGTACTGCGGACCCTCGTAGCCGGCGCGCATGTTCTGGTAGATCGACAGATCCGAGAAGGTCTCGTTCATGATGGCGATGACCGTGGGCTTCTCGCTGTCGAACTGCTCCTTTGCGGCGGTGCGCTCGTCACTCTTGGCGGCGTCGGACTTGTCGTAGGCCTTGGCGTACATTTTGAGCGTGGCCTTGGCATCGTCGACGGAGTAGTCGGCGGGTTTGGGCGGCTTGATGGACTGCGCCGCACTAATAAAGGCAGGCAGATAGCCCTCGCGCCAGTAGCTCTCGAGCGGGCGCCAGGTGTAGACGGTGATGCCGAGGGTGTTGTAGTAGTCGATGAGCGTGACGTGTGCGGTCACGCCGCCCAGGCACAGCACCGCCACGAGCAGGTTGGTGAGCAGCATGCGCTTGGCGTTGGCGGCGCCCTTCTGACGGTGCGGTGCCACCAGGCCGGCGTACTCGCATAGCAGCATGGCGATGGCGGTAAAGCCCATGGACAGCACGCAGAACAGTGAGATCGAGAAGGTGTAGCCGGTGCCGGCGACCGCGGCGGCGGTGGAGATGGCCGAAAGGTCGCCCGGCTGGATGGGCATGGATTTAAACGTGATGACGAAGAACTCGGCAATGCCCAGGACAAAGAGGGCAAAGGCCATGACCGCGGGGGCTGCGCCGTGGCGCTGGAACAGGAAGAACAGGCCGACCATGAGCGTGGTGATGATGGCCCACTCGAGCAGGATGCACAGGGGGTAGACCCAGGTAAAGTCGTGGTTGGACGAGACCTCCATGCCCAGCAGCGCAAAGACGCCGGCGAGCAGCAGGCACAGGACGGCGGCGACGAGCGGTTTGCCTACAAAGGCGCCGCGCAAACGAGCGAGCTTGCCGGTGGGGGCGGGCGCATCGGCCGAGGCGAACGCAAAGACGCGCGGGGCGATGCGGTCGCGGGCGATACTGGCCCAGGCGCAGCCGGTGAGGATGGCATTGGTCAGGATGAGCATCACGAAGGCGAGCGGCTCGTTTTGCGCGACGAGGCCAATAGCGCCCCAAATGGTCAAAAAGAGCTGGAACAGGCCGAAGGCGACGCTCCACCCAAGAGCGCTTTTGGCAACGGTGCCCGACTGAGCGCGAATGGCCTTGGCCTCGCGCAAAACAAGGTAGACGGTCGCCGCAAGACCGACGAGCGAGATGGCGGCAGCGAACATGCTGAGACTCCTCACAAACTTAAAACCTACGAAAGCGGGGGTTTACCCGATTGTTACCAAGATATGCGCTGCAATTGGTGTCTGCGCACAACAACCAGCCATATTAACGCGCACGTGTGGCGGTGTGGCGCAATGTAGTGGCGACCTGCGCGATAATGGACGGGAATTACACGGAAACGTAAAGGCTTCTTAAAGAAATGGCGAGGGTAGGGCGATGAGCGAGCAGGTTTGCAAGGCGGACATGGGCGGCGACGGAGCTGTGGGCGTGGATACGTGCGGCTATCCGGTCGAGACTACGGGCAATGCGGTGCTGGACATTTTGGAGCACCGTTCCTCCACGCGTGCCTTCGCGCATGATGACAACGACCGTCCCGTGGCGGTGACCGACGAGCAGCGGGCGGCGATTTTGCATGCGGCGAGTCGCGCGCCGTCGGCGGGCGCCATGATGATGTATTCCATCGTGAGCATCCGCGAGCAGGCTACGCTCGACCGCCTGGCCGACCTGTGCGACCATCAGCCCATGATCGCCAAGGCTCCCTGGGCACTGATATTTGTGGTCGATTATGCAAAGTGGATCGATCTGTTTGAGCACGTGGGCTGCTTTGAGCCCGAGTTTGTCGAGCGTACGGGCAAGTCGCCCCGCCGCGCGCCGGGTTTGGGCGACTTTGCCATCGCGGCCCAGGACGCCGTGATCGCCGCGCAAAACGCCGTGGTTGCCGCCGAGGCCCTGGGGCTGGGAAGCTGCTACATTGGCGACATCGTGGAGAACGCCGAGGAAGTTGCCGAGCTGCTCGACCTGCCACCCTATACCATGCCGCTGTCGATGCTCATCGTCGGCACGCCTCGCAAGGAGCGTCCGGCCATTGCGCATCCCGTGGTGAACCTGGTGCACGAGGAGCGCTACTGCCGCGCGGATGCCGCGACCATGGACGCGCAGGTGGCCGAGATGGACGCGATGTTCCGTCCGCATGCCCGCGAGGTGGGGGAGCGCGTCATGGATATCTACACCCGCAAGCACACGAGCCCCTTTATGGCCGAGATGAGCCGCTCCATGGAGTGGTGGTTCAAAAATTGGCTCGGAAAATGACGAATGTGACAAGGGGACAGTCCCTTTGTTACATTCCATATCGCCGCGGTAGCCTAAAGACTGTATAAATCTTTATCTAGCTGGGAAAACAGTGCCATTCAAACATGGGCCGATTACCTATAATTCCTTCGAACATTAAAGTTGGGAGGAAACCGGCTTATGGAACAAAAGGCCAAGGAGGCAGCTTCGCACGCTGCGATTCCTGTGAGCATCTCGGCGATGCTCGTCACGCTGGGCGTGGTGTACGGCGATATCGGCACCAGCCCTATGTATGTAACCAAGGCGCTCGTTGCCGGCAACGGCGGCATCGGAAGCGTCACGGAGGAGTTCGTGCTCGGCGCGCTCTCCCTTGTCGTGTGGACGGTCACGTTGCTGACCACCATCAAGTATGTGCTCATCTCGCTGCGCGCCGATAACCATGGCGAGGGCGGTATCTTTGCCCTGTACAGTCTGGTCAAGCGCTGTGGCAAGTGGCTTATCATCCCCGCCATGCTAGGTGGCGCCGCGCTGCTCGCCGACGGCATCCTCACGCCGGCCGTTACCGTTACCACGGCCATCGAGGGCCTGCGCACCATCCCGGCGGTCCATGCCGTGCTGGGCGATGACCAAGGCCGCGTCGTCGCCATTACGCTCGCCATCATCATCGTGCTCTTCTTGGTACAGCGCATCGGTACGGCCAAGATCGGTCACGCCTTTGGCCCCATCATGACGCTGTGGTTCCTGTTCCTGGGCGGCACGGGTCTGTTCTTTGTCTTCCAGCACCCCGCCGTGCTGCTGTGCCTCAACCCGGTGCGCGGCATCGCCTTTTTGCTGAGCCCCAACAACCACGCGGGCATCATGATTCTGGGCAGCTGCTTCCTCGCCACCACCGGTGCCGAGGCGCTCTACTCCGACATGGGCCACGTCGGCCGCGGCAACATCTACGCTACCTGGCCGTTCGTTAAGTGCTGCCTGCTGCTTTCCTATATGGGCCAGGGCGCTTGGCTTATGAACAACGCTGCCAACCCCGAGCTCATGGGCATTGCCGACCTCAACCCGTTCTACCAGATGCTCGCCCCGGGCCTGCGCCCGTTTGCCGTCGGCCTTTCCACCGTCGCGGCCATCATTGCCTCGCAGGCGCTCATCACCGGCGCATTCTCGCTGGTGTCCGAGGCCAGCCGTCTGGACCTCATGCCGCACATGCAGGTCTTCTACCCTGCCGAGACCAAGGGCCAGCTCTACATCCCCATGGTCAACAACGTCATGCTTGTCGGCTGCGTCATCGTGGTGCTGCTGTTCCAGAACTCGGCGCATATGGAAGCCGCCTACGGCCTTGCCATTACGCTGACTATGATGTGCACCACGCTGCTGCTCTTCTTCTACCTGCACGAGGAGCGCAAGCTCAAGGTTGCTCCGTGGATCTTCGCGGCCTTCTTCCTTTTGCTCGAAGGCTTCTTCTTCGTGAGCTCACTTACCAAGTTCTTCCACGGCGGCTACTTCACCATCCTCATGGCCGCGCTCATCATGGGCATCATGGTGTGCTGGTACAACGGTACGGCTGTTGAGCAGCGCCAGTTTACGCTTCTGCCGCTGCGCAGCTACCTGCCGCAGCTCAAGCGCCTGCGCGACGACGACCGTTACGAGCGCATGAGCGACAACGTCGTGTACCTGACCAAGGACACCCATACCGACTACATCGACCGCGATATCGTCTATTCGATCTTGGACAAGCATCCCAAGCGCGCCCGCGCCTGGTGGTTTGTGAATGTCGAGACCATGGACGAACCGCACACCTTTGCCTATTCGGTCGAGACGTTCGGCACCGACTACGTGTTCCGCGTGCATCTGTACCTGGGCTACAAGATCAACCAGCGCGTCAATGCCTACCTGCGTCAGGTTGTTCAGGACCTGGCTGCCACCGGCGAGTTGCCGCCGCAGACGCATGACTACTCGGTCTACAAGGATCCGGGTAACATCGGCACGTTCAAGTTCGTCCTGATCCGTAAGCTTCTGGCGCCCGAAAGCGATGTGGAGCCGAGCGAGCGTACGGCCATCACGCTCAAGTACATCATCCGCCGCGCCGCCGGCACGCCTGCGCGTTGGTACGGCCTGGAGAACTCCAACGTGAGCTTTGAGTACGTGCCGCTGTTCACCAAGTTCAAGGCCGTGAACAAGATGCAGCGCCTGGCTCCCAACGAGCGACCGTAGACGTCGGCGGCTACACGGAGTTGGTTTTTGATGGATAAGCATGAGGCCGGGGAGGTAAACATGGATACAAAGGCGCTCGATGGCCGTGAGGCGGTGGTCGAAATGGTGCGTGAGGCGCGCGTCGACGCCGCCGAAGATCGGTTCTTTACGAATCGTGCCAACATGGATATGGCCGATCGCGTAATTTCGATCGTGGCACTGGTATTTGGAGCGGTGTGCGTGTGTGCCCTGCTCGCGCACGTGCTGTTTGTCTAGCGACCGCAGGTTGCAAAGGCTATACACTTGGAACCACCACAAGGGAAACCACCACAAAGGTGCCTGTCCCTTTGTGGTGGTTTTTGTTTTTGAGAGAGGGGCGGGGCGCTGATGGACGTCCGTGCGGACGGTGATATTGCCGAGAACTTTTGGTGGCGGCGCACTACGATGACGCGTCGCGGCCCCCTGTACGATATCTGCGTGTCGGTGGGGCTGCTGGTCGCGGCGACGATTGTGGGCGCGCTGCTCGACCATCCGGGTCTCGCGCCGAGCATCATGATCGTCTATGTGTTCGCCGTTCAGCTGTGCGCATTCTTTACCTGGAGTCGCCTGTATTGCTTGCTGAGCTCGGCTGCCGCCGTGGCGCTCTACAACTTCTTGTTTGTCGACCCGCGCTACTCGCTGTCGCTTATCGACCGCGGCTATCCCGGCATGTTCTTCATCATGTTCGTGGTCTCGCTTGTGTCGAGCTCGATTGCGTTGGCCCTGCGCCGCGCCTTGGCACAGGCTGCCGCCAGCGACCGCCGCACGCATATGGTGCTCGAGACCAATCGCATGTTGCAGCGCTGCGCCGACGAGCAGCAGATCGTTCACGCCATGGCCACGCAGCTGGCGCGTCTTTCGGGCTGTCCGGTCGTGTGGTACAGCGCCGACGCCGAGGGCGATGACCTGCTGCCGCGTGCGACATACACGGCCGTGGGCGATGCCGCGCCGGTGCACGAGCTGGCGCCGCAGATGCCACCGCGGCTCTCGGCGTCCGCCTATGTGGGAACGCCGCTCGATGCTACGTTCGGCGGCTCGGCGTTTTATGGCATCTACCTGACGGTTCGCACAGGCGACGGCTTCGCGCGCTCGGGCGACCCCGCCTCGGTGGTGGGCGTGCTGGCTATCGTTGCCGAGCCCGACGTGCTGACGCACGAGGAGCGGACACTTGCCGATGCTATCGTGAGCGAAGGCGAGCTGGCGCTCGATCGCGCCCGCGCCATGGAGGCCCGCGAGGAGGCGGCGGTGCTTGCCAAAAATGAGCAGCTGCGCGCCAACCTGCTGCGCTCCATCTCGCACGACCTGCGCACGCCGCTCACCAGTATTTCGGGTAATGCCGATGTGCTGCTCGACCAGGGCTCGACCGGCACCGCCGTGCTCGACGCCCAAACGCGCCGCGGCCTGCTCTTGTCCATTCGCTCGGATGCGCAATGGCTCAACGCCACCGTCGAGAACCTGCTCGCCATCACCAAGCTCGAGGGCGGCGGTATGCGCCTGTCGACCACGCTCGAGCTCATGGACGATATCGTGGAGGAGGCGCTGCGCCACGTGAACCCTGCCGTGCGCGAGCACGACCTTAAGGTGGTGGCGTGCGATGAGCCGGCGCTCGTCAACGTCGATGCGCGCCTGATGGTGCAGCTGGTGGTCAATCTGGTGAACAACGCCATCACCTATACGCCCGCAGGCTCGCATATCATGATTTCGATTAGCGTCGACGATGGACGCGTGGCGTGCTCGGTGGCCGATGATGGTCCAGGCATCGCACCCGAGGATCGCGAGCGCATCTTCGAGTCGTTCTATACCGCCAACCATGGCCTGGCCGACAGCCACCGTAGTGTGGGCCTGGGGCTTTCGCTCTGCCGCTCCATTGCGCTGGCGCATGGCGGTAGCATAGAGGTTGCCGCGGCGGACCCGCACGGCTCGGTCTTTACGATTGAGCTTCCCGTCGCCGACGTTTCGTTTGATAAGGAGTAGCGCTGTGCCGAACTCTGCCGTAAAACCGCTCATCTTGGTCGTTGAGGACGACCCCGCTGTCCGCAATCTTATTGTTGCCGCGCTCGAGGCGCACGGCTTGCGTCATATGGCCGTGGAGACCGCCCATGCCGCCATCGCTGCCGCCTCATCGCAGGCACCGAGCATTGTGCTGCTCGACCTAGGTCTGCCCGATATGGACGGCGTCAAGGTGGTGGAGTCGGTGCGCGCATGGTCGGGCATGCCGATTATCGTGGTATCGGCGCGTAGCGAGGATGCGGACAAGATTCGCGCACTCGATGCCGGCGCCGACGACTACCTGACCAAGCCGTTTTCGGTCGAGGAGCTGCTCGCGCGCATTCGCACGACGCTCAGGCGCCTTTCGTATGCGCAATCGGGCGGCGTTGCCTCCGAGGGCACGTTCGATGCCGGTGAGCTGCATATCGACTTTGATGCCGGCATTGCCACGATGGATGGCGAGGAGCTGCATCTGACGCCGATTGAGTACAAGCTCTTGTGCCTGCTGGCACATAACGCCGACAAGGTACTAACGCACCAGTTTATCCTGCACGAGATTTGGGGCACGGCAACTAAGAGCGACCTGGCGAGCCTGCGCGTCTTTATGGGCACGCTGCGCAAGAAGATCGAGTCCGACCCCGCGCATCCGCGCTATATCCAGACGCACGTGGGCATCGGTTACCGCCTGGTCACCCAAGGGTAGGACGGCGTCCGCCATCCCACTATGAGTTGCGGTGAAATACGGTCTATATTTGCCTAATTCCAGGTAAAACAGTCCGTATTCCACCGCAACTTTGTTATTTGCCCTTGGGCTTGCTGGCGTAGAACTTCTTCTTTTTGGACTTGCCGGCAGGGGAGGGTTTGCCGGCAAAGTTTGATTTGCCGTTGCCGGCCTGCGTGGGCGCGGGCGCTGCTGCACGAGGCTTGCGCGCCTCGGGGTTGCGCAGCTCCTCGGTTCGCTCGGCAATCTCCTCGGCGCTAAAGCCGACCTCGGCCATGGCGTCCTCGATGGGCAGTCGGCGCACGATATAGCAGTGGTGCACCTTCTGGTTGCGCGCGAAGTCCTCGGGGATGGTCTGTGCCGTAATGTCCTCCAGCACGACGCCCGCGCGCGCGAGCTTGCGCGTTTCGGGGCGGAAGCCGCGCAGGTTGCAGCTAAAGATGGCATGTCCGCCCTGTGCAAGCAGGCGAGATACGCCGGCCAAAAGCTCAACATGGTCGCGCTGGACATCCCAGGTGCGGCGGCCCATCTTGGACGAGTTCGAGAACGTGGGCGGGTCGACAAAGATCAAGTCCCAGCGGTTGCGCGTCTGGCGCTGGTCGCGAATCCAGGCGAGCACGTCGTCGCGCACAAAATGATGCTGCGGACCAACAAGGCCGTTCTGGCGCATATTGCGCTCGGCCCAGTCCAGGTAGGTGTTGGAAAGGTCGACTGTCACGGTTTCCTCGACGCCGCCGTCGGCCGCATAGCAGGTGGCGGTGCCGGTATAGGCGAACAGATTGAGGAAGCGGCGTGCCTGTTTGGCGTGTTCGCGCACCAGGTTGCGGGTGACGCGGTGATCCAGGAAGATGCCCACATCCAGGTAGTCGTCAAAATTGACGGCAAAGGTGAGCCCGCCTTCTTCGATGAGCGGCAGACGCCGGCGCGCGATGTTGGCGCGCTCGCCCGATCCGCCCTTGCCGGCGCCCTGCTTGCCGTACTGCGAGCCGCCACGCGAACGCATGCGGGCCTTGGCGTGCACATGCTCGGCCGGAACATCAAGGATGCGCGGCGCGATGGCCAAGATGTCGAGCATGCGGGCCTGGGCCAGCGCGGGGTCGATGGTCTTGGGCGCGGCGTATTCGGCGATGACGAGCCAGCGGCCCGGCGTCTGCGGGCAACCCTCGTACAGGTCGATGGCAGCGGAGTAATCGGGCAGGTCGGCATCGTAGACGCGGTAGCAGCTCACGCCCTCGCGCTTTGCCCACTTGCGACGCAGGCGTGCGTTCTTGCGCAGGCGGTTGGCGAACTGCTCGGATTCGGGGATGAGCACGGGCAGCGGCTTGCCGTCGCCCAGGTCGAGCGTGGCGGCAGGCTCGGGCATGGGAGTGCCGGCGGCGTTGTCGTTGACTTCGTCGGCATCCGTGACCTCGGCCTCGGCATCCGCACTGGTCGCAGCCTCAAAAGCTGCGGCGGCGTGGTCGAGCGAAGGCCAGACTTCGACGGTCGCCTCCTCGTTGTTGGGCATGACGGCGATCGAGCACTCGGGCTCGGCGTGGAGCGCGCGGGCCAGCAATCCATCGCGGGTGAGCGCGGCGACCGGCGCCGCGGCAAGTTCGGGCGCGCGGCGCAGCTCGCCGACCAGCGTCATGGCGTCGTGCATGAGCGAAAGCGGTGTCTCGGTCGTATCCGCGACCACGGCGGCACCGGCGACGGCGCCCGCGTGGTCCAGCACGGTGGCGGATTTGGCGGCGCAAAAATCGACAAAGCGCTTGTAGCCGGCGCACTTGACCATGCGCTCAGCGGTCTTGCGGGCGGCGGGGTCAACATCCACGGCCACGATGCGTGCCTCGCGCTCGCGTGCTGCCGCCTCGCGCTCGCGTTCCTCGGTAAGCAGCTGCTCCCACAGAGCGGCGTCGTGCAGCTGCCAGCCCTCAAAGCCCCAGCGCTCGCGTGCGGCGCCCGGGGCGCGGTCAGTCAGAATGTTCACGGCCTCCAGCAGCAGGCCGCCGCCGGCGCACGAGGCATCGACCAGCGTGGGCAGGGCCTCGTTCTCGTAGTCGTCGGCCGTCAACTCGCGCTCGCACAGTGCGGTCCAGCCGACCTGCGCCAGCACCAGGGCGGCGTAGTCGGGGCGCAGCACGTGCGCGCCCTCGCCGGCGCGGGTCGCTGCGGGCGGCAGGCGTTTGAACAGCGGGTCGCCCGAAAGGTCCAGGCTGATGCTCGCGCGGCGCTGGCGCAGCGAAAGCAACAGGTGAACGTCGGGATCGGCGGCGTCGACATCGGCGCGACGGCCCGTGGTCTCGGCCAGACGGTCGCACAGCGCGTCCTTGGCGCGCAGGGCCGAGAAACGCGTGTTGCGCAGCTGCTCGGTCACGCCGCGGGCGGTGATGGCGATGGTGGCGCCGGGGCGGATGATGGTCTCCCAGGTGATGTCGTAAACGCTGTCGTACAGCTCATCGGCATCCTGCGCCTCAAAGCGCCCGAGTACCACGAACACACGGCTCGCCAGGCGCGACCACAGACAGGCGCGGTAGCCTTCTTCGAGCTCGCCCTCAAACGTGGCGCGGCCCTTCAGCCGGCGAACATGCGAAAGCCCGAGGCGTTTAAGCTCATCGGCGAGTGCGGACTCAAAGCCCTCGGGGCAGCTTGCGTAAAATTCCATGGGTGACCTCTCTGGTTGCGTCGCTCCATTATATGATGGATACTTCGTTTACTCTCGCCCCCGAAAGGAACCCATATGATTGATGCGTGCCCCGATTCCGCCGTGCTCTTTTTTGACGTGGACGGCACGCTGACGTCGTTCGATCCCGACAACATGACCGACAAGGACTTTTCGGCGGTTTGCCCCTCGCAGGCGGTCGTCGAGGCGTTTCATCGCCTGCGCAATGCGGGTCACCAGGCATTTATCTGCACGGGTCGTCCCTTGTGGCTGATTGCCGATGGTCTGCGTGCTTTGGAGCCTGCGGGTGTCGTTGCCATGGCGGGAGCGACGCTCGAGGTCGAGGGCCGCGTGGTGCATGAGGACTGCTTTGACGAGGACGTTATTGAGGAGCTTGCGCGCCGTATGGCCGCGGCAGGGATTGAGGCCTTTTTCGAGACCAACGTGGCTACTTTTGCCCTGGAACCCGCGGGTGTTGAGCAGTCGTCTCTGATCGGCACTTCTGTGGTGCACAGCACCGAGGAAATGCGCGTCGACGGCAGTCTGCGCGTGGGCAAGGTATGCCTCAGTGTGCCCAGTTTGGCTCGCGTGGCCAACGATGACGGCTTTATCGATCGCGAGTTTGAGCTGTGCAACACCGGTGGCCAGAATCGCGAGCTGAGCCCCAAGGGCATTGACAAGGGCGTGGGCGTGGCGCGAGCGCTGGAATACCTGGGTCGCACCGGCAACGCGCGCACCTTTGGCTTTGGCGATTCCGGCAACGATCTGGGTATGCTCGCCGCTGTCGAGACGGCCGTGGCCATGGGCAACGCTATGCCCGAGGTCAAGGCGCTCGCCGACTACGTGACTGATGATGTCGCACACGACGGCACCGTCACAGCGATGCAGCATTTCGGCCTCATCTAATGAATCCCACGTTCTGACGTTTGCTCAAACTGCGACTCTTTGCTTTTGCATGCTCAATCGATTTATCAATCCAAACACTGAGGTGTTTATACCGTTCGCCGAGAAGATAAAAAACCGCAGCTCACGCCTTGATAAACGTAGGTAAAGTGTTTAGCAGTTTAACGCCCATGTGCAAGCGAAAGGAATCAGGCAGATGGCAATCAAGGTGTTCGCTGACGGTGCAAACCTCGAGGGCATGCTCGACATGTACGAGAACGGCAACGTTCAGGGTTTCACGACCAACCCGTCCCTTATGAAGAAGGGCGGCGTGACGGATTACCGCGCGTTTGCCAAGGAGGTCCTGGCCCACATCACCGATGTGTCCGTCTCGTTTGAGGTCTTTGCCGACGACGTCGAGACCATGGAGGTCGAGGCGCGCGAGATCGCTACCTGGGCCGAGAACGTCTACGTCAAGATTCCGTGCGTGACCACCAAGGGCGAGTCCACCGCCGAGCTGGTGCGCAAGCTTTCGGCCGACGGCATCAAGGTCAACGTCACCACCATCTTTACGCCTACGCAGGTTGATGAGATGGTCGAGGCCGTCGACGCCGAGACGCCGTCCATCATCTCGCTCTTTGCCGGCCGCATCGCCGATACCGGCGTCGACCCCATTCCGTTTATGACGGAGTCGGTCAAGAAGGCCGCCGCAAAGCCCAACTGCGAGGTCCTGTGGGCGTCCACGCGCGAGCTCATCAACATTTACCAGGCCGAGGCCTGCGGTTGCCAGATCATTACGGTGCCCAACAGCATCCTGGCCAAGCGCAAGAACATTGGTCGCGACCCGTACGAGGTCTCGCTCGATACCGTGCGCGGTTTTGCCAAGGATATCGCCGCTTTGGGTTTCCATATCCTGCCGTAGCGCGAACGCCGACTGTACCGTGGGCTGTTCGCCCCGGCCTTTCCTTTCCCTATCGCTCACGCGCTTCGCGAGGATCGCGCTAGGCAAAGGAAAGGCCGGGGCTGCCGACACGAGCTTGCCAGCAAGTTGGCGCTTGGCTTCCATATCCTGCCGTGGGCAAAGGTACCCCCGCCTGCGCCGTGCAAAATCGAGAGTATTCAGCAACGTAAAGGTCTTTATCAGTTAACCGAAGCATGGAACGGCCCCCGTTTTGGCTCTGACGACGCTAAAACGGGGGCTGTTTTTTGCTTTTTCGTCTCTGAGGGGCACCCGGAACGGTGGAATTTGCAGAATACTCGCGATTTTGCACATCGCTACAGGGGGTACCTTTGCTTTGGCGGTTTACTTGCCCTGCACCATGGTGAGCGAGATCTTCTTGCGGTCGCGATCGACCTTTTCGACCCACACCTTGACCGTGTCACCGACGCGCACCACGTCGCTGGGGTGCTTGACAAAGCGGTTGGCCAGTTTGGAGATGTGCACGAGGCCGTCCTGGTGCACGCCCACGTCGACGAAGGCGCCAAAGTCGACGACGTTGCGCACCGTGCCCTTGAGCTCCATGCCGGGTTCCAGGTCGTCGATGGAAAGCGCTGAGCGGCTAAAGACCACCTCGGGTGCGTCGTCGCGCGGGTCGCGGCCGGGCTTCTTGAGCTCGTTGACGATGTCGATGAGCGTGAGGGTGCCGCAGTTCAGGTCGCTTGCCAGCGCCGAGATGCTGCCCAGGCGGCGCTCGATGTCGGGCACGCCGCCGCGGCTGAGCTCGCTGGCTTTAACGCCGGCGCGTTCCAGGACGGACGTGGCCACCTCGTAGCTCTCGGGGTGGACGCTCGTCGCGTCGAGCGGGTTCTTGCCGCCGCTGATGCGCAGGAAGCCCGCGGCGTTGAGGTATGCCTTGGGTCCTAGTTTGGGGACCTTCTTAAGCTGGCGGCGATCGGTAAAGGCACCGTTTTCCTCGCGGTAGGCCACGATGTTTTTGGCCACGCTCGGCGTGATGCCCGATACGTATCCCAGCAGGCTTGCGCTCGCGGTATTCACGTCGACGCCCACGCGGTTGACGACGTCCTCCACCACGTGGCCCAGAGTGCGCGAGAGCTCGGCCTGGTCAAGGTCGTGCTGGTACTGGCCCACGCCGATAGACTGGGGCGGAATCTTGACGAGCTCTGCCAGCGGGTCCTGCAGGCGGCGGCCCAGGCTCATGGCGCCACGCACGGTGACGTCCAGGTCGGGGTATTCCTGGCTGGCGAGCTCGGAAGCGGAGTACACCGACGCGCCGGCTTCGTTAACGATGGTGTAGCGAAGGCTGGGCGCCTGCTCGGCAATGAACTCCGAGACGACTTCCTCGGTCTCGCGGCTGGCGGTGCCGTTGCCGATGACGATGGTGTTGACGCCGTCCTTTTTGACGAGGCGGGCGAGCTCGCGCTTGGTGCCGGCGACGTCGTGGCGCGGCTTGGTGGGGTAGACCACGCCGTGGTCGAGCAGCTTGCCGGTCTCGTCCATGACGGCGACCTTGCAGCCGGTGCGGTAGCCCGGATCGAGCGCGAGCACGCGGGCGCCGCGCACGGGGCGTGCCGAGAGCAGGCCCTCGAGATTCTTGGCAAAGACATTAATGGCCTCGGTCTGGGCGCGAACGGTGAGTTTGGCGCGGGCCTCGCGCTCCAGTGAGGGGGCCATCAGGCGCTTGTAGCCGTCGGCGATGGCGGCATCGAAGATGGGGGCAAACACGCCCTGACGTCGGGGCCAACGGCTGCCGAGGCGTGCCGTGGCGGCAGCGCCGTCGACGTTCACGCGCACGCGGAGCTTGCCCTCACGCTCACCGCGGTCGATAGCCAGCACGCGGTGGTTGGGTATACGGCGCAGCGGCTCGTCAAAGTTGTAGTAGGGCTCGTAGGGGGTCTTCTCGGCGGGGTCGGTGGCCTCGACGACGATGTCGGCGGTGTTTTGCGTAAAGGCACGCAGGTCGGCGACGTTCTCAGGGTCTTCGGCCACCGTCTCGGCCACGATGTCGGCGGCGCCGGCGAGCGCCTTCTCGGGCGTGTCGAAGCCGGCCTCCTCGTTGACGTATGCCGCGGCGGCGTCGAGTGCGCTGCCCTTGGCCGAGGCCTGCATGATGATCATGTTGGCGAGCGGCTCCAGGCCGGCCTCGCGGGCCTTTTGCGCGCGGGTCATGCGCTTTTTGCGGTAGGGCTTGTAGAGGTCCTCGACACGCTGGAGCTGCGTGGCCTCGCGAATTTGCTGTTCGAGTTCGGGCGTGAGCTTGCCCTGGGCGTCGATGAGCAGAATGACGTCCTCTTTGCGCTGCTCAAGATTGCGCAGGTAGGACAGGCGCTCGTCGAGGGCGCGCAGGGCGACGTCGTCCATGCCGCCCGTGGCTTCCTTGCGGTAGCGCGAGATAAAGGGGATGGTGTTGCCCTCGTCGATGAGCTTGACGGCTGCCTCGATGTTGTCAGCCTTAAGGTTGAGCTCGCGGGCGAGCTGGGCGATAAGATCCATGGGACTCCTTGCGTTTGAGGCGCGTTTGCAGCACAGGGCTACCAAGGATACCACTCGTCCCAAAAGACTGTTTTGGGGCCGCGCCACGAAAACGGCCTATCTACTACGTTTTACCCGTAGGGGCTGACCATACCTGGGTTTTCCGAAAGTCGGCAAGCCGTTTACCTGCGGTTTTTATCTCGCGAAATTCGGCATGCTTGAGGGCGATCGGTTAAACGTAGTAGATAGGCCCATTTCGTGGCGAACGAACCAAGCTGAGGCGCAAAATAGCCTCGCTCCAGAATAATCGTCGGCAAGGTAGCAAAAAGCCCCGCGGGCAGGAGGCTGCTCGCAGGGCAAAGAAGAGGGGCTTGTTGGTGGCGGACCGAGGGGCTCGGCATGGGGTTTTGCCGCGGTCGCTCTTAAGGCATTACAGCTCGACGAGCTGGCCGGTCTCGGCGGCCTCCTTGATGGCGTTGAGAAGCGTGAGCGTCTTGACATTATCGGCGGGGGTTACGACGGGCTCGACCTCGCGGCGGACAACCTTCACAAAGTGCTTGAGCTGCATCTTGTGCGGCAGCGCCGGGTCCACGGCCGGAATCTCCATCTGCAGCGGCTTGTGCCAGTTGGAGGCGCCGTCGTAGGAGAACTGGTGCAGGCGGGGCAGCGACAGAGCGCCCAAGGTTCCGCCGATAAAGTAGGCGTCGGCGTCGAAGGGGCGGTACTGCGGATCCTCGCGAGCGGTTGCCTCCCAGTTCCAGGGGCTGGCGGTGGCGTCGGAGATGGTCATGCTTGCGAGCGCGCCATCGGCAAAACGGACGTTGACCACGGCGGAGTCCTCGGTCTCAAAACCGCGGGCGGCGCTGGACTGCATACCCTGGACGGCAACGGGCTCGCCCAGCAGGTAGCGGAGCAGGTCGACGTCGTGCACCAGGTTGACCAGGATCGGGCCGGCGCCCTTCTTGCGGCGCCACTCGACGTCGAAGTACTCGTCATTCTTATAGATCATGTAGTGGAAGCTCGACACGGTGAGCTTGCCCAGCTCGCCAGACTCGATGATCTCCTTGGCCTTGTTGACGAAGGGATTGTGGCGACGATGCTGGCCCACGAGCACGGGCACGCCGGCGGTCTCGGCCTCGGCGGCGAAAGCCTGGGCATCCTCGAGATCGTTGGAGATCGGCTTTTCGACCAGCGGCACGATGTTGCGCTTCACAGCCTCGCGGGCAACGCCCAGGTGCAGGTCGTTGGGGGTGGCGATGATGACGGCCTCGGGCTTGACCTCGTCCATCATCTGGGCGGGATCGGTATAAAACGGCACGCCGGCGGCCTCGGCCGTGGCGCGGGCGCCCTCAAAGGCGTCGGCGATGGCGACGAGCTCGGCCTCGGGCTCCTCGGTGACAAAGCGGATGTGGTTGCGGCCCATGGCACCGGCGCCGATAACGGCAATGCGGACGGGGTTGAGCTCAGACATTTCGACTCCTTAATACTGGTGACCGGTGGAATGCGACAAAGGGGCTGTCCCTTTGTCGCATCGGTAAAACTAGGCGGACTTCTTCTTGCTGTCGGAGACCATCATGTAGACGGTGAGCACGACGGCGATGGCGGCGATCACAATGGCGCCGTAGAAGGACTGCTGGTAGGCGGCGCTTCCGGCCTCGGCGTGATACAGCACGGCAGTGATGGGCTGGCTGATCCAGGTGGAAGCGGCATAGCCCAAAAACATGATGCCGTAGTTGACGCCGATGTTGCTGGTACCAAAGGCGCCACCGGTGAGCGGCGGGTAGATGACGAGCAGGGCGCCAAAGCTAAAGCCGAGCAAGGCGAGCGCCACAAAGAACATGGCCTGTGTAAAGCTCATCGACATGATGACGAGGGCGACG
This sequence comes from uncultured Collinsella sp., assembly GCA_900541715.1. Lineage (GTDB taxonomy): Bacteria > Actinomycetota > Coriobacteriia > Coriobacteriales > Coriobacteriaceae > Collinsella. The sequence goes on from UQLI01000010.1 coordinate 22,538, forward strand.
ATGGTGACGACAAGGCTGATGAGCAGCGACTTGTAGGCGCCGAGCTTGTCGATGATCTGGCCAAAGGACAGACGGCCAACCAGGTTGGCGCAGGTGTTGACGGAGACCACCACGCCGCCGAGGGCGACGGCCGCGGCGCTCGTGGGGTCGGCGAAGAGCTGGACGGCGGCGATGGAGGCAACCTTGCCCACGAGCAGGGTGCCCGCGGTGGCGGCAAAGGCGAAGGTGACGATGAGGACCCAGAAGCGCGGGGTCTTGACCATCTCGCCCGGTGTGAGGTCACCGAAGGTGCCGGCATGCGCGCCACCCTTGGGGGCCTCGAAGCCCTCGGGCAGCCAACCGGCCTCGGGGGCCTTCAGGAACAAGGCAGAGGCGGCGATCATCACAAAGAAGATGACGCCGAGCGCCTTAAGGGCGCCAAAGATGCCCAAGCTCGGGATGAGCAGCGAGGCGAGCACCGGGGACAGCACGGCGGGGCCGGCGGTCGAAGCGGCCAGAGTGATGCCGGAGGCGAGACCCTTCTTGTCGATGAACCACTTTTGGCCGGTGGTGAGCGCCGGGTTGTAGCCCAGGCCGTTGCCGATGGCGGCGACGAGCGAGAACCACAGGTAGAACTGCCACGGCTCGGTGACGGTGCCGGACATGAACCAGCCCAGGCCGTAGCACACGGCGGCGGCGATCACGACGTTACGCGGGCCGATCTTATCGGAGATACGGCCGGCGAAGATGCCCGTCACGGCCATGATGGTCTGAAAGACCGGGAAAGCCCAGGTAAGGGCGCTGGACCACTCGGGGTAGACGGCGAGCAGGTTCTTGCTCACGACAGAATACAGCGCGATGGAGCTGATGAAGAACATGGTGACGCACGCGGCGGAAAGCACGACGGCGCGACCCTTGTTGGAGTTGGTGGAAGCCATTGGACTCTTTCTAATCGATGCGGGGAGGGGAGGGACTTGTCCCGCGCCCTCTCTACTGGGTTGGTTTACTGGTCGGTCGGCTTAGCGACGCCGGACTCATCGGACCAGAGCTCGACACCCTTGTTCTTAAGGTAGTTGTCGGCGTATGCGCGACGGCCGCCGGGCTTGGCGGTGAGGTCGCCCATCATGTTGGAGAAGCCGCCGTCGACCTTGATGGCGTCGCCGGTGGTAAAGTCCGAGCGCTTGGACGCCAGGAACATGACGGCGTTGGCGATGTCGCTGACCTCGCCGATGCGACGCGTGGCGATCAGGCGGCTGCGGCTCTTTTCGACCTCGGGGTCGGCGTAGAAATTGGCCGACATGGGGGTCTTAACGAAGCAGGGCTCGACGCAGTTGGATCGCACGCCGTAGGGGCCCCACTCGGCGGCGAGCATCTTGGACATCATGTTGACGCCGGCCTTGGTGGAGCTGTACACGCCCGAGAACGTCTCAGGGGAGTGGCTGGCAACGGTCGAGATGTGCACCAGGCGGCCCTGGCCGGCCTTGATCATCTCGCGACCAAAGCGCTGCGAGGTGATGAAGTAGCCGGTGAGGTTGACGTTGAGCACCTGCTCCCAGTCGCTCAGAGGCAGGTCTTCCATGGCTGCGAAGCGCAGGATACCGGCGGTGTTGACGAGAACGTCGACGCGGCCGAAGTCGGCGATGGTGGCATCGACGGCGGCCTGAACCTCGGCCTCGTCGGTGGCGTTCATCTTGTAGCCCTTGGCGTGGATGCCAAACTCGGCGGCGAGGTCGGCGGCTGCGGCCTTGACCTTTTCCTCGTCCAGATCGAGCAGGACGACGTTGGCGCCGTTGCGGGCGAACTCGCGACAGATCTCGACGCCCATACCGCCGAGTGCGCCGGTCACGGCGCAGACATCGCCCTCGAGCTTAAGCCAATTGCTCATAGGAACTTCCCTTCTTGTGCCTCCCGGTGGGTCGTTCCCATTAATTGACCCACGTGGTTTTCGCTGGTTATCGTATGCTTTGCATTTGCGCAGGTGAATTGCATATTTGTTAGAATGGCGTTAACCGTAGGTTTACACTGTGCAATGTAGTTTATGCTTAACCGAGCGCGTGACCTGCGAAAACAACCCTCTGTGGCGCCATGTGGCCACGGGCGCGAAAACGGGAGATTGACGTGTACGATCGACGACTTGAGGCCATATCGGCCGCCGCGGAGCTGGGAAGCTTCTCGCGTGCGGCGGCAAAATTGCGCGTGTCGACTCCGGCACTCGTCAAGCAGGTGTCGGGCTTCGAGGCCGAGTTCGGCATCACGCTGTTCGAGCGCTCGCATTCGGGCGTCAAAGTGACGCCGGCGGGTGCGTTACTGGTAGACGACGCGCGTTCGATCATGCGGCAGTCCGAGGACGCGCTGCGCCGTGTCCGACGTGCAGCGGGCGATGGCGGGGCCGTGCGCCTGGGCGTGTCGATGATGTGCCCGGGGCGCCAAACGCTGTCGATGTGGTCGGGCGTACACGAGCTGGAACCGTCGCTGCGATTTGAGATCGTGCCGGTAAGCGATCTCTATGACGAGCGCGAGACCGTCATGCGCAGCTTGGGCCGCGAGGTCGATGTGGTGCAGTCGAGTTTTTCTACCCCACGCTGGGGCGACGCCTGCCAAAAGCTCCGCATCGTTAACGTGCCGTTTTATATCGACCTGCCGCGCACGAGCCCGCTGGCGCGCAAGACACGTATTACGGTTGCCGACCTGGAGGGCATGCGCCTGCGCGTACTGCGCCACGGCAACGACGCCATGGACAGCCTGCGCATCGACCTGTTGGCCGACGGTGGCGTGGACGTGATCGATGTGGATAGCTTTGACTTTGCGCTCTTTAACGAGGCAGAGGAAAAGGGTGACGCGGTGCTCACCTGCGGGGCGTGGTCGGGGGTACACCCAGCCTTTGTGGGCGTGCCGTTCCTGTGCGGCCGTGAGGTGCCGGTCTTTTTGCACTATCCGCTCGAGCCCACCCTTCAAGTCCAAAAATTCGTCAACGCCATGGCACAACTTCTCAAGTAGCCAAAAGAGTCCCGTCCCAAATTAGCTACCCTTTGCTACGGGTTTAGCGGTCCTCGCGTTGCGGCCCGGCTGCCTCGGCTGTCTTTACGCGGTTCTTGTCGATGTACATGCTTTTGTCGGCCTGAGAAAAGAGCTCACGCATCGTAGGCGGTTCATCAAAATCACTGGAAAGCGCGTAGCCCACCGCATAGCTGATAGGCATGTCGGGGTGAGCCCCGGAATACTCGTTCACGTTCGCGCGAATCCGAGCGAGACAGGACTCCACGGCAGCCCGATCGGCATCCCGCAGCACCGCGATAAACTCATCGCCGCCGTCGCGGCCCACAAAGCAAGTCTCGGACGCCACGCGCCCCAGCTGCTGGGCAAAAGAACGGATGTATTCGTCGCCCTTCTCGTGGCCAAAGGTGTTATTGACCGTATGCAGATTGTTAAGATCGAAGACGCACACCGCAACGGGCTCCTCCGCGGAGACAGGCTGCTCCTGCCCCAAGATCTCCTCGCACTTGTTCTTGTTGGGCAGTCCTGTGGCTTCGTCGAGATAGACTTTGTTCTGCAGCTCGCGATTGAGTGCGGCAGTGCGCACCGCGCGAACAACTTCGACCGCAAAGGTCGCCACCAAGCCCACGATGTCGATGATCACCAAGCCCTCGAGATAGTTGAGCGCCGACGCCTTCTCCTGGGAATAGTCCTCTGCGAGTCGCGTAGCATCGTCGCAAATGCCAAAGAACTCCTCACTCATCGAGATGATGTCGGTGTTCTCGTAGCCGACTTCGCGCACACGGATGATCTCGGCGCAAAGCTCATCAAAATAATTTGCAAGCTCGGTCATCTTTGCCTGATACTCATCGTCGTCGAGACGGACGAGGTTGAGGTCGTCACTTCCGTAACGCAAACCGTTGATGTATGAATCCACGGCTTTGAGCAGGTCATCTTGAGGCTGGCCCGCGTCCTCGAGCTTCACGATGCGCTGCGTGGTGCCGCGCACCAGGCCGGCGTAGTTGACCACACGCGCCGTGCCCTGGATATCGGAGACGAGCAGCATGACATTGATGAAGAAGAAGATGAGAACTGCCGTGAGCACCATCATGAGCAGGCGCACCGCCTGGCTGGCCTTCTTGGCGACAGAAGTATTCACAAGTTCACTCCTCTAAATGACAAAAGAGCAGGTAGCACGCAGCGTGCTGAAATTCATGGGTGGTTAACTCTACCATATGGGCCAGCAGCCTCAAACTGCAGCGGACGCTCGTCCAAATTGGCGTGACGCTTGCCTTGTTGTTCTTGACCTGACCGCGCTATCGGACATGCTTCTGGTCTTGGATCACCATGGGAAAGCTCATCCCGTTTTGTGCGTCTAGAGTGGGATGCGGCTTCCCAAAGGTGCCGTTAGGGGAAACTGCATCCCAGTTTGAACCCTTGAAATGGGATGCCGTTTCCCGGAGGGGGTCCAGCGGGAAACGGCATCCCATTTTGGGCCCGAAAAGTGGGATACGGTTTCCGGCCGGCATGAAAAAGCCTCCGCAGCTCGTGTGGCTGCGGAGGCTTTATTCGTTGCGGCGCATTGTGTTTGGGTCGTTGAGATGAGTCGATTTGCCCCGAAAGAGGAGGGCATTGACCTTAGGGTCATGCCCGACGAATGAGCGGCAAATCGGCCATCTCGGCGGGCCGAACTACTCCAGCTCAAACGCTCCGGTGTACAGCTGGTAGTAATACCCGCGCTTGGCGATCAGCTCGTCGTGGTTGCCGCGCTCGATAATGCGGCCGTGGTCCAGACAGATGATCGCGTCGGAGTTGCGCACGGTGGACAGGCGGTGCGCGATGACAAACGTCGTGCGACCCTCCATGAGCTTGTCCATGCCCGCTTGCACGATGGCCTCGGTGCGGGTGTCGATGGAGCTCGTGGCCTCGTCCAGAATCATTGCCGGCGGATCGGCGACGGCGGCGCGGGCGATCGAAATCAGCTGGCGCTGGCCCTGCGACAGCTGAGCGCCGTTGCCGGTGAGCATGGTGTCGTAGCCGTCGGGCAGGCGGGTGATAAAGTCGTCCGCGCCCGCGAGCTTGGCCGCCGCGATGCACTCCTCGTCGGTGGCGTCCAGGTTTCCGTAGCGGATGTTATCCATCACGGTGCCGGTGAACAGGTTCACGTCCTGCAGCACCACGCCCAGCGAGCGGCGCAGGTCTGCCTTGCGGATCTTGTTGACGTTGATGCCGTCGTAGCGAATCTTGCCGTCGGCGATGTCATAGAAGCGGTTGATGAGGTTGGTGATGGTCGTCTTACCGGCACCGGTGGCGCCGACAAACGCGACTTTCTGGCCCGGCTTGGCAAACACGGACACGCCGTGCAGCACCTCGTGGTCGGGCGTGTAGCCAAAGTCGACGTTGTCCATGACCAGGTCGCCGCGCAGCGGCACGTACTCGATCTCGCCGGTTGCGCGGTGCGGATGTTTCCACGCCCACATGCCGGTGTGGTGGTCGGCCTCCTCGAGCTGCCAGGTATCGGGGTTCACCTGAGCGTTGACGAGCGTCACATAGCCTTCGTCGGCTTCGGGCTCCTCGTCGATGAGCTCAAAGATGCGGTCGGCGCCGGCGAGGCCCATGACCACGGCGTTGATCTGCTGCGAGATCTGACCGATCTGTCCGCAGAACTGCTTGGTCATGTTGAGGAACGGCACCACGACGGCGATGGACAGCGTCATGCCCGAGATGCTCAGGTTGGGCACGCCCAGCGCCAGAAAAATGCCGCCTGCCAGTGCGACCAGTACGTAGAGCAGGTTGCCCAGGTTCATCAGGATGGGCATGAGGATGTTGGCGTACATGTTGGCCTTTTGCGAGACCTCGAAGAGCTTTTCGTTGCGCTCGTCAAAATCGGCCTCGGCGGCAGACTCGTGGCAGAATGCCTTGACGACCTTCTGGCCGTTCATGACTTCCTCGATATGGCCCTCGACCACGCCGAGTTCGGTCTGCTGCGCAATAAAGAAGCGCGCGGAGTTGGAGCCGAGCAGCTTGGTCATAAAGGTCATAAAGGCGACGCCTGCCACAATGACCAGGCACATCCAAACGCTGTAGTACAGCATGATAAAGAACACCGTGACGATGACGATGGTCGTCATGAGCAGGTTGGGCAGCGACTGGCTGATCATCTGGCGCAGCGTGTCGATGTCGTTGGTGTAGTGGCTCATGATGTCGCCGCGCTGGTGCGTGTCGAAGTAGCGGATCGGCAGGTCCTGCATGCGGTTGAACATCTTCTCGCGCAGCTTCTCCAGCGAGCCCTGCGTGACGATGGCCATGGCGCGGTTCCAGAACAGCGAGGACAGGATGCCGACGCCGTAGATGCAGGCGAGGGTGGTCACGAGCTGCAGAATCTTGGGCTGCGCGGTCGTCCAATCGCCCGACTGCCACGATTCGCTAATAATCTGCAGGGCGCTCTGAAGGAAGGTCGCGCCGATGGAGTTGATGATGGCGCAGAGCACCACGCCGACGACGACGAGGGGCAAAAGCACGGGGTAGAAGCCAAAGAGCGTCTTGATGAGGCGCGACATGGTGCCGCCCTTGCGGTTGAGTGCGCGCTCGGCGGTCGTTGCCTTACTCATGTGCCTCGCCTCCTTCCTGGGTCTGAGCTTGCGGTGCGGATGCCTCGGTGTCGGCTGCGGCGGTCTCGCCCGCGTCCTCGCCTTCGGCACTCATCTTATTTTGCGAGGTAAAGGTCTCGCGGTAGATCTCGCTCGTCTTGAGCAGCTCATCGTGGTTGCCGATGTCCTTGATGCGGCCGCCCTCCATGACGATGATGCGGTCGGCGTCCTGCACGGAGCTGATGCGCTGGGCGATGATGAGCTTGGTCGTGTTGGGCAGATAGCTCGCCAGGCCCTCGCGGATCTTGGCGTCGGTCTTGGTGTCGACGGCGCTCGTGGAGTCGTCCAGGATCAAGATCTTGGGGCGACGCAGCAGGGCACGCGCGATGCACAGGCGCTGCTTCTGGCCGCCGGAAACGTTGGAGCCGCCCTGCTCGATCCAGGTGTCGTAGCCCTTGGGGAAGCCGTCGACAAACTCGTCGGCGCAGGCCAGATGTGCGGCCTCGCGGACTTCCTCGTCGGTGGCGTTCGGGTCGCCCCAGCGCAGGTTCTCGGCGATGGTGCCGCTAAACAGCACGTTTTTCTGCAGCACCATGGCGACCTGGTGGCGCAGTGCGTCCAGGTCGTAGTCGCGCACGTCCATGCCGCCCACGCGCACGGTGCCTTCGGTGGCGTCGTACAGACGGGCGATGAGGTTTACAAGCGTGGACTTGGCCGAGCCGGTACCGCCGATGATACCGATGGTCTCGCCGCTCTTAATGTGCAGGTCGATATCGTCGAGCGCCTGGCGGCGGGCATGCGCGGAATACTTAAAGCTCACGTGGTCAAAGTCGATGGAACCGTCGGCAACCTCGAGCACGGGCTCGGCGGGATTGGCGATCGTGGGCTCGGCGGCCAACACCTCGGTAATGCGGTGCGCCGATTCGTCGGCCATGGTCACCATGACAAAGATCATCGACAGCTGCATCAGGCTCATAAGGATCTGGAAACCATAGGTAAAGATCGAGGAGAGCTGGCCCACGTCGAACAGCGTGCCCTGGCTCGTGATAATGAGCTTGGAGCCCAGGTAGATGATGACGACAAACGCGCCGTTGACGCAGATGTTCATCATGGGGTTGTTAAAGGCGAGCAGCTTCTCGGCGCGGGTGAAGTCCATCTGGACGTCGCGCGCGGCGGTCGCGAATTTCTCCTTCTCAAAGTCTTCGCGCACATAGCTCTTGACCACGCGCATGCCGGTGACGTTTTCTTCGACAGACTCGTTAAGTGCGTCGTACTTGTGGAACACGCGCGAGAAGATGGGGCGTACCTTAAAGATGATAAAGAACAGTCCAAAGCCCAGCAGCGGAATGATGACCAGGTAGACCATGGCGACGCTGCCGCCCATGATAAATGCCATGGTAAAAGCGAAGATCAAGACCAGCGGCGCGCGCACGGCGATACGGATGATCATCATAAAGGCCTGCTGAACGTTGTTGATGTCAGTGGTCAGACGCGTGACGAGCGAGGAGCTCGAGAACTCATCGATGTTGGCAAAGCTGAACGTCTGGATCTTGTAGAACAGGTCGTGACGCAGGTTCTTGGCGAAGCCGCAGCTCGCATGGCTGCAGGTGACGCCGGCAGCGGCGCCAAAAGCAAGCGACGTCAGCGCGATGAGCACCAAAAAGCCTGCGGTGGGAAGCATCTCGGCTACGGTGGTGCCGTCTTTGATGGCGTCGATCAGGTTGGCGGTGATAAATGGAATCAGCATCTCGCAGAGCACCTCGCCAAGCACGAGCAATGGCGTGGCAACAGCGACTTTCATATAGTCGCGGATGCTGCCCATGAGGGTTTTAATCATCCAGTTCCTCCCAGGTTACACGGATTTTATCGAGCATTTCGGCGAGGTCCTCGCGCTCGTCATGGGTGAGCGCGCTAAAGGCCCGTTCTCTAAAGCGGATGCGGGCCGCCTGGTCGATGCGGGCGTTTTCCCGGCCGGTTTCGGTCAGGCGAATGGTGAGTTGCCGTCGATCCTTGGGGTTACGGCTGCGTTCAATGAGGCCGTTGAGCTCGAGCTTGGACAGGATCTCGGAAAGCGACCCCGGCTTGAGGTCAAAGTGCATGCCGAGTTCCTGCTGCGACATCTCGCCGCCGGGCTGCTTGGCCAGCAGGCAGATGATGGGTGCCTTGCCGGACACGCCTCCGCCATGAAAATGCATGTAATGGCCGCAAAAGCCCAGGCCGCTCAGGATGCGTTTGGCGAGCTTGTCTTCGGCGCTGACCGCTTCGGGCATGTCTGCCGGTTGCAACGGGTCGCCGCCGGGCTCGTGCGGAAGGACGAGTGCTTCAACACACATATCTAAGCTTCGCTCCTTTCTTTAGTTAGGTAGTGGAATTGTTTTGTGCCTAACCAATTTAGGAGCGTGAGAAATCAATGTCAAGGTACCAAACTAGTGGTTACGCGGTTTTACCAAACCGCGTAACGGCTCGACGCTGCGCGGGCCGCATTTGGACAATCTGACGTTCAACTTCAAGGGCGCGACCAGAAGGTCAGCGCCCTTTCGTTTCACGTCATCTTGCCTCAAATGCGACCCGCTCGCTGTCGTTGCCAAAACATCGACGTTGCCCTTTTTGGCACTTGGGGACGTTCCTTATGTGCCGGCACTTGGGGACACTCTTTGCACTGATAGTCGTTGGGTTAGTCGTTGGGGACGTTCTTGTTTGACTAGTCATTTAAAACGTCCCCAATGACTAACTTCCTCCTTCCCGTAACCTTTCCGCAACAATGTGGCCTCCGCGGCGCCAGCGCCCGTTCACAACGTCCCCTGCGCTACACTTAGTCGCACTGTGGCGCTGCTGCGCCGCGCCCGAACTAAGGGGGGACTCTCATGAAGAACACTCAGCTGCTGTTGATCAACGATATGTGCGGCTACGGCAAGGTCGCGCTCTCCGCCATGCTGCCGGTGCTGTCGCACATGGGCTACCGTATCCATAACCTGCCGACGGCGCTCGTTTCCGACACGCTCAACTACCCCAAGTTCTACATCCACGACACCACGGAGTACGTGCGCCAGAGCCTCGCCATCTGGGAGGAGCTCGGCTTTGAATTCGACGCCATCTCGACCGGCTTTATCGTGACCGAGGAAGAGACACGCATCATCTCGGACTTTTGCCACCGCCGTGCGCAAAAAGGCACCAAGGTATTCGTCGACCCCATCATGGGCGATAACGGCAAGCTCTATGCCGGCGTGCCCGAGTCGACCATCGGACTCATGCGCAGCCTGGTCGAGTGCGCCGACTACGCGGTGCCCAACTATACCGAGGCGTGCCTGCTCACCGATACGCCTATCGCCGAAGAGATTACGGCCGATGAGGCCCGCGCGCTCGTGGACGCTATGCTCGCGTTGGGCACCAAGTCGGTTGTCATTACGAGTGCAAAGGTCGATGGGGCGAGTGCCGTCGTCGGTTACGATCATGTGGCGGGGGAGTACTTTGAGATTCCGTTTGAGCTGATCCCGGTGTACTTCCCGGGCACGGGCGATACGTTCTCGGCCGTGTTGATGGGTCGCGTGATGAGCGGTTGGAGTCTGCAGCGCGCGACGTCCGATGCCATGCGCGTGGTGGCTGAGCTTATCGAGCGCAATGCCGACCAAGAGGACAAATCGGCCGGCCTTCCCATCGAGGCCTGCCTGGATGTGATCGACCATGAGTAATGCTGGCGAGGGCGGCGCCAAGCCTGTGGGCGGGGGCAAGCCGCTCGGCGCGCCGCGTGGCAAGCGTCCGCGTATCCGCGTGAGCTGCGTGGACCAGCTGGGCACATGCCGCTGCCATCACGGGCACAAGCCGGGTGACGTCTTCGACTTCGACCGCGACCGCGGCAAGATGTGCGCCATGGCCTGCCATGTGGGCTTTCCCTATATCGATATCCTGCGCTATGGCGGAACCGTGCCTGGCAACGAGCCTGGTACGGCAAAGTTCTGCTGCCCCGAGGTCGATACGCTGAACGTCTGGCTTGCCGAGATCGTCGACGAGTAGTCGAGCGCAATGTGACAAAGGGACAGTCCCTTTGTCACATTCGCCGGGGCTGCCCCTTCTTTTTGCTTATAATCCTAAATCTCTGCATTTCATCCGATTTTAGGTTCTAAAAATCCTACATTTCATCGATAATTAAGCGCATAAAACTTTGCATTTCATTTGATGACACTGAGGGGAGAGCCTATGCTGCGCAGGAAAATAGCGGCAGAGCTGGAGCGTTGGCTGAAGTCTGCCGAGCAAAAGGCCTTATTCATCACGGGTTCTCGCCAGATCGGCAAAAGCTATTCGATTCGCGCATTTGGCAAAGCCAGCCATGCAACCTACATCGAGCTCAATCTCATGGAAAATCGCCAGGCAAAAGATGCTCTTCTCGAGGCGCGGAATGCCGATGATTTCATCAGCAGGGTGACGCTTCTTTCGGGAAAGTCGATTGCACCAGGCAAAACGCTCGTGTTTATCGATGAGGTCCAAGAGGCCCCCGACATCATGACGATGGCAAAGTTCCTTGTAGAGGACGGGAGGTGCCGCTGGGCGTTTTCGGGGTCAATGCTCGGGACCCAGTTCAAGGGCGTCAGGTCCTATCCCGTGGGGTATGTCCACGAGCTTAGGATGTTCCCGCTCGATTTTGAGGAGTTTTGCTGGGCAACCGGGGTGAGCGAGGGGGCTCGCCAAACGATACGTGACGCGTGTATCAGCGAGAGGCCCATTCCTGATTACATTCATGACGCGATGATGGCAAACTTCAGGACCTATACCGTTGTCGGCGGAATGCCGGAGGTCGTGCAGCGTTTCCTTGACACGCAGGGCGACCTTGCCTCTGTTCGTCAGCTACAGTTAGAGCTCAACGAACAGTACCGGCGGGATATCTTCAAGTATGCAAGCGGGCGAGCCCTTCAGGTACAGAGCATCTACGATCAGCTCCCTATTATGCTCGAGGGCGAAAATAAGCGCTTCGTGCTCAATTCCATTGACCCCAAGGCTCACTACGAGAAGTATCAGCGAGATTTTGTATGGCTTGTCGATGCCGGCGTTGCTCTCAAAGCAGATATCGTAACCGAGCCAAAATCGCCCCTGCTCAAGACGGCACGGCCATCGCAGTTCAAGCTATATCAATCGGATACGGGCATGTTGATGGCGCGCTACCCCGTTGGAGTCGCCCAAGCGGCGTATCTTGATAGCAAGGAGCCCAATCTGGGCGGCATTTACGAAAACGTGGTGGCCCAGCAGCTGACTGCCCAAAATCGCCAGCTTTACTACTATCAGACAAAAAAGCGTGGTGAAGTGGACTTTGTGGTCGATGGACCGGATGGGACGGCTGTTCCGATCGAGGTTAAATCGGGCTCCTATTACCACGCGCACGCTGCGCTCGGCCATGTGCTTGATACGGCTGAATATGGCGTAAGGCTCGGGATTGTTTTCTCGAGAGGCAACGTTGAGCGCAATGGAGCGGTTCTCTATTTGCCGCTATATGCGACCTGGGCCCTTTCGGATGTTTTGGGCGACTCCTGTGCCGAGGGGATAAAGCTGGAGGTCAAGCCGGTCTAGGGCCAGTCCCGGATGTGACAAAGGGACAGCCCCTTTGTCACATTCATGAGTGTGGATTTTCTCCCACCGAGATAACGAGCGTGGATTTTCTCCCGTTTAGAGCGCGCTCGAACGCTCAAAGTGGGAGAAAATCCACGCTCGTTTTATGCCGATGGCGTGGCCCGTGTGCCCGCGCCGCCCGAGCGCCTACAGCTGCTCGAGCATAGCGGTGCAACCGGCGAGTACATCGCGGTAGGTGGCGTCGAAATTGCCGGTGTACCAGGGATCGGCCACGTCGCCGGGGCGATCGGTCCAATCGAGCAGGCGCGAGATCTTGCCATCGGGGTCCTTCCCAAAAATTCGGTACAGGCCGCGGGCGTTCTCGTCGTCCATATAGACAATGTGGTCCCAGTCGCCATACTCCGCGCGACGCACCTGACGTGCACGATGTGCGACGACGGGAATCCTAACCTCGCTCAGCTTGGCAACGGTACCGTGGTGTGGCGGGTTGCCGATCTCCTCGGTCGAGGTCGCAGCGGAATCGATGACAAACTCCGCCTCGCGCCCAGCGCGGCGCACGAGCTCGGTAAACACCGACTCGGCCATCGTCGAGCGGCAGATGTTTCCATAGCAGATAAACAGTACACGTTGCATATGCGGTTTCCTTTCGATCGCCATCATCGAGCTCGAGTATCGCATCTACGCCTGCGCCATCGCCCTCTTGCGTTCCCAGCGAGCCAACTTAATCGTCACCAGCGTGAGCGCCCAGGCCACAAGCGAGAACGCGGCACCGACCGCGCCTACATATGCAATGCCAACTCCGCTTACCACGGCGCCGCCCACTGCGGTGCCAAACGAGATGCCGACGTTAAACGCCATGGGCTCAACCGAACTTGCGAGTACCATCGACTTGGGGTGGCGGCTGCGTGCCACATCCATAAAGTGTGTGATGCACGACACCGAGAACAGGTACATGAGCAGCGCCAAGCTAAAGACAAAGACCAGCGCGAGCGGCATGGTGCCGCCCAAAGCAAACAGCCCGAGTAACGCCGCAGCCTGCAGCACAAACGTCACAAGCAGCGCCTTCATGCCAAAGCGCGCATCGATCCACCCGCCCAGGATGTTCGAGATCAGGCAGAACACGCCGTAGGCCATGAGCGTGGTGCTGGCTTCGACCGTGCCCATGCCCAGCACCTGCTCAAGATAAGGCGTCACGTAGCCGTAGAACACATAGACCGAGCCCACGCCAAACAAAAAGATGAGCATGCCGGTGATGATGCTCGGCTCGCGTAGCAGACCCGCCTGCTCGCGAAAGGTGGCAGGCTCGTCGGTTTGCCCGGCGCGCGGCATAAACGCCACGAGCGCTCCGCAGATCAAAACGGCAAAGGTCAGCGTGCCGTACATGGCCACGTGCCAATCGAGCGTGTCGGCCACAAACTTGCCGATCGAAGTGACAAAGACCATTGCCACGGAAAACGCACCATATACCACCGAGATGGCAAACGAAGTTTGCTGCGGGGACAGCAGCTCGGGGATGTACGTCACACCCACAGCGAGCAGTGCGCCAGAGACGGAGCCCAGGATGATGCGCGAGATAAACAGCACCTGGAAGTTGGGCGCCAACGCCATGACCAGGTTGCCGAGCACAAAGACGATGCTGTAGCACACGAGCAGCTGGTAGCGGCGAAAACGTCCCGTGCTGAGCGCAAGCACCGGCGTGGCGATGGCGTAGACAAGCGCAAACACGCTGATGAGCTGGCCTGCGGTGGCAAGCGATATGCCGAGCTCCGTCGCCAGGTCGCTCTCGATGCCGATGACCACGAACTCCGAGCAGCCGAGCGAAAAACCTAACAACACGAGCAGCGCCAGGCAAAGATTGGTGCGCGCAGGTGAAAGCGCGGCGGCGGTTGACTTGCTTTTAGGCGTGGTTGCGGCGGTCAAGGCTGTCACTCCAATGTCGCATTAATAAGCGGGATTCAATCCCTGCAACTCTAACAGAATGTGACAAAGAGACAGTCCCTTTGTCGCATTGCGCTGCCGGCCAGTCGCCCAAACCGTCACAACAATCGGCGAAAATCTCGAAATCGAGGAAAAGCGTCGAATGTTGTGACGGTTTTTGTGTCCGGCGCGGGTGAGCTTCGGTGTCGTCTGGGGGTATAAAACTAGCGAGTGTTTATTTGCGAGGCCTAAGGGGCGCCCCGTATGGATATCGATAACTTTGAATGGTGGTATAGCGAGGGCGAGGCTCCGGACGAGGAGTGGGACGAGCCCGCGTCGCGTGACGTGTCGAGTGACGAGGACGAGACCGGCAACGATGCCGCTGTCGAGCCTGATGCCGCCTCCGATGCCGCCGAGTCCCTGACCTTTGAGCAGGCTTGGGCCCAAGCCGAGGCCGATGAAGCTAAGGCCGATGCCACGGCCACACTCGGTGAGCCGGCGGACATGTCCATCTCGCCGGCAAAGATCCCGCAGCCGCGTCACACCATCGACCCCGACAGCACGGCATCCTTCAGCATTCTCGACGTGCCCGCGCAAGGCGCCCAGGCGCCTGCGCCCACACATCGCCCCGACCTGGCTCGTGAGGAAGACGCGGGCCGCCGTTCTCCGCTCGGCCCCATCCTCATCGCCTTCATGGCCGGCGTTATCGCCTGCTCGGCAATCGGTAGCGTTTGGAGCCATGTCGAGCAGCAGCGTCAAGACGCCGCCAAGGTCGAGATGTCTGTCGAGCAATCGCTCAGCCGCACGCGCTCGGTACATGTGTCGGTCGAGGTCAAGGACGGCGCGATGTGGGACACCGCGCGTGGCGACAGCCAAATGCTCATCCACATCGTGGGGCGTACGCTCAAAGGGCAGACGATTGACGAGTATCAATACGTCAATTCCGCTGGTGACGGCATCGAGCTCAAGCCCGGCGACTACGAGCTCACCGTCGACGAACCGCCCGTCGCCACCGACGGCACGCGCTTCCGCGCCTCAAAGCGCATGGTTCCCGTGAGCTTTAACTCGCAGGCGCCCGATACGGTCGATAGCACTCCGCAGGGCGGGTTTGACCTTTACGCTATTGCTCAATAACTGCGCCTGTCGCTCAACCCCGCCGCCAAGAGTGGGACAATAGCCCTCGACACTATTGTTTACTTTTGGAGGAAGTAGCATGTCTACCGTCACTACCATCAAGCGCGGCAGCCTCACCGCGGCCATCGATTCCATGGGCGCCCAGCTCACGAGCCTTGCCCTCAACGGCAACGAGTATCTGTGGCAGGGCGACCCCGCCTTTTGGGGCAAGCATGCGCCCATCCTGTTCCCCATTGTGGGCTCGCTGCGCAACAACACGGCGACGTCTGCGGCTGGCACCTGCGAGATGCCGCGCCACGGCCTCGCGCGCATCGTCGAGCACAAGCTGGTCGAGGTTTCGGAGGACGGCTCCTCGGTAACGTACGAGATCACCGACACGCTCGAGTCGCTCAAGGCCTTTCCGTTCCACTTTAAGCTCAACATGACCTATGCCCTGACTGGTGACGCCACACTTACCCAGACCTTTGCCGTCACCAATACCGGCGACGTGGACCTGCCGTTCTCGGTGGGCGGCCACCCCGCATTTAACGTACCTGCTCCCGGTGCCGAGGACGAGGCGTTCGAGGATTACGAGCTGGCGTTTACTGAGGCTTGGACCAACGAGGCTCCCATCATCACGCCCGACGGTCTTATGACGTTCGAGGGCAGCTACAAGGCTCCCGATAACTCGGACGTGCTGCCCATCACGCACCGCAGCTTCGATAACGACGCCATCATGTTCACCGATACCCCGGGCTCCACGCTCACGCTGCGCGGCCGCAAGTCGGGTCACGGCGTCAAGATCGACTTTGAGGGCTTTAAGTACATTGGCGTGTGGTCTGCCGCCAACGACGCTCCGTTTGTGGCGCTCGAGCCCTGGACCGGTCACACCACCATGGACACCGAGGACGATGTCTTTGAGCACAAGGTCAACACCATCACCCTGGCCCCGGGCGAGACGGACAAGCGCAGTTTTAGCGTTACCTTGCTCTAGAGGTTCCGCCGCTCGGTCGATGCTGCGCGTCGTCCAGAGCGACAAGTTGTCATTCAAAAGGCAAGGCATAGACCTTCTGGTCATGCCTTGCCTTTTTCATGCCACTTGTTCGCTCTGGACGTCGCTCGCCGGCATTGCCAAAACATCGGCGTCCCCAATGACTACCGCGTGTCTATTAATTTTTCGAGCTTGTGCTGCGCTGCTAGTTGCTGGCGTATATCCTGTTAAGTCGTCAGCATACGATTCAACAGGGAAGGCAGATTATGCATTCTCCCCATCAACGCGACGCGCATCCACAGCCGGTATGCAGCCGTCGCATCTTTTTGGGTAGCGCTCTCGCTGCGAGCGCTTCCGTCGTCGCCGGCGCGCTCGCCGGCTGTCAGCGCCCGTCCACGCTCAAGGTGGTTCAGCCCACGACGGGCGGCGGTCGCGACGACCTGTCCGATTCCGTGATCGGCAAGGACAAGATCCGCATTGGCATGGAGGCGGCCTACGCCCCGTACAACTGGCAGGTTTCCGAAGCCAGTGAGTACACCATCCCCATCGACAACGTGCAGGGCGCCTATGCCGATGGCTACGACGTGCAGATCGCCAAGATCGTCTGCAAGGCCCTCGGTGGCGAGCCCGTTGCCGTCAAGCAGAGCTTCTCGGGCCTTATCGATTCGCTCAACAACGGCCAGATCGACCTCATCATCGCCGGTATGAGCGCCACGCCCGAGCGCGAGGAGTCGGTCGGCTTTTCCGACCCGTACTTCATTGGCTACTTTGGCCTGTTCGTAAAAGAGGGTTCCCCCTACCAAAACGCCACCAAGCTTAGCGACTTTAGCGGTGCCACGGTGCTCGGCCAAAAGGACACCATGCTCGATACCGTCATCGACGAGATCCCGGGCGTCGTCCACAAGAACCCGGTCGATTCGGTTCCCACGGTGTTCTCGAACCTGCTGCAGGGCACGTGCGATGCCGTGACCTACAACACCGAGAACGAGAAGGGCTATATGGCCCAAAATCCCGGTATCGTCCCCATCCATTTTGCCGAGGGCGAGGGCTTTAAGCAGGAGGTCGCGGCAAACGTCGGCTGCCGCAAGGGCTCGGACAAGCTGCTTAAACTCATCGACAAGACACTCAAGGGCATTAGCCAAGAGGAACGCGACCAAATGTGGGACGCGTGCCTCGACCGTCAGCCGGCATAGGGAGGCAGCATGAAAACCATCAATCGTCTGGCCTCCTTTATCAAGGCCGACCACCGTTACGTGTACCTGGGCACGAGCGTTATCGCGGCGCTCGGCCTGGCGTTTAGTCAGCGCAACCCCACGCCACTGAGCTTCTTGGCGCCTACGGGCGTGTTCCAAGACTGCCTCTGGGCAATCCTTTGGGCCTGGCTCGTCGTGTCGGCGGCGGCGCTGGTCGCCAAGCTCATGCACTGGAACGACTATCGCGAGGCGTCGCCGTTCGCATCCGAGCGCTTCCGTCGTGGCGCACGCTTAGGCAGCTACGTCGTGGTCGCCATCGCGGCGATCTTCTTTATCGACCGCTGCGTCATGTCATTTATCGACCTGGTGCAGGTGAGCGTTGTCTCGGATTCCAACCCCAGCGACTTTTTGTCGAGCCTGGTCTACATGACCTACAAGAGCGGCGACTTCTTTATCCGCGGCATCGAGATCACCATCGCACTTGCGACCTTCGGTACCGTCATCGCCTTTTTCCTGGCGCTGCTCTTTGTGTTCCTGCGTATTCAGACGTTCGACCGCGTGGATAACGATCTGGTGCGCTTCTTTAAGAGCATCGGCCGCGGCTTTGCGACCGTCTACTCTACCATCGTGCGCGGCACGCCCATGATGGTCCAGGGCCTGCTCATCTATTACGCGGGCTTCACCGTTTTGCGCGGCATGGGCTTCGAGACCGCCCAGGCCAACCAGATTTGGAGTACCTTCACCGCCGGTCTCGTCACCATCTCGCTCAACTCCACCGCCTACATGATGGAGGTCCTGCGCGGCGGCATCGAGTCCATCGATCCCGGCCAGGCCGAGGCGGCGCGCTCGCTGGGTCTGTCGCAGTGGCAGGCCATGCGCAAGGTCGTGTTCCCCCAGGGTATTAAAAACGCGATCCCCGCACTCACCAACGAGCTCATCATCAACATCAAGGATTCGTCGGTGCTTTCGGTCATCGGCGTGTTCGACCTCATGTACGCCACCACCACCGTCGCCGGCGTGTACTACCGCCAGATGGAGGTCTACTGCGTGGCGCTCGTGGTCTACCTGATCCTGACGCTCGTGGCGAGCCGCCTGCTCGAGGCCTTTGGCAAAAAGCTCGGCGCCGAGGCCCCGGCAACGCTGCCCAGCTCCAACTAGGCTCAAGACGAGGAGAATCATCATGGCAGATATCGCCACTACCGGCACCGCGGCCGCCGCACAGACCAATGAGCCGCTTATCCGCGTCGAGGGCCTGCGCAAGAGCTTTGGCTCGCTCGAGGTGCTTAAGGGCATCGACCTGTCCGTTAACCCCGGCGAGGTCGTTACCATTATCGGCGCCTCGGGCTCGGGCAAGTCGACCTTCCTGCGCTGCCTCAACCTGCTCGAGACTCCGGACGCGGGCCATATCTGGTTTCACGGCCAGGACCTTACGGCCGAGCGCTGCAACATTAACAAGCTGCGTGAGGACATCGGCATGGTGTTCCAGGGCTTTAACCTGTTCAACAACATGGATGTGCTCGACAACTGCACGCTCGCGCCCGTCACGCTCAAAAAGATGAGCAAGGCCGAGGCCGAGAAGGTCGCGATGGAGCATCTGACGAGCGTGGGGCTCGAAAAGTTCGCGCACGCCGCCGTGGGCCGCCTATCCGGTGGCCAAAAGCAGCGCGTGGCCATCGCGCGCGCCCTGTGCATGAATCCGCAGATCATGCTGTTCGACGAGCCGACCTCCGCACTCGACCCCGAGATCGTGGGAGAGGTGCTCGAGGTCATGCGCAAGCTTGCGGCCGACGGCATGACCATGGTCGTCGTCACGCACGAGATGGCCTTTGCCCGAACCGTGTCCGACCGCGTGGTCTTTATGGACAAGGGCGTGGTGCTCGAGGACGCCGCGCCGGCCGAGCTCTTCGGCAGCCCCAAGCACCAGCGCACGCGCGAGTTCCTCTCTCGTTATCTGGAGGACAAATAACCGACCGCAAACTCTTGCGTTGCAGGGCCGCTCCCGTGGGGCGGCCTTTGTCGCCACAATCGAAAGGATGTCATGGCCGAGGTTTGGCGCTTCTTTGCGCATGAGGACGATTTTGCCGATATAGACGAGGCAGGCGCGTGCGAGCGCTTGGGCCGCGTGCTGTCGTTTCCGACTATCTCGAGCATGGATGCCGAGGCGGTGGACTGGCGGCCCTTCGACGACCTGCGCGCCTATATGCAGCAGGCCTGGCCGCATGTATTTGCGGCGGGCGAGGTCGAGCTTATCGATCACTCGCTGTTGGTGACGCTTGCCGGCAGCGATCTGGCTCTTAAGCCCGTTATGCTCAT
The DNA here is from genome assembly GCA_900541715.1 of uncultured Collinsella sp. GTDB lineage: Bacteria > Actinomycetota > Coriobacteriia > Coriobacteriales > Coriobacteriaceae > Collinsella. The sequence continues at coordinate 42,163 of UQLI01000010.1, forward strand.
GGGCCACATGGATGTGGTTCCCGTGGTGCCGGGTACCGAGGCCGACTGGACGCACGACCCCTTTAGCGGGCACGTGGACGACACCTACATCTGGGGCCGTGGAGCGATCGACATGAAGGACCAGGTCGCAGGCATTCTCGAGGCTGTCGAGTATGCGCTCGCGCACGGTTGGGAGCATGAGCGCACGCTGCTGCTGGCTTTTGGCCAGGACGAGGAGACGACGCAGTACGGCGCAGGCGCCATCGGCCGAGCGCTCGAGGAGCGCGGTGTTGAGCTCGAGTTCCTGATCGACGAGGGCGACTACCGCATCGTTTCGGATGCCGAGTACAGCGCGGGCGAGGGTTGGCTCATGCACGCCGACCTCGCGGAGAAGGGCTATGCCGATATCGTGCTCAAGACGAAGAGTGAGGGTGGACATTCTTCTAACCCCTACGGCGGCACGTCGCTCGAGGTGCTCAGCCGTGCCATCACCGCAATCTGCGATATCGAGTGGCCGACGCGCGTGACCGACTTGCTTGCCGCCCAGCTCGTCGAGCTGGGGCTCTACACGGCGGATGAAATTGCCGCCAACGGGGGCGCCATTGTCCGCGATTGCCTCGCCAGCAAGAAGCTCTATCCGCTGGTGACGACCACCTGCGCACCCACGCAGATCGAGGGTGGCAGCACCGGCGCCAACGTAATGCCGCAGGATATGTGGGCCAACATCAACTTCCGCATGCTCGAGGGCACGAGCGTGGCCGACGTTGTGGCGCGCTGCCGTGAGGCGGTTGCCGGGGCGGACCTTGCCGGTCGTGTCGAAGTGGAGCTAGGCCCCGGCAGCTCCGAACCCTCGCCGTCCCCGCGCATCGGTGGTCCCGGCCTCGAGGCGGTTCGCTCCATCGCCGCCCGCTATTTCCGTGATCCAAAGGGGACGGAGGAAAATGGATCATTCGAGCCAGTGGCAATTGTGCCCTCGACCGTGATCGGTGCGACCGACGCTGCCAACTACCAGCACATTTGCCCTGGGTGCATTCGCTTCTCGGCCTTTGTGGCTGATGACGACGAGTGTGATCGCGGCGTCCACGGCACCAACGAGCGCATCACCCGCCGCGCCTACCTCCAGGGCATCCGCTTCCTCGTCGCTCTACTCCAAACGCTCTAGCCAAAAAGCAAGCTCTTGGTGCAATGGGGTCAGGTTTGTTTGCACCAATCCGTGCGGGTTATATGCAGGTTTGCCTGCGCACGCTATCATGTATGGGTTAGACCGCAACTATGTACCCCATACGCGAAGGGATGCGCATGTATCTGAAGATCGACATGTTCTAGCCGGGCTTACCCCCGCAGTGGCGCCGCGCGCCCCATCAACTCTGCCGATTTTCACCTTCACGCATATAAAGGAGTCCCGCCATGCGCGACAAGCTCGAAAAGATCATCAAGGCCTACGAGGAGCTCGAGAAGAAGCTCTCCGACCCGGCCGTCGCCTCCGATATTAAGGAGTTCACGCGTCTCAACAAGGAGTACGCGCACCAGTCCGACCTCATCGCCGCCTCGCGTGAGTACATCGGCGCGCTCGATGACATCGAGGCCGCCAAGGAAATGCTCCACGATACCACCGATGCCGATGAGAAAGAGATGCTCCAGATGGACATCTCCGAAAACGAGGCCAAGCTTCCCCAGCTCGAGGAAGACATTAAGTACATGCTCATCCCGAGCGACCCCAACGATGACAAGAACACCATCGTCGAGATTCGCTCCGCCGCCGGTGGCGACGAGGCGGCCATCTTCGCCGGCGACCTGTACAAGATGTACCAGCGCTTCTGCGAGTCGCGCGGCTGGAAGACCACCGTGCTCGACTCCAGCCCCAGCGAGGCCGGCGGCTTTAAGTCCATCGAGTTCAAGGTCGAGGGCGACCGCGTCTACTCCGTCATGAAGTACGAGTCCGGCGTGCATCGCGTCCAGCGCGTCCCCAAGACCGAGTCCCAGGGTCGCATCCAGACCTCCACGGCAACCGTCGCCGTGCTTCCCGAGGCCGAGGAGATTGACGTTCAGATCAACCAGTCCGACCTGCGCATCGATACCTACTGTGCCTCCGGCCCTGGCGGTCAGTGCGTTAACACCACCTACTCCGCCGTGCGCATCACCCACCTGCCCACCAATACCGTGGTGCAGTCGCAGGAGCAGCGTTCCCAGATCCAGAACCGCGAGGTCTGCATGCAGATGCTGCGCGCCCGTCTGTACGAGATGGAACTCGAGAAGCAGCAGGCCGAGCTCGGTGCCGAGCGCCAGAGCCAGATCGGCCACGGCAACCGTTCCGAGAAGATCCGTACCTACAACCAGCCCCAGGACCGCGTGACCGATCACCGCATCGGTTTCAACTCCACCTACAACGGCGTCCTTCTGGGCGATCAGCTCGGCACCGTCATCGAGGCGCTCGCCGCCGCCGAGCGAGCCGAGAAGCTGGCACAAGCAGTTTAAGTTACGGCGTTTTACCAAACGCCGTAACGGCTCGACGCTGCAAACGCCCCTAAGCGGCAATCTGACGTTCAATCGTCGGTCGCGTACCAAAGTACGCTTCCCTCCTCTTTCACGTCACCTTGCTCGCTTAGGGGCGTTTTCGCTGTCCGTCCTCTGTCTGCGGCGTTGCCTTGCTCCGGATGCGGTGGTCATTGGGGACGTTCTTAAATGACTAGGTTGGGTAAATTACTTTTCAAGTTTATTTAATCTGCTTTGTTAGAAATTAAGCTGCCTACCTGCTTAAAGTAATTAACAGCCTTCATCTGCTATTGAAAATATTACTCGAAAAATCGTTCAAGAAGTCGCGGGGCGATTTTTGATGCGTCGCGCGTCAAGTGATTTGGCAAGTTCTTGGTTAGATATTGGTCAGTTTTGGGTCAACCTTGCCAAAAGCTTGACGAATGCAGATTTTGACGTCGACGAATGAGCACTTCAGGCAGGTTCCAAGCAAAAATCTGGGCTGATTCTCGATAATCGCCTTCAATCGTCCCTTGCCAAGCGCTGGCCTCGCGTACAATCTGCTCCGACATTCGCGCGCCGTCCGGCGCTTAAGAGGGGAGGGCCCCATGGCAAACGAGATTTGGACCATCAAGCGTTGTCTCGAGTGGACCAAGGAGTACCTGGCCGAGCGCGGCGAGGAGCACCCCCGTCTTTCTGCCGAGTGGCTGCTCTGCGCTGCCACGGGTTTGGCACGCATCGACTTATATATGCGCATGGACGAGACGCTTAACGCGGCTCAGCTCGAGACCATGCACGCGGCCGTTGTTCGTCGCGCTAAAGGTGAACCGCTGCAGTACATCACCGGCAGCACGCAGTTTCGCATGATCGACGTCGCGTGCGCCCCCGGCGTGCTCATTCCGCGCCCCGAGACCGAGATGCTCGTCGAGGAAGTCCTCAATTATCTGGATGCCGAGGTGCTGAGCCCCGAGGCTGCTGCCCGTCAGCGCGTGGAGCTGCCTTGGAACGATGAGGTCGAGGAGGCACGCAAGGCCGAGGCCGCGCTGGCAGACGAACGCGCGGCCGCCGAGCGCCGTGCCGCTAACCTGACGGCTGCCGATGAGGCGGCGCTAGGCGGCGACGTATTGGGCAGCCGCGCCTATGCCGAGGAGCTGGCCGACCGCGAGGCCGAGGAAGCCGCCGCGCAGGCAGCAGAAGCCGAAGCCGCGGAAGCCGCCGAGCCCGAGCTCGACGAATACGGCATCGCCATCGAGGGTGCCGGCCAGGAGACGGCTTCGGCTCAGGATGCCGCTGCGCCTGCCCCAGCCGAGCCCCGTATCGCCCGCGTTCTCGAGGTCGGCTGCGGCACGGGTTGCATCTCGCTCTCCCTTGCCTGGGAGCGCCGCGGCCACGTTACCTGCACCGCCACCGATATCGAGCCGCGCGCCATCGATCTGGCCACCAAAAACCGCGACGCGCTCGGCCTCACGGCAGATGAGGTTGCCTTTAGTCTCACCAACCTGGTGAGCTCCATTCCCCGCGAAGAGTGGGGCACCTTCGACGTGCTCGTTTCCAACCCGCCCTACATCCCGACCGGCGTCATGCGCTCGCTGCCGCACGAGGTCAAGGACTTTGAGCCCGACTTGGCGCTCGAGGGCGGTGCCGACGGCCTGGACATCTTCCGCCGCCTGCTCAATGCGGCGCCTTACATGCTGCGCGCCGGCGGCCTGTTTGCCTGCGAGCTCTACGAGGGTGCCCTCGACGCCGCCGCCGAGCTCTGCCGCCAGGCGGGTCTCTCGGACGTGCGCATCGTCCGCGACCTCACCGATCGCCCCCGCATCGTCCGAGCCATCGTCACCGAGCCCAAACAGCGCCAGTAATATCTATTAACTGGTTAGCAAAAATTATAAACTAGTTTATAATTAGGACGGCTGAAAGAGGTCGGCCCATGCAACCTCCTACCTTTCGGGAAATCATTGCCCTACTCAAGCACGATGGATTCGTGAAGGTCGCGCAAGTCGGTAGTCATGCTAAGTATGTTTCTGGCGACCGTGTTGTCACCGTGAACGGCTCTGGTGGTGATCGACCAAAGAAGGGCACGTGGGCAAGTATTCGTCGCCAAGCTGGATGGTAGTTGGAGGCAAAATGAGGCAGCGATTTACCTATGACTGCGTTCTCATAAAAGAAGACGACGGGTACTGCGCCAGCTTCCCGCAGATTCCCGGCGCTTTTGCCGATGGCGATACGCGCGAAGAAGCGATTGCCCATGCCACCGAGGCGCTGATGGCGTTTTTGGCCGACGACCTCAACAACGGTTTGACTCCGGCAGGGTACGAACGTTCGGCCGAGGTCGTGGCCCTTTCAGTCGAAATCGACTACGAGGACGCTCGGGAAGCGGCGTGCCGAACATTTAAAGACGCGGCGCTGGACCTCAAAGTCTCCGCTCCGCGGATTACCGCGCTGGTCAAAGCCGGAAAGCTCGATGTTGAACTCGTCGATGGCCGTCGGATGATAACGATAGACAGCATCGAGCGCTACGCCGCCCAAGAACGTCACGCCGGAAGACCAAAGAAGTCTGTAGCCTTCCAATAACCCCCTCACTTTCACCGACTACTAGAGCCGCTCACCAAACCAACATGCACTCTGGCCAAATAGGTTGAACGTTTCGTGCGAGAATGCCCCTCAGTAAACAAACTTTCACCAGAGCGTAAGGGGCTGGCATACACATGCAGACGGTCTATCGGGTATACGAGGGAACGCGCGAGCCGCATCGGCTCGCCGTCGAGCGCACGGCCGAGGTGCTCGGCCGCGGCGGCCTGGCCTTGATCCCGACCGAGACCGTCTACGGTGTCGCCGTGGCAGTCAACGCCTTCTCGGACGCCGTGCCCCAAGATACAAGCGAATTCCCATCGTGGCCGCGCGATCCGCAGGCTGTCGTCAATGGCGCCGCGGTCCCTGCGCTCGGTACCGGCTACCGCCGCATCTTTACCCTCAAGCAGCGCAAGCTCACCCAAACGGTCGCCTGGCTGGTTGATAATGCCGAAGCACTCGACCGCTATGGCGTGGATATCCCGGAAGATGCCCGCGTACTTGCGCGACGATGCTGGCCGGGAGCCCTGACTATCGTGGTCAAGGCGGCTCCCTGCGTGCCGACCTTTATGCGTGCTGCCGACGACACCGTGGCCCTGCGCGCTTCGGCCTCGCCCGTGGTGCAAGCGCTCATCCGCGCCTGCGGCAGCCCTCTTGCCTGCACCAGCGCCAACACGCATGGAGCGCCCGCGCCGGCAAGTTTTGCCACGGTGGAGGAGCGCATCCTGGAGGGGGTCGATGTGGCCGTCGACGCCGGTGAGACCCCGTGTCGCGATGCCTCGACCATCGTATCGTTCCAGCACGGCGGGCTCCAGATCCTGCGCCAAGGCGCACTTCCCGCATCAGAGATCGAACGGGTCCTGTCCGACCCGATGCAATAGAAAGGTGTAAGCGATGTCGTTGAATCTGGGCAGCCTGGGCATGGAAGATGCCTCGTTTAACTTTGGCGGTTCCTACATCATGGCGCTCGACTGCGGCACCACTTCGGTACTTGCGACCATCGTCGACGAGTACGGATGCATCGTCGCGCAGGCACGTCGCAGCGTCAAAACCAGCTTTCCGCGTCCCGGCTGGGTGGAGCAAGACCCCATGACGGTCCTTGCCAGCCAGATCGCGGTCATGATGGAAGTCCAGTTTAAGAGCGGTATCCACTCCGACCGCATTGCCGCCATCGGCATCTCCAACCAGCGCGAGACCACGGTGGTCTGGGACCGCGTGAGCGGTCAGCCGATCTATAACGCCATCGTATGGCAGTGCCGCCGTACCGCGCCGGCGATCGACGCGTTGGTTGAACAGGGTTGCGAGGAGCTGGTGCGCTCCCGCACGGGACTCACGCTCGATCCGTATTTCTCGGCTTCCAAGGTGCAGTGGATTCTCGACAACGTCGACGGCGCACGCGAGAGCGCGGCGGCGGGCGACCTCATGTTCGGCACCATCGATACCTGGCTCATCTACAACCTCACCGGCAGTCAGGTCTTTGCCACCGACTACACCAATGCCAGCCGCACGGCGCTCTTTAATATCCATACGCTCGATTGGGACGACGACCTGCTGGCGCTCTTTGACGTTCCACGTTCCATGATGCCCGAGGTTCGTTGGAGCTCGGGCGACTACGGCCGCGTCGCGAGCGACATCATGACCAACATGCCGCCCATCATGGGCGTGGCGGGCGACCAGCAGGCGTCGCTGTTCGGCCACTGCTGCTTCCATCCCGGCCAGACCAAAAACACCTATGGCACGGGTTGCTTTATGCTCATGAACACCGGCGACGAGGTCGTCGAATCCAAGAACGGTCTGGTCTCCACGATCGGTATCGCCGCGGACGGCAAGATCAGCTATGCACTCGAGGGCTCCATCTTTGCTGCCGGTTCCACCATGAACTGGCTGCGCAACAACATGGGCATCATCTCGAGTGTGAGCGAGTCCGCGCAACTCGCCGCTTCGATCAACGACAACGAGGGCTGCTACTTCGTCCCCGCCTTCGCTGGCCTGGGCGCTCCCTGGTGGGACCCGCATGCCCGCGGTATCGTGTGCGGTCTGACCGGCGCCTCGAGCCGTGCGACCATCGTACGTGCCGCCTGCGAATCCATGGCATATCAGAGCTACGACGTGCTGCGCGCCATGGAGCAGGACGTGGGACTTTCGATTGAGCGCCTGTCCGTCGATGGCGGTGCCTCGCGCAACGAGTTCATCATGCAATTCCAGGCCGATCTGCTGGATATCCCCGTGCTGCAGTGCGAGACGGTGGAGACCACGGCGATCGGTGCCGCGTACTTGGCGGGCCTTGCCGTCGGCTATTGGGAGGACCTGGAGGAGCTGGAGCAAAACGCTCAGATCGTTAAGACCTTCCTTCCCCATATGTCCGCCGAGCGCCGTGAGAGCAATCTCGCTGGTTGGCGTGATGCCGTCAAGCGTTCGCTCAACACCGCTCAGTAGGGTTGCGACGAGCTGCTCGATACAACAAACCGTTAAACTTATGCACGGCGCGCGGCAACAACATCGCCATGCGCCTTGTCAGCAAGGCCGTTTTGCGGCTGCAACGAAAGGGGCAATCAACCCATGACCGTCACCTACGATGCGTCCCGTGTGACGCTTGTCGATCATCCGCTCGTCCAGCACAAGCTGTCGATCCTGCGCGACAAAAACACCGGCACCAACCAGTTCCGTCAGCTCGTGCGCGAACTCGCGCTTTTTGACGGCTACGAGGCCATGCGCGACCTGCCTATGGAAGACGTCGAGGTCGAGACCCCCATCACTACCGCCACGTTCAAACAGCTTGCCGGCAAGAAACTCGCCATCGTGCCCATCCTGCGTGCGGGCCTTGGCATGGTCGACGGTATCCTCGACCTGGTGCCCTCCGCTCGCGTGGGCCACATCGGCATGGAGCGCGACGAGGTCACCCACGAGCCGCACGAGTATTACTGCAAGATGCCCAAGGATATCGACCAGCGCATCTGCCTGGTCGTCGACCCCATGCTCGCCACGGGCGGTTCGGCCGAGATGGCCATCAGCTACCTGCGCGAGCGCGGTGTCAAGGATATCCGCATGCTGTGCATCGTCGCCGCGCCCGAGGGCCTCAAGTCACTGACCGAAAAGGACCCCGACGTACATATTTATACGTGCGCCATCGACGACCATCTCAACGAGGCCGCCTACATCGTTCCCGGCCTCGGCGACGCCGGCGACCGCATCTTCGGCACGCTCTAGTCGCTGGGCTAAGACGGCCGCGGCTGCAAATACGAAGAAACGGTGCGCGCGGTCGAACAAAAGGCGACCGCGCGCACTCCTGTTAACGGACGTTTTGCCCTGCAGGGTTCGAGAAAAACGTATTACCGTACCTGCGGCATAAAGAAGGTCTTAAGAAAACGAACAGGTGCGTATTAACCGATGCTTTTTCGGTTGTACTTTAGCGATTGGCTCGTACAATAGTCACCAATATTTGGCGGGAACTGTCCTGTGAGGCGATAAAAAAGGAAAGTGAGGACGCCAGTGTTTCAGATAGCCGATCTGCTCGCTATCGTTGCAGGTGCCATCGCGGGCGCGATTGCCTTCCTTCCCTTTGTCTTTACGCTCAAGCCGGTTCTTGACGATAAGCAGAATGCGGACATGCTCAAGGGTATGGTGAGTCTCGCGGTCTCGGCAATCGCGTTGCTTGTCTTTACCTTGGTTGTGTTTGTGTTGTTCGGAGAGGCATTTCGCATGTTCCTCCTGGGCGAGGCGATCGGCTTCGTGGCCTTTATGGCCGCCTGCGCGGTTCGCGTCGCCAAGGCGCTGCGAGATCCTCATGAGGTCGAAAGGTAAGTCGTGGAAATTTTTGAAAAGCTGCCTGATGAGATTAATCATCTGGTCAGCGAGTTCAGCTCCACCCCTGTCGTGGGCGATCTGAGCTGCGGCATCACGCAGTACTCGTTTTGGCTGATCGTCTCCACGATCGTGCTCCTGATCGTCCTGGCCGTGTTCAAGAAGAAGCAGACCCTGGTTCCCAAGGGCTTCTTCGTCAACGGTTTCGAGTACATCATCGAGTACGTCGAGAACGATATCGGCAAGGGTGTCGTGGGTGAGAACTGGAAGAAGCACTTCCCGTTCCTGTGCTCGCTTTTCCTGTTCATCCTGATCAATAACATGATCGGCCTGATCCCGGGAATGAAGCCCGGCACCGGCGCAATCGGCTCCACCGCCGCACTCGCCATTTTCGCCTTCGTGTACTTCATCTACTACGGATGCAAGGCTCACGGCGTGATCGGCTACATCAAGAGCCTCGCCCCGCAGGGCGTGAGCTTCCCGATGAACGTGCTCGTGTGGGTCGTCGAGCTTTTCTCGACCTTCCTGCGCCTCATCACGCTCGCCGTCCGTCTGTTCTGCAACATGTTCGCAGGACACGTGGTCATGGGCTCGTTCGCCATCATGGCGAGCATGTTCATGCAGCCGCTGCTTCAGCAGGTTTCCGCAGCCCACGCCGTCGGCGCCCTGCCTTCGCTGGCCTGGCTTGCCATCCTCATCCTGATCTATGCGATCGAGCTTGTGGTCGGCGCCATCCAGGCTTACGTCTTCACGGTCCTTACCGCCGTGTATGTCTCCGAGGCAGAGGAGGTCGCGGAGGAGGAGTAGTCTTCCGTTCGTGCCTTAAAGGTAAGGCAATTCGTTAAACCGCCGGTGCCCGTACCCATGGAGCCCGGCAGTTATAAAAAGGTTATCCTGCGTGAAATAAGACACGCACGACAAAGGAGGAATCGTGGGAGTTATCGGTTACGGTCTCGGTGTTATCGGCGCTGGTCTTGCTATCGGCCTGTCTGCTCTGGGTGCTACGGGTGCTATGGCCCGTCAGCCTGAGGTCCAGGGCCGCGTGTTCACCGTCTTCATCATGGGCTCCGCTTTCGGCGAGGCTCTGGCTCTGATCGGCTTCGTTGTCGCGCTGATCGTTAAATAGCACGGAGCGTCAAGTATGAATCTTTCATCCCAGAAGAGCGCGATCGCACTCTCCGCGTCCGCGGCCGCGCTGCTCATGCCGGTTTCCGCGTTCGCCGAGGACGGCGCCGCCGGTGCGGACATCCTCATCCCTAAGATGGCGGAGTTCATCCCGGCGCTTATCGCCTTCCTGATTATCTGGATCGTGCTGGCCAAGGTCGCCCTGCCGGGCATCATGAAAACCATGGAGGAGCGCGGCAAGAAGATCGAGGAGAGCCTCGACGAGGCCGAGAAGACCAAGCAGGAGGCTATCGCCAAGCGCGCTGAGTCCGACTCGATCGTCACCGACGCCCGTCGTCAGGCTGCCGACATCGTTCTCGAGGCCCGTAAGGACGCCGAGTCCGAGCGTGCCCGTATCATCGAGGCTGCTCACAAGGAGGCCGAGGAGATCATCGCCAAGGCCCATACGACCGTCGAGGACGAGCGCAAGTCCATCTATGCCGGTGCCGCGAGCTCCATCGCCGACCTGTCCGTTGCCGTCGCCACCAAGATCGTGGGCGAGGCACTCGAGGACGATGCCGAGCAGAAGAAGCTCATCGAGCGCTACATCCAGGAAGCAGGTAGCCTGAATGCCGACTAGCCGCTATCAGGACAAGGTGCTCGAGACCTACGCGCGTTCCCTTTTGGAAGCCGCCAAGGCCGAGAACCATGTGTTCGAGGACCTCGAGATGGTCGAGCGCTTGGCTTCTGCCAGCCCCGAGATCATCGCCGTGCTCGACACCATGTCCAAGCGCGACCAGCTCGACCTTCTTCCCAAGGTGGCAGCTGCCTTTAAGTATGTTGCCGAGGAAGACGAGGATGTAGTGGGCGTGACCGTCACCACGGCGATCCCGCTCGACGACGAGCTGCGTCAAACCATCACTAAGAAATGCGAGCAGGACTTCGGCCGCAAGGTATTCCTTATCGAGCAGGTCGACCCGTCTATCGTGGGCGGCCTGGTGCTCGAGGCCCGCGGCGAGCGTCGTGACATTTCCGTCAAGACGCAGCTGCGCATCGCGCAGGAGACCCTCGCAAACTCTGCTAATTCGTACGGAGGTGAAGCCTAATGTCCGAAACCCTCAATGCCCAGGATATCGCCAAGAAACTGCAGGAGCAGCTCACGAGCCTCTCCGCGACGGTCGATACGCATGAGGTTTCAACGGTCGACGAGGTAGGCGACGGCATCGCGCGCGTCTCCGGCCTCAAGAGCGCCATGGCAGGCGAGCTTCTGGAGTTCAAGAGCTCCGATACCGGTGAGACCGTCTTCGGCCTTGCCCAGAACCTTGACCGTGACGAGGTCGGCGCCGTTCTGTTTGGTGCCGTCGACTCCATCAAGGAAGGCGACGAGTGCCGCACCACTGGCCGCATTATGGATATCCCCGTGAGCCGTGCCATGCTCGGCCGCGTCGTCAATCCGCTCGGCCAGCCCATCGACGGCCTGGGCGACATCGTCGCCACGCACCGTCGCCCCATCGAGTTCAAGGCTCCCGGCGTCATCGATCGTACCCCGGTGTGCGAGCCGGTTCAGACCGGTCTGCTCGCTATCGACTCCATGGTGCCTATTGGCCGCGGTCAGCGTGAGCTCATCATCGGCGACCGTAAGACCGGTAAGACCGCCATCGCCATCGACGCTATCCTCAACCAGCGCGGCAAGGGCATGGTCTGCATCTATGTCGCCATCGGCCAGAAGGCCTCCACGGTTGCCAACATCCGTGAGACCCTCGCTCAGCACGGTGCGCTCGACTACACCATCATCGTTTCGGCCACTGCTGCCGATTCCGCCCCTATGCAGTACATCGCGCCTATGGCCGGTGCCGCTATTGGCGAGTTCTTCATGTACAACGGCGAGGACGGCAAGCCCGCCAGCGAGACCAACCCCGGCGGCCACGTGCTCGTCATCTACGACGACCTGTCCAAGCAGGCTGTGGCCTACCGTCAGATGTCGCTGACGCTGCATCGTCCGCCCGGACGCGAGGCCTATCCTGGCGACATCTTCTACCTGCACTCTCGTCTGCTCGAGCGTGCCGTCAAGATGTCCAAGAAGAACGGTTACGGCTCCATGACGGCACTGCCGATCATCGAGACCCAGGACGGCGACGTCTCGGCCTACATTCCGACCAACGTCATTTCCATTACCGATGGTCAGATCTACCTGCAGTCCGAGCTCTTCTTCCAGGGTCAGCGCCCGGCAGTCGACGTGGGTATCTCCGTGTCCCGCGTCGGTGGCGATGCGCAGACCAAGGCCATGAAGCAGGTCGCCGGCAACCTCCGTCTGGACCTCGCTTCCTATCAGGAGCTCGCTGGCTTTACGCAGTTCGGCTCCGACCTCGACGAGGCTACTCAGAAGCAGCTGACCCACGGTGCTCGCATGACCGAGCTCCTGAAGCAGCCGCGTTACAAGCCGTTTGAGGTTGGCGAGCAGATCGTTACGCTGTTCGCTGGCAACGAGGGCTTCCTGGATGACCTGGAGATCGCCGACGTGCTGCCCTTCCGTGCCGAGCTCATCGAGTACATGGACAATGGCTTTGGTTCGCTGCTCGACAAGGTTCGCGCCAAGAAGATCGATGATGACACCAAGGCTGAGCTCTTGCGCGTCATCGGCGACTTCAAGCAGCAGTTCATGGCCAAGCACCATTCGGATGTTTCTGGATCAGAGGAGAACTAAGCCCCATGGCCAACCTTCGCGACATTAAGAAGCGAATCTCCTCGGTTACCACGACCAAGCAGATCACGCGCACGATGGAGATGGTCTCTACGGCCAAGATTCGTCGTGCCCTCGATCGCTCCAAGCAGGCCGAGCCCTATAAGGAGGCGCTGACCGACGTCATGTTGACGGTCGCCGGCGACGCCTCCTGTTCGGGCACCGATCCCATGCTGCAGAAGCATGAGAGCGTCAAGCATGGCCTGATTGTCGTTATTGCCTCGGACCGCGGCCTTGCCGGCGGTTTCAATACGACGGTGGAGCGCACGGCCGAAAAGCTCGCCGCTTCTTGGGCGAACGACGGCATCGAATACGAGATCATCGCGTGCGGGCGTAAGCCGGCCACGTATTTCCGTGACCGCGCAAACGTTGTCATGCACTTTGAGGGCAACTCCTCTGAGCCCGATTTCAATCAGGCCCGCATGATCTCCTCTCATATCTGCGATGCGTATCGTGCCGGTGAGCTTGACCGTGTCGAGCTTGTCTACCACCACGCCAAGAACCGCGTGGATCAGGAGCTTCGCGTCGAGCATCTGTTGCCGCTCGACCCCGAGATGATCGCTATGGCCCACGGTCCGCGTAAGAACGAGACCGACGCCCCTAAGCGCATCTCGTCCACGTTCGAGTTCGTGCCCTCTCCCGAGCATGTTCTCGGCAAGCTTGTGCCGTCTTATATCCTGACGGTCATCTACCAGGCCCTGATCGATTCGGCGGCTGCCGAGCAGGGTGCACGCCGCAAGGCCATGCACTCCGCGACGGAAAACGCCACCGCGATCATCTCGACCCTTACCCGCACGTATAGTCGCGTGCGCCAGGCTTCGATCACGACCGAGATTAACGAGATCGTCGGCGGAGCCTCAGCATTGGAGGAACAGTAATGGCTAATAACACCGTAAAGCTTGCGGTCGAGGAAGCCACCAAGAAGACGACTGCCGGTGATGGTCGCATCGTGCGAATCATCGGCCCTGTCGTCGACGTCAAGTTTGACGGCGCGGTGCCCCCGATCTACAACGCGCTCACGGTCGAGGCCGAGACCCCGATCGGTCATCTGAGCACGATCCTCGAGGTCGAGAGCCAGCTTCCGGGCGGCGTCGTCCGCACGGTCGCCATGTCCTCGACCGACGGCCTGCAGCGCGGCCTCATCGCCACCGATACCGGTGAGCCCATGAAGATGCCCGTTGGTCCCAAGACGCTCGGCCGCATTTGGAACGTCATGGGCAAGCCCGTCGACGGCAAGCCCATGCCCGAGGTGGAGGAGTTCTACCCCATCCACCATGCAGCGCCCCGTTTCGACGAGCTCACCACCAAGACCGAGATCTTCGAGACCGGCATCAAGGCCGTCGACCTGCTCGAGCCCTACATCCGTGGCGGCAAGACAGGTCTGTTCGGCGGCGCCGGCGTCGGCAAGACCGTTCTGATCCAGGAGCTCATCAACAACCTCGCCCAGGAGCACGGCGGCACCTCGGTGTTCACCGGCGTCGGCGAGCGTACCCGCGAGGGCACCGACCTGTTCCTCGAGATGAGCGAGTCTGGCGTTATCGACAAGACCTGCTTGGTCTATGGTCAGATGAACGAGCCGCCCGGAGCGCGTCTGCGCATCGGTCTGGCCGGCCTTACCACCGCTGAGTACTTCCGCGATCGCGGCCAGGACGTTCTGCTGTTCATCGACAACATCTTCCGCTTCTCCCAGGCAGGTTCCGAGGTTTCCGCACTGCTGGGCCGTATGCCGTCCGCCGTCGGTTACCAGCCTACGCTGGCTACCGAGATGGGCGACCTCCAGGAGCGTATTACCTCGACTAAGACGGGCTCCATTACCTCCGTCCAGGCTGTCTACGTCCCCGCAGACGACCTGACCGACCCGGCGCCTGCCACGACGTTTACGCACCTCGACGCCACCACGGTTCTTTCGCGTAGCATTTCGTCGCTCGGCCTGTTCCCGGCTATCGACCCGCTTGCGTCTTCCTCCGACGCTCTCGATCCCTCGATCGTCGGCGAGGAGCACTACCGTGTCGCCGTCAAGGTCCAGGAGCTCCTGCAGGAGTACTCCGACCTTCAGGACATCATCGCCATTCTGGGTATGGACGAGCTGTCCGAGGAGCAGCGCCTTACGGTCAACCGTGCCCGTAAGATTCAGCAGTTCCTCTCGCAGTCCTTCCACGTCGCCGAGAAGTTCACCGGCAACCCCGGTGTCTACGTTCGCGTCGAGGATACCGTCCGCTCTTTCGCCGAGATTGTCGACGGCAAGGCCGATGACCTGCCCGAGCAGGCTTTCCGCTATGCTTCCACGATTGAGGACGTGCGCGAGCGCGCCCGCAAGATGGGGGAGAAGTAGGTTATGCGTATCCGCATCGTGTGCCCCGTGAGCTGCGCCTATGAGGGCGACGCTGCGTTTGTGTCGATTCCGTCCACGGATGGCGAGTTTGGCGTTCTGCCTGCTCACTCCAGCGAGATCTGCACGATCGACCGCGGTTACGTTCGCGTTTCCGATAAGGCCATGGGCACTGTCGACCACACGTTTGCCGTGGCCGGCGGCTATGCCCAGGTTGCGGACGATGTCGTGACCGTTCTCGCCGAGCGCGCTTGCGATTTGGCGACCGTCGATGCCGACAAGCTTAAAGCTGATATTCAAGGTTTTGAAGAGAAGCTGGGTAATTTGTCGGAGGATGATGCACGCCGCGCCTACCTCTATAATGAAATCGCATGGTGTAAGCTCAAGCTTGCCCAATAGTCAAACGATTTAGCGTTCGACCATTTGCGAACACATCATGCCCGGGATGGCCCAGCCATCCCGGGCATGCTTTTTGAAAGGGTAGACCTTGGATATTATCCGCGTTGAGGGTGGCCACGCCATCGGAGGCTCCGTGCCCGTCTCGGGCGCCAAGAACTCCGCGCTCAAACTCATGGCGGCAACGCTTCTGGCGCCGGGCAAGACGACGCTGCAGAACGTGCCCGATATTTCCGATGTCCATGTGATGGGCAAGGTGCTCAAGGGCATGGGCGCTACGATCGATGTTCTCGACGAGCACACGCTCGAGATTGATACCTCTCAGGTCGATTCTTGGGAGGCCCCCTACGAGCTCGTTGCCAAGATGCGTGCTTCCACCGCCGTCATGGGACCCCTGCTGGGCCGCTTCCATCGCGCCAAGATTGCCATGCCGGGCGGCTGCAACCTGGGTGCTCGCAAGATCGATATGCACATTCTTGGTCTTGAGGCCCTGGGCGTTGAGTTCGATACCGCCCACGGTTACATCAACGCTAATGCGCCCCAAGGTCTGCGCGGTACCACCGTCACGCTCGAGTTCGCCAGCGTCGGTGCGACCGAGAACCTCATCATGGCATCCGTGCGCGCGCAGGGCACCACGGTTATCGACAATGCCGCCCGCGAGCCCGAGATCGTCGATCTCGCCAACATGCTCAACGAGATGGGCGCTAAGATTGTCGGCGCCGGCACGCCTGTCGTGACCATCGAGGGCGTGGAAGAGTTGCATCCTGTTACCCATCGCGTAGTGGGCGACCGAATCGAGGCCGGTACCTTTATCGTTGCCGGTGCGTTGATGGCCGACGATCGCGGTATCGATGTCACGGGCTTTTGCCCCATTCACTTGGGCATGGTGCTCAAGAAGATGGAGCTCATGGGTATCGACTGCGAGCGCGTCGAGGATGGCGTCCATGTGAACCGTGCCGAGCGTATCAAGCCGGTCGACATCCAGACGCTTCCGTTCCCCGGCTTCCCGACGGACATGCAGGCACAGATTATGGTACTCTCCGCCCTTGCCGACGGCAGTTCCGTTATTACCGAGAACATCTTCGAGAATCGCTTTATGTTTGCCTCTGAGCTGGTGCGCATGGGTGCCGACATTCGTATCGAGAGTCATCATGCCATGATTCATGGCGTCAAGGGCTTCTCGGGTGCACAGGTTACCTCGCCCGATCTGCGTGGCGGAGCGGCCCTCGTCGTAGCGGGCTTGATCGCCGACGGGACGACCGAGGTTTCGGCCATTCATCACATCAAGCGCGGCTACGAGCAGTTTGTCGAAAAGCTGCAGGCGCTCGGCGCGCATGTCGAGCATGCTACCGTCCCCGATCCCGTCATCTACTAATACAGGTTGCCTATGTTTAATAAAAAGCCCCTCGCGGATACCGCCGCCCGAAGACCCTCAACTGGTGCGCAGGCCAAGATCTACAGTCGCGATAACGTGGCTCGCTATTCCGAGCGCGCTCGCCAACGCCGTCGTAGCCACACGATTCGTCACGTCGCGCTCATTGTCGTGCTTGGCGTGCTGCTGAGTGCCACTACCGCTGCCGGCCTGTGGTTTGCCACCATTATGGGCAAGCTCGGCGATTCTAATGTCATTACCGACAATCTGCGTCGGGTTCTGGTTGACACCGATGAGGCAAAGGATCCGTTCTACGTGCTGCTTCTTGGCACCGACGGCCGTCCGGGCGAGGATACGTATCGCGCCGACTCGATTATCCTGGCACGAATCGACCCCACGCAAAAGCAGGCGACGCTCATTTCCGTTCCGCGCGACACCAAGGTCGAGTACAAGGGCGAGACCATGAAGATCAACGCCTGCCATACCGTTGGCGGCGCCGAGGCCATGGTCGAGGCGGTCAACGAGCTGTGCGGTGTTCAGATTTCCCACTATGCCGAGGTCAGCTTCGACGGTATGCAGGCGCTGATTGATTCGGTTGGCGGTATCGACATTAACGCAACCGATGATGTTGACGACCCCGAGCACCTGGATATTAAGATTACCGCTGGCCAGCAGCATATGGACGGTGCCACCGCCCTTACCTATGCCCGCTGCCGCTACACCTATGCCGACGGCGATTACACGCGCATGCGCCACCAGCGTCAGGTGCTCGGCGCCCTTGCCAACCAGATTCTCAATAACTTCGATGCCACGAAGATCTTTGGCCTGGTTAATTCGCTGTCCGATATGCTCGTAACCGATATGAGCGTTCAGGATATCGTGGCTACGGTCAACGCCATGCGCGGTATGGATGTCGACGGCATCTACTCGGCCAACCTGCCCTCGTACGCCGACGACAGCACCATGATCGACGGTGTGAGCTACGTCTTTGTCTACGAGGACGAGCTCAAGGAAATGATGGAGCGCGTCGATGCCGGCAAGGATCCCAAGGGTCCCAACACCATGGGTCTTTCCGACGGTTCTAGCTCTACGATCGGCGACCTGAACAACAACACGTCTGACGACTACGCAAACGGTACCGCAACCTCATCGGTCAGCTCTGACGATTCCGATGACTCAAGCGATTCGAGCGATTCGGACTACTACGAAGAGCCCACCGGCGACGGCAACGGTTACGAAGCCAACTATTAGAGTTACGCGGTTTTACCAAACCGCGTAACCGCTTGACGCTGCGCGGGCCGCATTTGGACAATCTGACGTTCAACTTCAAGGGCGCGACC
>UQLI01000011.1 GCA_900541715.1 uncultured Collinsella sp.
CGGGATTGGTCAAAATAGTTTGACTATTAGCGGCTAAAATCGCCCGGCGCTAACAGCGATACGTTCAACCGTATTATTGATAACGTAAAAAGGGCTAGTGCGTACTTTGATGTCATCTTAAGAGTCAATGTTGATCCGTCGAACGGTGATCAGATTGATCGTTTGGTTGATTCGCTTGATCGTAAAGGTCTTCGTAATAAAGTAAAACTATATTTAGCGGCAGTAGATGATATAAATGGGACGTGCGCTAACTCTCCATGCTATTCAGAGGATGAATTTGCTTCGATTGAAGCATCCTGTCTGTCTCGCTACAAAATGACAGGGTACATGGATCCATTTCTTCCAGGCTTTAATCCGACCATATGCGGAGCCGTCAATAAATATTCAGAAGTTATTGGACCAGACGGTTCCTTATATAAATGCTGGAATGAAATAGGATATTCCGACAGAAGCTATGGGAGCATCTTTGAAAATGTAACGAGTAGCGCATCCGAAGTTTCCATATGGAATGCTTACGACTTTTGTTCAGATTCAGAATGCCTTAACTGCTCACTTCTTCCTATGTGCATGGGTGGCTGTCCCTTCACCAGGCTGTATGAAAATAAGACAAGCTGTGTATCCGCAAGAAAGAACTGTATAAAAGTAATGAGGGCGGCCTATGATCTCAAGCATAAGAAGTGATGCGGATTCAACGGCGATCTTCGACTATCTGCCATATTTCAGACTTGGGTTTTCTTCCCAATTGCTTCTGGTTATAGCCTTTACGTTGTGCTTAATAATATCTGGAATGATGGCCTCTGTATCCCCGCTGCTCACGAGCGCTCTGGTTGATAATATATCTAAAAAAGCTCCTTATGGTGCTATTATGATTGACAGTGCGTTAATTGGTTTCGCGGCATTAATCGATATTGTTGTCAGCTATTTAAGCACCCTTCTTTCAATGCGGATAACGACCGTGGCTGCATTCTCGATTGCTCGAAGAAAAATCGATGAGCTCGTGCGGATGCCTTTTGAGTTGTTTTTTGAGCAGGAGTCTGCTGAAAAAACTCAACAGATTTGTTCAGATGCCAATACTGTGGCGTCCTTCGGATTGTCGATGCTCCAGACGGTACTCCTTGCGATTGTCCAGCTAGGTATCAGTTTATTTTTTCTCTATGGATGTTCCACAGCGCTCTTTTGGGTTTCCGTGACATTTTGCATCTTGTATGCAATTGCATATGCTTCATTTAAAAAACCGCTTTTTGTTTCAGGTCTGACCTTTAAGGAAGAGCAGTCCCTGTATTTCGGAAAAGTGGAATCCCTACTTGCGCATCAGAGATTTTTGTATGTTAATGCGCTGTTCGAAAGAGCATTGAAATCCATAGATAGCTATTTTTCGTCTTTGCTGCACGCCGGAGTCGCCTATCAAAGTGTCGTTTCGAAATTTCAGGCAACTGATTCCTTTGCTGCGGCTGTGTCCCAGGTGACCATTCTTTTGATTTCGGCTTTTTATGTAATGCATGGAAGCATGAGTGTAGGCCAACTTGTTGCTGTTTCGAGCTACATGGCTTTAATGCTATCTGCCGTGAGGTCACTCTACGGTATAGGTAGCAGCGCACAAGACTGCTTCTCATCGATATCCCGTCTAAATGCCTTTAAATTGCCTTCGGCTGCTGCTGGAGAGGAGCTCTTGGAGATCGATTACATCGAACTGCATAATTTCGGCTTTACATTAAATGGAAAGTGTCTCTACAGCAACTTGAATGTCAGGTTTGAAAAAGGAAAGCTCTATGCTCTTGTAGGGATTAATGGCTCGGGCAAAACGACCCTTGCGTACTTATTGATGGGTTGTTTCAATTCGGATTACGTTGGGACTATTTCCTACAACGGTAAGGCCCAAGAAGAAATCAACTGTGAGCTCCTTAGGCAGAAGCTAGTTTCGTTTGCTGAACAAACTCCGATATCAGTAAAGGATATTCTTTGCGATAGAAACTTTCCTTCTATCGAAAGGAAGAGGTGCGGAGGAATGTCTCCCGGGGAACTGGAACAACTGGAAATTAGGCGGGTCTTAGAAAAGAAGGCAGACGTCTATTTATTCGATGAGCCAACAGCATCACTCGATATTGCTCATAAAGAAGCTCTGATAAAAGCTATGAAGGAAATGCGAAAGCACAAGATTGTCATTGCAATTACACACGATATGGACCTAATAGATGCTAGTGATGAGGTGGTAGAGCTTGGGAAAAGCGACTGAAATAATGCGCCTGGGGGCACGTTATCTACTGGGCACGATGGTTGCTAGCGTGCCGTGGGCTATTTGGGTTATTACAAAAGGATCCCCCGCTTGGCTGTGCTCTACAGGGGCGCTCTTTTGTGCGTTGGTAGTCTATCTTTTTGCAACTCGGGGCGCTGTTTCTTGTGATAAGCCCAAACGGCGTGGGATTCTTTTGGGATGGCAGTTCATTTTCATCGTATTTATTATTATGGCCTCTATGCTCGATATAGGTGGAAAATCAATATCCAGATGGGTATTGGTCTGTTCGGTCTCAGTTTTGCATGAGCTGTTATTTAGGTACGTATTTTTATTTGAATGCACAATCGTCGGAATAGTTCGGCCGTTTTGCATAAGGGCATTTATACAGTCGATGCTATGGTCATTGCTTCTCGTGACTCAACAGTGTTTAATCGGGGCACCCACAAATTACATCATTGCAATGATGGGGGGCTATCTTTGTCTGGGCCTTATTTTTGCGCTGCTCGTGCGAAAAACAGGGACAGTGTGTCCGTCTCTTTTAGCCATGATGTCTCTGGATTTTATCAACATCCTAGCTCTTTGAGTTACGGACAAAATCTTCAAAATCTTCAGGTGTTGGCACCATGGCAGATAAAGCCCGCACAGTGCTTTCGGTATGCAATAACATGGGCGAGGGCCGGCTGCTCACGGCCGAGATGCTCGACCTAATCGATCACGGTGCGCCCAACATCATCTGCACGCAGCCCTTCACCTGCCTGCGATTCGGTTAGCGAGGATGCCGTGGCATCGGTCGCCGAGCGTCTGGGGGCGGCATTAAGAAGTAACATGCCTGCTTTAGGCTGGTATGAGAAAAACGGGTGGCAGCCATACCGGCTGCCATCCGTTTTTACTGGATACATGTTGCGTAATTGGCCTTGTCGGCACCTTTCGCGGACTCGGATTTCGGAAGTGCGGTGAAAAACTCCGAATCTCCGAGCACACTGCTCTTTTGCACCCTTGTGACCTGCGGTTTTGTTGCTAAAAAAGTCGGTCTGGTCGGCGGGGCTCAGTTTTTCACCGCACTTCCGAAAACCGCGGTCTCGCAATATGAAAAATGGCCTCCATAACTCTGGGTTAATGGATAAGTGTGGCCTTTCGCCGTATATCACTGTCCGTTTATGGAACCTATCTCCAACGAGTCGTAGCCATAGGGTTTAATGTTAGAAACACATAGTTGCCGGCGGGCCGCGGGCGACGTTCCCCCTGATATCGGAGGTTCCAGGTATGTTTCGCGCTCAGTTAAACAACTATCGGTTGGGCTAACATGGGTCGCCGTGCTATTTCGATAACCCTTGCAGTGGTCTGCCTGGCTGTGCTCCTGGGCGCTACAGGGCTGTTTGCTATAAGCCGGGAAACGTCCTATATGCAGGAATGCGCTTCCGAAGGGTTTGCCATCGACGGTTACTATCGGGACGACAAGACGAGTCTGGAAACCCTGGCCTTTCTTGAAGAGGATAACCATCGGTGGCAACTGGTCGACAAAGACGGCAGCTGCGTTGACGGGCAGTTTAAGCGTACGGATGACCCCAACATCCTGATATTAAAGAAGGAAAACGGCGAAGAATTCGGCACGGTTCACGTTGCGTATATATCGCGCCGACGCAATCAGGGGCAGCTCTATCTATTTAGAGATAGCAAAGTGACCCGATTTTATCAGGTGAGCACCAAACCTGCGTTTATGGTGGAGTCTGGCGATGTCGATCCGGCCAGTTGATTCACGGCAATAAAACGGCGAGCGGGGCGCGGGTGTGAACTGAACCCCTCTATTTGCTCGTGTCCGTATCGCGTCTGCGCCTCGTCATAACTTGCGTCCGTGCGAGCGCTCATCCCGCGCCGGCATCACTTCACGTCAAATTCCACGCGATCGAGCTCGGGCACATTGAGGTCGATGAGCTTGCGGGCGATGTGACGGTCGTGTGCCCCGAGCGCCTCGCTTGTCGTCACATGGGCGACAATCTCGCGCTCGACGATGCCCTCCTCCTCGCCTTCGGTAGACGAGGTCTCGACGGCGACGGTGTAATCCTTAAAGCCCGGTAGCACCGCGGCAAGCTCGCGCGTGGTTTCGGTGACGCCGTAGCCGTCCTGCACGCCGGCCTGCGCCGAACCAATAGACCCCGCGGTCATAACGATGCAGGGGACGGCAAAGATCACCGTGCCCACGATGATGTGGCGGCGCACCTTGCGCGATAGCTCGTTGACCTCGGCGTTTTCCTCGGCAGTCACAATGCCGTCGCCGTTGAGGTCGCGCTTGAGCGGCACGCGCAATAGAAGCAGCACGGCTTCGGCAGCCAGCGCGATAAAGACCACGTTGATGCCAAATTCATAAAGCGCCGAGAGAAACAATGACCCGCTTGCGATGGCGATGCCATAGCCCGCCGCGCACAGGGGCGGCATGAGTGCGGTCGCCACAGCCACCCCGGCGATGAGCGTGGCGGGTTCCTGGTCGCGCGAGTTGCCCAGGCCGCCCGCAAAGCCGCCCGCGAGCGCGACGGCAAGGTCCCACACGGTCGGTGTCGAATTGTCGATGATGGCGGCCGTGGTGGTGCCAAGGGGCGAGAGCTTAAAGTACAACGTGGACGTGACCAGGCAAAAGACCATCTGCAGCGCGAGGCCGGCGACGGCCTCAAGGGTGATCTCGCGGTCGAGCGTGGCGATGCCGTATGCCATGGCAAGGACCGAGCCCATGAGCGGGCAGATGAGCATGGCGCCTACAATGGCGATATCCGAGTCGATATCGAGGCCGATGCTCGCGATCAACATGGCAATGATCAAGATGCATAAGTGTGAGCCAGTCAGGCGCGCCCCGTTTACAAAGCGCTTGCGAATCACGTGATAGGGCGCGCGTCCCTCGCGAATGTTGAATGCGCGCTTTAGGAAGCGGGTGGCGTTCTCCATGGCCTCGCTATGAGCAGGGCGGATGCCGTGGCGCCGGTGATGGCGTTCGCGTAGTCGCTTGATCTGTTGTTTGTCGAGTTCCATGTCCACCTCGTTCCAGCGCGGTCCGCGCAACGCGCCCGTTGTCTTAACTCTACACCGTGGCGGGCGGGGTGTCTGTTGGATGCGGAATCCGATAGGGCGGATGACGCGGGAGCAAATGCAAATCACAGGCTCAATTCCATCCCGCGAAAATATGATGCACCAGCTCCTTCAAATGTGACGAAATTGTGAAGCACAGGAGCACGAATTTCAAAAAATACGCTGGTCGCCAATGTTGCGCAACAGAATTCAAAAATCGACAGCTACCGTTTGACACGTATGGATACATCCGTGTCAAAGGGAGAAAGCCATGGCAAACTACAGTCCACAACACTTTGAGCCTCGGGCCAAGGCCGTCAACGTCAAGGGCGTTGCCAACCGCGCCGTCGCAACCGTTTTGACGGCGGGCCTCATCGCTCAGCCGCTCATGTCGCCGCTGGCGGCAATCGCCGCACCGTCAACCGATAACGGCGATTCTGTTCAGGGGGGGGGTAGTTCTGTAGAGAATACCGTTGCCGCCGGTAACCAAGCGGTCGTAAAGACGGCTGCCCAGCTGGCCGAGGAGTCGGCAAAGCAGCTCAAGGACGCTCAGGCCGCCTACGATGCCGCCCAGAAGAAGGCCGACGCGGCGGGCCAGTCTCAAAAGCAGGCGCAGCAGCAAAAGAATCAGGCCTCGCAGGCTGTGAGCGACAACGAAATCGAGCAGAACGCAGCAGAAGTCGCCGCGCTCCAGGAGAAGATTGACGAGCTCAAAGCCGCCGTCGAAAAGACCGAGCAGCAGCAGAAGAAGCTGGGCGACCTGAACGATCAGCTCGATCAAGCCAACAAGAGTGTCGAGGATAAGACCCAGGCGCTCAAGGACGCCAAGGCAAAGCAGGATGAGGCCAAGAAGGCCCTCGATGATGCCCAGGCCAAGCTCGAGGCCATGGGTATGGACGAGTACGAGGCCGCCAAGAAGGCCGTCGAGGACGCACAGGCAAAGCTCGATGACGCCAATAAGGCCGTTGCTACTGCACAGGCCAATCTGGACCAGGCCAAGGCTGCCGAGGCTAGCGCCCAGCAGGAAAAGAAGGACACTGAGGCCGCTCTGACGACTGCCCAGGCCAAGAAGCAGGAGACTGCCGCTGCGCTCGCAGCCGCAACCACCGCGCGCGATAACGCCCAGCAGAAGTTCAACCAGGCGCAGGCCGCGCTCGATGCTGCCGTCTCGGGTACGGGTGTCGACCTGAGTGCGCTTGAGGCCGCCAAGATCGCTGCTGCTGGTGAGCTCAAGACCGCGCAGGCGGAGCTCAATGCCGCGACGGATGCCGACGCTACCGCCCAGGCGAACCTGCAGGCGGCCCAGAATACCGCCACCGCCGCGCAGGAGAAGGCCAACGCCGCCAACGCTGCCGTGGCATCTGCCCAGTCTGCATACGATGCGGCAAACAAGGAGTACAAGGACGCGGCCAGTAAGCGTGACGCCGCGAAGACGGCATACGAGCAGGCCCAGCAGACCGAGGCCGACAAGAAGGCGGAGTACGACCGTATCGTCGAGATCCGTCAGCAGAAGCACAACGAGTTCAATCAGGCTCGTGCTGAAGTAACCGATGCGAAAAATGCATACGATGCCGCAACCGCCGAGGTCGAGAAGCTTAACCAGCAGATTGCCGACCTCAAGTCGAACATGACCGTAGACCAGAATGTAATCAGCCAGGGCATGTTCGGCTTCATGAACTACATCATCGGCGGCAGCCAGTTCACAGCCACGCAGAAACAGAACGCCCGGGACGCCGTATCGATGCTGACCGGCGTCGATGACAAGGCCGAATGGTATGACAAGTACGTCGATCAGGACATGTCGCGCGACACCAATCCGCTTTCCCTGGAGCAGATGCGTAACGCCCTGACCTACCTCGATACCCAGAACAACCTCCGCAAGGCGAATGGTCAGTCGGCACTCAGCGTCAGCCTCCGCATGACTGTGGCAGCCGCCCTTAATACATCATATTCATCGAACATCTGGGGACACTCGAACTGCTACTTCGATAACGGTGAAAACCTTGCCGGCGGAGGTGGCGCATATACCGGCGGCGAGACCGAGGACACCCTCGGCTGGCCATATACCGGCCTCTACACCCAGGAGAAAGAGGCATTCGATAAGTACGTCGCACAGTATGGCGACGAGCTCGGTAGCCACCGATATGATTCCTACTATATCTACCAGCACTACAACAGCATCTATCATGAGTGCGGGCATTATCTCAACATCATCGATGCCGGTGCGAAGGCTATCGGCATCGCAACCGGTAGCGGTAAGAATACCGATTCCGAGGTAACCATCTTCGATTACAGCGCTGATGGCACTCAGGCTGATTTCACTGTCTCCGAGTTCAAGAAGCTCGTCACCGACTATATCGATTCCGCCTACAATGCAGGCGGCACTCAGGAGCAGAAGGAGCAGCTGAAGCAGCTTCAGAATAAGTTGGCAGAGGCACAGAAGAACTTCGGGACTGCCGGAACGGCTTATTCTAACGCATTGGATAAGCAAGAAAGCGCTCGCGACGCCTATACCGCAGCCGACACGAACGTGAATACCGCCAAGGGCGAGTACGAGAAGGCTAAGTCCGGCACCGCCGCCGCGAAGACGGTATACGACGCTGCGAAGGACGCGCTCGGCGGAATCGACATCGAGTCCCTCAAGCAGAACCTCGATGCTGCCAAGAGCAAGGCCGCTACTGCCCAGGCAGCTCTCGATAAGGCAAACGCCACGCTTGCTGACAGCAAGACGAAGGCAGCTGACGCCGCTGCTCACAAGGCGAAGGCTCGCAGCGCCCGCGATGCCGCCAAGGCAAAGTCCGAACAGGCCAATGAGGCGTATGGCAACGCTACCGCTTCGGTCAAGGACCTTGCCGCCAAGCGCGATGCCGCCCAGGCGGACCTTGCGAATAAGCAGGGCTCGCTTGACGAGGCAAAGAAGGCCGACGATGCCGCCCAGGCTGGTGTAGACAAGGCCCAGGCCGCAGATGTCCAGGCCGCGACTGCTCTTTCGGACGCCAAGCAGGCAGTTGCCGCCAAGAAGCAGGCCCTGTCCGACGCACAGGCGAAGGTCAAGGCTGCCGAGGACGAGCTGGCCGGTGCAAACAAGGCCTTCGAGCGCTTCGCCGGCGCTCAGAAGGCGGTCGACGACGCCAAGACCGCCTATGACGCTGCCGTGGCCAGTGTCGCCGATGCCCAGAAGCAGCTCGAGGCCGCCAACGAAGCCGTCGTCGATGCGAACCTCGATATCGTCAAGGCCAAGGCAGAGCTTGCCAACGACGAGGCACTCAAGGCTGATCTTGAGGCTGTCGACCACAAGGCATCCCTTGCCGCGGGCACGACGGGCAACGAGAAGCTGGTCAAGCTGAACGCTGCCTACGCTCGCTATAAGGCTGCCGTCGATGCCGCCGCTGGTCTCAAGGCTGCTCTGAGCGATGCCGATGCCAAGCTGTCCGATGCCAACGACGCCTATGCCGCCGCGCTGGCTGAGCTTAGCGATGCCAAGGATGCCCTGGCTGCCGCGCAGGCCGAGTACGACAAGTATCATCCCAAGGCTGAGCCGCAGGCCAAGCCTCAGGTTGCACAGGCTGCTGCAAAGGCTCCTGTCGCCAAGAAGAAGGCCACGTCGGCCGCGCTCGCCCAGACTGGCGATGACTCCGCTCTTGCGGGCGAGGTGTTCGTCATCGGCGGTATCACCCTCGTGGCCGCTGGCGTGACGCTGAGCGATCGTCGTCGCAAGCAGATGTAGCGTTTCGAGCGTAGATTCTGCAACGAACTTCGGTTCATAACGGGACCGTCTCGTTAGCCAAACGATAAGGCCGGCGCGCTGTTAAACGCAGCGCGCCGGCCTTTCTTTGTTTCGATATCAAAAAGCCCGGTCGGTAGCCGCAAAAGCTACCGACCGGGCAAATCGTAGGCAATATGGTTGCTGTCGAGCAGCTGCTCAGCTTAGCCCAGTAGACTCAGACCGACGGAGACAAACGCCAGGATAACGCCGACGATGGACTCGCCACCGAGCAGGCCGCTGGCGACAACCAGGCCCTGTTCCTGGAAGGCGGCGTCCTTGGCAGCCCTCTCCTCGTCAGAAAGACCAGCGGTGGCGTCGCGGTGGGCGGACCACTTGTCGTAGGCGAGTTTGACGCAGGAGCCCAGGAATGCCGTGAGTGACATGTAGAACGGCAGGTACACGCCCAGGCCGATCATCATGGCCGGAATGCCGAGCCAGTACATGACGATACCGGCGATAAAGCCGCCAACGAACCACGGCACGCTCGGGATGCCCGAGACCATGGTAGCGACGACGCTTGCCTGCGCGGCCACAAAGCTCTTGTCGGGGCCGAAGGCGTCCGGACCATAGGCGGTGACGAGCGCGACCATGACGGCGGCGGCGACCAGGGCGCCCACGATGCCGCCGATGGCTTGGCCGACCCACTGCGCGCGCGGGTTGGTGCCCAGCACGGCGCCGGCCTTAAAGTCGTTCATGACGTCGCCCGCAAGGCCGCACGCCACGGCTACGATGCCGGCGATAAAGAACAGCTTGACCTGAGCGATCTGTGCGAAGGCAGCCACGATGAGCATAACGATGAGGCCAAAGATCTCCATGGGGTCGATGCCCGTCTGGCCGCAGCTCTGTGCGCTCATGATGGTGGTGACAAAGGTGAACAGCGTCACGATGACGGCCGGAACGGGGCCAAGGTCGAGCACGATGGCGATGATCACGGCGATGGCGGCAGCGCCCAGGCCGATGATGCCGGCGTCGAGCTTAAGGGAGCCCGAGATGAGCGACTGCTCGTCGGTGTCGGTGGAGCTGTCGGCGGCAAGACCGCGGACGATACCGGCGACCTGCGGCAGGATGTCCTTGAGGACGACGGCGACGCCAAAGCCCATCATGAGGCCCATGCCCAGGGACTTGACGATGCCCTGTGCAGTCACAACGTCGAACAGACCGGCAGCGGTGCCACCCACGATGATGCCAAAGTTGCCCAGCAGCGCGCCGGCAAACCAGAAGGCGACGGGGGCGAAGCCCACGAGGAAGCCGACGGAGAGCAGCATGGGCGAGTTGTAGATGGCAAAGGTCACGCCAGGGATGTTGAGCGTGCACAGCATACTGGGCACAATGCCCAGAGCATCGCGCAGCACGCTGTAGATGCCGGCGATGGCCATGGAGCCAAAGAGCTGCTTGCCGGTCTTGCCGCCGGCCTCGGTCGCGCGCAGGGTCTGAGCTGCGGCGTTGCCGGTGGGGAACTCCAGCGCGGCGTCCACGATAAAGTGACGGTGGATGAGTGCCGTGGCCAGCAGGCCCAGGATGGTGCCGGCGAGTGCCACGATAAACATGTCGAGCCAGCTGATCTGGTCGGCATAGCCCAGCATCCACGCGCCCGGGATGGTAAACGCCAGACCGCCGGCGACCATGGCGCCTGCGGACATGATGGTGTGGGTGACGTTGGCCTCGTTGAGGCTGGCGTTGCCCATGAGCTTAAGGAAGAACAGCGAGATGACGGC
This sequence comes from uncultured Collinsella sp., assembly GCA_900541715.1. GTDB lineage: Bacteria > Actinomycetota > Coriobacteriia > Coriobacteriales > Coriobacteriaceae > Collinsella. The sequence goes on from UQLI01000011.1 coordinate 10,769, forward strand.
AGCGAAGACGATCGGCCAGGGGAGTGCGCCCATCTTGAGGGCGGTGTAGGCCGAGCTTGCTGTGATGATCACGCAGCCAAGGACGCCGATGACGACGCCGCGCAGCGTGAGTTGCCCGCGCATCGAGGCGCGGTTCGAGGGATTGCTCATATAGAACTCCTTTGCGTATATCCGCTTCCCCCGGGAGCGCCGCTACGGATACGGCGCGGGAAGTCGGGTTACCAAGGGCCGCCGCGTGAGCTCGCGCGCGACCGCGCACCAGTATAGCCGTAAGCTAGTCATTTTGGGGTGACTGGTTTAGGTAGGCGATATACTGCTGGGCAGACGAAAGGAGCGCCGACGATGCTTAATGGGTGCGCATATATATTGACGGTCGACGTGGGCAACACGTTCATTCGCTTTGGCCTGTTTGCAGAGGATTCGGCCGCGGCGCAGGAATGTCCGCTTGCGACGTGCGAGATCACCACGCCGTCGAGCATCACAGCAGACGAGGCGCGCATGCGTCTCGTGCAGGTCATGGCCGCACTGGCGGCCGATGCGGGCATGCCGGGTGCGCTTGTGCCCGCAGCCGCAGTGCTGAGTTGCGTGGTGCCGGCGCTCGAGCGCCCGTGGAAGACGGCGCTTTCCCGCACTTGTACGGGGCGCGTGCTCACCGTGGGGCCGGGCCTCAAGACCGGCATGCCCGTGCACTACGACGATCCGGCCGAGATCGGCCCCGACCGCATCGCCGATGCCGTGGCGGCACGCGCCGTCTACGGCTCTCCCTGTATCGTGATCGACTTGGGTACCACGACCAATATCGAGGTCATCGACGCGCGCGGTACCTTTGTGGGCGGCGTCATCGCGCCGGGTTTGGCGCTTGGCGCCCGCTCGCTTTCGGCTGCTGCGGCGCGCCTGCCGCAGGTTGAGCCTTCGGCGCCAACGCACGTCATCGGCCGCAACACGCGCGAGGCCATGCGCTCGGGCGTGGTTCTGGGCGAGGTAGCCCGCATCGACGGCATGCTCGACATGGTGCTTGCCGAGATGCGCTCGACCAAGGCGGCGGGGGAGGATGGCGTGCCCATCGTCATTACCGGCGACGATGCCGAGGCGCTCGCGTCGCTGGTCGGCCATAGCCTGACGGTCGACGACGCGCTGACGCTGCGCGGCCTTGCCGAGCTGTATCGCATCAACCAAAAGCCTCGCCGCGCATAAAGCCGAGGACGTCGGCGGGGGAGGAACCGGTGCCCATTGCGATCACCGGCGACGCCGCACGCGAGATGGCGGGTCTGCTACGCCATGACCTTGTTCCCGACGACACGATCACCCTCCGCGGTCTGGCAGAGCTCTACCGCGTGAATACGCAGCGGCGTAAAGTGTAGCGTTACTGATATTTCGATTGTTTATTTATTTGCAACTGAGTTAAGAGGTGGGGACAACATGCAAGTTGCCCCCGTTCTAAGTCGATTTATTTCGTTGTGATTAATAAGGTATTTGGGGCGGATTAACGCGCTCTTTGCCTTATCGAATCATTGTTAGGAATCGTTGATACTCGCTGTTTCTAGCAATAATCTGAGTATTTGATGCGGCATATGCTGCGTCTAGTTGAATCGAATAGGCGGAATTTGAAAGCCTGTTAACCGCTTGACTCATATTTTGGATTGTTTTGTCCGAGGCTTCAACGGCTTCGTAAACGAGTCGTTGTTGAGAGCTGATCTCGTCTAACTTATCGATGACAATATCTAGCTTATCGATAATGGTTCCTAATTTACGTTCCATTTCGAAGATGTTATAAGCTTCACCGAGCGTCGAACATCTGCCTGCTTCGAAATATTCGCTAATTGACGCCATGGGGATAAGAGAACGATATTTTGGATAGATCAAACCAACGCTATAGAAATCGTTCAAAAGAGATTCGGATTCTTGTAGTTTAGCCCTCATTTTATTGAGGTTTTTCGCCTCGGATGCATTTAAATCCTCCAATAAGAGCGTTTTTTGGCGATTATTCTCGATAATTGTCTTCTTCCGATTATCTGCTTCTATCTTTTCGCTTTTCTCGTTCGACCTTGCGCTCATGCCAAACAGAAAGCCGATTCCAATTAGTGCGGTTATTGCAAGAGGGAGAAATGGTTTAATTACATTAATTAAACCAAAAAAGGGCTTTACTAGGTATGAGCAGTAGCCGCCGAGGTCGGGACTAAAAATAAGGGCTACAAATGCATACCCGCTGAAAATCGAACTAATAAACGAAGCAAAGATCGTCACTATGAAGGCCAGTGCGATAATTCCTGCGGCAGATGTTGCGCCAAACAATAGGGCTGAGAAGATGCCTCCAGATATATTGCCGGCAAGTCCACTTTCGCTGTAGTCGTTTGGAACGTCGGTCGGGGCCAGTTTTTTTCTTTCTGAACTGACATAGCCTTCGAGAGCCCGGATTGCGTTTTGCTGTACAAGCACTGATTTTTCTAAACAGTAGATTGATTTGACGTAGTTTTGCAGGTCGTTCCCCTGAACTTCCATGTCTGACCGTCCTTGTTGTAATATATCCCAACAGTAGCATTACTATATCACATACGCTCTCTAGCATGGATAACAGCCAGAATGCGGGATATAGAGTGCTCGTAGGTCATAATTTAAAAAAGCTGAGAACGACCCAAGGACTGTCGTTGCGAAAGCTTGGCTATATGACCGGAATTGACTATGCGCATATTCATTCAATCGAAACGGGCAATGCTAATCCGACAATTGGTACATTGATAAAACTTGCCGATGCATTGGACATCGACTTGAAAAGTCTATTCGGCTCGAATTAGCAAGTCATTTATAAGGGTTGATATCTGCCTGCTACAATGGAGCGAAATCTCCTATACCGCATCGAGCGGGGCATCACATCGACTGGGGAGGTACGCATATGTCGGACACTCAGCATCAAACTGCGTCGGGCAAGCGCCGCGATGTCATTAGCTGGGACGAGTTCTTTATGAGCGTGGCCATCGCCGCGCAGCGCCGCAGCAAGGACCCCAACACGCAGGTGGGTGCGTGCATCGCCAACACCAACCACCGCATCCTTTCGGTGGGCTACAACGGTACACCCTCGGCGCTCAACGACGACTTTTTCCCGTGGGGTACGAGCGACGACCCGCTGCAGGACAAGCACAACTACGTGGTCCATGCCGAGGCCAACGCCGTGCTCAACTACCGTGGCTCGCTCAAGGACCTCGAGGGTTCCACGGTCTACGTCACGCTGTTCCCGTGCCACGACTGCGCCAAGATTTTGGCGCAGGTGGGCGTGGGCGAGGTTGTCTACCTGGACAACAAGTACGCCGACACCGATGATGGGCGCATCAGCCGCCGCATCCTCGACTCCTGTGGCATCAGCTACCGCCAGGTTATCGTCGATGTGCACATCGGCACCGAGGGGCAGGCTCAGCAGTAGCGCGTGGCAACGCCAGCTGGCGGCAAAAGCAGCTAAAAGAGCCCCGTCCCAAATTGACTACTCGTGAAAGTCGCGTCTGCGCGCATGGACGGCTCGTGAGCGGGTACACGGCTGTAGTAACATAGCTTCTGTCCGCGGGCACGCCCGCGTAATTGTGAGAAAGGAGCCCCTGTGGCTGTTAACGAAGAGCTGCTTAAGAAGGTTCTTGAAGAGATTCGCCCCAACCTGCAGGCCGACGGCGGCGATATGGAGTATGTGGGCGTCGACGACGAGGGTGTCGTCAAACTGGAGCTGCAGGGCGCTTGCGCCGGCTGCCCCATGAGCTCGCTGACCCTGTCCATGGGTATCGAGCGTATCCTCAAAGAGCATGTGCCCGGCGTTACCCGCGTTGAGCAGGTCAATGCCTCCGGCGAGACCAACGATCTGTACGACGAGTACGCGCCGTTCTAAGATGCGAAAGCTGCGGACGGCATACTCCGCATAGACGTTACGCCCAAATATGCGGCTGCGAGCGCAAGGCCCGCGGCCGCATTTGTATGTAGGGAGCAGGAGGGTCGACATGCTCAACGACTTCTACCATATGCTTGATCCTGTCGCGATCTCGGCGGGCCCCATCACCATCTACTGGTACGGCCTGGCCTACGTGGTCGGCGCCCTGCTCACGGCGGTCGTCATGTACCGCACGCAGCGCCGTTGGGGTTTTGACATTACGGTCGACGACCTGACGAGTGTCGTGGTCGGCGTGGTCTTTGGCCTTATCATTGGCGCCCGCCTGTTCTATGTCATCTTTTACGGCGACGGCTACTACTGGGCGCATCCGCTCGAGATCTTTGCCACCAACGAGGGCGGCATGAGTTTCCATGGCGGCCTGGTGGGCGGCATCATCGGCGGCGTGCTCGTGTGCCGCATGTATAAGCTCGATGCCTGGACTTTGGCAGACCTTGCCGTCATAGGCGCGCCGCTGGCCTTGTGCTTGGGCCGTTGTGCCAACTTTGTCAACGGTGAGCTGTGGGGCAAGCCGACCGATCTGCCCTGGGGCGTGGTCTTCGGTGGCACCGCGGGCGATATGCCGCGTCACCCCTCCCAGCTCTACGAGGCATTTCTTGAGGGCATCGTGCTCTTTTGCATTCTGCAGGTGCTCAGCCGCAAAAAGCCGCTACTGCCCCAAGGCACGTTTATGGGCGTGTTTGTGATGGGTTACGGCATCGTCCGCTTCCTCATTGAGTTTGTGCGCGTGCCCGATGCCCAGCTGGGCTATCTGCTTGGCGGCGTCATCACCATGGGCCAGCTGCTGAGCCTGCCGCTCGTAATCGCGGGCCTGGCGCTCATCATCTTTGCTCGTCGCCGCAACCGGCCCCAGCGCATCTACCTCGACGCCTAACTACCACAAAGGGGACAGGCACCTTTGTGGTGATTCGCTGGGCAACGATGACAGAACCGTAACGTTTCCCCAGATAAAACCTGCCAAAATAAACCTGTCCCTTTTTGGCAGGTTTCTAGAAAGGCTCTTTGGACTGTGAAGGATTCCGATCTCTCCACAACGGCTGCGCGCGACGCTGCCCGCATCGTCTGGTTTAAGCGCTACCCCGCCAAGCAGACGCTCATCGCATTTTTGCTCGCGCTGTTGGCGACCACGGCGTTTTCCATCGATCCCGCCCCGGTGTCGAGCAACGCAGTCTTGGCAATTGACCCCAAAGCCTCGGGCATGCTGTACGTGTGCTACGAGGTGCTCCTCTCGTTTGCCGGCCATACCGACGCGGTCATGCTGCTTGCGCTTGCCTGCCTGCTCACGCTGCCGTTTCGCTACGTATTCTTTGGCCGCGGCGACGCCTGGCGTCCCTCGGTGATCCTTCCGTCGCTGTTCTTTGCCGTCTGCATGGTGTTTGGCCGCAGCTACGACCTCACCGATTCGGCCGAGATCGTGCTCGGCGACAAGGCCCGCATTATCTGTGCCTGGATAGGCGGTGCGGGCTGGATGCTCTTGGCGGTCGTTGCCTTCTATCTGGCTTTTGAGTGTCTAGATTGGCTGAGCTCTCGGCGCATTCCGTTTTCTGAAGCGCACTTTGGCCGCGTATGGCGTGTGGCTCACGCCGTGCTCTCGGTCCATCCCTTTGCCGGGCCCTTCCTGGTGCTTATGGTCGCCTGGGCGCCCACGCTCATCGCTTCGCTGCCCGGCCTTTTTATGGGAGATACGGGTGCGCAGATTCGCCAGTGGTTCAACTACCCCAACGGCACGAGTGACTACCTGCGTCTGCTCAATCCCAATGTGTTGCTCAACGGACATCACCCCGTGGTGCACACGGCCATTATCGGCTCGTGCGTTCAGCTGGGGCTTTCGCTGTTCAACAGCGCTAACGCGGGTCTTGCCATCTACACCTGCGCTCAATTTGTCATTACGGCTGCCTGCATGGCCTATTCCATTTCGTCGCTGCGCAAATTGGGCGTGAGCCTGCCGGTTCGCGGTGCGATCCTGCTGTTCTTTGCGTTTATGCCGATGTTCTCTAACTACGCGGCGTTGCTCACCAAAGACGTGCTCTTTGCCGACGCGTTTTTAGTGCTGTTGGTGCAGACCGTCAAGCTCGTGGCATGTGGCTTGCCCCGTCGTGATGCCAATACCGAGCGAGCGGGCGAGAAAGCCCCCGTGCTCTTTGCGCGCCACGACTGGCTGCTGCTCGCTCTGGGCGCCATGGGTTCCACGTTTCTGCGCAACGGCGGCCTGGTGTTTCCCCTGGCGGCATGCGTAATCGCGGCGGCGTTTTGCGTATGGGACGCGCATGTGGCTCGTCGTGCAGCCAAGCAGGCTGGTGCTGCGCCTTCGGGCGCCATCCCGCGTTTCTGCTGGGTTGGCGTTCTCGCGGTGCTCGCGCTCTGCCTTGCCTCTAATATGTACTTCACCAAGGTCTTTATGCCGGCGCACGATATCACGCCTGGTTCCAAGCGCGAAATCCTCTCGATTCCGTTCCAACAGACGGCTCGTTTCGTCCAAAAGCACGACGGCCTCAACTCGGGCGTCAACCCCACGGTTAAGGAGGACGGCACCATCGTGGAGGCTCCTTGCGACGGTTCGGTGACCGACGAAGAGCGTGCCGTGATCGATCGCGTACTCAAGTACGAGAACCTGGGCCGCCGCTACAACCCCGACAAGTCCGATGCCGTCAAGAACTGCTTTAACGAGTACGCCTCGCAGGAGGACATCGATGCCTATTTTGAGGTATGGGCTCAGATGTTTAAGAAGGATCCCGAGTGCTATATTTCGGCGCTTATCAATAACTACTATGGTTATTTTTATCCGAGCGCGCGCGATGCCTGGGTCTACAGCACGGCGCGTAGTGCCGAGATCATGGCGCGTCCCGACAACCTCAAGTACTTCGACTTCCATCCGGTTGACAGCAACGTGGTGCGCTGGTGTGACCACCTGATCAATCTGTACCGTGTGGCGGTGCAGCGCATCCCGTTTATTTCACTCACCATGAGCTCGGCCACCTATGTGTGGATCATGATCGCCGTGGTGGTCTACCTGCTGCGTCGTCATTCATGGCGTGCGCTGGCGATCTGGGTGCCGCTGTTGGGCGTGCTCGCCGTGTGCCTGATTGGCCCGTGCAACGGCTCGACTTACATGCGCTACCTGTATCCGGTCATCGCCTGCATGCCCTTCGCCATCGGCGCCACCGTCACCCGCAGCGACTTCCTCTGGTCCTAACTTGGTGCATTGGGGTCAGGTTTCTTTGCACCAAAGGGGGCATCATCACGACGCCTTCATTTTGGGGTTTATCTCGCAGGCCAGTAGGTATATCATAACGACGTTTGTTTATATTGCCCGAGCATCTGCGCTGGGCTTTAGGTCGAAACCGATAGGAGACACGTATGTCCGGACACTCTAAGTGGGCCACAACCAAGCATCGTAAGGGCGCGCAGGACGCCAAGCGTTCCGCCCTCTTCTCCAAGCTCAGCCGCAACATCACCGTTGCTGCCCGTCTCGGCGGTGACCCGCTGCCCGAGAACAACGCCAGCCTCGCCGCTGCCGTTGCCAAGGCCAAGGCTCAGTCCATGCCTAAGGACAAGATCAAGTCCGCTATCGACAAGGCTTTTGGTTCGGGTGCTGACGCCGCCGTCTACGAGAACATCGTGTACGAGGGCTACGGTCCCGCCGGTGTCGCCGTCTACGTCGACTGCCTGACCGACAACCGCAACCGTACCGCCGCTGATGTCCGTTCCGCCTTCTCCCACGCTGGTGGCAACCTGGGCACCTCCGGCTCCGTCGCCTTCCAGTTTGAGCGCAAGGGCCAGATCGTCGTCGCCAAGGAGATCTTGGACGAGAACGCCAAGAAGGAGACCATGATCGCCAACGGTGCTGCTGGTGACGAGGATGAGTTCATGATGGCTATCGCCGAGGCCGGTGGCGAGGACTACGAGGATGCCGGCGAGGAGTGGATCGTCTGGACTACTGCCAACGAGGTTATGGCTGTCTCCAAGGCGCTCGAGGAGCAGGGCGTCCAGGTCAAGGGTTCCGAGACCACCATGGTTCCGACCACCCCGACCGAGGTCTCCGGCGCCGACGCCAAGAAGGTCCAGCGCCTCATCGACCGTCTTGAGGAGCTCGACGACGTCCAGGACGTCTACAGCACCATGGACATGACCGACGAGGTCATCGCTGCCCTCGAGGAGGAGTAGCGCTCGCACGGGTTAAGCCGTGCATATCTGGGCATAATGAAGCGAGCATGCAAGCCTCGTGGAATAGATGAGCCGGATCCGCGTGCGTAGAGCACCGGACCCGGCTCTTTTATAATGATGCGAACCGTTTTGCATTTTGAGAGCCGAGATTTGAAGGGAGCGCCGCGTGCGCGTACTCAAACGAGTCCTAGCGATCGTGTATCTTGCCGCCACCATCGTGGCGCTGGGTACGCTTGTCTGCCAGTTTTGGGGGCCGTATACGTATCGCTTTATGCTGCTGATGCGCGACCCCATGCCGCGCGTCGTCGTCACGGCGTGCGCCGGCGTCGTGGCGATCGGCGTGCTGCTGAGCTTTTTCCGCCTGATGTTCGCCCGTCGCGAGCCGTCCTGCGTGCATCCGGCGGGGGAGCGCAATATCGAGGTTACCCTTGCGGCGCTTTCTTCGTGCGCCAGGGCTGCTGCCGAGCGCGACGACCGCGTGATGGTCGAGCATGTCGAGGCCCGCGTCCAAGGCCCCGACGATTCGCACGTCCGTTTTAAGGTCGAGGCTATCGCGCTTGACGATAAGGACGTGGCATCTCTGGCTACCGCGATGCAGCAGCGCATCGAAGAAGCTTGCGACACCATGCTCGGCACGCCGGGTACGACCGCGCGCGTCCGTTTTTTGCCGTCCAAGACTACCGTCAAGACCGTGGAGGTTTCCGGTGAGTGATACCAATCAAGATAAGACCGCTCGTACGCCGCGCCTGACGATTGACCAGAGCGCCACGTCGGCGAGCGAACCTGTTGATTCCAAAGCGGAGGCAACCGAGTTACAAGACGCGGCAGCCGCGGATTTTGACGAGGCTATGGGTCTCATCAAGGGTACGGGCGCTGCCATCTGGAGCTATGCTGTGCGTCATCCCAACACCACGCTCGGCGCCGTCGCTGGCTTTATCCTCGCCGTGTTGGTGCTCACGTTGGGCCTGTGGGACACGCTCGTCATTGCATTCTTCGTGCTGATCGGCGCTGTGATCGGCCAAATTCGCGACGGCGAGAACGGGATCGTCAACTTCTTCGGTCGTCTGTTTAGCGGCCGCTAATATGTATTCGACTGTCGCATCCGCGGCAGGCATAAGGAGGAACCATGGCTTTTAATACGAAGGTCGATGTAGCCGATACCGAGCTCGAGGAGAACGAGGCGGTCGTCGCCGAAGCTGAGGATGTGACGCTCGAGGACGAGGCTCTCGTCGAGGCCGAGTCCGATACGGATGAGGACGACGAGGAGGCGGACGAGTCCGAGGACTCGCTGACCTATTCCAACGGCGTGATCGAGAAGATCGTTGCCATGGCCACCCGCGAGGTTCCGCACGTTCTGGGCATGAAGGGTAACCTCATGCACTTTGTGCAGGAGCAGTTTGGTGCCGAGAATCTGACCAAGGGCGTGACGGTCGAGGTCACCGATGACAATCGCGTGGTCGTCAACATCTCCGTCATCATCGAGTACGGCGCCTATGCACCCGCGATCTTCGACGATGTCAAGGCACGCGTCACCGAGCGCCTTGCCGCGATGACCGGCCTTGAGGTGGCAGGCGTCAACCTGCGCATCGAGGATGTCATCACCCCCGAGGAGTACGAGCACCGTACCAGCCAGCACGAGTAACCTACCAAAAAGGGACAGGTTTGTTTTGGCAGGTTTTATCTGCGAAAACGTTAAACGGCCGACCGCGCAAGCAAAAGCGTGGCCGGCCGTTTTTGTACGCTCCCGATATAGTCATACCGCTCGTCTAACTAAGGGTTGCAATCCCCACGTTCCGCGTTACTCTAATGGGCGCATTGTTTCCAAATTGTTAACGAGGGGTTGCCGTAATGGCCGACGAGCACGAAACAGAAAGCAAGGCATGGGCAATTGAGGCCGCTGCGGCAGAGGCGGCGTCGCGTGCTGCCGAGGAGGTGCATCGTCCTCCCGTAGTGCCGATGGAGCGCGTGGTCGATCGCGATGTTATCGAGCGAGGCGAGCGCGCTGGTCGCAAGCGCAGCCAGGAGCCGGGCTTTCCGCGCTTTTTCGCTGAGCTCAATTTGGGCCTGATCCTCACGGCCTTTGCCATCGTCGCGTTTAAAACCCCTAATCACTTTGCTTTTGGCGGCACCTCGGGCGTGTCGGTCATTCTGTCCACGCTGTTCCCGACCCTGCCCGTCGGCGTTTTTATGTGGATTATCAATGCGGTCCTGGTCGTTCTGGGCTTTATCTTTTTGGAGCGCAAGGCAATCCTGTGGAGCGTCTTCGCCTCGTTTGCGCTGTCCGCCTATGTTTCGCTGTTTGAGCTCTTTATTCCGACCGATGTCTCGATGACGGGCGATATGTGGCTCGACCTGTGCTTTGCCGTGATTCTGCCGGCACTCGGCAGCGCTATCGTCTTTGATATCGGCGCCTCGACGGGCGGCACGGACATCCTCGCCATGATTCTCAAACGCCGCACGACGCTTGAGATCGGCCGTGCGCTGCTGCTGGTCGATATCGGCATCGTGACCATCGCGGCCTTCTTGTACGGTCCGCGCGTCGGTCTGTACTGCGTGCTCGGCCTGTTTGCCAAGACGCTCGTGGTCGACAAGGCCATCGAGAGCATTCACCTGCGCAAAGTCTGCACGGTCATTTGTTCCGAGCCCCTTAAGGTCGAGGAGTTTATCGTCAAGCATCTCAACCGCACGGCGACTATCAGCCGCGGCTACGGCGCCTTCTCGGGCAAGTGCGTGACGGTGATCATGAGCGTGCTGAGTCGTCGCGAGGCCGTGCAGCTGCGTCGCTACGCTCGCGAGATCGATCCGGGTGCCTTTATCACGATCGTCGACAGCTCCGAGATCGTCGGCAAGGGTTTCCGCGGAACGAACTAACGCGGTCGAGCTCATCAAACAATCGAATAGCGCCCTGCGCATTGCAAATGCGTCATGTTGGAGTATTTGTCCCCACATTGGGTGATAATGATGCCAAAGACATCGTTTGCGATCCAGATGATTCGCTCAAGATACGAAGGGATGATCTCGATGTTCTGTTCGCAGTGTGGTGCCCCCATGGGCGATAACGACAAGTTCTGCGGCGCGTGTGGTGCCCCCAATGCCGGTGCCGCAGCCTCTGCCCCTCAGGGTCAGCCCCAGCAGTTTGTTCCGCAACCGCCCGTGGCGAATGCGTCCAAGGGCTGTGTGGCTCAGGCGTTTGAGGATATGACCAAGACTCCGGGCGTGCTGCAGCGCGTGTGCTAGATTGCCTTTTTACCGGCGCTGATTTGTGTTGTGTCGGTACTTGTGCTGTTTATTCCCGTTATTGGCGGCATTGCAGCTGCCATCGGCTTTTTGGCAGCTTGCATTGCGAGCGTGTGTGGTTCCGGCTTTGGTATTGAGTGGGGTCGCGATCTGTCGCTCAAGGTTGATGACGGTATGGATCGTCCACTCATGCGTTCCACGTCGTTTGGTCTCGGAGTGTTTTCGGGTGTTATCTCGGTCGTGCTCGAGGTTATCGCTGCTATCCCCGTCATTGGCGTAGTGCTTTCGCTGGTGGAGGGCGTGGTAATTGGCGCTGCGGGCTCGTATTCGTATTACGGCTCTTATGCACTCGAGGCAGCGCTGTTCGGCTCGCTTGGCCTGCTTGTCCTGGCTATGATTGCCACGGCGGTCTTGGGGGTCTTCTTTAAGATGTTCGCCGACATTGCCGTGATGCACTTTGCGGTGACCGGTCGTGTCGAGAGCGCGTTTTCGCTCGATAAGGTCTGGGCGGCCTTTAAGCACAACAAGACCAAACTGTTCTGCGCTTCGTTCCTTCCCGAGTTTTTGACGGGCCTGGTCGCCAACGTTGTCACCTGGATCCTGACGTTCGTCTTTGGCACCATTGCCTCTGTCGGTATGTATAGCTACTACTACCGTCCTACGGCTATTGAGGCGCTTGTTACCGGCGGTGGCATCACGCTCGTATTGTTCTTGGTGCTGACGGCGTTTGTCACGGTATTCCTCACGGTCTTTGGCAAGATGCTCAAGCACCGTGCCGTTGGCTATTGGGTCGCGCGCTACGCAAGCGAGTGGGCCGACGAGGACAAGGACGACGTCCTGACTTTTGTGCTGCCGTTTGAGAAGAAGTCTGCTCCGGCTGGTTTTGGCGCCGACGCAGCGCCCGTATCCGATTCCGCTGCGGCGCCGGCGCCTGCGCCCGAGCCCGAGCCCGAGCCCGAGCCTGAGCCCACGCCCGTGCCTGAGCCCGAGCCCGCGCCCATGCCGGAACCGGAGCCCGAGCCTGCGCCTGAGCCCGAGCCTGCGCCAAGCTCCGACGAGGACCCGCAGGACGAGTAACCCTGCCACCTGCCATTTGGGGACGGGGTGGAAACGGTAGAAATAGCGCTTGACAAATAAGCGGGGACGGACGTGCCGAAGCGTCCGCCCCCGCTTTGATATCGCGATGCGGCTATGACTGCGAGATGGTCGTGGATCGACTACTCGTCGTGCTTCTCCTCGCGGCGAGCGGCGACACGTGCATCGTGGATGCCCTTGATTGCGGCGTGTCGGGCGGTGCGGGCATCGTGCATGGCGTCGCGGGCCTCGGCGGCCGTGGTCTTGGCAGAGCGCAACTTGGCGGCCAGGTCGGGGTTGGTTTCGGCGACCGCGGTAATCGTGGGGCCGTCGAGCTCTTCTTGTGTGGGCTCGGCCAAAAAGTCGATGGCATACTGGGCAGCCACCATGGAGCCCTTTGCCAGCACCGACTCGTCGATCTTGTAGAAGCAGGAATGTTGGGCGTACGTGGCGCCAATCTTGGGGTTGCGCGTACCTACAAAGGCGAGCACGCCCGGTACACGGCGCAGGTACTCCGAAAAATCCTCGCCCGAAAGTGTGCCGCGATAATGGCCTTGGCCGGTGGGGCCCAGGCATTTGATTACTGCCTGGCGGCAGCGCTCGCTCGAGGCGGCATCGTTTTCGACCTTATAATTGGCGATGGTGTAGTCGGTGAGCTCTGCCTCGGCGCCCAAGGCGGCCGCGGTATGTTCCACGATGCGACGCATAAGCTCCGGCATTTCCTCGTGGGTCGAATCGCCGTAGGTGCGCACCGTGCCGGCGAGGTAGGCCGTGCCGGCGATAACGTTGCGCGCGGTTCCGCCGTGCAGCTCGCCGACGGTAATGACGGCCGGCTCGTAGGGACTGATCTCGCGCGAAACGATGGTCTGCAGAGCGTTGACGATCTCGGCGGCAACCATAACGGCGTCGTGACCGCGCTGGGGCATGGCGCCGTGGCACGAGGTGCCGCGGACGTCGATGCGGAACCAGTCGGTATTGGCCATGCGCGGTCCGGGCTCGCAGCTCACAGTGCCGGCGTCGACCTCACTCCAGATGTGCGCGGCGTAGGCGCCATCGACGCCGTCGAGCACGCCCGTGCCGATCATGAGTTTGGCGCCCTGGCCGTTTTCCTCACTGGGCTGGAAGACGATGCGGACTTCGCCGTGGATGTCGTCGGTCATATGGCGCAGGATCTGCAGCGTGCCGAGCATCATGGCGATGTGGCAGTCGTGGCCGCAGGCGTGCATGCAACCCTCGTTGACGCTGGCGAACTCCTCGCCGGTCTGCTCGGTGACGGGCAGGGCGTCGATATCCGCACGCAGCAGGATACGGCGGCGCGGCGTGCCGTCCTCGCGGTAGGCGTCGGGCGCGGTGCCGCGAAGGGTCGCCACCAGGCCCGTCTTAAGGGGACGCTCGTAGGGGATATTCATGGCATCGAGCTGGTTGGCGATGTCAGAAGTCGTGCGCTCCTCGGCAAGGCTCAACTCCGGGTGCTTATGGAAGTGCCGGCGCTGTTTGATGATATAGGGTTCAAACTCGGCGGCGATATCTTGGATGGCCGCGGTGACGTCGTCTGCCGCGCGAACCTCGGTTGCCGCCATAATCTGCTGTGCCTTGGTCTTCGTCATGGTCGATTTGCTCCTTGCTGGGTTGATCGCAAAATCGTACAGGCTCTCTCCAGTATGCCACCTGCCACTTGGCCTGGCAAAGCTGCCGTTTGCCGCTTGGCATTTTGTAACCGAGACGGGGGAGTACACTCGGGGGTGTTGAATTTCCTGCCAGAGATGGGGATGCCCATGCGACATATCGATCGGATTATCCGCTCCAAGAACGTCTTTACCGCGCAAGACGGCATCGATACCGCCCGCGAGCTGGCGATTGCCATTGCAGGCGACCGTATCGTCGCAGTCGGTGCGCCCGATGACGTGATTGCCGCCGCTCCTGCCGCCACGTCGGTTATCGACTACGGCGAGCAGTTTGTCTGCCCCGGCTTTCATGATGCTCATCTGCACTTCTTCCATACCTCGGTCGGTTCCTCGCCGTACATGCTCATGGATATGGGCACGTCCGAGGCGGCACTGGTGCAACATGCGCTCGAGTTTTCCCAGGACTTGCCCGACGACGCTTGGGTTGTGACGCAGGGCTGGCGCGATTACCGTTGGGACCCGCCCGAGCATCCTAGCAAGGCGTCGCTCGATGCGGCATTCCCCGATCGTCCCTGCGTTATGTATTCGGGCGACGGGCACACGCTTTGGCTCAACAGCCGTGCACTCGAGGCGCTCGGCGTCACGCGCGACAGTGAGCCGCCGGCGGGCGGCAGCTACGACAAGGACGCAAACGGCGAGCTCACGGGCATTGCTCACGAGGCAGCTGCTATGCAGCTGCTACCGCGCTGCCTTGAGTGGCTGGGCGAGGATCGCATCGCAAGCGCTTACGCCGATCAAATGAGGCGGATGGCCGAGCAGGGCATCACCTCGATATGCGATATGTCGCTCATGCCCATGCCGGGCTGCGATTTTATCCGCGATGACGTCTACGACAAACTGCAGGCAGCTGGCAAACTGGGCATCCGTGCCCATCTGTTCCCCACGTTGCTGGATGACCAATCGCGCTTAGAAGAACTGCAGACCCGCTACGCGAACAACGCGCTGCTCTCGGCGCCTGGTTTTAAGCAGTTCTTCGACGGCGTCTCGAGCGAACACACGGCCTATCTCACCGATCCCTATACCAACCCGCGCTTCCCGGGCGATCAAGGTCGCCTGACGGTTCCCGTCGAGCGCATGCGCAAGCTGGTCCTGGCGGCAGCCGAGCGCGGCCACACCGTGCGCATCCACGTTATCGGCGACGGCGCCATCCATGCCGCACTCGATATCTTTGAGGAGGCGGCAGAGCTCTACGGCTTGCCCCAGCACGGCCATAATACGCTTGAGCATTTGGAGAATCTGCTGCCCGAGGACATCGATCGTCTGCGCAAACTCAACGTCATTGCCTCGAGCCAGCCCTGTCATATCACACTCGACCCGGGTGGTCCGGAGCGCGACCTGGGCTTGGAGCGTAGCCGCATCATGTGGCCGTTTGCGACCTATAAGCAGCGCGGCATCCGCCAAGCCTTCGGCACCGATAGCCCCATCACAGCCGTTACCAGCATGAACGTGCTCTACACGGCTATCACCCGCCAAGACCCCCGCAGCCACTGGCCCGAGGGCGGTTGGCTGCCGAGCGAGCGTATCGATGCGGCAACGGCTCTGCGCAACTACACCCTGGGCAGCGCCTATGCAGCGGGCGACGAGCAAAACCTCGGCAGCCTAGAACCCGGCAAATACGCCGACCTGGTAGTCCTGGACCAAAACCCACTCACCATCGACCCCCAAGAACTCCAAGCCACCAAAGTCCAAGCCACCTACCTAGCCGGCAACCTGATCTACGAGCGCTAAGTATTCATGTCTTACCGTTAAACGCGGCTCGGGCAGCTTATTTTGGGATGGCGCTCGAGTCGCGTTTGTTTGCAAATGGGGGGGTCGTTAGGAGCGTCCCCGCCCTGCTTGATTTGGGCGCGGGGCGGAGGCGCCGCCGCCCCGCGCCCAATTTGGACAGCAGCAATGCTATCTCTAGGTGTTTTGCATACTTTCCATTACGAATTGCATAAAAAGGTTGGGATGTTCTTCCGGATCCTGATGTACCCCCGCCCGCGCCGTGCAAAAAACGGAGTATTCAGCACCGCGAGCTCTGCCTGTGCCGCTGCGGCTGAGTAACGTTGCAGAGATTGACGTCATTTTGGGCTCCGGTGCGGCGCGAGGCACGCCTTTCTGTCCTGACGGGGTTTGCCTGCCGACCAAAATCGCTGGCCGAAGGCGTCTTTGGGACCAATATGGTGTGTCCGGCACGTATGCAGCCGTCCTAGTATGCTGAATACTCCCAAAAATGCACGGTGCTCCCCAGGGGACCCGTGCACGCAGCGAAAACCATGCACATGTCGCTATCCGCATCGCCATTTTGCTGCGCTGACTTTTCTGAATGCCGGGCCCGAATTAGTTAACCTGCCTCCCGTGTGGCTCCGGCGGGGCGGGGCATAAGGTTTATCGCGAGTTCCGCACGAGCCGAAGGCCACTTAATGTGGCCTTCGTGCGAGCAGGACTGCCCGAGCAGGAAACCTTATGCCCCGCCCCGCCGGAGCCACACGGGAGCCACCGCTAAGTTATCCCCCGGCATTCAGAAAATCTAAGTGCCAAAAAATAAGATTTTTTGACTCCGTGTTGTATAACCCGCCATTCGTGGGTACCATTCAACGCGTACGCAAACAAAAAGGGTTAATTCGCGTGGCATAACCGCGCGGCCCAAAAAGGAGGAGACAAGCATGTCGTCTTTGAAGCCGCTTGCAGATCGTGTTCTGGTCAAGCCCGACGAGGCCGAGCAGAAGACCGCTTCTGGTCTGTACATCGCCAGCAACGCTCAGGAGAAGCCGCAGCGCGGCACCATCGTTGCCGTTGGCGCCGGCAAGGTCAACGACAAGGGTGAGCGCATCCCCATGGACGTCAAGGTCGGTGACGTTGTCATCTACGGTAAGTTCGGTGGCAACGAGGTCAAGGTCGACGGCGAGAAGTATCTGCTGATGCGCGCCGACGACATCTACGCCGTCGTCGAGGCCTAGCCTCGTCAGAATCTCTGATTCGTCTTTGAACGCGATCGTCGCATAGGACTCGGAAGCGGCGACGCGAGTCACATTTCTTTTGGAGGATTACCTACCATGGCAAAGAACATTACGTTCAACACCGATGCCCGCGCTAAGCTCGCCAAGGGTGTCAACACTCTGGCCGACGCCGTTACCGTCACCATGGGCCCCAAGGGTCGCTACGTTGCGCTGCAGCGCACGTTCGGTGCTCCGACCATCACCAACGACGGCGTTTCCGTCGCCAAGGAGATTGAGCTCGAGGACAACATCGAGAACATGGGTGCCCAGCTGGTGAAGGAGGTCGCCACCAAGACCAACGACACCGTGGGTGACGGCACCACCACCGCAACCCTGCTCGCCCAGGCCATCGTCAACGACGGTCTGCGCAACGTCGCCGCTGGCGCCAACCCGCTGGCCATCCGTCGCGGCATCGACAAGGCCGTCAACGCCGCCGTCGCCGAGATGAAGAAGCAAGCCAAGCCGGTCGAGACCAAGGAGCAGATTGCTTCCGTCGGTACCATCTCTGCCGGTGACCCCGAGGTCGGCGAGAAGATCGCCGAGGCCATGGAGGTCGTGGGCAAGGACGGCGTCATCACCGTCGAGGATTCCCAGACGTTCGACATCACCATCGACACCGTCGAGGGCATGCAGTTCGACAAGGGGTACGTCTCCGCTTACTTCGTCACGGACAACGACCGCATGGAGGCCGTGATGAAGGATCCGTACATCCTCATCACCGACCAGAAGATCTCTAGCGTCCAGGACATCATGCCTGTTCTCGAGGCTGTCCAGCGCGCTGGCCGTGGCCTGCTCATCATCGCTGAGGACATCGATGGCGAGGCTCTGCCGACCCTCGTCCTCAACAAGATCCGTGGCGCCCTCAACGTCTGCGCCGTCAAGGCCCCGGGCTACGGCGATCGCCGCAAGCGCATCCTCGAGGACATCGCCGTCCTCACCGGTGGCCAGGCTGCCCTGGACGAGCTGGGCGTGAAGGTCGCTGACATCACCGCAGATATGCTCGGTACCGCTAAGTCCGTCACCATCTCCAAGGACAACACCGTCGTCGTCGGTGGTGCTGGCTCCAAGGAGGCCATCGACGCTCGTATCGCTCAGATCAAGGGCGAGATGGAGAACACCACCTCTGACTTCGACCGTGAGAAGCTCCAGGAGCGCCTGGCCAAGCTCTCCGGTGGCGTTGCCGTCATCAAGGTCGGCGCTGCTACCGAGTCCGAGCTCAAGGAGATCAAGCACCGCGTCGAGGATGCCCTGCAGGCTACCCGCGCTGCTGTCGAGGAGGGCATCGTCGCCGGCGGCGGCGTCGCCTTCATGGACGCTGCTCCTGCGCTCGACGCTGTCGAGATCGACGACCCCGAAGAGAAGATCGGCGTCGATATCGTCAAGAAGGCTCTGACCGCTCCGGTTGCTACCATCGCCAAGAACGCTGGCTTTGAGGGCGCTGTCGTGGTCGACAAGGTTGCCGAGCTGCCCGCCGGCCAGGGTCTCAACTCTGCCAACGGCGAGTGGGGCGACATGATCGAGATGGGCGTCCTCGACCCCGTCAAGGTCAGCCGCGTCACCCTGCAGAACGCTGCTTCTGTCGCCAGCCTGATTCTCATCACCGAGGCTACCGTCTCCGATGTGCCCAAGAACACTCAGCTTGAGGACGCTATCGCTGCTGCTACCGCTGGTCAGCAGGGCGGCGGTATGTACTAAGGCCGACAAGGTCTAGAACTCCCACCGGGGATCCGGGGGCGTGACGGGGGTTTCTCTCCGGAACGTCCTCGGTTAGATTGGGACCCCTTGTCCTGCTCCTTTGGAGCCGCGGGCAAGGGGTCCTTTTTGTGCTGATGTCTTTATTTAATGAGGCGCTTTCCGCTTTGTTTGAATGGTGATGTAAGAGGTAGGGCGCCGAGGAATCAGAGCAGCCCTTTTGCTCGCTCGTTGTAGATTATATTGAGCTCCGATTGCATATACTCTTCTTTGAGCTTAGCAATGAAACGCGCGTCCGAGAACAGTCGGTAGACGAGTATCGCTGCGCCTCCGAGGTCGAGGCACTTGGGATTCTCTTTGATTAACGCCCGTATGACGCTGCTTGAAGTTGCGATGGTATCGGACAGGAGGATGATTTTCTTGGTACGTGCTTGGTACATCTCGGTGCAGTAATCTGATCCGTCGTCCTTGAATATCAGTGAGCACCCGTGAAGTGCCGCTATCAACCAGTTGATAAGCGCGGCCATACCTGCCTGCGCGCCGACCTTCAGCACATCGCCGGTGCTGACGTATTTGGTAAGCACCTCGGTATGTGTTTTGTCGAGGATGAGATTGGCGAATGGGATCTGTATCCCGCACGGTGTGTACAGGTCTGTGCCGATGTGGATCAGCTGCTTGATTAGAGCAGCCGCGGCGGCATCCGGCTCGCTCACGACGCGTCTTCCCGCCGCAACCAGCATCTCTACAGTCCCAGCGGGCGCCCCGATCTGTGGATTTTTCCCAAAGGCGTCATAGGAGACCGAGTAGGTTGCGGGAATTCGTGCACCAATACCAAAAACGTTAGTATCTTTAACGCAGGTGATGCTGTTGGTCATGATGTTAGATGTTCCGAACACGAGACCGAGCACTGGGTCGTGGCCGAGGGTCGCGAACCGGTGGTTTGCGCCCTTGAAGAGCCCGATGTTTTCTGCCTCATAGCGTGTCGCGTCGTAGGGCACTCCGCGTGAATTAAGAATTTGATGTTTTGAGGCGAACAGATGGTTCGATTCCCGTGGCATCCTGTCATCGAAACCAGAGAAGACACGACTTTGGAAGTTGTGCAGAGCGTGTTCTTTTACGTTGCCCGCTCCGGCACACTCGACCTCCGTCAGTGAGTTGATGATAAGAATGCGGGCGACTTGGAGCATGGTTGCGGCGACGACAAAGGCGGCGTCAGCATCCTGCAGTCGCGTCCGCTCCTTGAACTCCCGGTCGATGCGCTGAAGGTTCTCGCCGTACTCGCGGACGGACTTTTCGACTGCCTGCTCGGCCCGGCTCTCGTCAACGGCCATGCATGCCACCCTCGCCGCCATATAGTCGGCAAAGAGTCTGCAGGCATGCTCCTCTTCTTCTGTCACCTGGCCGTCCGCCGCCGCGGCGACTTGCAACTGCTCGGCCATGGAGTCCAGCGACACGATGCTAACGTTGTCCAAGTAGTCCTTGACTTGGTCGAAGGACAAACCCTTGTCATCCGCGATGACCTGCACCTTTGTCTTGACGTTATTTGGGAGGCCGCCGTCCAGCTTGAGGTAATCGAGACCCTCCTCGAGCCACTTCTGCTCCTCTTGGGAAAAGTCACCGTCGCAGCGCATCAGGAAGCAAAGCGTTGCCACATATGCGTAGATGAAATTGTGTCGCTTCTCTCCCGCAAGGTAGGCGCCCTGCTTGATTCCGTCACGGAAACCCTTGATACGTGCCCTGCGGAGTCGCGCGGAGAATGAGTTCTCCTTGATGGCATTGATCCCGCCCTCCACGGTCGACGCCGCGTCGGACGCAAGGGACGATGCTCCTTGGGCCAGATCTACGGCGGCACCGATGGCAATTCCGCCTACCGCGTTCGCGGCCCCTATAATCGTTTTGCCTGCATCGGACGATGCAATTTGCTCGCCGGCACTCGACATACCTTCCGCAACCGAGCACATGGCGCTGCCGATGGCCTCGGATGCCGAGGTGGCCGTATCGACGATAACGTTTCCCGCGCCCTCAGCTGCATTCGTGGCGCCTTTGGCGGCGGACTCGATGGCCGCCGATGCGTCTTTTGCCATCTCACCGGCGGCTTGGGACAGAGCTTTTCCGAGATCAAGTTTTACTGCCAATTTGTTCTCCTGACATACGCGGGTTGCGCAGCGACCTCCTTCATACTACTGCGCGGTGCGAAGCATTGGGTGCGTTGGTGGATTGATGATTACGGAAAATGGGACGCATCTCCATTCCGTTTCTCCCGCCACAAATTACCCTCGGCATACTTGCGCGAGCGATTGCTCGTGCTACACTTGCAAGTGCTGTTTCAGGGCGGGGTGGAATTCCCCACTGGCGGTAAATTGGGCGGTGCCAAAGGGGTACTGTGGCGCAGGCGAGGCGTCTGCGACCGAGCCGATGAGTCCGCGACCCGTGTGTGCGTTGGTTCGCATGCCGGCTGAACTGGTGAGATCCCAGTACCAACGGTTAGAGTCCGGATGAAAGAGGCAGGTGATCTTATGTCTGAACAGTCGCAGCATATCCATTTTGAGAACACGAATAGGTGGAGCACCAAACAGCTCGTTACCATGGCGCTGATGTGTGCCTTGAGCGCGTTGTTTATGTATGTGCAGCTACCCATCCTTCCCTCGGCGCCGTTTTTGACGTATGACCCGTCGCTGGTGCCGGCGATGGTGTGCGGGTTTGCGTATGGCCCCGGTGCCGGTACCGCTGTTGCCGCTATGGCGATCGTTATCCATGCGCTCACCACGGGTGACTGGGTCGGCGCGCTTATGAACCTGGTTGCCACGCTGGGCTACATTCTGCCCGCGGCTATCGTCTACCAGAAGATGCATACCTATAAGGGTGCCGTGATTGGTCTGGTGCTCGGCGTCATTGCCGCTACGGCGTTGTCTATGGTCGCAAACCTTACCATTGGCGTATGGTTCTGGTATGGCTCGGTCGATGTGATCGCCCCGCTTATGATTCCTGCCGTGCTGCCGTTCAACCTTATCAAGACCGTGCTTAACTCGGTGTTGACGCTAGCGGTGTATAAAGCAGTCTCCAACCTCATCACGCCTAAAAAGGACCAGGTCAAAGGCCGCGCATGATTGAGTGTCGGGGCGTTTCCTTTAGCTATGACGGTGCCGTACCGGCACTCGACGGCGTCGATCTGAACATCGAGGACGGGGAGTTTTTCTGCATCCTCGGTGGCAATGGGTCGGGTAAGTCGACGTTTGCCAAGCATCTGAATGCACTGTTGCAGCCCGATGCGGGCACGGTACGCATCAACGGCATGGATGCGTCCGACCCCGAGCTGGTCTACGACATTCGTTCGACCGCGGGCATGGTATTCCAAAATCCCGATGACCAGCTGGTGGCAACGCTTGTCGAAGATGACGTTGCGTTTGGTCCCGAAAACCTTGGCGTGCCATCGGCACAAATTGCGCAGCGTGTACGCGAGGCGCTGAAGGGCGTGGGCCTGGTGGGCTTTGAGCGCCACGAGACCCACGCGCTTTCGGGCGGTCAAAAGCAGCGCGTGGCGCTTGCCGGTGTGCTCGCCATGGAACCGCGCGTGCTCATTTTGGACGAGGCGTCCTCGATGCTCGATCCGCGCGGGCGCAAGGGCCTTATGAAGGCCTGTCACGTGCTGCACGAACGCGGCATGACTATCGTGATGATTACGCACTTTATGGAAGAGGCCGCCGAGGCCGATCGTGTCGCGGTGTTTCGGGCGGGGCGCGTTGCCATGCTCGGTACGCCCGAGGAGATTCTGACGCGGGCAGATGGGCTCGTGGAGCTCAACCTGGATATGCCGGCGTCGTGCTGCTTGGGCATGGCACTTCGTGCGAAGGGCGTGCCCGTTCATGCGCAGGTGCGCGAGGCGGATATGGTCGCCGAGATTGCGCAGGTATATGCCGACCGGAGTGGGGAAGACACCGCAGGGCGGCCTTCTGCATCCGATTCTCGTGTGCTCGACAACGTCTCCTCTGCAACCGACGGGACAGCCGTGTCGGAGCCCGTCATCGAGATTTCGCACCTCTCGCATAGTTACTCGCTGAGTGCCCGCGAGCGCCGTCGATGGCGCAAGCGCTCGGCCACTGCGGGCAAATCGAATAAACAGGCTCTCTGGGGAAACGACCCCAGCAGCCCGTGGGCGCTGCGCGATGTATCGCTGACGGTGCGTCGCGGCGAGTTCCTGGGCTTGGCAGGTCATACCGGTTCGGGTAAGTCGACGCTGGTCCAGCATCTCAACGGTTTGATTCGCCCCCGGGAGGGATCCGTTCGCGCGCTGGGGCTCGACCTATCAAACAAGAAAGACGCCGCTGCGGTTAAGGCCAAGGTCGGCGTGGTATTTCAGTATCCTGAGCGTCAGCTTTTTGCCGAAACCGTGGCGCAGGACGTGGCGTTTGGTCCGCACAACCTTGGCTTGCCGCAAGATGAAGTCGACCGTCGTGTCGAGTCATCACTCTCGCGCGTGGGCCTCGATCTTTCCACGGTCGGCGACAAGAGTCCCTTTGAGCTTTCGGGCGGTCAGCAACGGCGTGTGGCATTCGCCGGCGTGCTCGCCATGGAGCCCGAGGTCCTGGTGCTCGATGAACCCATGGCGGGGCTCGATCCGGCTGCGCGCAGGGATTTCCTTGAGCTTATCGGTCGACTTCACCGCGATGGCCTGACCGTTGTCATGGTTTCGCATAGTATGGATGACCTGGCCAACTGCTGCGACCGCATCGTCGTGATGAACGAAGGTGCGGTGTTTGCCGAGGGAACCCCCGCGCAGGTGTTTGCACATGCCGATGAGCTCAAGTCGATCGGCTTGGGCGTTCCCGCCGCCCAGCGCATGGCGTTGGCGCTCGCGGAAGCGGGCGTGCCGCTGCGTTGCGGCGGGCTCTATACGGTTGAGTCGCTGGCAGACGAGTTGGTGGACCTGCTAATCGGTCGCTCGGACGGTCCTTCTAACGTCGCGGACATTGCTAAATCCAAGACGGTCGCGCGAGAGGAGGGCTGCTAATGGAGGCGTTTTCGTTTGGCAGCTACTATCCCGGCGATAGTGCGATCCATCGCCTGGATCCGCGCACCAAGCTGCTCCTGGGCTTTGTGTTTTTAATCACGACGCTGACCGTCGGCGGCTTCCGCGGACTGGCCCCTGTCGCAATTTTCGTCGTGCTGATCTATGCCGTGTCCCGGGTGCCGGCTCGTCGCGTTCTGTCGTCGATGGCGCCGCTGCTGGCAATCGTCGTCGTGGTCGCGGTGCTCAACTTGTTTACCGATCAGAGTGGGCGCATCCTGTGGCAGCTCGGCTTTCTGCAGATAAGCGAGGGCTCACTGCGTTCTGCCGCCTTTATGGCGTGCCGCCTGACGTTGATGATGGCCGGCATGAGCGCCATTACGCTCACCACGCCCACGCTCGACCTCACCGCGGGCTTTGAGCGCCTGCTCGCGCCGTTTGCGCGTGTGGGACTTCCTGCGCACGAGCTCGGCATGATCATGGGTATCGCGCTACGCTTTATGCCGCAGTTTGCCACCGAGATGAAGCAGACGGCCGATGCGCAGGCAAGCCGCGGTGCACGCGTGACAGGAGGTCCGCTCGGCGGCGTGCGTATGCTCGGCAGTGTGGCGATTCCGCTGTTCACGGGTGTGTTCCGCCATGCCGAGACGCTGTCTGCTGCCATGGATGCACGCTGCTATCACGGTGAGCAGGGCCGCACGCGCCTGCATGCGCTTGCATTTCGCCGCGGGGATGCGCTGGCTGCGGTGGTGACGGCGCTGCTGCTCGCGTGTGTCATCGTCATCAACCTTCAACTTGTTTAGGCGCGATTCGAGCGCACGAAAGGGGTCCCTATGACCGACAACGATCGCACGGCTCAGCTTGAGCGCGCCTGTTCATATCTCAGGCGCATTCCGGCGTGGTATCTGGCCACGACCGATGTGGCCGACGGGCATCAGCCTCGCGTGAGGCCGTTTTCTTTTGCCATGGTCGATGACGGTAAGTTGTGGTTTTGCACGTCGCGCGACAAGGACGTGTGGGCGGAGCTGAGTACGAATCCCAAGTTTGAGCTCTCGGGCTGGAAGCCGGGGGAATGTTGGATCGTATTGACCGGCGAAGCCGCACTTGAGGACGACGCAGTTGCGAGCGACAAGGTGCGTCAAGCGGGTTTTAAGCACATGGTGGGCATTGGCGAGGAACACGAGAGTGCCAACGACGGCCGCCTTGCTTTCTTTTCGGTCCGCAACATTGCCGCGCGCTTCTGTGATATCGACGGCAGCGAGGAGCGCCTGGAGCTCTAGCGCGTCTCAAATTAACTACCCGTTCCGAATTAGCTAGCGCCAGGAGGACACATGGACGGATTGAATACGGTGTTGGAGTATCTGACGTCGGTGCCGGCATGGTATTTGGCGACGAGCGTTGACGGACAGCCTCATGTGCGTCCGTTTTCGTTTGCGCAGATCCAGGATGGCAAGCTGTGGTTTGTAACAGCGCGCACCAAAGATGTGTGGCAAGAGCTGCTGCAAAACCAGCGCTTTGAGGCCACGAGTTGGTGGCCGGGCCATGGCTGGCTCATCTTGCGCGGGCGTGCCGGCTTGGATGACCAGGCCGCTCCCGATATGCGCGAGGCGGGATGGAAACATCTTGAGCGCTTGAGCGAGCACTATGAGGGGCCTAACGACCCCACGCTCGTCTTCTTTAGCGTCGAGGATCCCGAGGCTTTTATCTGCAATCACGACGAATGGGTGCCGGTCGAGCTCTAGCCAACCGGCTCATCCTAACAACTTGGTTTTCGCATGGGCGGGCCCCGTATTGCCCGGCGCCGTTAGGAGCGTCGGTCAATACGGGGCCCGCTCTATTTGTCAATTCCTTCAAGCGAATGTGTCGGGAATGTTTCAATGCATGAATATGCAAGCCATTTACGTGTTAATGCATCTTTTGGTGCTAAAGTTTCAACCCACTTCATAACGACCGCTGCGAAATGCGCATCGGTGCATAAATCGCAGACAAGGAGTCTGATATGTCTTTGAAGGTTGGAATCGTCGGCGCGGCTGGATATGCCGGAGCCGAGCTCATTCGCCTCGTACTCGGCCATCCCGAGCTTGAACTTGTCGCTATCACGTCCAACGCCGATGCCGGCCAGCCGCTGTCCACGGTGTATCCGAGTTTCGCCGGCGTGAGCGATCTTGTCTTCACGACGCACGATGCTCCCGAGCTTAAATCCTGCGACGCTGTCTTTTTGGCCGTGCCGCACACCGCCGCCATGGCACAGGTGCCTGCACTGCTTGCCGCAGGCGTTTCCTGCTTCGACTTGTCTGCCGACTACCGCCTGAGCGATTCGGCCGTGTTCGAGGCGTGGTATGCCGCCGAGCATACGAACCCCGAGCTGCTCAAGACCCGCGCTTTCGGCCTGCCCGAGCTGTTCTGCCAGGACTTGGAGACCGCCGCATCCGATTATGCTGACGGCAAGTCCGTGCTGGTCGCCTGCGCCGGCTGCTATCCCACCGCAACGAGTCTTGCGGCCGCGCCTGCCGTGCGTGCGGGCTGGGTTGCCGAGAACGGTCCCGTAATCGTCGATGCCATTAGCGGCGTGACGGGTGCCGGTAAGTCCTGCAACGCCCGCACCCATTTTTGTAGCGCGGACGAGAACCTGGAGGCCTATGGCGTGGGCAAGCATCGCCATACGCCCGAGATTGAGCAAATCCTTGGTCTGACCGACCGCGTCGTCTTTACTCCGCACCTGGCACCGCTCAAGCGTGGTCTGCTTTCTACGGTGACGCTGCCGCTTACGCCGCAGGCTATCGATACCTTGACCCTTGAGGATGTCGTCGACCATTACAAGAAGTTTTACGCCGATCGCACCTTTGTGCGCGTGCTTGATGCCGGCCAGCAGCCGAAGACGGCTTCGGTCGTCGGCACCAACGCTGCCCAGATTGGCCTCGCGCTCAACAAGCGCGCGGGCGTGCTGGTGGCGACGGGCGCCATCGACAATCTGTGCAAGGGCGCTGCGGGCCAAGCGGTCCAGTGCGCCAATATCGTCTTTGGCTTTGACGAGCGACGAGGCTTGCCCACAGTGGCGTGCCCGGTGTAGCACATTCGATTGTTAACGATTTGGTAGTCGGGCATCGAGTGGGGCGCCACTTTTAAGCTGGTCTCATGATCACGACTGGCATGGCGCACCAACCGATGTCCGTTTTTTGTTTGACATAAGGAGCCATAAAGACGATGAATACCGAGCTGTTTGATATCAAGATTCGCGCCGTCGAGGGTGGCGTTACGGCTGCGGCTGGTTTTAAGGCTGCAGGCATCCACGCTGGGTTCCGCAAGAACCCCGAGCGTCTGGATTATGCGCTCGTCGTGCCCGATAAACCCTGTCCCGGCGCCGGCGTGTTTACCACCAATCGCTTTTGCGCGGCGCCCGTGCAGGTGAGCCGTGCTAACCTGGGCGGTGCCGACAAGGGCTACGGTATCATCGCCGGCGTTTCGGTCAACTCTGGCAATGCCAACGCCGCCACGGGTGAGACCGGCCTTGCATGCGCGCGCGAGGCGTGCAGCATCGCATCGCAGGTCATCGGCTGCGAGCCCCAGCAGATTCTGGTTGCCTCCACGGGTGTGATTGGCCAGATTCTGCCGATCGACACGTTTGAGACCGCTATTCCTGCTGCCTACGAGGCACTCTCCGCCCACGGTGGCGCCGATGCCGCTCGCGCCATCATGACGACCGACACGCACTCCAAGGAGTACGCCGTTTCCTACGTCAGTGAGGCTGCGGGTCATGCGGGCAATGTCTATACGGTAGGCGGAATGTGCAAGGGCTCGGGCATGATCATGCCCAACATGGCCACCATGATCGCAGTTATCACCACCGATGCCCCCGTCGAGCCTGCGGCGCTTCATGCCCTGCTGCTCTCGACCGTCAAGCAGACCTTTAACAAGGTAACGGTCGATTCCGACACCTCGACCAACGACACCTGCATCATGCTTGCCTCCGGCGCCGCTGCCGCAGATGCCGAGCCTATCGTCGAGGGCTCCGATGCTTTTGACGAGTTGGCATTTGCCGTGCACGAGGTGTGCGAGAGCCTGGCGCGCAATATTGCCGCCGATGGTGAGGGCGCATCCAAGCTTGTTGCAGTCAACGTTACCGGCGCCGTGAACGACGAGGAGGCCGATATCGCCGCCCGTGCCGTTGCCAACTCGCCGCTCGTTAAGACCTGCATCGCCGGCCACGACTGCAACTGGGGCCGCGTTGCTATGGCGCTTGGCAAGTGCGGCGTGAAGTTTAATCAGGAAGACGTTTCCATCGACATGATGGGCATGCCTGTCTGTCGCGACGGTCTGACTGTTCCCTTTGACGAGGACGAGGCTCTACGACGTTTTGAGGCGCCCGAGATCGTGATCTCGGCCGACCTGGGCGCAGGCGACGCGGCAACGACCGTGTGGACCTGCGACCTCACGCATGAGTACATCTCCATCAACGGCGACTACCGTTCCTAGATTCCAGGCACGCTGCGCATCTTGCCGCGATTGCGGACAGCGGAGCACGGCGCGATAACGATACGAAAGACGAGGCAGATTATGAAATTCGCACGCGATTGTCGTTCGAGCGAATCCAACGAAGCAACCGCGCAGCTGCTGTTCGAAGCGCTGCCGTGGATTAAGAACCTGACCGGCAAGACGGTCGTTATCAAGTATGGCGGAGCCGCCATGGTTGATGAGCAGCTGCGCCGCGACGTGATGAGCGACATCGTTTTGCTCAAGATCATCGGTATGCGCCCCGTCATCGTGCACGGCGGCGGCAAGGCTATCAACGAGGCGCTGAGCCATTACGATATTCCCGTCGAGTTTAAGAACGGCCAGCGCGTGACTACGCCTGCCACCATGGACATCGTGCGCGAGGTGCTGGGCGGCAAGGTCAATCAGGAGCTGGTCGCGGCGCTCAACCACCACGGCAACCTGGCCGTGGGCGTGTCCGGCAGCGACGCCGGCACCCTTATCGCCGAGCCACTCGACCCAGAGCTCGGCCGCGTAGGCAAGGTCACGCACGTCAACACCGACTATATCGAGCGCCTGCTCGATAGCGAGTACATCCCCGTCATCGCTACCGTCGCGGCGGGGGAGGACGGCGGTTTCTTCAACATCAACGCCGACACCGCCGCCGGTGCCGTTGCCGCGGCGCTCCACGCGCATAAGGCGATCTTTTTGACCGATGTCGATGGCCTGTACAAGGACTTTAGCGACAAGGACTCGCTTATCTCCAACCTAACGCTCGACGAGGTTAACGAAATGCTCTACGGCGGCGAGGTCGATAAGGGCATGATTCCCAAGCTGCGTGCGGCCGTCGATGCGCTTACCGGCGGCGTATTTCGTGCCCACATCATTAACGGTACTACGCCGCATTCGCTGCTCCTGGAGCTGCTGACCGATGCCGGCGTCGGCACCGTGATCCATTCCACCGAGACGGCTTACGAGTTCGATACGCATCCGCATCCGCTTTCGACGTTTGCTGCGCGTCTGACCGAGAACCTTGACGAGGTCGAGAAGCTTCAGACGGTCTAGCTGACCCTCAGCCGCCCCATTCCTGCACCCATAGCCCCGCGCCGTCTGGCGCCCAACGAAAGGCATCTCATGTCACTTGCAGCTCAGCAATCGCTTGAATCCCATTACGTTATGCATACCTTTGGCCGCTCTCCGGTCGAGTTTGTCGAGGGTCACGGCATGAAGCTCACCGGCGACGATGGCCGTGAGTACCTCGACTTTCTTGCCGGCATCGGCGTGTGCAGCCTAGGTCATGGCGACCCGGCTGTGCTCTCGGCGCTCGAGGCACAGACCAAAAAGCTCATGCATGTCTCCAATTACTTCTACATTGAGCAGCGCGGACAGGTCGCGGCGCTGCTGTCCAAGCTTGCTAACGACGACGTAGATGGTGCGCGCGTGCTTGCCGATGCCATTGCCGCCGGCGATGAGACCACGGCAGCTGCTCTTGGTGCCCCGGCTGCGGATGAGCAGGTTTGGGAGACCTTCTTTGCCAACTCTGGCGCCGAGGCCAACGAGGGCTCGATGAAGCTCGCGCGCCTGTACGCCAAGCGTGCCGGTAATGGCGGCAACACCATCGTGTGCATGCGCGGCGGCTTCCACGGCCGTACGCTCGAGACCATTGCCGCCACCATGCAGGATTGGCTGCAGGACAGCTTCCGCCCGCTGCCGGGTGGCTTTGTGGCCTGCACGCCCAACGATGTGGATGAGCTGCGTGCGATCTTTAAGCAGCTGGGGAGCGAAATTTGTGCCGTGATGCTCGAGCCGATCCAGGGTGAGAGCGGTGTGCATCCCATGACCGAGGAGTTTATGGCTACGGCGCGCGACCTGGCACACGAAGTGGGCGCCGTGCTTATCGCCGACGAGGTCCAGTGCGGCATCTTCCGCTCCGGCAAGCCGTTTGCGTTCCAGACCTATGGCGTGGAGCCCGACATCATGAGCCTTGCCAAGGGCATTGCTGATGGCGTGCCCATGGGTGCCGTCGTGGCGAAGAAGGAGATTGCCGACGTGTTTAAGCCGGGCGACCACGGCTCGACCTTTGGCGGTAGCTGCTTGGCCATCGCGGCGTGTGCCGCGACGCTCTCCGCGCTTGTGCGTGGCGATTATGCCGAGCATGCTGCCAAGGTGGGTGCCTATATGGAGGCAAAGCTCGCCAAGCTGCCGCACGTGACCGAG
The DNA here is from genome assembly GCA_900541715.1 of uncultured Collinsella sp. Taxonomy (GTDB): domain Bacteria; phylum Actinomycetota; class Coriobacteriia; order Coriobacteriales; family Coriobacteriaceae; genus Collinsella. The sequence continues at coordinate 41,216 of UQLI01000011.1, forward strand.
GTACGTGGTCGCGGCTTGATGCTCGGCTGTGATTTGGATGATGCCGCGGGCGACGCGCATGGTGTTGTTGCCCGCGCGCTGGCCGCCGGTGCCGTGATCAACGCTACGGGTGCGCATACGCTGCGTTTCCTGCCGCCACTCGTCTGCGAGGAAGCCGACGTGGACAGTCTGATCGAGATCCTGTCGGGTGTTTTGGGCTAACGCGGCGCAATAACTCAATTTGGACCGAGTTCCGGACTGCTGGGTGTGTCATATGCGGCATGATTTGGCGATCCGGAGCCCGTTTTGTTGCTGATTTGCGATGGTCAAGGTCGCGCGCGCAGACGTGGTGTAAGAGTGTCCTGAGGTCCGTCGCTGCAAGTCCCGATGTTACTCCTTCTTGAGACCGCGCTTCTCGACTATCTCGTCCACTATCTCCCTGGCGCGCCGCCCGAGCGCGCGGCGCCTCCCCTCTGTCGGGGCCGGCCTGTCCGCGGGCTCGGCGAATCCCTCTGCGATGGGCCCAAAAAAGAAAGGCTCCCATTGCTGGGAGCCTAACAATTCAGTGGTGGGCGATGAGGGATTCGAACCCCCAGCCTTGTGCGTGTAAAGCACCTGCGCTAACCGTTGCGCCAATCGCCCGTGCGGAGAGAGTATAGCAAAACAATCGCCCCATTCACCTCATATCCATTAAAGGTAACCGGCGCGTGTCACAGCGGAGCTGATTCAGTTGAGATTGCCTGAACATTCCGCCCCTCTTTACGCCCTCGGGTATACTCAAAAGCTACTGATTCGATTTGATGCCCAGCAACAGCAGAGGGGATAGTATATGTGCGGTTTTGTCGGTTTTGTCGGTGGGACGGATAACCAATCCGAGGTGCTCACCAAGATGATGGACCGCATCGTCCATCGCGGTCCCGACATGGGCGGTCAGTTTATCGACGGCCGCGTTGCCCTGGGCTTCCGCCGCCTGTCGATCCTCGACCTGACCGAGGCCGGCGCTCAGCCCATGGCCAATGAGGACGGCAGCGTCGTCATTGTCTTCAACGGCGAGATCTACAACTTCCAAGAACTCCGTTCCGAGCTCGAGGCCAAGGGCTACAAGTTCCACTGCGGCGCCGACACCGAGAGCCTCCTGCACGGCTACGAGGAGTGGGGCGAGGCCGTACTCGATCGTCTGCGCGGTATGTACGCCTTCGTCATCTGGGACAAAAAGAAGAACAAGCTTTTTGGCGCCCGCGACATCTTTGGCATCAAGCCGCTCTACTACTATCCCATGGCCGATGCGGGCGACGGCGCTCCGGGCGTGCTCTTTGGTTCCGAGATCAAGAGCTTCCTGGACTACCCGCACTTCCACAAGGCGGTCAACAAAAAGGCTCTGCGTCCGTACATGACGCTGCAGTATTCGGCGACTGAGGAGACCTTCTTCGAGGGTGTCTACAAGCTGCCGCCGGCGCACTACTTTACCGTCGATATCCCGACCGGCAAGATGAACATCGAGCGCTACTGGGATTGCGATTACTCTGCCGTCGAGAAGCCGTTCGAAGAGTATGTCGATGAGCTGGACGAGGTCGTGCACGAGAGTGTCGAGGCCCATCGCATCGCCGACGTCAAGGTCGCGTCGTTCCTCTCCGGTGGCGTCGACTCCAGCTACATCGCCGCTTGCCTCATGCCCGACAAGACCTTCTCGGTGGGCTTTGACTACAAGAACTTCAACGAGACCAACTACGCCAAGGAACTTTCCGATAAGCTCGGCGTCGAGAACGTTCGCAAGATGATTACCGCCGACGAGTTCTTCGGTGCGCTCGAGGACATCCAGTATCACATGGACGAGCCGCAGTCCAACCTGTCTTCCGTGCCGCTGTGGTTCTTGGCCGAGATGGCCCGCAAGGACGTTACCGTCGTGCTTTCGGGCGAAGGCGCCGACGAGCTCTTTGGCGGCTACGCCTACTACGAGGACACGGTCCCGGTGCGCAAGTACAAAAAGATGGTGCCGCTGCCCATCCGTCGCGCGCTCGGTAACCTGGCGCTGCATATGCCGTACTTCAAGGGACATAACTTCCTGGTCAAGGGTGCCGAGATCCCCGAGAAGTCGTTCCTGGGACAGGCTCTGGTATGGCCGGAGCGCGAGGTCGACGGCGTGCTCAAGCCCGAGTACAACACCGGCGATGGCGCCTTTGAGCTCGCTGCACCCATCTACGCACGCGTGAAGGGTCAGCCCGAACTGGTCAAGAAGCAGTACCTGGACATGAACATGTGGCTCCCGGGCGACATTCTGCTCAAGGCCGACAAGATGTGCATGGCGCACTCGCTGGAGCTGCGCGTGCCCTTCCTGGACCGCAAAGTCATGGAGTTCGCCGAGCACATTCCCGATCGCTACCGCATCAACGAGAACGGCAACAAGCAGGTACTCCGCCACGCTGCCAACAAGTCGCTGCCCGATGAGTGGGCCACCCGTCCCAAGGTGGGCTTCCCGGTGCCGATTGTCTACTGGCTGCGCGAGCAAAAGTGGTACGACTATGTCAAGGAGTACTTCACCGCGCCGTGGGCAAGCGAGTTCTTCAATACCGACGAGCTCATGCACCTGCTCGATCTGCACTTTGCGGGCAAGGGCGATTTCCAGCGCAAGATCTATACGCCGCTCGTGTTCCTAGTGTGGTACAAGCGCTTCTTTATCGACGAGGACCAGCCCGCTGTTCAGGCTGCCTAGCCTCGGCTTACGAACGCCTGCGCGTAACGGCTCCTCCGGGAGCCGTTTTTGCGTGGGTGCGTTTCAGTTACTATAAAACCGTCCCTGCCAAATGGCTGAGAAAGGTGAAAGATGCACCATTCGGATTCCGCGACCGTGACCACGGTCGATACGCTTGCCAAGCTTCTCGATGTGTGCGGCGAGCTGCGCGCATCAGAGCAGGTTGACGAGCGCGCCGTGACCGGCTGCTCGTTTGATTCGCGCGCGGTCTCGGCAGGTGACGTATTCTTTTGCAAAGGTGCTGCCTTTAAGCCCGCGTTTTTGAGCATGGCGCTCGATGCGGGCGCCGTCGCATTTGTGTGCGAGGAGTCGCTGGTCGAGTCTCTGGAGCCGCTGGCGCAGGAGAGCGGTGCTGCGATGCTGGTTGTTGATAGTGTTCGCACGGCCATGGCCCTGTTGCCGCCGGAGGTCTACGACCGTCCCGACCACGACGTCAAGATCGTGGGCATCACCGGCACCAAGGGAAAGACCACGGCCGCTTTTATGCTCCAGTCCATCATCAAGGCGGCGGGCGAGTCCTGCGGCATGATCGGCTCGGTGAGTACCGACGATGGTATCGAGTGCTACGAGAGCACCAACACCACGCCCGAGGCCCCCGAGGTTTGGCGCCATATCGCCAACTGCCGCACGTCCGGTCGCCAGTCCATGGTCATGGAGGTCTCGAGCCAGGCGCTCAAGTACCAACGCGTCGAGAATCTGCCGTTTGACGTGGCGTGCTTCCTCAACATCGGCCGCGACCACATCTCGCCGATCGAACACCCCACGTTTGAGGATTATTTTGAGAGCAAACTCAGGATCTTTGACCAGGCAAAGACCGCCGTGGTGAATCTGGGCACCGAAGAGGTCGACCGTGTGCTGGAGGCAGCGTCGACGGCCGAGCGCTTGGTGACCGTTGGCGTCGAGCATCCCGAGGCAAGCCTGTGGGCGAGCGACGTACGCATGGTCGGCTTTAGCATCGAGTTCAACTTGCATGGCCTGTGTGCCGACGAGTCCGAGGCGGGGGAGAAGGTCCTGCTGGGCATCGCGGGCGACTTTAACGTGGAGAACGCGCTGGTCGCTATCGCCGCCGCGCGCGAGATCGGCATCGGTATCGATGCCATCAAGAAGGGCCTCTCCAAGCTGCGTGTGCCGGGCCGCATGGAGGTCGTGGAGTCGAAGGACGGCCGCGTGATCTGCGTCGTCGACTATGCGCACAACCAGCTTTCGTTCCGTTCGCTTTTCTCGTCGGTGAAGCGCGCGTTTCCCGCCAGCCCGGTCATCGCAGTGTTTGGCGCTGCCGGCGGTAAGGCACAGGAGCGCCGCGAGCAGCTTCCGCGCGAGGCCGCACCGTATTCCGACCTGATGATCTTTGCCAATGAGGACCCGGCTCACGAGGACCCGATGAAGGTCTGTCGCGAGCTTGCCGAACATGTTCCCGACGATACGCCGAACAAGATCATCCTCGATCGCGAAGCCGCTGTGCATGCGGCGTTCAAGGCGGCGCGCGAGGAGTACGTCAACCCCGATGCTCCCACCATTGTCTTGCTGCTGGCAAAGGGTGACGAGGAGCTCATGCACGTGGGCGACGAGTTCGTGCCCATCGAGAGCGACCTTTCGCTGGCCAATCGCCTGATCGATGTTACCCAGTTTGACTAATGAACCATGATGGCGGCGGCGCTCTGAGTGTGCTGTCGCCATAAGCGTGTTCCCTCAATCAAAACATGCCGTCCAAGTCCAAACCCTTCTACGTAAACGGAGTAACCATGTCCCACAACACCCTGCCGACCGTTGCCGAGCTTTCGGGCGAGATGCGCGAGCGCTTGGCCAAGGTCAAGTACGTCTTTACCGACCTGGATGCCACGATGCTCGCGCCCGGCTCGTGCGTGCTGCGCGACAACGACGGCAACCCCTCGACCAAGCTCGTCGAGGCTGTCGTGGCACTTGCCCGCGCCGGCATCCAGGTGGTCCCCACCTCGGGCCGCAACCGCACCATGATCCACGAGGATGCGCGCGTGCTCGGCCTCAACTCCTACATCGGCGAGATGGGCGGCCTGGTCATGTATGATCTCAAGGCCAACGATTGGGAGTATCTGACCGGCGATATGCCCTACGACCCCGCCTGCGGCCTTACGCCGCACCAGGTGATCGAGCAGACCGGCGTGTGCGAGAAGATCCTTGCCCGCTGGCCGCACAAGATCGAGTACCACAACGACATGTCGACCGGCTACAAATACCGTGAGGTCACCGTCGGCATGCGCGGCGATGTGCCCGACGATGAGGTCCAGGCCATCCTGGACGAGGCCGGCTGCGGTCTGATCTGGGCTTGCAACGGCCATCTGACTCACCTGTCCAAGCCGACGACGCTCGAGCTCGATCGCGTCGAGGACGGTCGCGCATTCAACATCAACCCCGCGGGCCTCAACAAAGGCGTTGCCATTGCGCGCTTCTGCGAGCACCTGGGGATCGAGCGCGAGGAGACGCTCGCACTCGGCGATTCCGAGTCCGACTTCTACATGGCCGATCACGTGGGCACGTTCTGCTTGGTCGAGAATGGCCTGACGAGCGCCGGCGCGCCCGAGTTCTTGGCTGCTTGCGAGAACGCTTTCGTTACGCGCGGCAAAATTGTCGACGGTTGGGCGGCGACGGCAGAGCTGCTGGTCGCGGCGCGTTCGTAGCGCGGCGTCGCTGCACTTGGACATGTCTTTTCGAGAGAGACTGGTGAGGTAATGTCCGATATCGAGAATCCGGCAGGCGACACGCGCCCGATTGGCGTGTTCGATTCTGGTTTGGGCGGTCTGACGGTTGCGCGCGCGATTGCGACGGCGCTGCCGCACGAGTCCGTCTACTACTTTGGCGACACCAAGCGCTGCCCCTACGGCACCCGCACCGAGGATGAAGTGCGCTCGTTTGCGTTGCAGGCGGGTCGTTGGCTTTCGAAGCACGACGTCAAGATTATGGTCATCGCCTGCAACACGGCGACCGCTGCGGCCTTGCGTCTGGCCCAGCAGGTGCTCGACGTTCCCGTAATCGGTGTGATCGCGCCGGGTGCCCGTGCGGCAATCAACAGCACGCGTACGCGTCGCGTGGGCGTGCTCGCCACCAACCTCACCATTCGCTCGGGCGCCTACACGCGCGCCATTCAGGATCTAGATGCCGGCGTCGATGTATACGGCTGTCCTGCCTCGAGCTTTGTCGAGGTTGTCGAACACGAGCTCGCCTCGGGCGCACATCTGCAGGAACAGTGGCTTGAGAACGAGGACATCTTCGATACGCCTGCCGTGCGTGCGCTGGTGGGTGCCACGGTTGAGCCGCTGCGCGACCACGGTATCGATACCGTGGTGCTCGGCTGCACACATTTTCCGCTGCTCGTGGGGCCTATTCGCCATGCGCTGGGTCCCGGAGTGCGCGTGGTGAGCTCCGCCGAGGAGACCACGCGCGAGCTGACCGATATCCTCACGCGCCGCGAGCAGCTGGCGGGCGACGCAGCCGAGCCGCAGCATCGCTTTGCGACGACGGCCGATAACATTGCCGAGTTTGCGGTGGCGGGCAGCTTTATCTTTGGTCAGCCGCTCAAGAGCATTGAGCATATCGATATCGACGAACTGAAATAGATATAGGGTCGCCGACCAAAGGCTCACGTTCACCTTTTGCCGAAAGGATTTTTCCATGGAGTATATGCAGGTCAACCGCGCCAACGGCCGCGCCGCCGATGAGCTGCGCCCCATCAAACTGACTCGCGGCGTCATGAAGCACGCCCACGGTTCGTGCCTGGCCGAGTTTGGCGATACGCGCGTGCTGTGCGCTGCCACCATCGAGGAGGGCGTGCCGGGCTGGCGCAAGGGCGCCAAGGCCGGTTGGGTAACGGCGGAGTACGCCATGCTGCCGGCATCGACCGGCAAGCGCTGCAAGCGCGAGTACGCCAAGCGCAAGGGCCGCTCCATGGAGATCGAGCGTCTGATCGGCCGTAGCCTGCGCACCGTCGTCAACATGAAGGCGCTCGGCGAGTACACCGTCACCGTCGACTGCGACGTGATTCAGGCAGACGGCGGCACGCGAACGGCGAGCATTACCGGCGCCTGGGTGGCACTGCACGACGCCCTCGCCATGTGGGTCGAGGCAGGCAAGATCGAGCGCATCCCGCTCACGGGCCAGGTCGCCGCGATTTCCATGGGCGTTGTCGACGGTAACACCCTGCTCGACCTGGATTATTCCGAGGACAGTCACGCCGAGGTCGACATGAACCTTGTCGCCACCGATACCGGTGAGATGATCGAGCTCCAGGGCACTGGCGAGCAGGCACCCTTCGACCGCAAGCGCCTCAATGCCCTGCTCGATTTGGGCGACAAGGGCATTGCCGAGCTCATCGAGCTCCAGCGCCAAGTCCTCGCCTAACCTGCCAAAAAGGGACAGGTTTATTTTGGCAGGTTTTATCTGCGGAAATGCTGCGTTGAAAGGTCCGATCGCCTGAGAGGGGAGAGGTCAAGTGCCCAAACGCCCCTCACGCGGCTTGCTATAGAGACAAGGAGGCCAGTTATGGCACTTGAGAAGATCGACATCGACACCCTCGACCCGGCGGCGACCATCGTCGTGGCAACCGGAAACGCTCATAAACTCACCGAGATCGAGGCCATTTTGGGCAAGGTCATGCCCGAGGTGCGCTTTGTGGCGCTCGGCCAGCTGGGCGATTTTGAGGATCCCGAGGAAAACGGCACGACGTTTTTGGAGAACGCCATCATCAAGGCGCAGGCTGCGGTCGAGGAGACGGGTCTTATGGCCATTGCCGACGATTCGGGCTTGGTCGTCGACGCGCTGGACGGTGAGCCCGGTGTGTATAGCGCGCGCTACGCGGGCGTTCACGGCGACGACGCCGCCAACAATGCCAAGCTGCTCGTGAATCTGGATGGCGTGGTCGACGAGGATCGCACCGCGCGCTTTATGAGCGTCGTCGCGCTCATCGACACGGACGGTTTGGTCACCTATGGCGAGGGCGCCTGCGAGGGCGTTATCGCGCACGAGGGCCGCGGCGATCACGGCTTTGGCTACGACCCGCTGTTCCTGCCGGTCGACACGCCGGGCAAGACCATGGCCGAGCTGACGGCTGACGAGAAGAACGCCATCAGCCATCGTTTCCACGCGCTCGAGCATCTGTCCGCCAAGCTGACGGGCGAGGAGTAGGCCGTGCGTGCGGTGGTGCAGCGCGTACTCAACGCCGGCGTGACGGTCGACGGCGAGTGCGTGGGCCGCATTGGACGCGGCTACCTGGTGCTGCTGGGTGTGGGCCATGGCGATACGCGTGCCGAGGCCGATAAGCTGTGGGGCAAGCTCCGCGGGCTGCGCATCAACGAGGACGAGAACGGCAAGACCAACTTGGCGCTTGCCGATGTCGACGGTGAGGTGCTCGTGGTGTCGCAGTTCACGCTGTTCGCTGACTGCCGCCACGGTCGCCGCCCATCGTTTACGGATGCCGGCGCGCCCGATGTTGCCAACGAGCTCTACGAGTACTTCCTGACGCTCGTTCGCCAAGATGTCGAACACGTGGCGCACGGCATTTTTGGCGCCGATATGAAAGTCGACTTGGTCAACGACGGCCCATTCACCATCGTCTTGGACACCGATAACCTTTAGGTTACGCGGTTTTACCAAACCGCGTAACAACTGGTCATGCGAGATTGTCGTCTGGTACGTATTCGAGACCGGGCTTTTTTAGCTACTTGCGTATGGCCACAACAGGGTGCTATAGTATTAGAGTTTTGTCTATCTTAGGGGTATTATCCCCTTTTTGAATTGCACCTTCTGGAGGCCCTGTTCATGGAAGAGATGGAAGTCAATCACGTCGACGACATCCACGAGAAGCTGACCGATATGGTGGGCGATCGCGTCAAGGTTAAGGCCAACATGGGCCGTACCCGCGTCGTCGAGCGCATGGGCACCATCAAGAGCGTCCACCCGGCCGTCTTCATTGTCGAGGTTGACGAGCGTCGTGGCCGCAAGTCGCGTCAGTCCTACCAGTATATCGATGTGCTCACCGGTCAGGTCGAGCTGTTCGACCCCGAGAGCGGCGAGCATATCTTTACCCCGCTCGGCAATCAGCTCGAGGAGCATTAACGGTGACCGATCGGTCCCTGACTCTTTCCGCGCCGGCAAAGATTAACCTCTACCTGGGGGTTCATACCGAGCGCGATGACCGCGGCTACCACAGGGTCGATTCCCTGATGGCGGCCGTCGGTCTTTCCGATACCGTGACGGTCACGCCGGCGCAGGCGCTGACCGTCCAGACGGTTCCGGCATCAGATTTTCCCATGCAAAAGAATACGGCGTATCGGGTTGCGGTTGCTATGGCCGAGCATTATGGTCGCGAGGCAAACATCTGCGTGACGATTGAGAAGCGCATTCCATTGTGCGCCGGCTTGGGCGGCCCCTCGACGGATGCGGCCGCGGTCATTGTCGCCTTGGCAGAGCTCTGGGGCATTGATCGCACCGACCCAGCGCTCGACGATATTGCGCGGGGCATTGGTGCTGACGTCCCGTTCTTTTTGCACGCGAGTCCTGCGTTCTACGTAGGTGGGGGAGACGTGCTGGCAACTGAGTACCCCGCGCTGCCCGCGACGCCCGTCGTGCTGGTCAAGCCGCGCGAGGCAAGCGTTTCGACAATTGAAGCCTATCGACGTTTTGACGAGGCCCCGGTGCCTGCGGACAAGCCCGGCGCGATAGCTTCTGCCTTGCGTGCTGGTGATGCCGAGACGGCATATGCACTCATCCATAACAATCTGGGTGTCATTTCCGCACAGATGGAGTCGCAGATTCAAACGGTCCTCGACTGGCTGCGTAAACAGGACGGAACCGTTGCTGTAGATGTGTGCGGATCGGGTGCCTGCTCGTTTGCCATTTGCGACACCGCTGCCACGGCCGAAAGGCTTGCCGATGCTGCCCAGCAAAATGGCTGGTGGGTCTGCGCGACTGAGCTTATTCCCAACACGGTTCAAATCGACGCGCCAAAGAAATAAAAATTTCTCTAGCACGCGGCGAAAATCTTTGTTACTATAGTCGAGCTAACGGGTTGTGGCTCAGTTTGGTAGAGCACTGCGTTCGGGACGCAGGGGTCGCTGGTTCAAATCCAGTCAACCCGACCAGAGCATGAGGAGGGACCGCTTCTTGCGGTCCCTTTTTTTAGCTAGTGTTGTGATACCGCGATACCCGCGGTATACTCATTCGAGCTTGTCTCGCTGTATTGTGGAGGTCTACATGTTTGGACTGAGGGCTCCTGAGCTCATCATTATTCTCGTCGTTGTCCTGATTATCTTCGGGCCCAAGAACCTGCCGAAGCTCGGCAAGTCCCTCGGCTCTACCGTCAAGAATATCCGCGAGGGTATGGAGGGCGACGATAAGGCCGAGACCAAGCAGGCCGAGGAGGTCGTGGTCGAGCAGTCCGAGGAGGACAAGGAGATCGCTGAGCTCGAGGCCAAGCTCGCTGCTGCCAAGAAGAAGCAGGCAGAGGACAGCGACGCGGACGCAGAGTAGTCCCATCCCTTTGGGGTGAGCACCTGACCGGCTTGCCCGCAGGCTAGCCGGTCTTTTTCGTTTTGTTGACAGTTGATTGTTTGATCAGAGTTGGGGAGATATCCGTATGGACGCAAGCCAGATCGTACTGACCGCTGAGGGCCGCCAGAAGCTCGTCGAGGAGCTCGCTTGGCGTGAGGGCGATTACGCCAAGGAGATCGTCGAGGACATCAAGGAAGCCCGCGCGTTCGGCGACCTTTCGGAGAACTCCGAGTACGACGCCGCTAAGGACAAGCAGGCCCAGAACGCCGCTCGTATTGCCGAGATCCAGGCCATCCTCGCCAACGCTCAGGTTGCTGCCACCACGGGCGACCTGACCGTCTCCATCGGTTCCACCGTTTCGCTGATTGATCCCAACGGCGAGGTCATGGAAGTCACGCTCGTCGGTACCACCGAGACCAACTCGCTCGAGCACAAGATCTCCAACGAGTCTCCGGTCGGCCACGCCATCATCGGTCACGGCGAGGGCGACTCCGTCGAGGTCGTTACGCCTTCCGGCAAGACTCGCGTCTACACCATCGCCAAGATCGCACGCTAGACCACGGTCCCGCGTAAAGGTATGTTTTCGCTCCCTGGGACCGAATCCTGGGGAGCGTTTTAGTTTGAGGAGCTAACTTATGGCAGAGAACCAGAACGCCGCCGATCAGGCATCGACGCTCAACGACGAGCGCGCCACCCGCCTGGCCAAGCGCGCCGCCCTGTTCGAGGCGGGCCAGAACCCCTATCCCGAGCACTCTGAGCTTGAGGACTACGTCGCCGATATCGAGACTAAGTACGCCGATCTTGCCGATGGCGAGGACACCGAGGACGTCGTGAAGATCGCCGGCCGTGTGGTCGCCAAGCGCGGTCAGGGCAAGATCATGTTCATCGTCGTGCGCGATGCGACTGCCGAGATTCAGCTGTTCTGCCGCATCAACGACATGGACGAGGCCGCCTGGAATACGCTCAAGGCCCTCGACCTGGGCGACATCCTGGGCGTGACCGGCGTGGTCGTGCGCACCCAGCGCGGCCAGCTTTCCGTTGCCCCTAAGAGCGCGACCCTGCTTTCCAAGGCCGTTCGTCCGCTGCCCGAGAAGTTCCACGGTCTTTCCGACAAGGAGACCCGCTATCGCCAGCGCTATGTCGATCTGATCGCCAACGACGACGTTCGCGAGACCTTCCGTAAGCGTTCGCAGATTCTCTCTACCTTCCGTCGCTTTATGGAGTCCGACGGTTACATGGAGGTCGAGACCCCCATCCTGCAGACCATCCAGGGCGGCGCTACCGCCAAGCCGTTCATTACCCACTTCAACGCGCTCGATCAGGAGTGCTACCTGCGTATTGCCACCGAGCTGCACCTCAAGCGCTGCATCGTCGGTGGTTTTGAGCGCGTGTTCGAGATCGGCCGCATCTTCCGTAACGAGGGCATGGACCTTACCCACAACCCCGAGTTCACCACGATGGAGGCCTACCGTGCCTTCTCAGACCTCGAGGGCATGAAGGCGCTCGCCCAGGGTGTCATTAAGGCGGCTAACAAGGCCATCGGCAACCCCGAGGTCATCGAGTACCAGGGCCAGACCATCGACCTTTCTGGTGAGTGGGCCAGCCGTCCCATGACCGACATCGTCTCCGACGTGCTCGGCAAGCAGGTCACCATCGACACGCCGGTCGAGGAGCTTGCTGCCGCCGCGCGCGAGAAGGGCCTGGAGATCAAGCCCGAGTGGACTGCCGGCAAGATCATCGCCGAGATTTACGATGAGCTGGGCGAGGACACCATCGTCAACCCGACCTTCGTGTGCGATTACCCCATCGAGGTCAGCCCGCTTGCCAAGCGTTTTGAGGACGACCCGCGCCTGACGCACCGCTTTGAGCTGGTCATCGCCGGCCACGAGTACGCCAACGCATTCTCCGAGCTCAACGACCCGGTTGACCAGGCTGAGCGCTTTGCTGCCCAGATGGCCGAGAAGGCCGGCGGCGACGATGAGGCCATGGAGTATGACGAGGACTACGTGCGCGCCCTCGAGTACGGTATGCCTCCCGCGGGCGGCATTGGCATTGGTATCGACCGCGTGGTCATGCTGCTCACCAACCAGGCTTCTATCCGCGACGTGCTGCTGTTCCCGCACATGAAGCCCGAGAAGGGTTTCCAGTCCGGTGCCGCTGCCGCCAAGGCTGCAGAGGCCGGCAACGCCGCGAGCCCATTCGTTAAGTCGCTTAAGCCCACGCTCGATTACTCCAAGATCGCCGTTGAGCCGCTGTTTGAGGAGTTCGTCGACTTTGATACCTTCTCCAAGAGCGATTTCCGCGCTGTGAAGGTCAAGGCATGCGAGGCCGTCAAGAAGTCCAAGAAGCTGCTGAACTTTACGCTCGACGACGGTACCGGTACCGACCGCACCATCCTCTCCGGTATTCACGCTTATTACGAGCCCGAGGACCTGGTCGGCAAGACCTTGCTCGCCATCACCAACCTGCCTCCGCGCAAGATGATGGGCATCCCCAGCTGCGGCATGCTCATCAGTGCCATCCACGAGGAGGATGGTGAGGAGCGCCTCAACCTGATCCAGCTCGACGCCTCCATCCCCGCCGGCGCAAAGATGTACTAACTAGTTACGCGGTTCTACGAACCGCGTAACGGCTCGACGCTGCGCGGGCCGCATTTGGACAATCTGACGTTCAA
>UQLI01000012.1 GCA_900541715.1 uncultured Collinsella sp.
CAAATGCGGCCCGCGCAGCGTCGAGCCGTTACGCGGTTTGGTAAAACCGCGTAACTCTAAAGCTCCGTTACTTCAACGTTGTTGTAGATCTCGTCCCAGCGATCCATGACCAGGTGGCCGGTCTTGGGATCCATGGCGTTAAGCTTGCCGCAGGTATTGGCGGTCTTGAGCACCGTGACGTCGTCGGCACCAGCAGCAATGGCATGCGCAAAACCGGCGATGGTCGAGTCACCGGAACCCGTCGCGTTCACAGCCGCAATCGCGGGCGTCTTGGCGCGGAACGCGCGGCCCTCATGGAAGCCCACCGAACCGGCAGCGCCCATCGAAACGACAACCCAGGGGATACCGGCAAAGCGGTCATCGGCGGCAAGCGCCTCGCGCAGGGCATCGACATCATCGGTCGTAAAGGACGTACCCAGCAGGCCGTTAATCTCGGTCAGGTTGGGCTTTACGAGCTCAGGCTTAGCGTCGGACTCCAGCGCGGCCTCCAGCGATGCACCCGAGGTGTCGAGCAACACCTTGGCGCCCGCCTCCTCGGCGATCTTGACGAGCTCGGCATAGTAGCCGGCATCGACGCCACGCGGCAGCGAGCCCGAAAGCGTCACAACGTCCGCCTTCGCTGCAAGCTCGGCGAACTTGGCCGTAAAGGCCTCGAGCTCGGCCGGGGCGATCTGCGGGCCGCTCTCCAGCAGCTCGGTCTGATTGCCCTCGTGCAGAATATTCAGGCAAATGCGCGTCTCACCGGCAATGGGCACAAAGTCGTTCTTGACGCCATCAGCATCCATAAGCTCGGCCATATAGGCGCCCATGTGGCCGCCGAGCAGACCGGTCGCGAGCACGTCGTCGCCCAGCTGCAGCAGCACACGGCTCACGTTGAGGCCCTTGCCGCCAGCGGTCTTTTCGGGCGTCACACGGTTCACGTCGTCGATGATCAACTTGTCGAGCTGATAGCGCGTATCAATCGACGGGTTCATGGTAACGGTCAGAATCATATTGAACTCCTGTTTCCGGGGCACGACACGCGCGGCCCCAAACATACGATAGCTCGTTAAAGGATCTCGATCTCAAAGCCGCGGGTGACGGTCTCCCCCGGCTTGGCAACCAGGCAGCCACGCTTGTGCTCCAGAATATCGTCCTCGTCGGAGCAGGTGGACAGACCACCCCACGGTTCAACAGCCACAAAGTCGCCCTCGGGCTTGCTCCACACAATCAGGTACGGCATATCGGGGAACGTCAGGCGCACGCCCTTGTCCTCGGTCTTCTTGGTCAGCGTAACCACGCGGCTCTCGAGCACGTCAAAGATGGTCTCCGCGAAGTCAAAGAGTTCGTGGGTCAGCGGCAGGTCATGGCCAACCATCGGGTTCTTGCTGCGATGCTCAACATCAATCAGGCCCGTCGAGGGAACGGCAGTACAGAGCTCGGTGGCCTCACGCTGCTCAAAACGAAGCTCATAATCGTCATAAGACTCGCCCTCGTCGAGCGGGCACTTAAAGCCGGGGTGACCACCCACAAAGAATGGCATATCCTCGATGCCCTCATTGGTCACCTCGTACGACACGGCCACCTTTTCCGAATCGATCGTGTAACGAGCAACGATCTTAAACGGATACGGGTACTGCTCGAGCAACTCGGCATGGTCGGCAGAGCTTAGGCTCAGCGCAACCATGTTGTCACTCTGCTTCTCGAGCTTCCACTCCTGCTTGCGGGCAAAACCATGGCGGGCGAGCTTGACCTCGCGACCGCCCATAGTCATCGCGCGACCGTCACGAAGACCGCCGCAGATCGGGAAGCAAATAGGTACCTGGCCCGACCAGACTGCCGGGTCACCCTGCCACAGGTACTCGCGACCGTTGGCCGCAATAGAAGTGAACGAGCCGCCCGCCGTGCTCAGCGCTACGCGGATAGAACCGTTATCAAGAACAAACTCCATAGGAGCCTTCCCTTTCTTACGACAGCCCGCCAAGTCAATAGGGCTGATAGAAAACCGGCCCGCGCCCCCTCACAGAAACGCGAGCCGTCAACGGACTAGTAAATTACGCCGGATACCCGCTAGTCATGGTATTCGCCGCGGTCCCACTTCTCGAGGAACTCGTCAAAGAAGTGCGGGTCAGCCTGAGCCTCAGCGTCGGCCTTATTGCAGGCATCGATCTTGGCAATCAGGGCATCGTGCTCGGGGGTCTTCTCGTAGGGCTCCTCCAGGAAGGCAAGCATGATATCGGCCATCAGGAACTCGCCGGTGATCTTGCCGCCAAAGCCCACGATGTTGGCGTTGAGCTCGCGACGGGCATACAGGGCGGAGGTCATGTCGCGAACCAGGGCGCAACGGGCGCCGGGAACCTTGTTGACGGCGTTGGTGATGCCGATGCCGGTGCCGCACAGGGCCACGCCAAAGTCGGCCTTGCCGCTGGCAACGGCCTCGCCCACGGCCTTACCGTAGATGGGATAGTGCGTACGGGTGTGGCTGTAGGTGCCACAGTCGAGCACCTTGTAGCCAGCCTGCTCCAGGCGGTCGGCCAGATAGATCTTCTCGTCCGTAACGATATGGTCGCAACCGATTGCGATGGTCTTCTTCATCAGAACGTCCTTTCGTCTGAATTCACAAGTTGAGGTAGAAGTTCGAGTTCTCGGTGGCTCTCGTTAGGCCATCTTGTTGAGCATGTCGACACGGATCTGGTGACGGCCGCCGGCGTACTGGGCGCGCAGGAACTCGCGGGCGATCTTCTTGGCGACCTCGGTGCCCACAACGCCCGGGCCCATGGTGACCATGCGCGAGCCGTTGTGCTCGCGGGTCATGTAGGCAGAACGCTCGTCGGAAATGTTGGCGACGACCATGCCCTTGATCTTGACGGCGGCCATATAGGAGCCGACGCCGTACTTATCGAATGCGAAGCCCTGGGAATCCTTGTGCTCCAGCAGGTCCTTGGCAACGGCGGTCGCGGAATCGACAAAGTCCGCGGCAGGGGTCTCGGAATAGTCGACGACCTCGTGACCGTCAGCGATGAGCATCTCCTTGATGGACTCCTTCATCGACATACCGTCGGCATCGGAAGCGATTACAACCCTCATGACATCCTCCTTGAGAGATACGCAGCTGCGTAGTTTCTGTTTGGAAGTGTTGAATCGCGTTCAGGTCCGGGCATCTGAATGTGCGGTTCTTCACTGTTCATGTTTATTTGAACACATTCGAACAGTAACTGCAACAACTATTTGTTTATCTTTGTTCTTTTTTGAACAAATACCGTTCACGGATGATTGCCGACCGTTTGGGATCGTGAAAGCTTCGTCCTGGCACGTCTTCAACAAACAAAAGGGACGGCCGAGAACGAGTCTCGGCCGTCCCTTTGCGGTATGCCCCAGCAAATACAGCTGTTTTAGCTACTCGACCTGCCTACCTTTTTTGGTGTGCTTGGACGGAGCACTCAGAAAGCGGCCCGTCAAATAGTTCGCTGGACCGGAAATATCAATCCCCAGCAACACGTGCCCCAGCCACAAAAACGCCGCGAGCACCAGCAATGGGATAACACACGAGGTCACGATCATCACGATGACGCCTTCAATTAGGTCGGTCACCTGTTGCACGATCTCGTCGGTCATTTGCTTGGCACCACTGGTTACCGACGTGACCAGGCTCGAGGCACCGTCGGCAAGCTGTTCAAGCACGTTCTTGGACTCTGTGGACTCGGTCTTTTTCTTGCTTGCTTTGGAGCTGTCGCTATCTGCCGCACCCGCAGCGTCGGCCGCCTTTTGCTCGGCCGTCTCGATGCTCACTCGATACGTTTCATCGACCTTCTGCGACACCCATACGCTCGCGGGCACGAGCGCCATGCCGATCACGGCAACCACCAGCACGCGCGTCGCCACACGGCGCAGGACGGCGCTCGTGCTCCAGCGCCCGTGAATGCCGAGCGACACCGCAAAGAGCACCAACGCAAACGGGATTAAGATGCCCAGGCCAACCGACCACAAAATCGTGAGCAAATATTTCTCTAGGTATAGCACGGCAAGCACGATACCAAGGTTGCCCGAAAGCTGCGCGAGCTGCTCGGCAACTGGCGTTCCCGTATCGCCCGGCAGCGCAGTGATACCCGCAGATAGGGCGACGCACGAGGTCGTGAGCGCCAAAACATTGCCCTTCTTTTGATCGATGACCTCGATGGTAGAGTCCCAAGTTTTGGTATCGGCAAAATGCGGACGAGCTACAAAGCCCGACAGCAGCGCCAGTACCACGAGCGCAACGATAAAGCCAATCTGCAGCTTTTTGTTTGCGCACACGACATCGGACAGGCTGGGCTGCAGCTCGGTTACCGTCGTATGCTCGGTTATCTGGACAGGACGCCCATGAGCCATCTCGTGCGCATCTGTCTTTTGAATCAATCCGTTATCCGGCATTTGGACACCTCCTCATTCCGGCCTGCATTGCGGATGGAAGTATACCCACGAAGCAAAATGTCCAACAGCACCCAATAAGTTGCGGTGAAATAGGGACTGTTTTATGCCTGCTAGCCCCTATTCAGTCCCTATTTCACCGCAACTTGGAGGAGAACAGAAAAAACCCTGCCGTGGGGCAGGGCTTTTGGAAGGGGACTTGGTTGTGAGAGTTCGTTAGGCGAGCTTGGCCTCGAGCTCGGCGATGCGCTTGTAGGCATCGATGGTAAAGCGGGTCTGCTTCTCCAGGATCATGGTGGTCATCAGGGTGTCCTGAGCGTGGGCCATGATGAAGGTCATCTCCATCTCGCCACCGCCGGCCTCCTGCGAAAGCAGCTTGGTCTGCGTGTCGTGAGCACCGATGAGCGCTTCGCTGGCATCCTTGTGCAGCTGCTCGGCCTTCTCAAAATCGCCCTCGCGAGCAGCATCAAGCGCTGCAAGCAGATCAGTCTGTGCGTCACCCGCGTATGCGACGATCTCGAATCCAACCATCGAGATTTCTTCTTTGGTTGCCATATTGCGTTCCTTTCACATATGAACCAATGGAGAGCATCGCGTCCGGGCATACGCGCTGCGTTGTGTATGCCAGAAACATTAACATTCAAACAAAAAAGAACAATCCAAAACGCAATATCAAGCTATGAACGGTCGATTTTCACCCGTGAACGGTTTTTAAACCATTTCGAACAATATCAAACACAAAGAAGTGCAACCCAAACAGGCCCGCACCCTAGCGCAGGCCGCGTACCGTATCGCCCTCGATAAGCACGCCAGGGATCAGCATATGTTCCACGCCAGGTGCGACGTCCTCGGCGCCGGCAATCTTGTCGACCGCCCACATGCCGACGCGCTTGTTGTCAAAGCGCACCGTGGTCAGGCGACGGTCGGGCACGATATCGCCCAGGCTGTCATCAACACCCACCACGCTCACGTCCTCGGGCACGCGCCTCCCGCGCGACTCGAGCCCGCGAATGCAGCCATAGGCCATAGCATCGTTCGAAGCATAGACGGCCGTGCAGCTCGGATCGTCCGCCAGAGCCTGACCGGCGGCATATCCGCTCTGCGCCGTCCAGTCACCGCGGATAAGCCTCGGCGGCTCGATGCCATGCGCACGCAGGGTCTCACGCCAGCCTTCCTCGCGCCGCATGCCCGAAAGCGAGCGCTCGGGACACGAGATAAAGTGCACGGTCTTGTGTCCCTGCCCCAGCAAGTACTCGACCACTTGGCGTGAACAATCGAACTGATCGTTATCGACCGTCGAGCACAGCGGATGCTCCAGCATGGTAACGAGCACTGTCTGCATACCGGGCAGCGGTTCAAAGGTTCCAAAGTCCGCCGGCATGCGGTTCATGATTACAACCATACCGTCCACTGGCAGTGCACTCATACGCGACGATGCGCTCTCAAGGGTATAGGGGTGTCCGTCTACTTTAGTGAGGGTGATGGCATAGCCATGTTTGTCGGCCGCGGCGGCAAAGCCCTCCATACGGTCGAGGTTGCCGGTACCGGTAATGTTGAACATGGCGACGCCGACGGTCTTAAACTTGCCGCGGCGCAGCGATCGACCGGCAAAATTGGGGCGATACCCCAGCTCGCGCATGGCGGCACGCACGCGTTCCTTGGTCTCGGGGCGCACGCTGGGCGAATCGTGCACGGTGCGCGAGACCGTCTGCTCCGAGACGCCCGCGAGGCGCGCTACGTCTTTGACGGATACCGATTTTTTAACAGCGGCCATAGGTCGATCTTTCTATGTCAACGATGCCATTGGTGACACCCTACGCAGTCAAATGAAACGTCTTCAAGTATATCTAACGCCTCCCCCACCATACGCTCACCACCCAAAACCTACCGTTCACCGACATTTTTGCTTCCCCGAACGGCTTTTATCGCCCAAATGTTAACGTTGCCATTGCGCAAACACAGAGCCACCGGGCGGCTCAACCGTTTACGCGTAAGGAATCGACGGTTCGCAGGCACAGGAACCACCGGTTCGCGTCTTTTTTTGTATCGCAAAATGGCAACGTCAACATTTTGGCAACCGAACGCCAAAAACTACCATCGTTGCTAACCCACCGACTCTTAGGAGCATTGCATGGAGCAACTCATCGCCATCATCGAAAAGGGCCAGCCCTTTTTCAACGCGATCGCCCGCAACAAGTACCTCAAGGCGATCCGCGACGGCTTTATCTCCGTCATCCCCATCATCATCTTCTCGTCCATCTTTTGCCTGGTAGCCTCGGTCCCCAACATCTGGGGTTTCTACTGGCCCGATGACATCAACAACGCCCTGTGGAAGTGCTACAACTACTCCATGGGCATCCTGGCCATCGCCTGCGCCGCCACCACGGCCAAGCACTTCGCCGACGCCCAGAACCGCGATCTGCCCAAGAACAACCAGATCAACTTCATCTCGTGCATGTGCGCGGCCATCATCGGCTTCTTGCTCCTTTCGAGCGACACCATCGCCACGGACGCCGCCAGCGGCTTCAACACGACCTACCTTGGTTCCAAGGGCCTGCTGACCGCCTTTATCGCTGCGTTTGTGACCGGCATCATCTACAAGTTCTTCATTAAGCGCAACATCACCGTCAAGATGCCCGAGCAGGTTCCGCCCAACATCTCGCAGACCTTCAAGGACATCATCCCCTTCTCCGTCTGCATCACCGTCTTTTGGGTCTTTGACATCGTCTTCCGCGCTGCCTTTGGCTTCTGCTTTGCCCAGGGCGTTATCCAGGTGTTCCAGCCCCTGTTCACCGCTGCCGACGGCTACATCGGCCTCGCTGTGATCTACGGCGCCATGAGCCTGTTCTGGTTCGTCGGCGTCCACGGCCCCTCGATCGTCGAGCCCGCCATCGCTGCCGCTCTCGTTGCCAATATGACCGACAACCTGGCCGCACTCCAGGCTGGCCAGCACGCTTCCGCTGTCCTGACCCAGGGTGCCCAGTACTTCGTCGTCTGCATGGGCGGCACCGGCGCCACACTCGTCCTGGTCTTTATGTTCTGCTTCCTGGCCAAGTCTCAGGAGATGCGCGCCGTCGGCAAGGCCGCCATTGTCCCCGTCTGCTTTGCCGTCAACGAGCCGCTGCTGTTCGCCGCGCCCATCGTGCTCAACCCCGTCTTCTTTGTCCCGTTTGTCTTTGCCCCGATCGCCAACATCTGGATCCTCAAGATCTTTATCGACTTCTTGGGCATGAACGGCTTTATGTACACCCTGCCCTGGACCGTCCCCGGCCCCATCGGCACCATCATGGGCCTGGGCTTCCAGCCGCTCGCCTTTGTGATGCTCGCCCTTATCCTGGTCGTCGACTTCGTTCTGTACTACCCGTTCTTCCGAGCCTATGACGCCCAGAAGTGCGCCGAGGAGGCCGAGATCTCCCAGGAGGAGCTTGCCGCCAAGAACGCCGAGAAGGCCGCCAAGCTTAACGATGCCTTCCAGGGCAAGGCCGATGCCAAGAGCGTTGCCGCCGGCGCCGCCGCCGAGGCCGTAAAGGCCGACGCCCCCGCCGCCTCCGCAGCACCCGCTGCCGAGGCAACGACCGCCAGCGACCTCAACGGCAAGCGCGTGCTCGTGCTCTGCCAGGGCGGCGGTACCTCGGGCCTGCTCGCCAACGCGCTGGCCAAGGCCGCCAAGGAGCGCGGCATCAATCTTGAGACCGCTGCCGAGGCCTATGGCAACCACGTTGACATGCTCCCCGACTTTGACCTGGTCGTCCTGGCCCCGCAGGCCGCCAGCTACCTGGCCGACCTGCAGAAAGACTGCGAGCGCGTGGGCAACAAGTGCGTCGCCTGCCGCGGTAAGCAGTACATCGAGCTCTCCCAGAACGGCGACAAGTCTCTCGCCTTCGTGAGTGAACAGCTTTCGAAGTAAGTAACGCTTAGGGCCAGCCGACCATCCAAGACCGGCTGGCCCTTCGATTTAGACGATTGGATCATCATGTCCGTTAACCCTGCTAGCGTCACCAACCCGCCTGCGCAGTTTCCCGAGGACTTTGTCTTTGGCGGTGCTACCGCTGCCTACCAGGTAGAGGGTGAGACCCGCACTCACGGTAAGGGCAAGGTTGCCTGGGACGACTTCCTGGAGGCCCAGGGGCGCTTTTCCCCCGATCCCGCTTCGGACTTCTACAACCAGTACCCCGTCGATTTGGAGCTGTGCGAGGAGTTTGGCATCAACGGCATTCGCCTCTCCATCGCCTGGAGCCGCATCTTCCCCAACGGTATCGGTGAGATTAACCCCGAGGGTGTCCAGTTCTATCACGATCTCTTCGCCGAATGCCACAAGCACCACGTTGAGCCGTTTGTCACGCTGCATCACTTCGATACGCCGCTTCCCCTCTTTGAGAAGGGCGACTTCCTCAACCGCGAGACCATCGACGCCTTTGTGGACTTTGCCACCTTCTGCTTTAAGGAGTACGCCGACCAGGTGACCTACTGGTTCACCTTTAACGAGATCTGGGCCGACGCCTCCAACACCTACATCGAGGGCACCTTCCCCGGTGGCGTCAAGGCGCATCTGGCCGAGGCCTTCCAGTGCGAGCACAACATGATGCTCGCCCACGCCAAGGCCGTGCTGGCCTTCCACAACGGCGGCTTTAAGGGCAAGATCGGCGTCATTCAGTCGCTGGAGTTTAAGTATCCGCTCAACGAGAACGACCCCGCCAACATCAAAGCCGCCAACAACGAGCACGTGCTGCAGAACCAGTTTCTGCTCGACGCCACCTTCCGCGGCGACTATGCCCCCGACACCCTCGAGTGCGCCAACCGCCTGGCTGCCGTCTCGGGCGGCACCATCGAGATCCTGGACGAGGACCTCGAGATTATGCGCGAGGCCGCGCTCTACAACGACTACCTGGGCGTTAACAACTACCAGTGCCGCTTCTTGAAGGCTTACGATGGCGAGAACGACCTGCACCACAACGGTACGGGCGAGAAGGGCACCGGCCGCTGGCGCGTTAAGGGTATTGGCGAGCATGTGAACAAGCCTGGTATCCCCACCACCGACTGGGACTGGATCATCTATCCCGAGGGCCTGTTCGATCTGCTCGTCTACATTAAGCAGCGCTACCCCAACTACAAGCAGATCTTCATCACCGAGAACGGCATGGGCTACAAGGACCCCTACAAGGACGGTTTTGTGGACGACCAGCCGCGCATCGACTACATCGAGCAGCACCTGCGCTGGTTGCTCAAGGCCATGGAGGTTGGCGTCAACGTAGGCGGCTACTTCCTGTGGAGCCTGCAGGATCAGTTCTCCTGGACCAATGGCTACAACAAGCGTTACGGCTTCTTCTACGTTGACTTTGAAACCCAGAAGCGCACGCCCAAGGCAAGCGCATACTGGTATAAGCACGTGGCGCAGACCCGTCGTCTGGACTAGCGGCTTGCGACGAGCGGTTGGCGGAATTGCACCGCCCACATAACCTGTCCCCATTTCTCAGCCGGGGGCGGCACGTCACACGGCGCGCCGCCCCCGGCCTTTTTGGGCGGGTCCGTTTGTCTCAATCTGTAACATCTAGCCGAGTTTTTGGGTCCTAGCTGTTACAGATTGAGACGAACAGGATTGCTCTTTCCGAAGAATCTAAATCTGTAACACGTAGCCCGCTTTTGACCGTCTACCTGTTACAAATCGAGACAAACGGAGTAGGACCTAACCCCGTATGTCCCTAACAGTCGAGCGTTCGACCAACGTACTCGGCACATGAATCGCCTCGATAGACGAGCTCTCTCCAATCGCCGCCTCAAACGCAAGCTTACCGACACCGCGCAAATCAAATCGCAACGTCGTCAGCCGATTGTGAGGAACAAGTCCCTCGAGTGCGTCGTCGATACCAACCACGCTCACGTCGTCGGGCACGGACAGGCCCGCGTTCTCGAGCGCGGCGATAACGCCCAGCGCCATCTGGTCATTTGCCGCAAGCACGGCAGTCGGCGCCTGCGACCCGCCGGCAAGCACCTCGGCCGCAATCCGCTCGCCCATGGCGTACCCACTGTCCGCACTCCAATCGCCACGCAGCATCGGAGCGGCATCGACATGAGCACGACCCAGCGTATCGCGCCAACCGGCCTCACGAAAACGCGAGGAAATCGAGTTTTCCGGACCCGCCACAAACCGCATATTCGAGTGACCATGTTCCAGCAGATAATTGGTCAACAGCTCGCACGAACCATACTGGTCGGAGTCGATCGTCGTGCAGCGCGGATGCGCATACATGGACAGGATGACCGTTCGCACTCCCGGCTGGGGAACAAACTCCTCAAAATCGGGAGCCATGCGGTTCATGTTGAGAATCATGCCGTCGACGGGTCGCTCGACCATGCGGCGCGAGGCATCGGCAAGTGTATAGGGCTTGTCGCCGCCCATCTCGATCATAGTGACGGCAAAATCATGCTCGCGCGCCGCTTGCATGATACCCTCGAGCGTCGCCAGGTTACCGACACGTGTGATGTTGTACATGCACAGGCCAATAGAACGATACGACCCGCCGCGCAACGCCGTTCCAGCAAAATTGGGACGAAAGCCCAGCTCTTCCATGGCGGCCAGCACACGCTTGCGCGTCTTTTCCGTCACGTTGGGCATACCGTTGACCACGCGAGACACAGTCTGGCGGCTCACGCCAGCGAGCGCCGCAACCTCTGCCGCGCTCGCCGAACGACCATTCCTTGTCCGCTGAGCCATGCCTTCCACGCTAACCTGCTTCCCAACTATTCCCCGCGCCCATGGCGCATCGTACATACATTGATAACGTGCTCATGATACCCGAGCCATATACCACAACATGAAAACTTCTGTCAATCAAAACCGCTTACCGAACAAATACAACCGTTCGCGGCTGTTTGAAGTTGTTTTGTTTCTATACATCCCAGCCGGATGTTAACGTGCTCATTGTCAAATGTTCACGTGCTCATTTTGGTTCTAATCATTTTAAGATAGTGTTTATCGGGCTTTTTCACCGCTGAACGCTAACCAGGGAGCCTCCTGAGCACAAACGCACAATATCGAACAGCGAGACGAGAGGGTGTATGCATATGTCTTTGCTAAACCGCGTACAGCAGCTGCCGAAGGGCTTTGTTTGGGGCGCCGCAACCGCCGCGTACCAAACGGAAGGTTCCACGAAGGTGGCAGGCAAGGGTAAGACCATGTGGGACGATTACCTTGTCGCCCAGGGTCGCTTTTTGCCCGACCCGGCCAGTGATTTCTACAACCGCTACGAGGAGGATATCCGCCTTTCTGCCGAGCATGGACTCAACGCCATTCGTGTGTCCATCGCCTGGACCCGCATCTTCCCCAACGGCGACGATGCCGAACCCCTCGCCGAGGGCGTTAAGCACTACCACGAGCTGTTCGCCTGCTGCAAAAAGTATGGCGTCGAGCCCTATGTGTCCCTGCATCACTTTGACTCCCCCGCCGCCCTGTTCAACCAGGGCGACTGGCTCAACCGCAAGACCGTCGACGCCTATGTGCGCTATGCCGAGTTCTGCTTCCGCGAGTTCCGCGAGGTCAAGAATTGGTTCACCATCAACGAGCTCATCAGCCTCTCGCACTCCCAATACATCCAAGGCAACTTCCCGCCCAACCATCACTTTGATGTGACGAGCGGCATCCAGAGCCAGCACAACGAGCTCGTTGCCCACGCCCGCGCCGTCAACCTGTATAAGGATCTTGACGAGACCGAGCACCTGGGCGGACGCATTGGCATGGTCAACGTCCTGACGCCGGCATATCCTGCCACCGACTCGCCCGCCGACCAGCACGCCGCCGACCTGTACAACGCCTTCTACACCGACTTCATCATGGACGGCGCCTTCCTGGGTCACTACTCCGCGCGCACTCTCTCACTCATCAACGAGATTCTGCGTGCCAACAACGCCACACTTACGGTTGAGGACAGCGACATGGAGGAGCTCGCCAAGGCGGCGCCCCGCAACGATATGTTCGGCCTCAACTACTATCAGTCGGCGTTTATCGCCGCCTACGATGGCGAGTCCACCAACAGCTTTAACGGCACCGGAGACAAGGGCACCTCGTGCTTTAAGTTTAAGGGCGTCGGGCAGCAGGTCGATATGCCGGGTATCCCCACCACCGACTGGGATTGGCTCATCTACCCGCAAGGCCTCTACGACACGCTCAAGCACATCAGCGCCACCTATCCCAACCTCCCCGTCATCTATATCACCGAAAACGGCCTGGGCCACAAGGACCCCGAGCCCGACGCAAACGGCATCGTCGCCGATCCCGAGCGCATCGACTTTGTCGACCAGCACATGGAGAAGGTGCTCCAGGCGCGCGCCGAGGGCGTCGACGTCCAGGGCTACTTTATCTGGAGCCTGCAGGACCAGTTCTCGTGGGCCAATGGCTATAACAAGCGCTACGGCCTGTTCTACATCGACTTCGACACGCAAAAACGCTACATCAAGCAGTCGGCACTCTGGTACAAGGAGCTCGCCGACACTATGGCGGACGCGCAGTAGCGCATCGCCTCGCTTTCCCCCGAGAAGGGAGCGGCCCTATGCGATACAAACCCAGCCGCTCCCCTCTCTCCCCCTGGGACCGACCCCGCCTGCACCCGGGCTTTTAGCAAGCGGGAGACCATATAGGTTTTCAACGTCCATGCCATTAAGATTTCATGCAAAGAGGAGCGTGAACTATGGAATCGATCGTTAAGTTCTTGGAGAAAGGTCAGCCGTACTTCGACAAGGTCTCTAAGAACATCTACCTTCAGGCCATTAAAGACGGCTTTTTGGCAGCAATGCCCATCATCCTGTCTTCTTCTGTCTTCCTGCTTATTTCGACCCTGCCGGGCGTTGTCGCCACGGTCGGCGGCTTTACGCTGCCCGACTGGTGGAACGTCGACGTCGTGAACTTCTGCAACAAGGTTTACAACTTCACGATGGGCGTCGTGGGCATCATGGTCGCCGGCACCACCGCAAGCGCGCTGACCGGCTCCAAGAACCGCCGCATGCCTGCCGGCAAGGCCATCAACGCCACGAGCACCATGGTCGCCGCCATGTGCGCTATGCTCATCTTGGCCGTTACCCAGACGAGTGCCAAGATCGACGGCGCCGATGTCTCGGTGTTCTTTACCGACAACATGGGCACCAAGGGCCTGCTGAGCTCCTTTGTCGCCGCATTTGCCACGGTCAACATCTATGCCTTCTGCATTAAGCGAGACATCACCATCAAGCTGCCCAAAGAAGTCCCCGGCGCCATCGCCCAGAACTTCCGCGACATCTTCGCCTTCAGCTTCTCCATCCTGTTTGTCGCCGTCATCGACGTTATCTGCCGCACCTGCTTGGCCGTCCCGTTTGCCAACGTCATCTCCACGCTGGTGAGCCCGCTGTTCGCCGCTGCCGATTCCTACGCCGGCCTCGCCCTCATCTGGTTCATGATCCCGCTGTTCTGGTTCATGGGCATCCACGGCCCCTCGGTCGTTAAGCCTGCCCTCAACGCCGCGCTGTTTGGCAACATCACCACCAACCTCGCCACGCTGCAGGCCGGCGGTCACCCCGCCCTCGCCCTGACCGAAAACTTCGGTAACTACATCGGCGAACTCGGCGGCACCGGCGCCACGTTCATTGTCCCGATCATCTTCCTGCTCTTTATGCGCTCCAAGCAGCTCAAGGCCGTCGGCAAAGCCTCTGTCGTGCCCGTGATGTTCGCCGTCAACGAGCCGCTGCTGTTCGCCGCGCCCATCATCCTCAACCCGTACTTCCTGATCCCGTTCCTGTTTGCCCCCGTGGCCAACGTCCTCATTGGTAAGTTCTTCATCGACTTTTTGGGCATGAACGGCTTTATCTATGCCATGCCGTGGGCACTCCCCGGACCGATCGGCACCTTCATCGACACCAACTTCCAGCCGATCTCTCTGGTCCTGGTTGTCGTCCTGCTGGTCGTTGACTTCTTGATCTACTACCCGTTCTGCAAGGCCTACGACAACGTCCTGTGCAAGCAGGAGGCCGAGACCCTGGCCGAAGAAGAGGCCGAGGAGACCAAGGCCGTCAAGACCGCTGCCGCCCCCGCCGTTGAGGCTCCTGTTGTCGAGACCGCTTCTGCCACTGAGGCCTCCGCAGCTCCGTCCGCCCTTAAGGGCAAGGATCTGAGGGTTCTGGTTCTGTGCGCTGGCGCCGGCACCTCTGCACTGCTCGCCAACGCGCTTAAGGAAGGCGCCGACGAGCTGGGCATCGACATTACCGCCAACGCCGGTGCCTACGGCAGCCACTACGCCATCATGGACCAGTACAACGTCATCGTCCTGGCTCCGCAGGTTCGCACCTATTACAACGAGATGAAGGCCGACACCGACCGCCTGGGCATCACGCTGCTGTCGCCCAAGGGCAAACAGTACATCGACCTCACTAAGGATCCCAAGGGCGCCGTCGCCTGGATCGAGGAAAACCTCGAGGCATAAGACGCTGACACCACCTGCCGCTTGCAGACAATAAATGGCCCGTGCATCGATGTGTGATGCGCGGGCCATTTTGTTTAGACCGCACCCGTCCTCCTGTTCATCTCAATCTGTAACATCTAGCCGAGTTTTTCGGTCCTAGCTGTTACAGATCGAGATGAACGCACAGGCCAAGCCGAAAATCTCAATCTGTAACATGTAGACCACTTTTGACCGTCTAGTTGTTACAGATCGAGACAAATGGAATAGACGGGGCCGAATTCTCTAAATCTGTAACAACTAGCTGAGATTTTCGGCCCTACCTGTTACAGATTGAGATGAACGAGCCGAGCACGTCTACGCCCGCAGGTCTTTCACGCTGGAACGCTCGACCAACACGCCCGAGACGAGCGTACGGCTTCTGGAGCTCGGGGCTTCCAGACCTGCGACGACCTCGTTAAGCGCACGGATGCCCAGCTCGCGGTGGCGAAACTTCACCGACGTCAGAATCGAGTTGGGAATCGTCTTGTAGAGTTCATCGTCAAAGCCGATCACGGACACATCATCGGGCACACTCAGACCCTTGTCACGTAGAGCCATCATCACGCCGTTTGCCATGCAGTCGTTAGCAGCGAGGACCGCCGTGCAATCGGGTTTATCGGCAAGCACAAGGCCCGCGGCATAGCCACTATCCGCATTCCAATCGCCTTGCAGAGGCTCGGGCGGCTCAATGCCACGCGCCTCGAGTGCCGCACGCCAACCTTTCATACGACACTGGCTCGACAGCGCCTCTTTCTTACCAGAGACGAAGTATACGTTCTTGTGCCCACGATTTAAGAAGTACTCGCACGCCATGCGCGCACCACCCTCTTGATCGTCACTAACGGTAGAGCAGGCAGGATGCTCCATCGGCGTGATAATCACCGTCTTGAGGTCTTTCGGTGCCTCAAAGGTATCAAAGTCATCGACCATCTGGCGCAGGTTGAAAATCATGCCGTCGACGGGAAGCTGCGACATCCTACGCGCCGCTTCGGCAAGGGTCATCTTCTCCCCCGCCCGCTTTTTGATCATCGTGAGAGCAAAGCCTCGCTCTTCGGCGGCATCGGCGATACCGTCAATCATGTCCACGGCGCCGCCCGACAAGTGAAACAGCACGACGCCGATGCACCCGTAACGGCCCAACTTGAGTGAACGCGCGGCAAAATTCGCCCGGAACCCAAGCGCCTCCATGGCCGCATGGACCTTATCGCGTGTCGACTCTCGTACGCTATCGGGCTCGTTGATCACACGCGAAACCGTCTTGAGAGAAACACCCGCGGCAATCGCCACATCGTTCATTGAGACATTTTTCTTGTCCATCGTTGCCACTACTTCTCCAGTCGGTTTTGCATCGCTTGTTTTTTTGCGTTCTAGCATATACTACCTGCCCGACTGACAAATCAGCCGTTTATCGGACAATATCGACCGTTCACCCGTAAATCCTTGTTGCTCTTCCAAAAATGTCTTACGTTGTCATTAACGAAATGACAACGTTGTCATTTCGCAATGCCTTCCTTAAGTAGGAAGGTTTCCGGGCAGTCCTGACCATCCATCGACGACCAGTTCCATCCACATGCATCGCGCATCAAGTAGCAAAGGAGCTCTATGGACGCCATCGTAAAGATGCTCGAGAAGCATCAACCGTTCTTTGAGAAGATCTCGAGGAACGTCTACCTCCAGGCCATCAAGGACGGATTCCTTGGGTGCATGCCCATCGTCCTTACCTCTTCGATCTTTCTGTTGATCGCCACCCTTCCTGGCGTAGTTGGCATCACGCTGCCCCAGCCGCTCATCGACTGGTGCAATAAGCTGTACAACTTCACCATGGGCGTCATGGGCATCATGGTTGCCGGCACCACCGCCAAGAACTTCACGGCTTCCATGAACCGTCGCATGCCCGCCGGCAAGGTGCTCAACGACGGCTCCACCATGGTGGCCGCCCAGTGCAGCATGCTGCTGCTTGCTGTTACGCAGTTCACCACCAAGTTCAACGGCTCCGAGCTTTCGGTCTTCGATTGCACTAGCATGGGTACGCGCGGTCTGTTCTCGGCCTATATCGCCGCATTCATTACCGTGTGGGTTTATAAGTTCTGCGTCTCGCGCGATCTGACCATTAAGCTGCCCAAGGAGGTCCCGGGCGCCATCGCTCAGAACTTCCGCGACATTATCCCCTTCGGTGGCGCCGTCATCATCTGCGGCATCATCGATGTCGTCGTGCGCAACCTCATGGGCGTTCCGTTCTCCGAGCTGCTTATCAAACTGCTCTCCCCGCTCTTCACCGCTGCAGAAACCTATCCTGGCCTTATCCTTATCCAGGCAGCCACCGCGTTCTTCTGGTTCATCGGCGTCCACGGCCCTTCGATTGTCCAGCCGGGCATCGACCCCATCCGTCTTGCCAACCAGGCCGAGAACCTGCAGGTTCTGCTGGCAGGCGGCCACCCCGCCCACTCCCTCACCTTTAACATGTCGCTCGTGGGTGAGTTCGGCGGCACCGGCGCCACGTTCATCGTGCCGCTTCTGCTGATTCTCTTTATGAAGTCCAAGCAGCTCAAAGCCGTCGGTAAGGCCTCGATCGTTCCTGTTGCCTTCGCCGTCAACGAACCGCTGCTCTTTGGCGCACCGATGATCCTTAACCCCTACATGCTCATCCCCTTTGTTGCCGCCGGCTGCGTCAACGTAAGTGTTGCCAAGTTCTTTATCGACAACGTGGGCATGAACGGCTTCTCCTTCGTGGTGCCTTGGGCTACCCCTGCCCCCATCGGCATCTTCATCACCACGAACTTCCAGCTTATCGCCCTGGTATTTGTCGCGATCATCATCTTGCTGGACGCCATCATCTACCTGCCGTTCTTGAAGGCATACGATAAGCTGCTCTGCGACCAGGAGGCCGAGCGCGCCGCCGAGCTGGGTCTCGAGTCCGATGGTGCTGCCACCATCGCCGCCAGCACCTCTGCGCCCGCTGTCGAGCAGACCACCGCTTCCGTCGAGCCGACCGCCGCTGCCGCCGACAGCAAGCCTGTCGCCGATCAACCCGAGCCCGCCGCCGACGCATCCGCCAAGAAGGATGTCGATGGTCTGAAGGTCCTCGTCCTGTGCGCCGGCGCCGGCACCTCTGCCATGCTTGCCAACGCCATCAAGGAAGGTGCTGCGCAGACCGGAGAGAACATCGCTTCCTCCGCAGGCGCCTATGGCCAGCACACTGCCATCATGGATCAGTACGACGTCATCGTGCTCGCCCCGCAGGTTCGTAGCTACTACAACGACATGAAGGCCGACACCGATCGCCTGGGCATTAAGCTGCTCGCTCCCCGCGGTAAGGAATATATCGACCTTACTCGCGACCCCGCTGGCGCCATCAAGTGGCTCCGCGAGAACCTCGACTAGTTTCCTCCCTCTGTTGGTGCCCGGATCCCCAGTTCGGGCACCCTCCCTATTCGAATCCCACAGAAAGGATGACTCATGACCAATCCCATGCAGTTCCCCAACGGCTTTGTGTTTGGCGGCGCCACCGCTGCTTACCAGGTTGAGGGCGAGACCCGTACGCACGGCAAGGGCAAAGTACCCTGGGACGATTTCTTGGCTGCTCAGGGTCGCTTCTCCCCCGACCCCGCAAGCGATTTCTACAACAAGTACCCGGTCGATATCGACCTGTGCCAGCGCTTCGGCATCAACGGTATCCGTGTCTCCATCGCTTGGAGCCGTATCTTCCCCAACGGCACTGGCGAGATTAACCCCGAGGGTGTTGCCTTCTATCACGAGCTCTTTGCCACCTGCAATAAAGCCGGCGTTATCCCCTATGTCACGCTCGATCACTTTGATACACCTGAGGCCTTTTACCAGAACGGCGGCGAGGGCTTCCTGACGCGCACGACGATCGACGCCTTTGTCGAGTACGCCAAGTTCTGCTTTGCCGAGTTCACCGAGGTCAAGCACTGGTTTACCTTTAACGAGATTCCCGCAACCGCCGAGGGCAGCTTTATCGTCGGCAACTGGCCGCACGGCGAGAAGTATCGCCTGGACAAGGCCTTCCAGCTCATGCACAACATGATGGTGGCCCACGCCAAGGCTGTCGTCGCCTTCCATGAGGGCGGCTTTGAGGGCGAGATCGGCATTGTCCAGAACCTGGAGCCCAAGTATCCCCTCGATCCCAACAACGCCGCCGACTGCGAGGCAGCTCGCATGGCCGACGTCATCAACAACCGCTGGGTACTCGACGCTACCTTCCGCGGCCACTATGCAGCCGACACCATGGAGGCTGCGACCAAGCTGGCCCATATCGCCGGCGGCGAGCTCGACGTCCGCGACGAGGACATCGCCGCGCTGACCGCCGCGCTCCCCTATAACGATTGCCTGGGCGTCAACACCTACAAGTGCCAGTTCCTGCGTGCCGCCGAGGGCGAAAACGACATCAACCACAATGGCACCGGCGACAAGGGCTCCTCGCGCTGGTTCCTCAAGGGCGTGGGCGAGTCATGCGTGCGCGAAGGCGTACCCACCACCGATTGGGACTGGATCATCTATCCCGAGGGCCTCTACGACCTGCTGCTCCGCATTAAGAACGATTACCCCAACTACAAGAAGATCTACATCACCGAGAACGGTATGGGCTATAAGGACGACTTTGAGGACGGCTTTATCGACGACGCCCCTCGCATCGACTACATGCGTCAGCATCTCGCGTGGATCCTCAAGGCAATCGACGGCGGCGTGAACGTCGACGGCTACTTTGTGTGGTCGCTGCAGGACCAGTTCTCCTGGACCAACGGCTATAACAAGCGCTATGGCCTGTTCTACATCGACTTTGAGACCCAGAAGCGCTATCCCAAGGCGAGCGCGTACTGGTACAAGAACGTCTCGGAGACCGGCCTGCTCATGGCCTAGTTTCCGCCGCATACCCCCTGTCGGCCGCATACGAATCCCTCCACGGGTTCGCATGCGGCTTTTTTGTTTTGGCTCGGCCCGTACAAGCCGTTCGTCTCGATTTGTAACATCTAGCAGGGATTTTCAATCCTAACTGTTATAGATTTAGACGAACGGGCAACCAGGGCTGAAAGATCTCAATCTGTAACACGTAGCCCACTTTTAACCGTCTAACTGTTACAGATCAAGACAATAAGATAGTCAAATCCGAACTTTCCAAGCAGTTATGAAGCATGGTTTCTAGTTTTCGGTATCACGAACATACTTTCGGTATCATTTAATGGTATTATGATATCGAAAGTATGTTCGTGATACCGAAAGGAGCCGCATGCGCCAGTTCGATTACACCACAGTCCCAGCGGAACTCGAAGCAACTCCAATCACCAACCTCCTCCTCTCGATACGCGAGCATAAAGGCCGTCAGCTTGCTCTGAGTCAAGTCAAACCCGAGCTTCTATCGTCCCTAATGGAGGAGGCTAAGATCCAAAGCACTCGATCCTCCAACGGACTTGAAGGAATTGTTACCACCCAAAAAAGACTCAAAGCGATCATGGCGTATTCCGCCAAGCCAAGCTCCCGCGCAGAGGAAGAAATTGCTGGATACCGAGACGTGCTGTCGCTTATTCACGAGCAACACGATTCCATTCCCGTAACGCCATCGGTCATTCTGCAGTTGCATCGTGACCTCATGGCGCACACGGCAATCTCGTATGGAGGCCATTGGAAAGATGGCGATAACGAAATCGTCTCCATTGACGATCAAGGTAATCGATTTGTGCGCTTTAGGCCCCCTTCGGCTCTAGCAACCCCGGGACTTATTAAAGAAGCCTGCCAGTCCCTCAACGATGCTTTATCTCGCCAAGTTTGCGATCCCCTCCTTATATCGCTCCGCTTTATCTTCGATTTTGTTAGCATTCATCCCTTCAACGATGGCAATGGCAGGATGAGCCGGCTCCTTACAACGCTGCTGCTCGAAAAGACTGGATACGACGTTGCGCGCTACATCAGCATCGAACGACTTATTGAAGACAACAAGGCGCTCTACTACAACGCCCTCGCTGCAAGCTCCACTGGATGGAATGAAAATCAAAACACCGAAGCACCTTTTATCCGTTTCATGCTCGGAACAACCCTAGCCGCCTACCGACAGCTCGAGCAGCGTACCTTAATTGAATCAAGCACTCGTCCCATGTCGAAGCAAGCGCGCATCGCTGTTCTATTTCAACAGAGACCCGGCGTCATTAAGAAATCCGACATCCGGTCCAACTGCCCCGATATCAGCGAGGTAACCGTTAAACGAACCCTCGGCCAGCTTGTTAGTTGCAGCGCAATCGAAAAAACAGGAGCGGGTCGTTCGACGGGCTACATACTCAAAGACGCCCATGCTCTAGAACTATTCTTACAAGCCACAATACCCGATGGCGAGGCCGCAATAACAAAAGAGGCTCCAAAGGATAAACTCCTTGAACGTGTAAACCACGCCGAGGATGAAAGCAGAGAAGGGCTCTATGAAGACTACGATTCATTCTCAAGGGACATAAAGACGAAATACGGAGTCTAGTCATATCTCAGAATAGCCTCATCCTTGTTGCCCAAAGTCATTTACGCGTCATTTTAAAGCGGTACCCCTGCGCCGGCAGGGGGGGGCAGAAGTATCGCCCGCCGATCTTGCTGGAGTCGGCGATCAGATAGCGCGTATCGACCTTGCTAAAGGCGAGCTGCTGGATGCGGCCCTCGTCCATGTTGGACGTGGACACGTCGCCGTCCAGAATACCGTTGGCGCCGATAAACGCCGCATCGATGCCCAGCGCGCGCAGGGTATCCTCGGCCGTGGGCCCCACAAAGGCGGCGGTGCGGCGGCGGTACATGCCGCCCACCAGGCACAGCTCGCAATCCTCGCGCGCCTCGAGCAGGCTAAAGGCCGAAAGCGAATTGGTCACATAGATGAAAGTCAGCTTGTCGGTGACTCGGAGAGCGCCAATGCGATCTCACGACGGTTGCGCTCATTGTCTCAATTAGATACTCAACGAAATACGGCCCCGCAGCTCAATAAGCTGCAGGGCCGTACTATACACCGACGAATCAACGACGGAGTGCATCCACTATTTGGCCAGCTCCTGAACGATCCAGTCAATTGCACCTTCGGGATCGTTGGTAAGGTCGATATACTCCTTGCCCCTTGTGGTGAGCAGTTTAATTCCAAGGCGATCGGTATCGGCCTTCATAGCGTCATAGTACATGCGTGCCTGGGGTGCCAGAACAATCACGTTGTACTGATCCATCGTCTCATAGTGGCTTCCGTACGCACCGGACTGAGAAACCAGATCGATACCCTTAGCAGCGGCACCTTCGCGAAGAGCATTTGCCAAGAGAGTCGAAGTGCCGGCACCCTGGCAAAGCACAAGCACGCGGATCTGCTCCGCCTTGTCCTTTACCGCCTCGAGAGCTTTTGCGACATTTTCCTGTGCGGCAATAGCATCTGCATCCGAGGTTCCTGCAGTCTCCTTTGCAGACTCTTCCAAACAAAGCTGATGGTCATACGCCTTGCAGAACGGATAGTAAATCACAAAGTCAACGACCAACAGCACTGCCATCAATACGAGAGAACGCAGATCGAGACCCGTGGTGAGGAATGCACCGATTGGGCCGGGAAGCGCCCACGGCATGGTATACATGGGGGCGTTCATTCCAATGACGTCAATGAAAAATTTACCGATAATGGCGTTGACCATAGGAGCCACTAGGAAGGGCACGAACATATAGGGATTGAGAACAATCGGCATACCGAAGATAACGGGCTCGTTAACTCCAAAAATCACCGGGATAATCGATGCCTTGCCCATGGCTTTAAGCTGCTTGGAGCGCATAAACATGATCAGGATAATAGGAACGATGAACGTGCAGCCAGAACCGCCCAGACCGCCGATGAAGCTTGTAAAGTCCTGCGTGAGAGCAATTGACGGGTGTCCACCTGCTTGGAAAACCTCAAGATTGGTAACGGTATTGCCGTAGAGCGCAGCATTGATCGGACTCATGACAACCGAAGCACCGTGGATACCCATAAATTGGAAAAGTGCGACCGCGCCTTCGATAAGCGCCATGCCAGGATAGGTGTCAACCGCGGAGAACAGCGGCGAGATGAGAGCGGATACCAAATTGGCGAACGGCACAGCAAGCAGCTTGCGGCTCGCAAGATCGATAAAAGCGCACGCAAGGATCGAAAACCCAAATGCAAAGATATCGCGAAAACTCTGCGCAATAGAGCCAGGGACCTCTTTGGGGAGCTTGATCGTCACATTATGGCTAATGCACACCTTATAGATATTAACGGTCAAGAATGCGGCTACGAACGCAGCAAGAAAACCCTTGGTTCCCATATAGCCGGTTTCAAAAACAGATGTATCTGCTCCGCCAATCGAGACAACATCGTTCGTCACCGATAGCAAGAGCATGCCGCACATGGCACAAACCATGCACGAGGTGGGGTTGAGAGATTTGCCCGAAGGCATGCGACGGTTCATCGACATGGCAAGTGAACTCGCCGTGGTGCCGGCCACCATAATGCCAAGAAGTCCCATGGTATATGCATAGATTTTATTGAAGAAATCCAGCACCTCAGACGGAAGCGTGATGCCTACATAGGCAGGGAGCGTCGAAAGAAGAAGGAACAGGCTCGAGAACAGCACAATTGGCATATTCGAGAGAAAGCCATCCTTAATCGCCACCAGATAAATGTTCCTCGAGATTTTGTCGAAGAGGGGCTGGTGTTTTTCAAGGAATTTGACGATAGCGTCCATAACACATCCTTTCATGATTCCCGGGCACACAACGATTTATCCGGACTCAACCGTCGTCGTCCCCGTTTGTATCCACTTATGTAAGTGAATACGTTCTTGTGCGAAATGTAATATCATTTGCGCGATTTGTCATAACCAATTCTTTTTCCGCTTTGTCGATATGTCAAGAATTCAAATACTTATTCGGTGAACGGTAGTTGATTAATATAATGTTTTCCCAGCTAAAGGCTATTTTTTCCGAGCAATACAATAAGCTTGCAACCGTTCACCGATTGGATATAACATATTGAATATATTGTTGTAACAATATTAGAGACAATGTCACAAGCCTGTCGTTCTAGTCAAAGGAAGTAACAATGCCCAAACGATTACTGAACATGTCCGCATCCGATTTTGCCGCCACGTCACCCATGAATCTAAAACAGGCAATTCTGGCTTCCGAGGGACGTACCATCATGGCGGAAAACGTACCCTCTTCCCAATTTCTCGGCGGCGTTACTAATGCAGAAATCGAACGTGCCGCAGGTGCCGACCTGCTTCTGTTTAACGCGCTCGATGTGTTCGATCCAGTTATTGCCGGTATTCCAGATGATCTCAATGAAAACCCGGTCACTTGGGTGAAGCGAGCATGCGGAAGGCCCATTGGCGTCAATCTGGAGCCAGTTGATAACGAGGCAGAGATGTCTGAATCCCGAACGGAAATCCCCATGGGTCGTCGCGTCTCTCCCAAGACCTTAGAAAAGGCTAACGAACTCGGATTTGATTTTATCTGCCTGACGGGCAACCCTGGAACCGGCGTCTCCAACGATGCAATCGCCCATTCGATTAAACTCTCCAAAGAGCATTTCAATGGCCTGGTCATAGCCGGAAAAATGCATGGAGCGGGCGTTGCGGAACCTGTCATGACGCTCGAAATTGCGCGCAAGTTTGTTGACCTCGGCGTCGATATCCTTCTCGTGCCAGCCCCCTACACCGTCCCTTGCTTCCAAGAAGCAGACCTGCGCGCCATCGTAGACTTTGTACGATCCCACAACGTAGGCAAGTCAATTGAAGAGAAGGTTCTCGTCATGGCGGCGAACGGGACGAGTCAAGACTCCTGCGACAGCGAGACCATTAAGAAAATAGGCCTTGCAGCAAAAGCAGCCGGCGCTGACCTCCAACATATCGGGGACTCCATGAACGGTATTTGCCTGCCCCAGAATATCTTCACGCTCGGACAAGCCCTTCGTGGATACAGGCATCAGATCGTCATGCTGAGCCGCTCTGTGATACGTTAAGGTTACCTTGCCCACGTTACATCCCGACTGAGGCAACCATCAGGTATAACCAACATGCAAACTGAGGCTCTAATGCTCGATACACACGAAAAACGGCCACTCTATTTACAGCTCACCGACGCGCTGCTCAAGCAGATCGTCGATGAATATCAAGCAGACGATAAACTTCCAACAGAAATGGAACTCTGCGACGAATACGCCGTAAGCAGAACAACCGTCCGACTTGCCATGAGTGAGCTGGAGCGTCGTGGAAGTATCTATCGAATCCAAGGTAAGGGGTCGTTTGTTGCACCGAAACGCGTTAGCGAGCTCAATTCACTTTTAGACTTTGACTTTGCAAGCCATTGCGATGGCGTTGATCCAGATGCCATTACCAAACATTTCGGCGGCCTCACATCAGGTCGTCCAATTTCCGTAATGATGCTCCAACAATTTGGATGTCAAAGTCGCGACAAAATTCAGCGTCTTGAATTGACCTACGAACTTGAAGGCAGCTTCATAGGCGCTGATACGTTCTTCATTTCAAAGTCGCGCGTTCCGAATAACCAGTTAGATTTTCAGGCATTTAGCAGAATCATGGACGACTTGTCCAAGTCTATCCAATCTGTTAGGGAAAGCTATAGAGCACGTCAGCTTAGCGATTCCGAAGCCAGTAATTATGGTGTTGCAAAACTTCCGGTCATCGAACTGACTCATTATGCTTACGACTCCGGAGGCAAACTAATCTCAATTGTCTGCCGCACCGTCTTAACTGGGCGAATCCCTTATCAAAACTTTATTTTCAAGTCCTAATGTTCTTTTTCTTTTGTCTCGATCTGTAACACGTAGCCGAGTTTTTAAGTCCTAACCGTTACAGATCGAGACAAACAAGGTAGGCCCCGCCGAATTGTCTCAATCTGTAACATCTGGTTGGTGGTTTCACCCCTACCTGTTACAGGTTGAGACGATTTGATAGTGGAGTCCTTATTTGCGCGTCATATCGCGTAGCGCTGACGCGCTGGTTTCCACAATGACAGGAGGTAAAAGTCCTCCCGCATCACCCGTTGGCAATCCCGTAGCGATAACTAGCAAATAACCTGCGTGTGTTCCTCGATGGCGGCACGATCCTCGGCGGCGATGCCCGGCTCGCACACCACGGCGTCCAAATTGTCCAGGCGGCAGAAGGTGTAGAAGTCGCGCTTGCCGATCTTGCTGGAGTCGGCGATCAGATAGCGCGAGTCGGCCTTGCTAAAGGCGAGCTGCTGGATGCGGCCCTCTTCCATATTGGATGTAGACACGTCGCCGTCCAGAATGCCGTTGGCACCGATAAACGCCGCGTCGATGCCCAGCGCACGCAGGGTATCCTCGGCCGTTGGTCCCACAAAAGCGGCGGTGCGGCGACGGTACATGCCGCCCACCAGGCACAGGTCGCAGTCTTCGCGCGCCTCGAGCAGGTTAAACACCGAAAGCGAATTGGTCACAATGCGCAGGCGAAACGCCGGCAGCATCGAGGCCATCTGCTCAACCGTGGTGCCCGTGCCCAAAAAGATGGTCGAGCCTTCCTCGATAAGCTCCACAGAACGGCGCGCAATCTGCAACTTTTCCTCGGCATGCTTCGTGCGCTTTTCGCTGTGCGAATACTCATGGCGCAGCATAGCGTGTGGACGGCTCTGCGCACTGCGGGCTCCGCCGTGCACGCGCTCGATCTCGCCCAGGCTCGCAAGCTCCTCAAGGTCACGGCGGATCGTCATATCCGAGACACCTAACGCATCCGAAATCTCCTTGACCGAGACCGTTCCCTGTTCCTCGAGCAGCTGCCGAACCTTATCCTGTCGCTCCGCTTTAATCACGATGAGTCCTCGCTGTTCCACGCTCACGTCAATTCAAACAATAACGAACAAATTGTATCAGACTCGCGCGCGTCAGAAATGAACGCCCGCACAGCTCCAATCATCACTTTTTTGAGAAAAATACCCCCTGCTTTAGTGGGGTGTAGTGATAATCTCGCCTGTTCGCGCTACAGTTTGTCCGAAATACCTCGATGTTAGGAACCAAATGATCACTTCCGAGCTTTTCGGCACCGCGCCGTGCGGTACCCCCGTTCATCGCTACACCCTCAACGGGCCTGAGATCTGCGTTCGCATTATGGACTATGGCGCTACCGTGTTGGGCATCGACGTACCCGACATCCCTGGCAACGTGCGCGATGTGGTGCTGGGCTTCGATAAGCTCGAGGATTACTTTGACAACCCCGCCTGCTTTGGCGCGACCATCGGCCCCGTGGCCAACCGCACTGCGGGTGCCACGATCACCATCGCCGGTACGGACTGGCATATGCCGGCCAACGAAGGCGTCAACAACCTGCACAGCGATCTTGAGCACGGCCTGCACAAGCGCGTGTGGGATGTTGAGCTCGACGAGGCCCATAACGCCGTGCGCATGACCACCTCGCTTGAGGACGGTGAGCTGGGCCTGCCCGGCAACCGCACCTTTACGGCCGTGTTTACCGTGACACGCACTGGCCGCTTCCGTATCGAATACGGCTGCGAGAGCGACCGCGCCACCTACGTGTCCATGACCAACCACACGTACTTTAACCTTGCCGGCCATAACGCCGGCATGGACTGCGAGCACTTCTTTGTTGCCAACGCTGCCCACTACCTGCCCATCAACGAGCAGAATATCCCCACCGGCGAGATCGCTCCGGTCGAGGGAACACCGTTTGACTTTCGCGAGCTGCGCCCCGTCGCTCCCGGCATGGAGGCCGACGACCCGCAGATTAAGCAGGCCCGTGGCTACGATCACTGTCTGTGCATCGATGGCTATCAGTACGGCCGCAATCTCCGCCGCGCGATGCACGTCGAGGAGATGTGGACCGGCCGCGAGCTGGACTACTACACCACTGCCCCGGGCGTGCAGCTCTACACCGGCAACTGGCTGGGCGACGAGCACGCCAAGGACGATGCTAACTATGGCTGGGGCGCCGGCTTTGCTCTCGAGGCCGAGATGTACCCCGACACGCCGCACCAGCCGTTGTTCCCGCAGGGCATTGTGGGCCCGGGTCACCCCTACAGCAATGTGATCGAATACCACTTTATGAGGCACTAAGCCCACAACGCAACATATCGCA
Source organism: uncultured Collinsella sp. (assembly GCA_900541715.1). Classification (GTDB taxonomy): domain Bacteria; phylum Actinomycetota; class Coriobacteriia; order Coriobacteriales; family Coriobacteriaceae; genus Collinsella. The sequence goes on from UQLI01000012.1 coordinate 27,947, forward strand.
CAGCAGCGCCCGCCGGCACCACCGCCAGCGGGCGTTTTTTCATCTTTTGGGCTTGTTTTCGCTGTGACTGTATGAGTGACATATCAAAACTATGCCCATTTACTACGTTTAGCCTGGGATGCTCGACCATGCACCGGTTTTTGTTAAACTCTCGAGCCGTCTACCTGCAGTTTTGTTTTTCTCAAATTCGACATGCTCGGCGATAGCCGATCAAACGTAGTAAATGGACATAGTTTTTGACAGACGGCATCGCTCGCATCCCTCGCAAGGGCAAAATGATCCGTTTTCCTCCGTCCCCAAGGGATCACTTGAACAGATTGCCGATGGGGTCGGGATTGGAGCTGGGGAGATAGCGGATTTCTAGCTCTACGCCGAGCGCCTGCAGTTCTTTGAGGGCAGCAACGTCTGCGTCGCTCACGGCAACCGCGGGCGTTATGGGGCGCTTGCCCTTCCCTGCCTGCATATGGCCAATGCTGATCTTGGTGATTGGCACACCACCCTTAACCAGCGCGAGCGCATCGGCGGGTGAGGCCACCATGATCAGAATCAACTGGCGCGGCGTTGCGGTATGAATGATGTCGATGGTCCTTTGCACCGAGAAAAACCGCGTCCACACGCCCTCGGGCGCCGCGACCCTCATAGGCGCCCACTTGCGCGAATCCGCCGCAATCTCGTCGTTGACGATTAGGACGAGGTTGGAACCCATAGCCTCGTTCCACAGCTCGACGTCTTGCCCGTAAATAAACCGGTCATCGATACGCGTGAGAAGGATCTTGGGTTGAGCCATGGCAGTCCCATTCTGTTTGAGACTCGTAAGAGCGAGACATCACGTCTCCAATATTAGTGCATTTAAAGTGAGAAAAGCCGTCAGAACACTTGCACGGATGTGCGATGTCCCGTATCATAGACAGCCGTTGACGCCTCAGTTGCGTCACCACATGGCCGCCAGCGTAGCTCAGTTGGTAGAGCACCGCTCTCGTAAAGCGGGGGTCACCGGTTCGAGCCCGGTCGCTGGCTCCATTGCACAAGATAGCCGCCTTCGGGCGGCTTTTTTGTTGCCGATTCGCCCACTCGGTGGACTTCGGATTTAATGCTTAGGGGGCGGGGATTTACCAAAGTGAAATTTTAATGAAAAGAAACCCAGCTGCAACAATTGCCATGGTGAGGGCTCGAATTGGTCATATAGATTTAAAATAGCCACGATACCTTCTCTTTTGCTGGAACGATATATCTATACAAGGTTGTGAGCGGAAAACAAAAATACGTCGATTGCTATCCGACAAACGGGTCTGGAATTGCATTCACCGGCATTTCGGGGCAGATTGATACACATGTACGAAAGGGAACCTATGTGGTGCGTTGGGTTGGAGCTGCTGCAGGCCCGATATGGATTGCGGTCTTGCGCCCCGATGTCCAAATAGGTTTCTCTCTAGACGGGAAGTTGCTCATGGACGTCATCTATGACGGAGATGACTGGGTCGATCATTATACTTGGCGCCTGGTCGGCTCGAACGACAATGGGGATGTGGTGTTTGATGGACTATGTCCAAAGCATCTCCATCCTTTTGTCTCGTCGTTAATTGAGAGTTCCGCTCGTGTTGCCCCCTACAGCTCGGCATCGCTTCATGATACGGACGTTTTGAAGACCATAAGGGAATCAATTGACGATGGCACGATGAGCGGCCCGCTGTTTTCTCGGCTTGTGGGGCTAGATGAGATTGGCTCGAAACGACTGCTTGCGGGCGAAAAAGTGGAACTCACTTATCGGTCGATGATTTCAATCCTGCGGCTAGCCGATGTTCTTCGCAAATAAATGAGGCTTCCCTATTCAAAAACAGAAAACCCCGCTAAACGTGATTCCCCTAGGGAAACACGTTTAGCGGGGTCCTAGCGTGATTTCCCTAGGGGAATCACGCCATCAGACGAATAGCTCTGCCAGGCAGTTCGCTACTCCTCCCAGTAAGCGTCTGCAAGCAGCTTAAAGCAGATCTTCTTGACCGGCTGTGCGCCATCGCCCGGGAACTCGAGCGTGGGCATGTGAGGCTCGCCGGCAACGAACAGGGCGAACTTGTCGTCGGCCAGATCGCCGGCGATCGAGGCGTCGGAATCGACCAGATCGTAGTCGTCCTTCTCGTCAAACTCCTGGACCAGCGTCAAGCTGCCCGTAGCGACCTTAAAGGCCTCGCGACCCTCAATGTCGATCTGCAGGTCATGATAGCGCTGATGCGTCTCATAGTGAGCCTCTGCCTCGGGACGCGTCGTGGGAGCCATGACGTTCGCATAGACCTTGTCGCCCAGAATCGGATGGCTGCCGACCTCGAGCTGCGCCGGGTCGTTCTCCTCGAGCCAGTCGATCAGCACGTCGAGGCCCTTGAGCATTCCGCGATACTCCTCGATATCGCCCAATGCACCGTAAATCATCTAAATCCCCTTTCGGATCGCTTCTTTGGCGGCTACTCGGCAAACGCGTTACCGACGCTGTTGCCACCCACATACGCCTCGACCAGGGTAAGGTCGGGATTGAACACGACAAACTCGGCGTCGCGCCCCGGCATAATGCTACCGCACTTGTCGTCGACATGAGCTAGCAAGCGATGCCGAGGCCGTCACCCAAGCTCTTACAGCTCGGTCACGACAACGCCGTTGTAGACCTCGTCCCAACGGTCCATGACCAGATGGCCGGTCATGGGATCCATGGCGTTGAGCTTGCCGCAGGTATTGGCGGTACGCAGCACCGTCTCGTCGTCTGCGCCAGCAGCGATGGCATGCGCGAAGCCTGCGATAGTGGAGTCACCAGAGCCCGTGGCGTTAACGGCAGGGATATCGGGCGTCTTTGCGCGGAACGCACGGCCGTTATGGAAGCCCACGGAGCCGGCGGCACCCATGGACACGACGACCCAGGGGATATCGGAGAAGCGGGCATCAGAGGCGAGCGCGGCGCGGAGCTCGTCCACATCGTCGGTGGTAAAGCTCGTGCCCAGAAGGCCGTTGATCTCGGTCAGGTTAGGCTTGACAAGCTCGGGCTTGACCTCGGACTTGAGCGCCGCCTCGAGCGAAGCACCCGAGGTATCGAGCAGCACCTTGGCGCCGGCGTTCTCGGCAATGCCCGTGATCTTGGCATAGTAGTCTGCCTCGACACCGCGGGGCAGCGAACCCGAGATGGTGACGACGTCGGCCTTGCTCGCAAGCTCGGTAAACTTGGCGGTAAAGGCATCGAGCTCCTCAGGGGCAATTGTCGGGCCGCTCTCGAGCAGCTCGGTCTGGTTGCCGGCATGAAGGATATTGAGGCAGATGCGGGTCTCGCCCTTGATGGGCACAAAGTCGTTGTTAATACCGTTGGCGTCCATGAGCTCGGCCATATAGGCGCCCATATGGCCACCAAGCAGGCCGGTTGCCACAACATCGTCGCCCAACTGACCAAGGACGCGGGCTACGTTAAGGCCCTTGCCGCCGGCGGTCTTTTCGGGCGTCACACGGTTGACGTCGTCGATAACGAGCTCATCGAGCTGATAGCGCGTATCGACAGACGGGTTCATCGTAACGGTGAGGATCATTTTTAGCTCCTTATCTCGCAGGCTCCTTGTGCCTCGCGATACGAGTCGACAAAACGGAATTACAGAATCTCAATCGTGAACGAGCGAACGACGGTCTCCTTGGGCTTGGCGACAAGGCAGCCGCGCTTATGCTCAAGCACATCGTCCTCATCGGAACAGGTCGAAAGACCGCCCCAAGGCTCAACCGCCACAAAATCGCCCTCGGGCTTGCTCCACACAATGAGATATGGGAAGCCCTCAAAGCTCAGGCGGACGCCCTTGTCCTCGCCCTTTTTGGAAAGCGTGACCTGACGGCTCTCGAGCACGTCAAAGATGGTCTCCGCAAAATCGAAGAGCTCATGTGACAGAGGCAGCGTCTTTCCCACCATGGGGTTCTTGGAGCGGTTTGCCACGTCAATCAAGCCAGTCGAAGGGACAGCGGTGCAAAGCTCCGCAGCCTCGTCTTTCTCAAAGCGCAACTCGTAGTCCGTATAGGCCTCGCCCTCATCGAGCGGACACCTAAAGCCGGGATGACCGCCGATAAAGAACGGCATGTCCTCGGTACCCTCGTTGGTAACCTCATAGGCGACACGCACGGCGGCGTCCTCAAGCGTATAACGAGCGACAAGCTTAAACGGGTACGGATAATCGCTCAGCAGCGCGGCGTTATCCTCCGAAGCCAGGCACATCGCCAGCTCGTTCTCGTCTTGGCTCAGCAGCTTCCACTCCTGTTTGCGCGCAAACCCGTGGCGAGCGAGCTTTACATGATGCCCGGCAAACGTCATGGCGCTGTTGTCGCGCAAGCCTCCGCAAATCGGAAAGCAGACCGGCGCCTGACCGGACCACACTGCGGGATCGCCCTGCCACAAGTACTCGCGACCTCCGGCCTCAATCGAGGTAAACGAACCACCAGCCGTGGACACCTTAATAGAAATCGAATCGTTGGAGAGAGCGTATTCCATTGCCCATCCTTTCGAACAACTGCTTTTTTTGCTCGCAAGAACCCGTCTCGGCCCTGACCAAAGGACAAACCCGCACGTTCATCGATGCGTCCGGTATCCCAGCCATGCAACGGGGTACCATACAGACATTGATGCAATTACAGCTGAAAGGCCTTCTTATGCGAACCATCATCCTTTATGCCTCACGCCACCACGGCAATACGAAAAAGCTCGTGGACGCCATCGTCGAGGCACACCCCGAGATCGATACCCTCGACGTCAAGGCGCTCGGTAAAAACGAGTATCCCAACCTGCACGAATATCATCTGATCGGTGTCGCCACGGGCATCTATTACTCCGAGATCGACAAGGACATGGCACGCGTGCTCACGAACGTGCTGCAGCCGCAGGACAAGGTGTTTGGCCTTATGACCTACGGTGGCAAAAACAAGTGGTACGGCAAGGATATCGATGGCATCTGCCGCATGAGGCAGGCCATCTTTATGGGTGTCTACGGCTGCCCCGGCTTCGATACGTGGGGGCCGTTCAAACTCGCCGGCGGTGTCCAAAAGGGACACCCGACCGCTGAGGAAATTAAGGGCGCCGTCGACTTCTTCGACAAGATCGAAGACGAATATGGCGATATCATCGTCGAGGAGTACGTCAAGCGTGAGAAGCGCCTAGCATACGAGAAGGAGCATCCTGCAGGAGGTCTGGTGGCCGGCGTTAAGCGCACGGCAAAGAAGATCGCCAACAAACTGTAACTGTGAAGGTGCTTTTGAGCGTTTAACCCATACGGCGGGTCCGAGCAGATTCGGGCCCGCCGTCTTTTTCTATCGTTACTCGGTAAAGGCGTTGCCGACGCTCTGGCCGCCAACATACGTCTCGACGAGAGTGAGATCATGGTCGAACACGACAAAGTCGGCGTCGCGACCCGGCATGATGCTGCCGCACTTACCCTCGATGTGCGCGGAGCGTGCCGGCACCTCGGTTGCCATGCGAATGGCGATATCGGCGCTGGCGATGCCCCAGTCGACGATGTTCTTGACGCCCTGGGCAAGCGTGAGCACCGAGCCGGCAATGCTCTTGCCGTCGGCGAGCCAGCACAGGTTGTCCTTCATGATGACGTCCATACCACCACTGGTGTAGCTGCCCTCGGGCATGCCACCGCAACCCAGGCAGTCGGTGATGAGCACCGTGTGCTGCCAGCCCTTTGCCTGCAGCAGCGCCTTGATGGCGGCAGGGTTTACGTGCTTGCCGTCACAGATGATCTCGGCGTAGGTCTCGGGCGTGGACATGGCAGCACCCACGACACCGGGCTCGCGGTGATGCAGTCCGCGCTGGCCGTTATAGGTATGCGTAAAGCAGCTGGCACCGGCGTTGATGGCGGCGATGCACTCATCATAGGTGGCGTCGGAGTGACCGATGCTGGTCACCACGCCCTTCGCATTGAGGGCGGCAGCATAGGCGGCAGCTCCGTCGCGCTCGGCCGCCATGGCGCTCTTAACGATGCGACCACCCGCAGCCTCCTGCCACTGATCGAAGACCTCCTCGGAGGGATCGATAAGATAAGCGGGGTTCTGCGCGCCCACGTGCTTCATGGTAAAGAAGGGGCCCTCCAGGTAGATGCCCTGAATGCGAGCACCGCAGAAGTCGGGGCCGCGGCCCTCGTCCGCCTTGGCGATAGCGGCGCAGGCGTCCTTGATCTGCTCGACGCCATCGGTGAACGTCGTGGGCAGCCAGCTGGTGGTACCGCGACGGGCGAGCTCGGTTGAGCTGATATCGATGCCCTCGGGATCGTTATCGGTAGTTGAGTGGTTGTAGAAGCCATGGATGTGAGTATCGACCATACCCGGTGCGATCCACGATCCCGTGTAGTCCTTAATCTCGCAAGAGGGCTCGTCGGCCTGCCAGGCGCCAAAGACGCCGTCCTCGACCATAAGATAGCCGCCCAGTTGCGGGCCTGCCGGCAAGAAGAACTTGTCAGCCTTAATTGCGTATGTGCTCATATGCACTCCTTGCTTCTTGAAGCAGTTGACCGTGGTGATACTTATACCCGGTCCATGTAAAAACAAAAAGCGCCCGCCCGCCGTTATGAGCGGACGGGCGCCCTTACAGGGGGACGCGATTAAGCGGTGAAGGGGTGAATCGTCACGCCCTTAACCACGCGGTTGACCGTGCCGGTAGGGCTCGGCGTATCGGGCGTGTTGCCCACGCGCACGGAGTTGAGCAGGCTGATAGCCTGGGCAAACATCACGAACGGCAGAGCAAGGTAGCCCTCGGGAAGTGCCTCGTAGCCCTTAAAGGTGAAGGACTCACCCTCATAGACGGTGGCACCTTCCTGCTGAACGGCGACGGTGTGCTGAGCGATCTTGTCGCCACCGATCTCGTTGAGGATGTCGATGTCGTACTGACGGGTGTAGGCGTCGTTGTTGACGAACACGAAGACGAGCGTCTTATCGTCGACGAAGGACTTGGGTCCGTGACGATAGCCCATGGAAGTGTCGTAAGAAGTGGCAACCAGGCCGTGAGCAAGCTCGAGAATCTTAAGCTGGCTCTCCTGAGCAAGGCCGCCAAAGGAGCCGGAGCCCAGGTAGGTCACGCGGTTGAAGTCGCCAGCGAGGTAATCGGCGACCTCGGACTCGCGAGCGATAACCTCCTCGCCCATCTTGGCGATGGTCTCGACCCACTCGGCCTTCTGCTCGTCAGAGGCAGTGTCGAAAATAAGGGTGGAGAGCAGGGTCATGCAGGAATAAGAACCGGTCATGGCGAAGCCCTTGTCGTTGGCGCGCGGAATGAGCAGCGTCAGCGCATTGGGATCATCGGCAGACTCGACGGCGAGCTTGCCCTCGGGAGCGCAGGTGATGTTGAGGAACTTGACGTTGTGGACGAGCTCCTTGGCAACGGCAACGGCGGCAAGGCTCTCGGGGCTGTTGCCAGAGCGGGCAAAGGAAACCACGAGCGTGGGATCCTCGGCGCGCAGGAAGTCGCGCGGAGCGCTCACGATGTCGGTCGTGGCGATGGGCTTAAAGTCGTAGAGATCAGTGTTGCCAGCGTGACGCAGGTACGGGGCGCAGGTATCGCCAACGTAGTCGGACGTACCGGCACCGGTGAAGACAACGGACAGACGACCCTCGCCCATAGCGCGAGCCTCGGCCAGGAAGGCCTCGATGGCCTCCTTGTTCTCGCGATAGATGTTGAGCGTATCACGCCAAAGCTCGGGCTGCTGAGCAATCTCGGCCGTGGTGATCTGGGCGCCGAGCTCGGTGAGCTCCTCGACACTCTTCTCGAACATTTCTAATACCTCTCTCTAGAAGTAATCCTCTGACGTGCAATTATACACTTCGGTTGGTTATCTGGTAGTAACCAGTTAAATGCAAAGAATCATCATATGGAAACGATGCGGACACTAGTTGCTACGCTGGTGGTAAACCTTGTATTTAAACTGATCGGCACGAGCAACCGAGAGTGTATACTCCACAACCTCGTTTGACTCGTTATACGTAGTCCTGACCAAATCGAGCACAGGCGAGCCCTCGACAATTCCCAAAAGGTTGGCGTCGGTGGGACGGGCTATGCTCGCATAGAACTCCTCTTCGGCCACGCGAATCTTTTGCTGAAAGTCTTGCTCAATCACATCGTAAAGCGGCTTACGCTCCAGCAGTGGTCGCTTTAGGGACAGAAATTGACGAACCGGTAGATAGCTGCGTTCGACCATCATGGGCATGTTATCGGCAGAACGAAGGCGCTTAAGCTTAAAAATGCGATCACCGATACGCAATCCCATATGCTCGGCCAGATTCTTATCGGCCTCCATCTCGCAAAACTCGAGAATCGTGGTCTCGGGGTCGCGACCCATCGCGCGCATCTGCTCAGTAAAGCTGTAGGACTGCATAAGATTGGTTGCCTTTGCCGAACGGTCGGTCACAAAGGTACCGCGACCGTGCTGCCGAACCACCAGTCCTAAACGCTCCAGTTCCTGCAGAGCCAGGCGTACCGTAGTGCGCGAGAGACCATAGCGCTCCGAAAGTTCGCGCTCGGAAGGAATCATGTCACCGGCGCGATATTCATGGTCAATCTTTTCGGTCAGAATATCGACCAGCTGATCGTACAGCGGTTGCTTACGCGCTCCGATCGCCATCCTATCCTCCCTTTTGCTCGAATTCGGCTAACTACCTAGGGTGTTAAGCATTATCAGTCCGCAACACCCGAATCATCAAGAAAACAAAAGCCGCGCGCTCTTTCGAGCACGCGGCTTTTAACATACACATGGCTTAAGGGGTCGGGGTGTGAGCCGCGTAGGGACACACCCCTCAAGCTAGAGCCTTACCAGATGCTCGGCCAGAGACCAAGCGGGCCAGCGCCCAGGATGCCAAGGACAAAGAGCAGGAGAATGCCCTTGGTCGGGGTCCAGCTGTGCTTAGCGAACATGTAGTAAAGCAGCAGCGTAAGCATAAGCGGGACGAGCTTCGGGACGATGGTGTTGAGGGTGTCGGCAACGGAGAAGTTGACCGGATCCTCGGTGACGGTGCCGTAGGTAACGGACTCCATGCCGTTGCCCAAATCGGTGACGCCGCACTCGACAGCGTTGCCGTCGGCATCGGAAGCGGTGAGGGCGTTGCCGTCCTCATCGGTCATGGCGATGGTGCCGGCCTCGGCGGTCTCGGTATCGATGCCCTCCATACCGGTGAAGTTCTCGGCCTCCTTCTCGGAGACGATCACGGTAGTAGCGGAGAGGCCACGGGTGGTGCCGTTGGGGATCTGGAGGTTGATCTGGGTGCCACCCATGGTGACGACCAGGCAACCGACGACGAAGACGCCCATGATGGAAGCGGCACGCGTGAAGGCCTGCATGTTGGCAGTCAGAGCGTCAATAGCGCTGGTGCCAAGCTTGTAGGACCAGTTCATGAGCCAGAAGCGCAGAGCGAACTGGACGACGTTGAAGATCACCAGGAAGATGATCGGTGCAGCGGCGTTGCCGTTGATGGCCATGTTAGAGGTGATGCCGGCCGTGATAGGCACAAGCGTCAGCCAGAACAGGGCGTCACCGATACCACCGAGCGGGCCCATTGCGGCGACGCGGACGGCGCGGATCGTGGGGATGTCAACCTTGTTCTGCTCGAGCGAAAGCACGATGCCCATAACAAAGGTGACAAGGAACGGGTGGGTGTTGAAGAACTCCAGGTTGTGGCTCATGGAAGCCGCGAGGTCGTTCTTGTTGGTGTGGATCTTCTCCAGACCGGGGATGATGGAGTAAAGCCAGCCAGCGGCCTGCATGCGCTCGTAGTTGAACGATGCCTGCAGGAAGCAGGAGCGCCAAGCCATCTTGTTGAGGGTCTTCTGGTCGAGCTGCGGAGCAGGAGTGAGATCCTCGTAGTGCTCCGGGATCACATACTCATTAGATGCCATCTTCGAAGTCACCTCCGTCAGAAACAGCTGCACCCTTCAGCTCGGTCTGCTGCTGGAAGTCCCAGAAAGCGATGCCGAAGCCGATGAGAGCGAGGATGAGCAGAGCAGGGGTTGCCAGCGAATCGTTGGCAACGGTGATGAGCGCGAGGCCAAAGCCCATGAGGAAGAAGCCCCACATATCGCGGTTCATCATAACCTTGAGCAGGACGGCGAAGCCGACGAAGCGCATCATGCCGCCTGCAGCGGAGAGACCGGTCTGCAGCCAAGTCGGGATGGCAGAAGCGATGGTCTGACCGATGGTAGCGCCAGCGATGAAGAACAGGGTGACGACGACAGCGAAGATCAGGCCGAGCAGAGCCATGGCGAAGTAGTTCAGGCGCTCGATGCCCTTGGTGTCCGCGTTGTGAGCCATGTTATCGGCCGTGGACATAAGCGGGGACATAAGCGTGAAGACCAGGGTAACGCCAAGCTGGCCAAGCAGAGCGAACGGAATGGCGAGGCCGACTGCCGCGTTGGGCTCGAGGCCCGTGGCGATAGCGAGAATGGCTGCCATGATGCCGCCGATGACGGCGTTAGGCGGCTGAGCGCCTCCGATCGGCATGTTGCCGATCGTCATGAGCTGATAGGTACCACCCACGAGAAGACCGGTGTTGAGGTCGCCAAGGATAAGACCGATGACGGCGCCGGTGACGATGGGCTGATAGAGAGACTCGAGGAAGTCAAACTGGTCGATTGCCGCGATGAACGTGACGACGAAGACCAGAGCGATCTGGATGATCGAGTATTCCATCTTGCTCCTCCTTTCAAAATGTATGTACGCACTTTGGATTTCACGTACAGAACGTCAGGGTTTCACTCCTGACAACGTGGATCACGAGGATTACGAGAAGAGCTTGCTCGTGTCCTCAACAGGCGTGCTCGGAACGCGCCTGATCTCCAACTCCACCCCCAATTCCTGCAGCTCTTTAAACGCAGCGACATCCTCGTCGTTAACTGCGACGGAGGTGGCGACTTGGCGCTTTCCTTCCGACATGTGCATGTTGCCGATGTTTACCTTCTTTATAGGCACACCGCCCTTGACGAGCGTAAGCACGTCTTCCGGTGTTTCGGCCACGATGAAGATCTTCTGGCGCGGGCTCGCCTTGCCAATGACGTCGATGGTCTTCTGCAGAGAGAAGAAACGCGTAGCGACGCCGGCGGGAGCGGCCATCTTCATGAGGTTCTGGCGCATGGTGTTGGACGCCACGTCGTCGTTGGCGACGAGGATGAGGTTGGAGCCCAGGGTGGAGTTCCACTGGGTGGCAACCTGACCATGAACCAGTCGGTTATCGATGCGGGTAAGAAGAATGTTGGGTTCTGCCATGTTGATCAGCTTCCTTTCGTTATTTGCTGACGACAGTTACTTGATCTCCTGAATCGCGTAACGCGAAACATCTACGACGGCTCCGGATCGGACTTTGATCTGGACCTTCTCGCCTTCGATGCCTTTGACGGTTCCGTAGATACCGCCGGCGAAAAGAACCTCTTGACCCGGCTTGAGCTCGGTGTGCAGCTCCTTGAAGTACTTCTGCTTCTTCTTCATGTTGATTTGCGACCAGATGGTGTAAATCAAGCCCATGATGACAAGCAGGCCTAAAAGGGCGACCGAGGAGCTCAGGACGTTGGCTCCGAAATCGGCCATTAGATGCCGTCCTCGTCGCCGAAGATATCCTCTTCCTCGGAGCCGGCAACGGATGCGACCGTCTGGGCGGTGACGCCCGTCTGGCCAACGGTCACGGCCTGCTCGCCAAGCTCGGCGAGCGTGGCATTGCCGCGGAGGAACAGAAGCTCAATAACCATGGGAAGGTTGGTGCCAGTCAGAACCTCGACGTTGTCGACATCCTGGGCAATCATCATCGACTGGTTGAACGGGGTGCCGCCAAGCAGGTCGGTAAAGACGAGCACGCCATCGCACTCCTCGCGCATGGCGGTAATAGCGGCGCGGAGATCCTCACCGTAGGAAGCAGCCTGGTCGCCCTCAAAAGGAACGACGGTAAAAGCGGGCTGGTCGCCGGCAACCATAGCGATAGCGCTAGCTAGGCCGGGTGCGAACTGTCCATGACCGGTAAGAATAAAGCCAACCATTCAAATTTCCCTTCCGAAGGTGTGTACAATCTGAGTCCGATGATTTTCGGAAGCCAGCGGGCGCTCGCCCTTAAAGCTTCTTAGAAAGCGTTCTTTGAAGACCAGTGGTTTCTAAACTGGTAGTAACCACGTGACGTGTTGTTGTCACTATATCACCCCAGAAGAGATCGCTTTCGTTGATTCATACGGTAAAACGTTTTTGCACCGCTCACGGTGATAAATCGACCGTTTACCGGTCGTTAACACTTCTACCTGCGGTTTTGAAACCGTTTCGAAATGCTTTGGCAAAAGATCGGAACTTTTCCTGTCCCTAAACAACGCAGGGCGGCTAAAAATAGCGTGTAGAAAATTGCAGGTCATTGTGAAGATATGTGAATTGGTCTTTTTGACTTAATACCAGTTAGAACCAGTTTAAAAATTATCGGTGAACGGTAGTTTTTGACCGTTCACCGGTTATTTGCAGTCGTTTGCAGCCGTTTTTCTAGATGAATTGGGGAGACCCGATGAAGCACTTGCGCGGTTGCAGGATATTTCAATACTCGTCCATCCCCCGCGCGCCAAACTCCCACTCCCTGAATGTGCCATAAGCTCTCGCTATTCGTCTTATAAACATTACTTACTCTAATCTGTAATTGTTTATCGTTTATCGTTAAGTATGTTATAAAATTTAGTATCATCCAAGACATTGGTTGGAGGAGCTATGATCCGCTGGAACGCATCCAAATCGAATGAAGCCATCGACCGTGAACAGGCAATAGCCAAACTGAGGAAGCTCACTCGCTACTGCAAATGGGCCACAATCTGCACCGCCGTGGCGCTCGCTCTGGGACTCCTCGCAGTCATTGCAATCTACGATCTACTCATATTGCCTAGCCTCTCCCAAGGGTTCTGTCTCCAATCCGTAGAGCTTGAGGCTGGCGAAGGGCCAATTCTCGCTCTCGTCGGCGCCGATGAACACACCCCTCTTATGCTTGTCGCGCACGACGGTCATACTGCCATAGGGAGCGCCATGATGACATGCCTTGCGTTTGCCATCGTGCTAAGCGCATACAAGTTTTTCTCCGCCATTGAAAAGGCGGGCAGGCCCTTTGACCTCGAATGCATCCGCATACTACGTCAAATAGGACATTTGTTCCTTATTGGCGGCGTTGCTGTGAAGCTTCTTGGTGCCATAGTCACGGGGCTGATACTCTCAGGATTTGGCGGCAACTTTACGGATGCGCTTGGCGGCCAGCACCTCGACCTCTCTATGGTCTTTGCAGGCCTGATTATTAGCCTGATTGCCAGCGTCTTCCAGTACGGGTGTATCCTGCAAAAACAAGATGACGAGTTGCTCTAGGGGGAATCCATGATTATTCTGCGGCTTGACCGCATGCTCGCCGAACGCAAGATCTCATCCAAAGAGCTTGCGGAACGCGTGGGCATCTCCCAGGTCAATATGTCACGCATTAAGACAGGCAAGGTTTCTGCCATACGTTTTTCAACTCTTGACGCGATATGCCGGGCACTCGACTGCCAACCGGGCGATGTTCTGGAATACATACCTGACGATGAAGCCGATAGCCTCTTTGGGCTTAAAGATTAATAGGCATAATGTAGCCACCAGCGCCTAAACGCAAATAGCCCGCTAGAACAACATCCGTTCTAGCGGGCTATTCAGATATTTCAGCTACGCGCTCGGCGGCTCAGGCAAACCTTACGCAAACAGGCCGTAGATGCTGATGTTGGCCTTGGCGTAGAGGCCGTTAGCATACTCGGTCCACTTGGAGCTGGCGCTCGAAGCCTGCGAGGAATACTGCTGATAAGCAGTATAGTAGGCGGTCATGGCCTGCTTATAGGTAGCGCTATCGGCCGTAAAGGCATCATCGGCAAAGGCCTTGGCGTAGGTGCTATCGGCGTCCTTCCAGGTGCCCTTTGAGCTATCCCACTCGTCGCCGGCAAGGTTGATGATGTAGTCGGCGTAGTCCTTGCTCGCGGTCTCCTCGTTGCCGTCAGCAGGCTCGGTCGGGGCGGTCGGCATGCTTGCGGAGCCGTCGCCGACCTTCTTCTTATAGAGCTTCTGCAGCGTTGCGGACTGACGGACGATCTGCTTGGCCTGGTCCTTGGACACACCGTACTGCTTGGCCATGGTCTTGTAGTCGGAGGTGCCGATGGAATCCTCGGCGTACTTCTTCATTTCCTTGGAAGAGACGGTAATGCCCTCGTCCTCGGCAGCGTCCAGCAAAATCTGGTTGCGCACGTAGGACAGGATAACGTCGGCAGACGGAGCGGTGTAGTTGCCGTCGTTGTCCTTGACGGTGTCGAGGCTGTACTGGCTCTCGATGGCCTCGCGCGCGGTGATGTCGCTCTTCTTGCCGTTGTAGCTATAGCTTGCCACGGTCGAATCGAGCTGGTCCTCGGACAAGGTCGCCGAGCCGACGCCCTTGCCGCCAAAACCACCATTGCCAATAAAGAAGCCAATCACGGCAGCAATCACGACGGCAACCACAAAGGCGGCAATCATCGTCTTCTTGTGCTTGCAAGTGTGGTCATCCACGTCGGAGTCGTCGTCCTCGTCCTGCTCCTCGGGCATCAGATCCTCGTCAGCGGCATCCGCGGCAATCTGAGCCTCCAGACGGGCGTCCTCCTCCTCGGCCGTCGTACCGGCAGCAATGTGCTCGGCAGACGTACCGGTGACCAGGTCGATCTTCTCGTCCTCGTCACCGTCGGGGCCTTCGCCGCGCTCGATGATCTGGATGCCGTCGATCTCGTCCTTCTCGTCCTTCTTTTGAATCAGACCCATATCGGTTACTCCTTGTTAGGAAACATAGTCTTCAATAGAATACGCCCGACAGAGTGCCGGGCGTATTGATTCTTAGGTTATACGCAAACACTTAAGTACTATTTAGGCGTTTGCAGCGTGCATACCTTAGGCCAGGTGCGCGATAACGGCATCGGCAAAGGCCTGCGTGCCCACGGCGCCCTCGACGGAGCCGGTCTGGGCACGACGCACGTCACCGGTAACCTGCTCGCCCTCGTCGAGCGTGGCAGAGACGGCGGCGCGAATGCGATTGGCAGCGTCGTTCTCGCCCAGGTGATCGAGCATCATCGCAGCAGAGAGGATCTCGGCCGTGGGGTTGGCGATATCCTGGCCAGCGATATCGGGCGCGGAGCCGTGCGTTGCCTCGAAGATGGCGCAGTCAGCACCGATGTTGGAGCCGGGGGCCATGCCTAAGCCGCCTACCAGGCCGGCGCACAGGTCGCTCACGATGTCGCCGTACAGGTTGGGCAGCACCAGAACATCGAAGTCGTTGGGGTTCTGGACCAGACCCATGCAGGTGGCGTCGACAATCTTGTCGTTGAACTCGATATCGGGATAGTTGGCGGCCACCTCGCGTGCCACGCGCAGGAACAGGCCGTCGGTCGCCTTCATGATGTTGGCCTTGTGCACGGCCGTCACCTTTTTGCGGCCGCAGCGGCGGGCATACTCAAAGGCATACTCCACAATACGGCGGCTCTTGGCGATGGAGATCGGCTTAATTGAGATGGCGGAATCAGCGGCGAAGGTCTTCTGACCCGAGCGCTCGACAAGCTGCGAGAGCTCCTCGACCTCGGCAGCGCCTTCATCGAACTCGATGCCGGCGTAGAGGTCCTCGGTGTTCTCGCGCACGATGACCAGGTCGACGTCGCGGAAGCGCGAGCCGTCACCCGGCTGCGACAGGCAGGGGCGCACGCAGGCGTACAGGTCAAAATGCTTGCGCAGGGCCACGTTGACGCTGCGGAAACCCGTGCCGACCGGCGTGGTGATGGGGCCCTTGATGGCAACCTTGGTCTCAGCGACCGCATCGAGCACGTGCTGGGGCAACGGCGTGCCAAACTCGTCCATGACGCCGGCACCGGCCTCCTGGACGTTCCAATTGATCTGGACACCGGCAGCCTCGACCACGCGGCGCATGGCCTGCGTAATCTCGGGACCGATACCGTCACCGGGAATCAGGACTACATCGTGCGCCATAATCTGTTACTCCTCGTCTTCGGCGTCGTCAGATTTTTTAACGCTAGCACGCTTCTTCTTTTTGGAGAGATCCAGGCCAAAACGTTTAACAAGCATTTCGCAAATCTCGCTCGAACAGGCCTTGAGATAGCTGCCCTTACCGTTCTCGGCATCGAACTTAAGGCGCAGCGCAAGCTTCTCGGCAACCTCGGCGTCAATCTCGCCCTGGCCAAACTCGTACAGGCAACCGAGCATATCGCGATACTCGAGGTCGCCGTGGTAGCACTGGATGGCCTCGTCCAGGATGGGCCAAGCCTCGCGCGAACGCTCGACGCTCGTGGCACCCCACACGCACAGCAGGCGGAAGGCGGCATAGCGCAGCGTGGAGGAGATCTCGTCGAACAGCGCAGTCTCGGCGCCCTCAAAGGCATCGCCCAGCTGCTCGGGGCAGGTGGTAGCGAGCGCCGTCAGGGCATCGAGGGCCTCCCAGCGGGTCTGCGCCTCGGGGCGGTCGAGCGCCTCGATCAGCGCGGGCACGCAGGGCACGACGCGCTGCGGATCGCGCTCGGCAAGCAGGTGCAGCACGCGGGCGGCAAACTGGCGGATGCGGCGCGTGGGGCAGCCGAGCTCCTTGACCAGACGGTCGACGGCGTTCTCGTTCTCCTCTGCCAGCTGAAGCTGTGCCAGCTCCTCGTCGGTGAGCTGTTCGTCTTTGTTTTCTGCCATAGTTACCTCTTCTTACTATTTCTTAGCGTGCTTGCCAGCACCCTTGCTGTCATCGGTGACCGAGATGAGCTGTCGGTCGGCCGCGCCATTGCGACGCGCACGGCGGCGTTCCTCAGCGTCGCCCGCGTCGGCGGCGGCGCGATGAGCCTTGTTGACGTTAAAGACCTCGTCGTGCTTGCGCCACGGACCGACGGACTCGCCAAAGCTCATCTTAAGACCGGCGATAAAGCCGCCGAGCCAGCCGATCGGCGCAAACTGCACCAGCGGGAACAGCGAGAACACCCAGGTCAGTAGGACGACTGCCGCCGCTCCTGCAAAATTGGCAATCCAGTAGTCGCGCTTGGTGATCACGCGCTTTTCGCACGCCCACTGGCCGCACAAAAAGCCAATGTAGATCGCAAAGAGAAAGAGCACCAGCGCTAGTACCACGAACGTCCAGCTCATGGGCGCTACTCCCCGTGATGGTGGCCGCAGCAGCACTCATGGCCGTCGTCATGGCCGTGGCCGCCGCAGCACTCGTGGTCCTCGCCATGGTGGTGGCCACAACCGCACTCATGGTCGTCGCCGTGCTCGCCGCAACCGCAGCCGTCCTCGTGAGCGCCATGCTCCTCGGGACGATACTGCGACCAGTCCAGACCGGCGGCGATGGCGTCGGCCTCTTCCTTGTAGAGCACCGTGATGGCCTGGGTGCCCAGCTTGGCGCCACCGATGGCGTCGAGCATGTCGTAGAGCGTAAAGGCGACATCGGCGCCGGGCAGCGCGAGCTCGCGGTCATCGGCGTAGGCGAGCGCCAAGCGCAGGTCCTTAATGAAATGCTCGACCATAAAGCCGGGCTTGTAGTCGCCGTCGAGCGCCTTGGGCGCCAGGTTCTCCATAGCGCCGGACTTACCGGTACCGCCCAGGATCATCTGACGGGTCTTTTCCAGATCGAGGCCGCTCAGCTCGGCAAATGCCATGGCGTCTGCCATGCCGACCATGCAGGCGCCCAGCGACACCTGGTTGGCAAGCTTGGCAGCCTGGCCCTTGCCGGCGCCGTCGAAGCAGCAGATGGTTGCCGCAAAGGTGGAAAGGATGTCGCGGACCGGCGCGATGTCGTTCTCGGTGGCGCCCACGATAGCCGTGAGCGTGCCGGCGATAGCTCCCGACTCGCCGCCGGTGACGGGGCAGTCAAACGCCATGCGGCCGGAGACCTGGGCGGCCTCGGCAATGTCGCGCGCCAGCTCGGGCGAGCTCGTGGTGAGGTCGATCAGGACCGCGCCGGGCTTAGTGCACGCGAGCAGGCCGTCGCCCGCCAGGTAGAGCTCCTCGACCTCGGAGGGATAGCCCACCATGGTAAAGACGACGTCGGCGTTCGCCGCGGCATCTGCCGGCGTATCGGCCCAGACGGCACCGCGCTCAACGAGCGCTGCAGCCTTGGACTTGGTGCGGTTGTTGACCGTGACGGGATAGCCGGCGTCCAGAATGTGGCCGGCGATGGGGGCACCCATGATTCCGGTGCCGATAAATGCGACGGAGAGCTTGTTTGCCATGAAACCTTTCCTTTTGGGTTGGGTGTTATTACCAGGTTGAATACTCGGTGCCAGCGTTGGGCTGTGAGTCGAGGGCGATTACGGACGCAGCGCTTGCCTACTGGCCGCGCACGCGGCGGGCGATGCGGTCGGAAAGCGACGCCTTGTCGGCGCGGTTCTTACCCCAAAACGCGCAGGCCACCATGCCGGGGCCCACGTGCGAGCCGATGGTAGGACCGACGGAGCTGCGAATGATCGTGACGTCGGCGCAACCCTCCTCCTTGCGGATGGCGGCTTCGAGCCAGTCGCCGTCCTTCTCGGCATCGGCCGTCATAATGGCGATGGGCATGGTGCGATCGGGCACATAGTTCTCGCGGAACGACTTGAGGATGGACTTGAGCGCCTTCTTGCGACCGCGGTTGACGCCGATCAGCGACAGCGAGCCGGCCAGGTCGTAGGACAGCTCGGGTTTGACGTCGAGCTTTGCCGTGAGCTGTGCCGCCGCGGGCGGAATGCGGCCGCCGGCAGCCAGCGCGTCAAAGCTCTCGAGCGTAAAGTAACCGTGGACATAGGTCTTGGCCTCGTTTGCCCAGTCGACCAGCTGCTTGGCGGTCAGTCCCGCCGAACGCTGGCGCACGGCCTCAAGCGCCAAGAGCTCGCCGGTCGCACAGGGCAGAGCGTTGTCGACCACGTACAGCTCAAAGTTGGGATACTCGGCGCGCACGGCGTCCGCCGCCTGGCACGCGGAGTTGTAGCTCGACGACAGCGCCGAGGTAAAGCACAGGTAGACCGTGGGCGTACCCTCTTTGGCGCACTCGGTAAAGAACTCGATATAGCGACCGAGCGACACAGCCGAGGTGGACACGCGGGCACCGGCGCGCATGCGGTCGTAGAACTCCTTGGGTGTGATGCTCGACCAGATGTCATCCGTGCGCTCCTCGCCATCGATAATGAAGGGGAAACCCAAGATATCGACATCGAGGTTCGCGGCGACCTCGGGGCTAAAGTCGCAGCAGGTATCGACGACGATGCGGCAACGGTCCGAATGACCGGCGGATGCGGCCTTGTCCATCAAAGCGACTCCTTACGTAAAAAGGCGGCCACCCGCATGGGATGGCCGCCAACCGTTAACTCATGCAAGTTAACGTATTTTACTCGTCAAGTGTTTCGATACGGGGCTTGATGATGCCATATCCACCATTCTTACGGTGATACACCACATTGATGAGGCCAGTCGTCGCGTTCTCGAACACGTAGAAGTCGTGGCCCAGCAGATCGGTCTGCACCAGCGCCTGCTCCTCAGTCATCGGGGCGACATCGATGACCTTCTCGCGGACGAGCAGGTCGTCGTCCTCCTCGGGCAGCAGCAGGTCGGCCAGATCCTCGACACGCTCGACCGGTGCAACATCCGCTGCGCTGGCACCACCCTGGCGGTTGTCCACAACCTTGGTCTTGAACTTGCGCAGCTGGCGGGTGACCTTATCGGCGGAGAGGTCGATGGCGGCGTACATATCTGCACCGTGCTCGGCAACGCGAATCACCGAACCGCGGGCGCGAACCGTAACCTCGACGATTGCCGGGTTGGGGTTCGAGGGGTTCTTCTCATAGCGAAGTACAACGTCGACCGTCATGGGCTCGATATCGAAAACCTTGAGCGCCTCGCCGATCTTCTCATCCACATGCGCACGCAGAGCATCGGTTACCGTCGTCTTGCGTCCAGAAACCTTGATATCCATACGTGGCTCCAATCTGCCTCGGGGACTTACTGTACTGGCTATGTACCCATTGCCGTGCATTTAATCACGCGGATTCCCAAAGACCCGAATAACGATTGCTTGATACCGCATACCGAAGTCTCGCACTTTTCTGTGGCAAAGTGCGCTATAGGAGGGAGCCGGCGACTTTGTATTTGGTCCCGAAAATTGGCTTTGAACTGCTGGTTTTATAGAGATGAAAAAGCCGGGCTCCCCTATTGGGGAAGTCCGGCAGTGCGTGTTGAAACCGTGAAGAGGTGTCCTTTCCAACGTATAGAAGACACCACCCCTAGCAATAACTAGCTATTAAGCTTGTTAATGTCGTCGTCGGTGATGGTGCCTTCCTGGCTGGACGATTTGTCCTCGGAGGATGCGGTCTCATTGTTGGAATCGGAGGACTCGCTGCCGGAAGACGTGGTCTCACTGGACTCAGAGTCGCCCGGCTGCACGTTAGCGCCCGAAACCGTCTTAGTGGTGAGGTCGTAGGGCATCGTGCCGTACCAGACGCAGTGGACCGCCTCGAGCGTGCCGTCGGCCGTAATACCGTCGAGGGCATCGCTCACGGCACGACACAGTTCGTCATTGGACGAAAGGCCTGCAACACCAAGCGTCGAGGGCGCCTCGAGCGCACCGACATAGGAGATCTCGCTCATCAGGCGCGCAAGGTAACCGCCAGCCGTGGAGTCGCAGATCACATAGTCGACCTCGCCGGACTCGAGCGCCTCAAAGCACTCGTTGATGTTGGAGTAAGTCTTTTGGTTGGCGGTGATGCTCTGCTTAGCAAGCGCCTCCTGCGAGGCCGAGGACATCTGGATACCCAGAGTAGACGTGTTAAGGGTATCGGTGGAAACGCTCAGCGACCCACCATCGCTGGTTTTACCGAACACGGAAGCGGCATCGTACAGGCAGGTGCCGAGCGAGCTAACGTCCCCATCCGTGGAGTTGATCTCGCCGATAAAGATATCAGCCTTTTTGTCACCGAGCGCGGAACCTGCCGAGGACGCATCGACAAAGGCGACCTTAAGGCCCATGCGGCTTGCGAGGGCGCGGGCAGCGTCGACTGCATACCCCGTGAGCTCGCCGTCAGCGCCCTGCATGGCCTGCGGCGCATCGGAGGTATCGAGGGCAACCGTCAGGGTACCGGGGGTGACCAGGGCATCATCCGACACCGCGGGCGTGACGGTCTCGTACTCGATCTGGTCGATCGTGGGAGTCGTGAACGTAGACAGCGGGTTGAACGCGCATCCGCTCAGGCCCAAAACGGCGATGACCGCTGCGGTCCCAGCACCTAACCGAGCCGCGTGCATCAAGCTGCCCCTCACCATGTCCACTACCCTGCCTTCTGTGTCGTATACGATCCGTGCGTTGCACGAAATATCAGATTGTTCCCACCAGCTGACCTGGTATTTGACCCCACACTTGCGCACCGGGGTGTTTGCTCGGGAGGCCGCAGCCACCTTCACGACTGGCCCGCTCGCCCGCGAGGCGGTATTGCCCCAAAGAAAGTAGAACGGACGGTGCGGCTTACATCTAGGACGCGCCATGATCGCGCCGCGCGCACGCGGTCGCTTACGTGGATCCCTTTGACCGCGTCTGTCTTGGACTAGGACGGGCATTTCGTCCGTCCGCAACCACAGCCTGGTAGGAACGTAGCGCATTATAGCTAAGTTCAAGCTAAAGTTTAAGGTTAGGGGCGTCATTCGCATCGCGAGTACAGATTTCGCAGGTCGGAGTGGGCTATTCGTGCCCCTGTGAAGCCCGGAGCTCCCCTACGGTGAGTTCCGGGACACCCTTCTTAGGGTGCCGTGGCCAAAAAATGGCAAATATGAGTACTGTCACCAATTTAGTAACAGGCATTTTTGGCCTCTCGGACAGATTTTGCGCTCAGTGTCGCCAACCTGATGCTTAGTTATTCTACATTTGTTTATTATCTTCTTACTTTATGGGTAGCGCGCAGAGATGTGGTGTAAGAGGCGGGGCATGCCCCGCCTCTTCTCTTT
>UQLI01000013.1 GCA_900541715.1 uncultured Collinsella sp.
GGAACGCCGGCGGTCGCCCGCACCGCGCTTGCCACCGCGCGAACCGCGGCCCTCGTCCTCGCGCTCGACACGACGACGACCGCCGCGGTCCTCGTCCTCACGACGACGGCGGTGTGCCTCGCCCTGGAACTGCTTGGCACGACGCTCGGCACGGTTGCCGCGCGCAGGCTGCTCAGCGGCACCAGCACCGCCGCGCTCCTCGGCAGCTACCTCGCGAGCCACGCTCTCAACAGCCTCGTCCACGCGAGCCTGAACGCCCTCGCGCACGCGGGTCTTGCCGCCGCGCTTGGGACGGCTCGGACGCTCGCCGTCGCCGCGGCGCTCGTCGCGACCGCGGTTGGAACGACCGGCAACATCGCCGTAATCGTCGCCGTTGCGCTTGCCGTCGCGACGCGCCTGCTCAAGCTTCTTCTTGCTCTTGGACTTGCCGCGCTTAGTCTTCTTCTTCACCTTAAAGGCCGCAGGGTCGCGCTCGGGATCAACCGCAGGCGGGTTGGGACCCACGTGCAGGTCGCCGGCCTCGTAGATGTCGGCGGTCTTGTCCATGAGCTTCTCGATCTCGTAGAACTCATCGACATCCTGCTCGGTCACAAACGTGATGGCCCAGCCCAGCTCGCCGGCGCGGCCCGTACGGCCAATACGGTGGATGTAGTCGGTCGGCTCGGCCGGCACGTCAAAGTTCACGACGTAGCGCACGTCGCTGATGTCGATGCCGCGGGCGAGCACGTCGGTTGCCACCAACACGTCGACGGTACCGTCGCGGAAGGCCGAAAGGGCACGCTCGCGCTGAGCCTGGCTGCGGTTGCCGTGAATCGCGGCGGCCTTGATGCCCTTGCGCTCCAGACGACGGCAGCAGCTGTCGGCGCGGTGCTTGGTGCGCATAAAGACGATGGTGCGCTCCGGGCCCTCCTTCTTGAGGAACTCGGGCAGCAGATTGTTCTTGGCCTCGATGGACACCGGGAATACAAACTGGTCGACGGTGTCGGCGGTCGACGTGGCGGGCGCGATCTCCACGCGTGCCGGGTCGCTCACCAGGTCGGTGATCTCGCCCACGGCCTCCTCGTCGAGCGTGGCCGAGAACAGCAGCGTCTGACGCTCGGCCGGCGTCTCGCGCACAATGCGGCGGACGGCGGGCAAAAAGCCCATGTCGAGCATGCGGTCGGCCTCGTCCAGCACCAGCACCTTGACCTCGTCCAGGTGGCAGGCGCCCTGCTCGATCAGGTCAACCAGACGGCCCGGCGTAGCGACCAGGATGTCACAGCCGTACTTGAGCGCCGCGGTCTGCGGCTTGTAGCTCACGCCGCCCACGACGGTCACGGCGACATGGCCAGTGACGTCGGCAATCTTGCTCGCGACCTCGTCGATCTGCTGGGCAAGCTCGCGCGTGGGGGTGATGACGAGCATCAAGGGACCGCGACCGTTGCCCTCGGGCTTCTTGGCGCCGCGACGGCGGTTGCGACCGCCACGCTCGCGCACGGGCTTGGGCGGAGCGATGTGCTCCAGGTTGTTCATGGTCGGCAGCAAGAAGGCGGCCGTCTTGCCGGTGCCGGTCTGAGCAGCGGCAAGCAGGTCGCGGCCCTCGAGCACCACGGGGATCGAGCCAGCCTGGACAGGCGTGGGCGCCGTGTAGCCTAGGTTCTCGATAGCACGAAGCATCTCGTCCGAAAGGCCCAGCTCGTCAAAGGCGGGCAGGCTCTCGGTAGCGGACTCGACGGTCTGGGCAGCATTGGCCTCATCGGCGGCATCGAAGGCAGCCTGGGTCATGGCCTCGCGGGCCTCGTCCAGAATCTCGGCGTCCGTGACGTCGGATACAGAATTACGCATATGTTGTTGTTCCTTATCTGCACGCGCAATGGGCACGGCATGCGGCCGCGCGGGCGTGCTTGGTAGTGCGCTAATACATACAAAAACAGGTGCGCACAGAGAGGACGTTGCTCAGCACGCTGGCGATCGCTTTGGCAGCCCTATCACGCGCCGTCCAGACGCAGCAGCTCTAAGCGATGGAGCAGATTCGCCGCCGGTTAGTATACCCGCACTCCGTATGCCCCCACGTAAACCACAGATGACGAGGCGGACGGGGCGGGCCTGGCCGATTGTCTCAATCTGTAACAGATGCAGGGCAAAACCGGGTCCAAATGTTACAGAACAAGACAGAGGGGGATTTCCGTCCAGTCCAAACCAAATCTCTCAGTCTTCCTGCAATTTCGAACATGTGGCCTATAATGTTGCTTTGGTTACGCTGTATATTGCGCAGCCATTTAATACGTCGCCCACCGGGAGCCATTAATTCCTATCGCCATATTGGCTAGGAAGCAATCAAAGGAGGTATCCGTGGCAGCAGAGACGCCTTGCTCGGTCCTCTATAACGATATCCGCTCGTTCGGCGGTCTTAAACATCTCGAGATCGCCCGAATGCTCATCAATGGAAACTCTTATCTCGGCAGTACCCTGCTCGAGAAATGCTCTTCCAACCGCTCGTATCTCACCCGTTACATCGTCCATCGCAAGCCTGACCAGTGCGCGCCCGCCATCTACAGCGACTTTACCGTCACCACGCTCAACCTTTCCGCGGCAATCTGCAGCAAGCTCGGCGGCGGCGAGTCCGCCTATCGGGCAATCGCCGAGCACTATCGCGGTCCGGCCACCAACGAAATGATGTCGGCTCTCGCCAGCTACAAGCTGGACAGCCGCCTATATGCAAATGCCCTCAATCGCATCGACAACTTTGACGGCAATGCCGTGCGTGAGAAAAGCACGCTTTACCTTATGCTCTTTGTGGCAACGGGGGCGCTCGCCGATCCCGTTCAGGGCGTGGCCACCGTCGAGCGCTTTTGCGACAGCAAGACGGGTGGGCACTTTGGCACCACCGAAACTACCGTCGGACGTG
The DNA here is from genome assembly GCA_900541715.1 of uncultured Collinsella sp. Classification (GTDB taxonomy): domain Bacteria; phylum Actinomycetota; class Coriobacteriia; order Coriobacteriales; family Coriobacteriaceae; genus Collinsella. Next base: position 2,888 of record UQLI01000013.1, read on the forward strand.
GCTTTATGGGCAGTCTGGATCAGCCGCACGCCGTCGCTCCCAACCTCGGTCTGCTCAGGACACATGCCGACAACTGCGTCGACATGCAAATCCATCCCCTCACACGCGATCCGCGTGGCACGGTAATTGGATCCTTGCCCAAAACCTCGCCCAGCATCACCGATGTGGGCGCCGACGCCTCGCGCGAACATCTTCGCATTTGGCTTGAGGGTGAGCACTGGTACGCCCAGGGCCTTGGATCGACCAACGGCACGGTGCTCGAATCGGGCGCGGGCGACGGCGATATCGTAATCGAGCCGCCGCGCGACCTACGCGAGCCCGGCAAGATCTATCCCCCAGTGGAAATCGAAAACAGCGACAGGCTCCATCTGGGTCTCTACACGACATTCCTTGTCATTGTGGACTAGCGCGGACGGCGATCGAAAGACGGTCGCCGTCCGTCTTTCGTCTTCTACCTTCTGCGTCGTAAACGACAATGCTCAGCGGTATACGTGGGCAGTGCGGCTATCATGGTACTTTACCGATATCCGCACTGCTCGCGTAAACGTGCGGCAACCCATGCCAGACAAAGGAACGCCATGGATACTACCGATAGCGCCTATGGCGACAAACTCGTCCGTCTCGATACGTTCGATACCGCCGTGGCGGTCGACCCCAGCGCCGAGGACGACGCCAAGCGTCGGTTTATGACGCTTATTCTCCAGACGGCCCACCGCAACAACGGCAACATCGGGCACGTGCTGCGCGCGACCAACACGAGCGGCGAGGTCTTTGCCGTCAAGCTACTCAAGGACAATGCCATCCTTTCCGGCCAAGCCCCCGACCGCTCCGCCGAGCAATCGGCAGCGCACCTGGCCAGCACCGCCGCGCTGTTCGAGGAGTACCGTCATCTGTGTACCGTCTCGCACCTGCGCGGATTTCCGCGCGTCTATGGCTACGGATCGTGCGAGGATGACCCTCTCATCCTCATGGAGTGGGTCGAGGGCACCTCGCTCAAGCAGGCGCTGCCCCTGCTTCCGCACGACGCCTCGGGCGGGCTGACCACCCAGATGGTCGCCGCCGTCGGAAACGCCGTGCTTCGTGCGCTCTTGATGACCCAAGGCCTCGTGAATCCGGTCATCCATCGCGACCTATCGCCTGCCAATATCATGTTCCGCACCACCAGCCGAACACTCGAGCAGCAGATTGCCGATTGTTCCTTTGACCCCTGCCTCATCGACATGGGCTCCGCGACCATGGCTCTCGGCGACGACACGATCACCCGGCGCGCCGACATCTGGCGCTTTGCCACACCCGCATACGCCGCGCCCGAGATGCTCACGCAGGATATCGAAGGCATCGCGGCCCTTCGCCGTTCGCCCGCGATCGACGTCTATGCGCTTTCGAGCATTCTGTACCAGCTCTACAGCGGTCGCAAACCGTTTGACTTTGAGTCGACGGACGCCGCTGCAACCGGCTCGTTCTATCTCGTAAAGACCAAGACCAAGCCGGCGCCGCTCGAGCCGCGCTGCGAGGGCGATGAAGCGCTCGTCCAAATCATCATGAAGGGTCTCTCAGTCGAGCAGTGCGATCGTCCCACCGAGCAGCAGATGCTCGAGGTGCTCTCGGCATACCTCACCGATGCCGAATCCGAGGGCCGCGAAGGCACAGGAGACGAGGCCGCGATTGATATCGATTCTGGCACGCACCTTAAGGTCGACGTCGCCGGCGAGCGCGCGCGAGAGATCCTGGAGCAGGCCCGGCACGATGCCATGACCCGCCGCCGCTTTATTATCGGTGGCGTCGTTGCAGCCGTTGCGGGGCTCAGCGTCATTGGGGCGGCGACCCATGGCTTTGGCATCCCCGACTACCTGGACGGCATCCGCGGTTCGCTTGACGACTACACTTGGGATCAGCTGCAGGAGATTTCGCTCAAGATTAAGGCCGCCGAGACCCGTAGCGAGGCACGCGAGATTGCCAAGCGCTATCACCTGCTCGATGCCGATGGGCATATCCCCTATCCGTGTACCAAGCGTATCACGCTCACCAACGGGCTGCAGGTTGGCGCGCAGCTTGTGGGCATCCGCCACGATGAGCTTCTGGACGGGACGGGCAAGGCCGGGTTGACGTTTATGTTCGACGCGGGTATTGCCGAGCGCAACGCTGCGGCTGAACCGCCGAGCGCCGGCTGGGCAGATTGCGAGCTGCGGGAGTGGCTCAACGGCGACGGCCTTAAGCTGCTGCCCAACGAGTTGCGCGCGCTCATTAAAGGTGTCAAGAAGGTCTCGAACAATGTGGGCGCCGCCAACAGCGCATCGTGCCTGAGCGAGTTGCCCGCAACCCTTTGGCTGCCCGCCATGGTCGAGCTGTGCGGTACGCAACCGCCCGATTCGTTTACCGAGGACTATCACTACCTGGCAGACATCTACAACGGCGAGGGCAAGGAGTATCAGCTCTTCCGCGAGCTCAAGGTAAGCCCGTATTCCACGAACGAGACGATGGTCCGCCAGTGGAAGGGCAAGGACACCTGCTGGTGGGAGCGCACGGTGAGCCCCGACACATCGGAGAGCGAAGGCACGCTCTATATGAACCGCGTGGGACACGACGGCGACGTCTTTACGTACGCAACGCCTGCGGAAAAGCCAAACAAGCTAACCTGTGTGATCCCCGGGTTCTGTATCTAGGCGGCGAGCGTCTTGCCGCAACGGGACCCCTCCCCGGCAATTGTCTCGATCTGTAACAGTTAGAGGTCATTTTCCCTGCTAGATGTTACAGATTGAGATGATTGGTTGGGACGGTCCATCGGCCAACCATCCATCCTCATCTGTAACGAAATCTCATACATTTCTTTCTGTACTGGACACCCCCAGGGGGTATGGGTGTATAGTATCGGCAGGTTAACATTTCCGACACTACGTCACAGAAAGGAGAAGCCATGGCTCAAGATAAGTTTGACGTGGGCGGCATGACGTGCGCCGCGTGCCAAGCGCACGTGGACCGTGCCGTGAGCAAACTCGACGGCGTCCAAAGCGTCGCGGTCAATCTGCTCGCCGGCTCTATGCTGGTGGACTACGACCCTGCGCAGGTCTCCCCCGACGATATCTGCACCGCTGTCGATCGCGCTGGCTACTCGGCCTCGCCCATCAGCACGGGCACCGACGCTGTCCAAAGCGGCAGCTCGCAGGCCAGGTCTGGCGTCACCCATATGGAGTCGCCGACCAAAAAGTTGGAGGCCGCCGCCTCTGCCATGCGCACCCGCCTCATCGTCTCGATCGTATTCCTTGTCCCACTGTTCTACATAGGCATGGGGCACATGCTCGGCTGGCCGCTGCCCGGCATCTTCACCGACCACACCCACAGCATGACGCTCGCGCTCACCGAGCTCGTCCTGCTCATTCCCATCGTCTACGTCAACGACGCGTACTTTATCAACGGGTTTAAATCACTCGCGCACGGCGCGCCTACTATGGACGCCCTTATTGCCGTGGGCGCCACCGCCTCCATCGCCTGGTCGCTCTACGCCATGTTCATCATGGCCGACCAATTAGCCGCGGGTCAGGTCCACGAGACCATGATGACGGGCATGGACAATCTGTATTTTGAGAGTGCGGGCACGATCCTGTCGCTGGTCACCGTGGGCAAATACCTCGAGACGCGCAGCAAGTCCAAGACCGGCGGCACCATCGAGGCGCTGATCGACCTGGCGCCCAAGACCGCGACCGTCGTGGCAGAGGACGGCAGCGAGGCCACCGTCGACGTCGACAGTATCCTTCCCGGCCAGGTCCTGCGCGTGCGCCCCGGCGAGTCCATCCCCGTCGATGGCGTGGTGCTCGAGGGCAGCTCGGCCGTGGACGAGAGCGCGCTGACCGGCGAGTCCATCCCCGTGGAAAAGACCGCCGGCGACACCGTCAACGCCGCCACTGTCAACCGCACCGGCTCGTTTACCTTCCGCGCCACACGCGTGGGCGCCGACACGTCGCTCGCCAAGATTGTCCAGCTCGTCGAGGACGCCAACGCCACCAAGGCGCCCATTGCTCGACTGGCCGACAAGGTCGCCGGCGTGTTTGTGCCCGTGGTGTTCGTGATCTCGGCCGTGACCTTCTTGGTGTGGATGGCACTGACCGAAAGCGTCAACGAAGCGCTCACCTCCGCCGTCGCCGTGCTGGTGATCAGCTGCCCGTGCGCGCTGGGCCTGGCCACGCCCGTCGCCATTATGGTCGGCACCGGCAAGGGCGCCGAGATGGGCATTCTGTTTAAGAGTGCCGAGGCGCTGGAGAACCTGCGCAGCGTGGGCACCGTGGTGCTCGATAAGACGGGCACGGTCACCCGCGGCAAGCCTGCCGTGACCGATATCGTAGTGGCCACGCGCGCCGACGACTCGCCCGCCATGAGCAAAAAGGCGCTGCTCAAGCTGGCCGCTGCGCTGGAGCGCTCAAGTGAGCACCCGCTGGCCGAGGCGATTATGGCCGAGTGCGAGACACGCGGGATCGTCGCGCGCATGGTCGAGGACTTTGCGGCCGTGCCCGGACGAGGCGTTACGGCGCGCGAAGGGCAAAACGCCATTGCAGCCGGCAACGTACGCCTGATGGACGAGCTGGGCGTTACCGTGCCCGCGGGTCTTGCCGAGCAATTTGCCGCCGAGGGCAAGACGCCGCTGTTCTTTGCCAAGAACGGCGAGCTTGCCGGTACCATCGCCGTGGCCGACGAGGTCAAAGAGACGAGCGCCGAGGCCATCGCCGCGCTCCGCAAGCTCGGCGTCGACGTGCGCATGCTCACCGGCGATAACCGTGTGACGGCCGAAGCAATCGCCCGCCGCGTGGGGCTGAGCAGCGAACAGGTCATCGCCGACGTCCTCCCCGCCGACAAGGAGCACCACGTACGCGAGCTGCAGGATGCGGGCAGCAAGGTCGCCATGGTGGGCGACGGCATCAACGACTCACCCGCCCTGGCGCGCGCCGACGTGGGCCTCGCTATCGGCACCGGCGCCGACATCGCCAAGGAGGGCGCCGACGTGGTACTCATGCGCAGCGACCTCATGGATGTCGCCCGCGCCATCGAGCTTTCGCGCGCCACGATCCGCAACATCAAGCAGGACCTGTTCTGGGCGCTGTTCTACAACGGCATCGGCATTCCGCTGGCGGCGGGTGTGTTCTTCCCCCTCACCGGTTGGCAACTCTCGCCGATGTTTGGCGCCGCGGCCATGAGCCTGTCGAGCGTGTGCGTCGTAAGCAATGCGCTGCGCTTAAAATCCTTTAAGCCAAAAGTGGCAAAATAAGCTCACCATTAAGTCCATTTAGAACGGGTTTTCCAGGTGCCCGAGATTGACCTGAAAGAGGAGCGACGCGTACTTTGGTACGCGAGCGACGGCTTGAAGGTCAAGGTCGGGTGCCTGGGAAAGCCGACACAACAGAGAGGAATATCCATGCGTTTCACAATCAAGACTTCCGGCCTCATGTGCGGCCATTGCGATGCCACCGTCGAGACCGCGCTGCTCAACGTTGCCGGCGTGACCGACGCCGATGCCGATCACGAGACCCAGACCGTCCAGGTAGAGTGCGCCGACACCGTGACCGCCGAGCAGCTCGCCGCCGCCGTCGAGGGCGCCGGCGAGAAATTCCATGCCCTGTCCGTAACCGCCGCGTAGCAGGCGCCACCTGCCCCCTCAGAAGTTGCGGTGAAATACGGACTGTTGAGCCGCCCTAGGCCCTTAAACAGTCCGTATTTCACCGCAACTGACGGGGACATCCGGAAGATCGACCAGAAACGAGGACCCGCCATGATGGCAGACCACAAATCGGTGACCCGCATGCTCAAAACGGCACGCGGCCAGATCGACGGCATCTTGCGGATGGTCGATGAGGACCGCTATTGCGTCGACATCTCCACGCAGCTCATGGCAACACAGGCGCTCCTCGCGCGCATTAACGCCGACGTGCTCAAGGCGCATATCGAGGGCTGCGTGACTTCGGCAATCGAATCGGGCGACGAAGACCTCAAAGCCGCCAAACTCGCCGAAATCGAACGCGTCGTCGACAAACTCTCCAAGTAATTGGGGCATTGGGGACAGGTACGTTTGCACCACATTGGTGCAGATTAACCTGTCCCCCTTGCTCTAAATCGGGTATAAAGGCGTGCGGCATATCGAATGAAAGGCAATTTGCATGAATGACTTTATGAAGGGCCGCAATGGCGCTGACGAACTCACCATCGTGATGGGCTTCGCAGGCATTATCATCGCCATGATCGGATCGATAGCCCGCATCCAGTGGCTCAGCTGGATTGCCATCGCCGTAATCGTGATTGGCGTGCTGCGCGGCCTGTCCAAAAATATCGACGCACGTCACAAGGAGAACGAGGCCTTTGTCGCCGCGACCGCCAATGTTCCCGGCTTGGGCAAGTTTGTCGCCAGCTTGGGCGCCGGCGCCGCAGCGGCCAGCACCTCACGCGCAGCCGGAACGAGCAAGGAAGACTTTGAGCGCGCCAAGCGCACAGCCAAGAAGATGTGGAAGGGTCGCAAGACCACGGCATACCTCAAGTGCCCCAACTGCGGCCAGATGCTCTCCGTCCCCAAGGGCAAGGGCAAGATTCGCGTCACCTGCCCCAAGTGCCACGCCAAGATGGAGACGCGCTCATAGCCGCCATACCATGGGACAAATAAAAGCCGAGGCCTCGCGCTGAGACCTCGGCTTTTTTTGATTATGACAAAGGGATTGCCCCTTTGTCACACCTATGCCACGCCGTCGCGGGCGAGCTCCTCGGCCAGCGCCTCTGCAGGCATGGCCATAATCGCGTCGAGCTCGGTGTCCACCTCGGGGATGTGCTTGACCTTCAGCTTGCGCACCAGGCCACCGCGGCACATCACGTGCGTCGGCTCACGCAGTGCGCACAGGTCATCGAGCGGGTTCTTGCGCGTCACCAAGATATCGGCGGCCTTGCCGCACTCGATTGTGCCAGTCTCGCCGTCCAGCCCCAGCAGCTCGGCGTTGACTTGCGTAGCCGTATGCAGTGCGAAGGCGTTGCTCACGCCGACATGCTTGGCAAAATAGGCCACCTCACGCCACATGTCGTACTGCGTCACGAACGGGCAGCTCGAGTCCGTGCCCAGGCCCACCTTAACGCCAGCTTCCAGTGCGGCACGGGCGCTCTCGATAATGCCCGAGCACACGATGTCGCCGTTCTTCTTTTGCGTATCGGTCGAATGGGTCTTTTTCGGGTCGAGCAATACAAACGGCAGCGCCGGGCTGATAGTGCAGGTAACGCTGGGCGCGCGATCCTCAAGCTGCGTGCCCGCGGCGCCGCGGTACAGTTCCAAGATCTCAGGAGTCATCGGGGCACCGTGCTCGATCGTGTCAACGCCGGCCTCAAGCGCGGCCTTCACGCCTTCGGTGCTCTCGACATGGGCCATAACCGGCAGGCCCACCTCGTGCGCAGCCTTGCACGCCGCCGCGGCAACCTCCACCGGCATACGCAGCACGCCCGGCTCGCCCACCTCGGTCGCGTCGAACACGCCGCCCGTTACGAACAGCTTAATGACGTCGGCACCGCGCGCATACAGGTCGCGCACCTGTTCGGCTGCCTCGGCGGGACTGTTTGCCACCTGGGCGAACAAGCCCGCACCATGGCCGCCCGGAACCGTGACGCCCGTTCCCGGCGCCACCAGGCGAGGACCTTGATACTTGCCGGCATCGATAGCATTACGAACGGCGATGTCGGCAAACAGTGGGTCGCCCGCGCCGCGCACCGTGGTCACGCCGCTTGCCAGTTGTTGTTGGGCGCTGCCCTTGAGAATATGGCGCACGATGGCGCGCCCCACGGGATTATCGAGATTCTTCATCAGCGCGCCCGCATCGCCCGCCGAAACCGGCTTGCCCGAACCGCACAGATGCACATGCATATTGATGAGGCCTGGCATGAGATACGCACCTGCCAGGTCGATGACCTCGGCACCCGCAGGCGCCTGCGCCACAGCACTCGGCCCCATCCACGTGATGACGCCGCGCTCAACAGTCACAGCCATATCGGGTTGCGGCTCCATATGCTCCGAACCATCCAGAATGGTCGCATTGATAAACAGCGTAGAACGATCAGCAGACGCCATATCGAGCTCCTCCCTCACGATTAACATGAACATTTGTCCATTATCACCTAATGCAGCGATCTAAAGTCGAACATATCGGTTAACGGAAGGACGAGGGGATGTGGGGGACGGAATACGTTGCAGCCCCACCCCAGCAACATCAGGGGAATGTCTCGATCTGTAACAGTTACAGGGTTATTGGGCCCCTTGATGTTACAGATCGAGATCTTTCGGCAGCCGCCAACCTTCCGTCTCAATCTGTAACAGTTACGGGCCCAAACAGCCGCCAAACGTTACAGATTGAGATATTCTCCAGCCCTGTCGTCAAACGTCTAAATCTGTAACAAGTAGACAGGTTTTCGGCCTCTAGATGTTACAGATTGAGATCTTTTAGCGGCAGCCAACCTTCTGTCTCGATCTGTAACAGCTACGAGGCCAAACGGCCCCTTGTTGTTACAGATCGAGACAAACTCGGCAGGAACAACCACATTCGCGTCAGTTGCACCCCTTAGCACCCATACCACTGGCGTCTCCATTCCTCAGCCAGATCGGCCCGCTGTTGAATTCCCGCCAGTCTCATCTTTTCAGCCAGCTTCCCCGGGTTCTTGAGTTCATCAAACGTAAACCGAAGCACCTTGTGCCCGAGCATCGTCAGATGAGACTCTCGCTGACGTTCTGCCACGAATGGGTCGACCGACTCCCGACGCTCACCGTTCTGCAAGGTATACTTTCCCTTCCCGTCGAGCTCGCCGATGACACATGTCCCATCCTCGAGCCTCCAGAAATAATCAACCCGAAACACCTGGCTCGAATCGAGCGGATCGCGAAACTCCACCTGCAGCCCCGGAACCGGAAAGCCGTACGCAATAAAGAACGCTCGGAACCGAGACTCGCCGCCGTTTTCGGACAGCCCGTCCGCATACGACGCAATCACCTGTGCCCTGCGATACCCTCGCCTGCCCTCGCAATCGGCGCGGAGGCGCTCGCACAAATCCCAACGTGATACGCCTTTCGCCCGCAGTGCAGAATCGGCAATCGCCAACCCGTACGAAAACGGCGCACGCAGCAAGCAATCCTCCACCGTGCGCCAAAACGACGTCACCCGCACGCCATCAACACGCTCGAGCGCGCCCGCCATCTGCGGACGCAACAACCTGCACCCGCTGCTCAACGTCACCGAACAACCCGTCTTAACAAGAAAGCGCGGCCCGAGCAGATCATTCGGCACCTCCAAACCCCACAAAAGCGCCGCGTCATGGCCCCAAAACGCCCAATCGGGATGAAATTCCGCAAGCCCTTTGATAGTCCTCAGCGCTCGCTCCGCCGGCGTCAATGCATCCCAATCATGCTGAAAACAGAACAGGTACGGCTCGGGCTCCGCGATATCGTCGGTTCCAACATGGCGTCGCAACCACATGAGCTCGGTATTGTCATGCGTTGCGAGCAGCGCACCTTGCTTGGCCGTCTCCGTGAGCCTGGCAAGCATCCTATTCCGCGCCAAGGTGTTACGCGTTGCATGCTTCTGTTTGAAAACGGTATTAGACACTTCCATCACCACCACATCGGACAAATGGGCCATCGCCGCTGTTGCTGCCGCCGGCAAACGTCTTGATCTGTAACAATTACGGGCACAAGCAGCCGCCAAACGTTACGGATCGAGACATTCGTGCAGCATTGCACCTCTTTGTCTCAATCTGTAACAGGAAGACCGATTTTTGGCCGCTAGATGTTACAGATTGAGACATTCCCCCCAGCCAGATGCCAAACGTCTCGATCCGTAACAGTAAGACGTTCTCCAGGCCCCCAAACGTTACAGATTTAGACAAACCAGCGGCGCCCAAGCGTTCGTCTCGATCTGTAACAGGTAGACCGGTTTTTTGTCCCCAAACGTTACAAATCGAGACATAAAGGCAGAAGGCAAGGCAGGCGACAACCGCCCATCCCCTACTCCCACTCCTGCTCATAGATGTTGAGGGACTTTACGTAGCGCCCCTGGGCGCCCATGATGTCGCGGACCAGACGCAAGAAGAAACTGATGCACGAGGTGTCAAAACCATCCTGCAGGTCCTCCGGATGCACCGCACCAGGCCCATCGACCGCCGTGTCACTCAGGCGTGCGATGTCATACAGATAGAGTTGTCCCGCCGTCAGCCAGACATCGTCGACGCAAGCGAGGCGCACCGCAATCGCGCCGTCGCTCCAATGCTCCTTTTGCACGATATGCGGGTCGTAGACATCAAAGCGACGGTCGGTGCGCGTATCCTTCAGCGCAACTATGCCGTTCGCAGGATCCTTGTCCAAAATGCCAAAGCGCGAGAAATACTGCGTGTCGCGTACCTGCTCGAGCCGCTTGAGCGAGGCAGGCGAAAGCGATGCCGGCGGCTCGTCAACATACAGCTCGAGCAGCGTCTTGCCATGGCGATAGGAGCGCTCGAAGAGCAGCCAATCGGTAAACGCCATGTTGTAGGCCATGATTTCGTTTTGCGAAGGCTCGGTGCAATAGCTGAGCCACGGGTCGACAATGATCTCGAACTGTTCGCGCGCCGGCTCCAAAAACTGGAACTTCCGCAGCATCCAAAAATGGGCTATGTCGGCAATATCGTTGCCGACGGCTTCGGCTAGCTGCGCTCGGTCTAAAGCGTGGTCAGTCATGGCATCCTCCTCAAACTGATAGACCTCAATTTGAGCTTACGAGGAGGGTGGTCGGCCACGACCAGCGCGGGCAAAATAGGCCTCCGGCTGCAAACCAGATGTTGACCAAACACTTGACGAAAAGCTTGACCGAAAATGCGCACCGCAACAAAACCGCAGGTAAACATAGACAGCCAACCCGTCCTTTTGAGCCAAGCGCCCCCGGCCATCACAGAAACAGCAGAGCGCCACAGCTCAAGAAGACGCCGAATGGACACTCGCGCGTCGACAAACGGGCAAATCGCTCACAAAGAGTGTCCCCAACGACTAGACAAAAAATGACTAGTCATTGGGGACGTTCTTAAATAACTACTTTACAGCTCCAGCGCATCGGCGACTTCGGCCGCGCAGGCCAGGGCATCGGCCATAGCGTTCACCACGAGCGAGCTGCCGTAGCGAGCATCACCCGCCACATACACCGGTGCGGCATCTGTGGCGACGCCGTCGACACGCGCCGCAAGATGCGAGCCCTCGGCGACCATCACAGGCAGCGGGCGGCCCGCCGTGGCAACAGGTACGCCGACAGCTTCGAACACGCTGCGCTCCGGACCCGTAAAGCCACAGGCGATGAGCACCAGCTGGGCCGGCACCTCGTGCTCGGAGCCCGCGATGCGTTCGGGCTTGCCGGCCGACCAATCCAGATCGACCACGCGCAGGCCCGCTGCCGCGCCCTTCTTGTCCAGCAGCACCTCGAGCGTATCCACGCCCCAGGCACGCATCTCGCCGCCCATGGCAGCGATAGCCTCCTGCTGACCGTAGTCGGTCTTCTTAACGTTGGGCCACTGCGGCCAAGGGTTGCTCGCCGCACGCTTATCGGGCGCGGCCGGCAAGAACTCAAACTGGCGCACACTGCGCGCACCCTGGCGCACCGCGGTGCCCACGCAGTCGTTGCCGGTATCGCCGCCGCCAATGACCACAACGTCCAGGCCACGCGCGTTCACCGCGGGCTCACCACCATCGAGCACCGAGACGGTCGAAGCCGTCAGGTAGTCCACGGCATACACCACGCCCGGGGCATCAATGTTCGCAGCCGAAAGCCCACGCGGGGCGCGAGCACCGGCAGCCACCACGACGGCGTCAAAGTCGTCGAGCTTGGCGGTAACCTTGGAATCGCTCACGTCAGCACCCAGCTCGAACACAATACCCAGCTCGCGCATGAGCGCCACGCGACGCTCGACAACGGACTTCTCGAGCTTCATGTTGGGAATGCCGTACATGAGCAGGCCGCCCGGGCGGTCATCACGCTCAAATACCGTCACACAGGCACCGCGACGTGCAAGCTCCCATGCTGCCACCAGACCAGCAGGACCGGAGCCCACCACGGCAACCGTGGGTGCGCCCTCCCCCGCCGGCTCAAAGCGGCGCGGACCGCCATTTGCCCACTCATGGTCGCTGATCGCGCGCTCGTTGTCGTGAATCGTCGTGGGCTGACCGTCGACCGAGCCCAGGTTGCACGCGGCCTCGCACAGCGCCGGGCACACACGGCTCGTAAACTCGGGCATAGGCGAGGTGAGTGACAGACGCTCGGCAGCCTCGTCCCAGCGGCCGCGATACACTAGCTCGTTCCACTCGGGAATCAGATTGTGCAGTGGGCAGCCACTCGGACGCGCCTTGCCAAAGCTCGCGCCCATTTGGCAAAACGCCACACCGCACATCATGCAGCGGCTCGCCTGGGCACGGCGCGCATCGTCGTCGAGCTCCACGTACAGCGGATCGAAATCGCGGCTGCGCTCCTCCACGGGGCGCAGCTCGTGGGTCACGCGATCGATATCAAGAAAAGCACCGGGCTTACCCATGGCACTTACGCCTCCTTCTTGGTCGAAGCAACAGAGCTGGCGGCGGCGGGCACAGCGCCAGCGACACCACCCGCCACATCAAAGCGAGCGACATCAGCGGCGTCGGCGCGACCGGTCACAATGTCAAACGCCAGCTCCTCGGCCTGCGCATGCGTCTTGCCGACGGCCTCGGCGGCGGCGACAATCGCCAGCACGCGCTCGTACTCGGTCGGAATGACCTTCACAAAGTGCTTGCTCATCGTCTCAAAGCTGTAGAGCAGCTTAATGCCGCGCGGGCTCTGCGTCGCGTCCACGTGCTCCTGGATGAGCTCGCGAATCTGTGCCAGCTCACCGGCCGTCGGGGCCTTGAGCTCAACGCTCTCGTGGTTCACACGGGCATCGAGGGTGCCGTACTGGTCAAAGACGTAAGCCACGCCGCCCGTCATGCCGGCGGCGAAGTTCTGCCCGACCTCGCCCAAGATGAGCGCCAGACCTCCCGTCATGTACTCGCAGCCATGGTTGCCGCAGCCCTCGACCACCACCGTGGCACCGGAGTTGCGTACGCCAAAGCGCTGGCCGGCCAGGCCGTTAATGAAGCCGCGGCCACTCGTAGCGCCAAAGAACGCAACGTTGCCCACGATGATGTTCTCGTCGAACTTGTAGGTCGCATGCGGGTTGGGGCGCACCGACACCTCGCCGCCCGAAAGGCCCTTGCCAAAGTAGTCGTTGGCGTCGCCGCACACGTTGAGCGTAATGCCGCGCGGCAGGAAGGCGCCAAAGCTCTGACCGGCCGAACCATCGCAATCGATGGTGATGGAGCCGGCGGGCAGGCCCTCGGGATGCGCCTTGGTCACCGCGTTGCCCAAGATGGTGCCCACGCAGCGGTTGACGTTGGCGATATCGGCGCGAAAGCGAATCGGACGCAGGTGCGCACGGGCATCGGCCGTATAGGGCACAAACAACGTGGAGTCGAGCGTCTTGTCGAGCTCGCTGTCCGCAGCCATCTGGGGCAGGAAGTGACGGCCGTCGGCACCCGGGATATGGGCACCGAACTCGCAGGTCGCGCTCGCCAGCACGGGCGACAGATCGAGCAGGTTGGCCTTGCGGTTGCCCGGGACCTCAATCTGGCGCAAGCACTCGGGATGGCCGACCATCTCGTCGACGGTGCGGAAGCCCAGGCTCGCCATGACCTCACGCAGCTGCTCGGCAACAAAGAGCATAAAGTGCTCAACGTGCTCGGGCTTGCCGCGGAAGCCGCGACGCAAGCGACAGTTTTGCGTGGCAATGCCGGCCGGGCAGGTATCCTGCTGGCAGTCGCGCTGCATGAGGCAGCCCATGGAGATGAGCGGCATGGTCGCAAAGCCAAACTCCTCGGCACCCAGCAGGCAGGCGACGGCGACGTCGGTGCCGTCCATGAGCTTGCCATCGGCCTCGAGCACCACGCGTGAGCGCAAACCGTTTTGCAGCAGCGTCTGCTGGGCCTCGGCAAGGCCAAGCTCCAGCGGCAGACCCGCGTGCCAGATAGAGTCGCGCGCAGCGGCACCCGAGCCGCCATTGTGGCCGCTGATCAAGATCTTGTCGGCAGCGCCCTTGGCCACGCCGGTGGCGATGGTGCCGACGCCGGCCTCGCTGACCAGCTTGACCGACACGCGCGCGCCGGGGTTGGCGTTCTTAAGATCGAAGATAAGCTCTGCCAAGTCCTCGATGGAGTAGATGTCGTGGTGCGGCGGAGGCGAAATCAGGCCGATGCCGGGCGTGGACTGACGGACCTCGGCAATCCAGGGGTAGACCTTCTTGCCGGGCAGGTGACCGCCCTCACCGGGCTTGGCGCCCTGGGCCATCTTGATCTGAATCTCGAAGGCGCTGCACAGGTAGCGGCTCGTCACGCCAAAGCGCGCGCTTGCCACCTGCTTGATGGCGGAGTTCTTGGAGTCACCGTTGGCCAGCGGGGTCTCGCGGCGCGGATCCTCGCCGCCCTCGCCGGAGTTGGAACGGCCGTGCAGGCGGTTCATGGCGATGGCCATGCACTCGTGTGCTTCCTTGCTGATGGAGCCGTACGACATGGCGCCGGTGTTAAAGCGGCGGACGATGTTGAGCGCAGGCTCGACCTCGTCGAGCGAAACCGGCGTGCGACCGTTAGCGTTAAAGTCGAGCAAGTCGCGCAGGCGCACGGCACGGCCGGTGCGGTGCAGGCGGGCGCTGTACTCCTTAAAGGTGTCGTAGCTGTCCTCACGGCAGGCGGTCTGCAGCAAGTAGACAGTCTGTGGATCGATGAGGTGATCCTCGCCGCCGAGCGGGCGCCACTTGGTCAGACCCAGCGTGGGCAGCTGATCGGGAGCCGGGCTCTTAAGGATAGCGAGCGCGGCGTCGTAACGCTCGTTTTGCTCGCGCTCAACGTCCTCGACACCCATACCGCCCACACGGCTCACCGTGCCGGCGAAGTACGCGTTGACGAACTCCGGCGTAAAGCCGACGGCCTCAAAGATTTGCGCGGAGTGGTAGCTCTGCACCGTGGAGATGCCCATCTTGGACATGATGGAGACGATGCCCGCCGTCGCGGCCTTGTTGTAGTTGGCGATGCCCTGCTCGGCTGTCACGTCCAGATCGCCGTGCGCCGCCAAGTCGCGGATGCACGCATGCGCGTTGTACGGATAGATACCGCTCGCGGAATAGCCCACCAGCGCCGCAAAGTCGTGCGGGGACACGGCGTCGCCACACTCCACCACGATGTCGGCAAAGGTACGCACGCCGGCGCGGATCAGGTGGTTGTGCACGCAGCCCACGGCGAGCAGCGACGGCACGGGCACCTCGCCCGCTCCGGCGCGATCGCTCAACACCACGATGTTCACGCCGTCGCGGACCGCGGCCTCAACGTCCTCTGCAAGCTGCTTGAGCGCAGCCTGCAGCGCACCCTCGCCGGCATCGCGGCGGTAGACGGCACGGAAACGGCGGGTCTTAAAGCCCACGCGGTCGATGGCGCAGATACGCTCGAACTCCTCCTCGCTCAGCAGCGGACGCTCCAGGCGCACCAGCTGACAGGCCGTACGGGAGTCCTCGAGCAGGTTGCCGTGGTTACCCAGGTAGAGCGTGGTCGAGGTGACCATATGCTCGCGAAGAGCGTCGATCGGCGGGTTCGTGACCTGAGCGAACAGCTGATAGAAGTAGTCGAAGAACGAACGCGTCTTCTTGGACAGGCAGGCCAGCGGCGCATCGATGCCCATCGAGGCGAGCGGGGCCTTGCCCTGCTGGGCCATGGGGCGCACGACCTCGTCAACATCATCCCAGTGATAGCCGAGCTTGGCCATGCGTACGGCGGCGGGCACCTCGGCGTCCTCGGCGGGCGTTGCCGCAACGGGCTCATCGAGCGCGTCAACGGTCAGCGTCTCCTCGGCAATCCAATCACGGTAGGGCTTTTCTTTGGCATAGCGGGCGCGCAGTTCGTCGTTGTAGATCACGCGGCCGCGGGCAAAGTCGACCTCGAGCATCTGGCCCGGCCCCAGACAGCCGCTCGTCAGGATGTTCTCGGGGCGCACCTCGATGGTGCCCACCTCGCTTGCCAGCATAAAGCGACCGTCGCGCGTCACATAGTAGCGGGCGGGACGCAGGCCGTTACGGTCGAGGGCGGCACCCAGCGTGCGACCGTCGGTAAAGGCGATGGCCGCCGGGCCATCCCACGGCTCCATGAGCATGGACTGGTAAGCGTCGTAGGCGCGGCACTCCTCACTCAGGCTGTCGTTGTGGTCCCACGGCTCGGGCAGCAACATGGACGCGGCACGCGTAAGCGGGCGACCGTTCATGACCAGGAACTCGAGCACGTTATCCAGAATCGCGGAGTCGGAACCCTCGCGGTTGATGATGGGCATCACGCGCTCAAGATCGTGCTGCAACACGGGGCTGTACAGGTTGGGTTCGCGGGCGCGAATCCAGTTGACGTTGCCCTTGAGGGTGTTGATCTCGCCGTTGTGAATGATAAAACGGTTGGGGTGCGCACGCTCCCAGCTGGGCGTGGTGTTGGTAGAGTAGCGCGAGTGGACGAGCGCCACGGCCGTTTTGACGGCGGCGTCGTTGAGATCGATGAAGAAGCGGCGCATCTGCGTGGCGACCAGCATGCCCTTGTACACGATGGTGCGCGAGCTCATGGAGCAGACGTAGAAAATCTTGTCGCGCAGGGCAAACTCGGCGTCGGCCTTCTTCTCGATGGTGCGGCGGCACACGTACAGGCGGCGCTCGAATGCGTCGCCGACCGGCGTGTCGTCGGGGCGGCCCAGAAAGGCCTGCAGGATGGTAGGCATGCAGGCGCGGGCCGTCTCACCCAGGTCGTGCGGGTCGACGGGCACCTCGCGCCAAAAGAGCAGCGGCACGCCGGCCTCGGCGCAGCCCTCCTCAAACACGCGACGGGCATCCTCTACGCCCTTGTCGTCCTGCGGGAAGAACAGCATGGCCACGCCATAGTCGCCCTCTGCCGGCAGAATCTGGCCGCACTTTTGGGCCTCTTTGCGGAAAAAATGATGCGGAACCTGGAACAGGATTCCGGCGCCGTCGCCGGTGTTCTTCTCGAGTCCGGTGCCGCCGCGGTGCTCCAAGTTGACCAGAATGGACAGTGCGTCGTCCAGAATCTGGTGATGGCGCTCGCCGTTGATATCGGCAAGCGCGCCGATGCCACATGCATCGTGGTCGAATTCGGGGCGATAAAGGCCCTGCTGCTGAGCGGAATCTGCCTGCATCGCGATCCTCCCCTAGGTGTTAGACAGTCAGTTGACTAGGCATACTAGGAGCATCGCCGGCCCGTTGTGTTTCCCGCCCGTTTCGAAACAATCGCGTAACGCACGCCCTACGAGTGGGTACCGCCGACCTCAAGGGTGACAACAAGGGCCCCAAGTTCGACCTGTAAACTCACCGCTTCAAACATCTCAATCTGTAACACGAAGACCCAATTTTGGCGCCTAGATGTTACAGATTGAGATTTTCTGCAGGACGGTTTTGGTTTGTCTCAATCTGTAACACGAAGGGCCGGTTTTTGCAGCCAACTGTTACAGATCGAGATTTTCCATAGGACCATTTCTTCCTGTCTCGATCTGTAACACCTAGGTCCAATTTCCATCCCTAGTTGTTACAGATCAAGACATTTCAGCAATCCCCTTTCACCATCCTATTCAAATACAACAATCTTGTTAGTCTTGGTTAACTTTTTAGCCTAAAACGGGTATCCTTTGCGGCGTCAAACAAACGGCACGCAGGAGCTCACCATGCTCAACCATCCCAAACAACACTTTGGCTCGCACCGCACCGGAGGCCACGGAGGTCTGGATATCGCCCGGCATGTCGGCCCCGGGCTGCTCGTGACCGTCGGCTTTATCGACCCGGGCAACTGGGCCTCCAATATGGCCGCGGGCTCGCAGTTTGGCTACGCATTGCTGTGGATCGTCACGCTGTCCACAATTATGCTCATTGTGCTGCAGCACAACGCGGCACACCTGGGTATCGCCACGGGCGCCTGTCTTGCCGAGGCCACGACACGTTACCTTCCCCGCTTCGTTGGGCGCACGGTGCTTGCCAGCGCCTATCTCGCGACCATCGCCACCGCCATGGCCGAAGTCCTGGGCGGTGCGATCGCGCTCCAGATGCTCTTTGGGCTGCCCGTGCGCGCCGGCTGCGTCATCGTGGCCGCGGCATCGATGGCAATGCTCATGACGAACTCCTACAAGCGTGCCGAGCGCTGGATCATCGCCTTCGTCGGCGTGGTAGGACTCTCGTTTTTGGCCGAGCTTGCGCTAGTCAAGGTCGACTGGCCGCAGGCCGCCGCAAGCTGGATCACACCCAGTATGCCCACCGGCTCGGCCGCGATTATCGTAAGTGTCCTAGGCGCGGTCGTTATGCCTCACAACCTCTTCCTGCACTCCGAGGTCATCCAATCCATGCACTTCGAAGGCCAAGGCGAGCAGATTATCGAGGAACGTCTGCGCTACGAACTCTTCGACACGCTCTTTTCGATGGGCGTGGGCTGGGCGATCAACTCGGCCATGGTCATCCTGGCCGCAACGACCTTCTTTGCGCATGGCATTGTCGTAGACGACCTCGCCGTCGCAGCGGACACGCTCTCCCCCATTCTGGGCCCGGCAAGCTCGACCATCTTTGCGGTGGCACTGCTGTTTGCGGGCATATCGAGTAGTGTGACGGTGGGCATGGCGGCAGGCACCATCACCGCGGGCATGTTCGACGAGGAATACGACATCCACGACCGACATTCCTCGATCGGGGTGGCGGCCTGTTTCGTCGGCGCAGTGACGGCGTGCCTGGTCGTCCCAAATCCTTTTGAAGGTCTCATCTGGAGTCAGGCATTGTTGTCGCTTCAGTTGCCGATTACGGTCTTTGTGCTCATACGACTCACCAGTTCGCGCCGCGTCATGGGCAAATACGCCAACTCGCGCCCGCTCAACGCGCTGCTCGTAGGGATCGGCGTCATCGTGACGATTCTCGACATCGTGCTGCTAACGGGAATGTAATTGAGATGGCGTGACTGTCCAGATATAACGTCTTAATCTGTAACACGTGAGACCGTTTTAAACCGTCAGATAAATCAAAAGGGTCCCGGCCGAGAATTCGACCGGGACCCTTGGACAGAGCTATGTTCGGCTTTCGCCGTGTGCCTGCGAGTTACTCCTCGACGAGCTCAAACTGATCGGGACCGACGCCGCACACCGGGCACACGTAATCCTCGGGCAGCTCGGGCGTGTCGACCTCAACCTCGTAACCGCAAACGGTGCACACAAACTTATACGTCTTCTTTTCCTCAGCCATGATGTTCTCCTCTCGAACGTGACTGCTGGTGTACTTACTTATTAGTATATATTCTCAATAACATAATGCAAGTATTTTTAGAACATTTCTAGCCTTGATACGACGAGGCTTTGGGCGGCGTCTTGCCCTTTAGCACCTTGTGATAGTAGTCGTACGTCAGCGGCATCTCGTCGCTCAGGCGCTCGGCATCCTCGACCTCGCCAATAAACAGCAGATGCGTGCCCACATCCACAGTGTCGATCAAACGGCAGCTAAACAGGGCCGCCGCGTGCTCGGGCACATAGGGCATGCCCAGAGCCGTCTCGCGGGTCTCGTATTTGGCAAACTTGTCATAATCGCTGCTGGTGCGGAACCCAAAGTTACCGATGTAGAGCATGTCGGCGGTCTGATCGATCACGGTCAGCGCGAACGCTTTGGCCGATGCGATGACGCCCGAGGTGACATTGTCCTTGTTCACGGCAACCGAAATACGCGGCGGCATGGACGTCACCTGCACCGCAGTGTTGATGACGCAGCCGGCGCGCAGCCCGTCTGCCGCGGCGCTCACCACGTACAGGCCACTCGGCATGGTAAAGAACGCAGTTTTGTCCATAACGATCACTCCCCTAGCTCGGGTTGGAACCTCATGAATGTATGTACCCACAAAAAAGGCGGCACCCATAACGGACGCCGCCTTTGAGACATATGTGTCAGAACAGTAAGAAAGATAAGACGCCCGCAGTTGCGGTGAAATAGGGACTGAATAGCCCCTCAAACAGGCAAAACAGTCCGTATCTCACCGCAACTTATATAGAGCGCCTACCGGTTGCGTTCCTTGAGGGCGCGGTCGATCTCGCGTTGGACATCACGCTTGGCCATGTCCTCGCGCTTGTCGTAGAGCTTCTTGCCGCGACCCAGACCCAGCAGCAGCTTTACGCGGCCGTCGGTATTAAAGTAGAGCTCCAACGGAACCAGCGCATAACCACGGTTGCGAAGTTTGCCGTCAAGAAAGTCGATCTCCTTGCGGTGCAGCAGCAGACGACGCCGACGGTCGGGATCGCGATTCCACACGCCACCATGGCTATAAGGGTGGATATGCAGTCCGACGAGCCAGCACTCGCCGCCACGAATCAGCGCAAAAGTGTCAGTGATCTGACAGGCGCGCTCGCGAATCGACTTGACCTCGGTGCCGCTCAGCTCAATACCGCACTCAAACGTCTCATCGATAAAGTACTCGTGATGTGCCGAGCGATTCTTGGAAATGAGTTTGCGCTCGCGCTTACTGGGCATCGCCGGCCCCCTTGGCTCCATCGGCGTTTGAGCCCGCAGTCTCGCGCTTTGCCTTGCGCTCGGCATTGAGCTCGGCATCGCTCTCGCGCACCAGTTTAATAATCGCCGCGCAGGCCTCCTCGCCCACCAAGTCGCGAGCACGCACCGTCAGGCGCGTCGCCTCCTGCTTGTCGCCGTCGCTTGCAGCATCGGTCGCGCACATAATCAGGCAGATGGCAATCTCGGCCGAAGGCGAGGTCGGAACGCCTTGCAGGGCCAGTTCACCCATCACGTGCTCGTCGCTCTCATCGGCGGCATCCGGATAGGTGGTATGGATCTTGTTGAGCAGGCGCGTCGTATGCGCATCGTTGGGCGCCAGGCGCAGCGCCAGACGCGCGCAGCCCACGGCAGCCGAAACGTTCTCGGTCTCGGGCTCCAAGAAGTACTGGCCTAGATTGGCGTAAGCGCGGGCGGCGCACTTGCCATCGCTTGCACGCTCCAGCACCGAGAACGAGAGCGATGCCCATTCCTGCTTGTCCTCGAGTGCGCGGAACAGCTCGGCCAAATCCAAGCGATAGTTGCAGTTCATGGGGTCCCAACGCACAGCCTGCATCAGGGCATTACGAGCGCTCACATAATCCTGCTGGCGAATGTAGGCAAACGCCATATCAGAGTACAGGCGGTCAAACGGCACCTCGACCTGCACGAGCTCGCGCGGATCCTTCTCCACGCGGCGATAGGCCAAGCGCTCAAACTTGCTATCGAAGCTAAAGTATTGACGCTTCTCCTCCGTCTTGCACTCAGCGTCGATATACTCCTCGGCGAGCTCCACCAGACGCTCCAGCAGCGGCGTCGCCGTAGCCAGGTCGCCCTGCGCCAGATAGTTCTCGGCATACGTGATGTCTTGCAAGCTGATGGGCAGATCCATGGCTACTCCTCGATCCGGGCGGCAGACTCAACGCGCGCCTTAAGCATCGGTCAATACACAAAACCCGGGTCTCTTACGAGGCCCGGGCATTCAATTTTGGTAGCCCGTACCAGATTCGAACTGGTGATCTCCGCCTTGAGAGGGCGGCGTCCTAAACCGCTAGACGAACGGGCCATATGTAGCAAATGCAATGGCTGGGATGGAGGGAGTCGAACCCCCATTGACGGAACCAGAATCCGCTGTCCTGCCATTAGACGACATCCCAATGACTGCATCGCTGCGCTCGGCTGTGCCTTTGCGCAAGAAAGAAATATACGGGAAGTCTCGCCGTGACGCAAGCCCCAATTTTGACTTTTTTGAAATTCAGTCAAATTGGCCTAATTTAGTCCAACCCGTGAAGGACCTGTGAAGCCGACCGCTGTACACGAAGGGCAAAACACCGCGAGCGGTAGCCGTCAACCGTTGGCAGATTCTACCGCGAAAACGATAGCACCAGGCAACACAATCGAAGTATCAATGATCGCGTAGATATCGAGGTACCATGGACGAAGAGCTTGATTACCTATGGGAGACCCTGGGCCTCGAGATCACTGCCGACCTTTGGCCCGAACGGGACAAAATCCATCCCACACTGCGCCCCGCCATTACTGTGGTGCAGGCAAAATACCGCCGTGCATCCTTTTTGATCATGCGGATGTCATGGCACGCGGGACTCCCCGACCTTAAGCGAATCCAGGCAAGCCTCGTCGAGTTGTCCGGTATGCCGACCGTCATATCCGAGGCGCACCTGGAGCAGCGCCAGCGCGAGCGACTGCAACAGCAGCGGATTCCCTTTATCTGCCCCGGCGTTCAGGCATATCTGCCCTTTATGGACGAGGAGTACTGGAGCGGCAAGCCCAACAAACACGTAAAGGTCTACGATCCGCACGAATGGGCACAGCTGGCGGACTGACTGGGGCAGGCCCGCCGGCGGAAAGTGCGTCCCAGATTTCAAGCTCAAACTGGTCCCCACTTTCCCGTCGAGCCCTCAACCGGAAACCGTGTCCCACAATCGAAGCTCAGAATGGGACGTGCTTTCCGCAACCGGCCACTTTGGGAAAGCGCATCCCATTCTGGAAGCGAATTCCGGGTCGCACTTTCCGCAGCCGCTACAGCAACGCCTCGGCCCAAGCCGCTTCCCTAAAGCCGGGAATCGCAAAGTCGTCGCCCACCAGCAGCGGACGCTTGACCAGCATGCCGTCGGTCGCCAGCAGCTCGTAGCACTCCCGATCCGTCATGCCCGCATCCAGACGCGCCTTCAGGCCCAGCTCTCGATATTTCATGCCCGACGAATTAAAGAAGCGCCGCACCGGCAGCCCCGAACGAGCAACCCAGGTCGCAAGCTCATCAGCCGTGGGATTGTCCAAAACGATATCGCGGTCGATGTACTCTACCCCATGTTCGTCCAGCCATGCCTTGGCCTTCTTACAGGTCGAGCACTTGGGATATTCAACAAACAGTACGGTCATGGGAATCCTCCGAATATAGATCGGCCAACGCGGGCACACGCCACACGAGGCGCCTTCGTATGATGGGCCAATTGTAGCCCACGGGTCACACGCTAAACGAACCGTACCCCGAATCCGCGTTTGATGAACGGCAGTAGCTCCATTGCCTCGGGCGTGATATGGCCCGCAACGTTCATGCGCTCGTCACCGGGAAGATCGACCCGCGCAATCTCAAGCTCGCCTTCGTAGCGCCCATATCCGCTATTGCTCACAGCGATCGACCCCGCCTTTCGAAACAGGCCGGCTCCGGCATCCGTCGGCACGGAATCCGGCTTATGCGTCGTACGTGACTCCTGAGACCTAAAGATGAGGACACTCGAGTCGGGCCGGTCGTGATGAATCTGCCCGCGCACATAGGCATAACCGGGCTCAAGCTCGCATTGCAGGTCCACGTATCCGGCGGAAACTTGAGCACACTGCGCCCAGCCCGCATCGGAAAGATCGGGGTCGCCGACCAACACAATGTCGCAATCGGCGCCATGTGCAAGCTCAAGCATATTGAGGGCAACCTTTGACGCGCGACCGCGCTGCGTCTCGACCGTCGGCAGTCCCTCGAATACCGGCCCGCGAACGTTGGCATCGCCCGGCACAAAAGCCATGATTTCGAATCCAAGCGCCGCAAGACGAAGATTCACCCGAGCAATGTCCTCCAGAGCTAAACCGGTATAAGGCTTGGGGTAAAAATTGTGGCAGGCGGCAAAACGAGTCACATCGGCACCGGCCTCACGCCACGATGCGATTTCATCAGAACTCACCGTCGATGCATTGACCACAATGCGAAATACACCGGACAGCTCCGCGACCCGCCGGGCGCTAAAGCCATAGTCCAAACGAAGGTATTCCAACCCCAGATCGCGCAGGTCCTCGATGCGCTCAAGCCCGAGCAAATCGCACGTGCGCGGCCCCACATCGGCAATGAGCGCAATGCCGCGGGCGGAAAGCAGCGACAGCACATGACGGACCTTATCGGTATACGCCGCTCCCCCATCCTCGGGAATATGCAGCGAGGTGAACGCATAGCGCGCACCCGCCGCGGCACCACGCTCAATCGTCCGCTCAATATCCTGCAGAGGGTTGGAAAGATAAATCGAAATACCCGTTTTCACGCTTCAACACTCCTTTAAAAAAGGCCGGCGGAGCAGTTAGCCCCGCCGGCACAACCATAGCATCAAGAAATCTGCCGCGCGCCGCGAACCCCGAGCAACACGGCTCGCGATATCAAACTACTCGCCAAAGAACTCGTTGATCTTCTGCTCGTCGACGCCAAAGAACCACGTCAGGACAAAGCCGGCGGCATAGGCAAGCAGCATAGCGGCAACGTAGCCGAGCTGCTGACCAGGAACGACGATCAGCAGGCCAAACAGACCGGAAACGCCCTGAGAAACCGTGCCGATGTGAAGCAGCGCCGCGAGCGCGCCGCCAAATCCGGCACCCAGGCAGGCCGTTACAAACGGACGAACGAGCGGCAGCGTAACGGCATACATCAGAGGCTCGCCCACACCCAGGATTCCAACGGGAATGGACTCTGCGACGTACTTCTTGAGCTTGGCGTTCTTGGTCTTAAAGTACAGCGCCAGACCGGCACCGACCTGACCGCCGCCAGCCATCATAAGGATGGGGAGCAGGTAATTGATGCCCTTGGTAGCGCCGTCGGGATCGTTGAGCATAGCGTGGATCGGCGTGAGCGCCTGATGCAGGCCGACGGAAACCAGCGGCAAGAAGCCTGCCGACAGGATATAGCCGCCCAGGACGCCCAGCTTCTCGAAGATAAAGGTCAAAACGCTAAAGATGGCAGTCGTCAGCCATGCGCCAACCGGCTGGATGACGAGCATCAGAGCAAAGGCACCGATGATGAGCACCAGCAGCGGGGACAGGAACGTGTCGAGTGCGTTGGGCATAACCTTGCGAATCTGACGCTCCATCCAGGCGAAAAACGCACCAGCGATGAGAGCCGCGATCATGCCGCCCGCTGCAGGATTGTACTGCGCATTGGTGAGCGGCAGCAGAATGGCAGTGGCAGGATCGGCCGCGCCAGGCGCAAGCAGGGGCATGGCGCTGTTGGCGATGCACATCATGCCGGCGATGCCGCCCAGCGCAGCGGAGCCACCAAACTCACGTGCCGCGTTATAGCCCACCAAGATGGGCAGATAGGCAAACAGGGCCCAGCCCATGGAACGAATGCCCTGGTACCACCACTCGCCTGCAAGCGCGCCTGCCGTCGAGACGTTAATGACGTTGCAGATACCGTTGATGAGGCCAGCCGCAATGATGCCGGGAAGCAGGGCGACGAAGACATTGGAAATCTTCTTGAGGAAGGCCTGAACCGGCTTGGACTCGTACTTTGCCTTCTGCGCGGCCTTGTTTGTGGCCGCAGCGTCAACCACGCTCTCGTCGGCAACGCCTTTCGCAAGGCCGGTGAGCTTGGAGAACTCCTCGAGCACCTTATTAACCTTGCCCGGACCCAGCACGATCTGCATCGTGTCGTCCTCGACCAGGCCCATCACGCCGTCGAGTGCCTTAATGCCCTCCGTGTCGACGTTGCCCGCGTCTTTGACGGTCACGCGCAGGCGCGTCATGCACGCCGCGTTTGCCAGCACGTTGTCTTTACCGCCCAAAAGGTCCAGCAGCTTTTGAGCCAGCTCTTTGTTCGTCATAACTCCTCCTTGTATTGGGTGTCTCGTCTGGATGTCATATCAGCTCACGCCGCACACCTATTGGGCATCGGCATCGCTCTTCTCATGGCCACTCACCGCAGCACGGACATGGCCTCGCGCTCGCTCAAGAGCTACCGCAGCCTGCTCGGCATCGCAGTCCAGCAGTACCGAGACAATAGCGGTTTTTACGTGGCCGCCGGCATCTGCAAGCGCCTGAATAGCGCGCTCGCGCGTGCAGCCGGTCGCCTCCATCACGATGTTCTGGCCGCGCACCACCAACTTCTCGTTCGTCTGCTGCACATCGACCATCAGGTTTTGGTATACCTTGCCGATCTTGACCATGGCACCGGTCGAAATCATGTTGAGAATGAGCTTTTGAACCGTTCCCGCCTTGAGCCTCGTTGAGCCGGTCAGTACCTCGGGACCGGGCACGGGTTCAATGGCAAGATCTGCGCTCTCCCCGATCTTCGACCCTTGGTTGCAGGCAATTGCGATCGTCTTGCACCCAGTTGCCTTGGCGTACACAAGGCCGCCCACCACATAGGGAGTACGACCGCTTGCCGCCAGGCCAACGACAAGATCCTTGTCCGAGAGTCCACGCCCCCGCAGGTCGCTCGCGCCAAGCTCCTCGCTGTCTTCGGCACCTTCGACAGCCTTGATAAACGCCGTCTCGCCTCCGGCAATGAGCCCAACAATCAGATCGGGTGACACGCCAAACGTGGGCGGACACTCCGAAGCGTCGAGTACGCCCAGACGACCGCTGGTGCCTGCGCCCATGTAAAAGACGCGCCCGCCGCGCTCGAGTGCCTCAGCAGCCCAGTCGATTGCTGTGGCAACCTGGGGCAACACTTTCGTGACCGACTGGACGGCACGAAGATCCTCATCGTTCATCGTCGTGACGATCTGCAGCGATGTCATCGTATCGAGGTCCATTGACCTTTGATTACGCTGTTCGGTCGTGAATTTTGTTAAATCGAGCATTTCATTCACCTCATCTTTCCTGTTTCTCGATGTAGTTTTGCTTAATGACATGCGTCGCTCGTTCGTAGTCGCTGGCAACGTAAGCAGCGTACAGGGCATCGACAACCATAAGCTGGGCCATACGCGAAGCCATGGCACCGCTGCGGACCAAGGGCTCACTCGCAGCGACGCCGAGCACGGCATCGGCCATGGTGGCAAGCTTGGATGATCCATCTACTTTGGTCACGGCCACAACGGGACAGTTGTGACGTTGGGCCTCGGCGGTGCAGTCCAGCACCTCTTGCGTCAAGCCCGAGTAGCTAAAGGCGATTGCCATATCGCCCTCATGCATGTTCTTGGCACACAAGAGCTGATCATGCCAGTCGTCGTACAGATGGCACTCTTTGTCGACACGCATGAGCTTTTGCGCCAGATCGTGCGCGACCAAACGAGAGGCACCAATACCGAACAGATTGACTGCGCGTGCCCGCTTAAGATAGGCCGCACATCGCTCCAAGACGGTGTAATCGAGCGTTCGCGCTGTCGCTTCGATCGTTCGTACGTTGCTTTTCATCACCTTCCCCACGATACGTTCGACGCTGTCATCCATGGAGATGTCCTCGAGGGCAACGTCTTTCTTGTCACCCAAGAGCGCAAGCTCGGCAATCAGCTCACGCTGGAACTCCTTATAGCCCGCAAAGCCCAAGCGTTTGCAAAAACGCAAAATGCTCGAGGGCGAGGAGAACGTGGCATCGGCAAGACCGCGGACGGACAACCCAACCACCTCGTGCGGATGAGCGCTCACATATGCGATGACATTGCGCTCCTCCGGGCTCGCGCTGAGCTCTCGCTCTCGAAGCCGCAAAAGCAATCCGTTTGCCATCTCAAACACCTCCGTTGAGAAGAATTAAAGACCAACGAACCATTCGTACCGTGTTAGAACTTCTTTTGCGGTACATTGTGCCGCATCGTGGCGCACTACGAGCGAGCGCTCTACCGTTCGCCCCTCAAATCCGACCGCTCGGAAATAAATGCGACACAAAATGATTCAACGAGTCAGCCCTATCAGAAACGGATTTGTTACCGGCTAGCGCCTCGCGTGGGCGCCGATGGGGCGCGTCACGTGGTGTACCCATACGGCGACCAGCAATACCAGCAGCATCGCGATGACATAGCCCGCAGCGTCGAAGCCCAAGTCGATTATGTCGAAATGCCTGCCGGGAACAAAAATCTTATGTACTTGGTCGCCAACGGAACAGGCAGCGCAAAAGAGCAACACGGGCACGCAACGGGAGCATACACTCCACGGACGCTTGGAAAAGCAAACCACGATCACCGAAGCGAACAATCCGACGAAGAAAAACTCTACGGTATGGGCGACGCGACGGACGTTTGCGCCTACCCACATGCGAATGGAAGCAAGTCGACCAGACCGGACATTCGAGGCAGCCGAATCGGTGCCCCCGGTTATTCCGTTCTCCGTCTGAGCTTCGCCCGTGGCATCGGCAGCCTGAACGCTCGCAGCCTGACCCTCCACCACACGTGCGGTGGACTCGCTCAGCAGCGACGTCTGCACCGCGTTTTGCTCCGTCAGCACCCAGATGCCTGCCAGCGTTGCGGCGAACAGAGCGATCGCGATCCACCCGATTATTTTCTTCGTGTGCGCCAAAGGCCAACCTCCGTCTTTTTAAATATGAGCGAGTGTAGTCTAAATAGCAGTGTCGTCGTAGCAAAATTTGAATCGCAACAAGAAGCGACAGAGATGCTATCTCCTAACCCGCCTCGCGCATCCAGCGATCGAACGTCCCCACGCACACACCCAGGCGCTTTGCCGCTTGGCTGCGGGTGATATCGCCTGCCTCATAACTATCGCGCACCAGTTCAAACTGCGGAGGGCATGGCTTGCGAGGCCGGCCAAACCGCACCCCTCGCGCCCGCGCCGCCGCAATTCCCTCCGCCTGACGCTGATGGATGTTCTCGCGCTCCACCTGCGCCACGTAGCTCAACAGCTGCAGCACAATGTCGGCAATCAGTGTACTCGTCACGTCCGGCGCTTCTCCATCCTTTGCGCGCGTGTCGAGCAACGGCATATCCAGCACCACGATGGCCGTCCCGCGCTCTTTTGTAATAAGCCGCCATTCCTCGAGTATCTCGCTGTAGTTACGACCCAAGCGATCGATGGACAACACCACCAGCACGTCCCCATCCCCCAGCACGCGTAGCAGATCGCGATAACGCGGACGGTCGAAGTCCTTGCCGCTCGCACGGTCGGCATAAATATTCGCCGACTCCACGCCATAGGCGATCAGCGCATCAAACTGCCGATTCAGGTTCTGATCACGCGAGCTCACGCGCGCATAGCCGTACACAGTCGCCATCTCATCCCCGCTTTCTTGTAAACCTGCCAAAAGGGACAGGTTTATTTTGGTAGGTTTTACCTCCCAAATAGCAGGCGGATAGGCGGCCGAGCAGGCGGCGACGCGGCCATCATTCAAATGCGAGGGCGGCCCCGAAAGACCGCCCCCACTCCCGCACGGTCGGGATTCGGCTAATGGATAAGCTTAAAGTCCAAGTGTCCGCGCGTGGTATTGACGCGCGAGACCTCGATAATCACGCGCTGGCCCAGCTCGTAACGAGCCCCCGTGTCAGCGCCCGTCAGTGTAAGCGCGTCCTCGTCGAACTCAAACCACTCGTTGCCCAGGCTTTTAATCGAGACCAGGCCCTCGACCTGCGTCAGATCCAAGCGAACAAAAAGACCCATGCTGCTGACCCACGAGATGGTTCCGGTATAGCGCTCGCCCAGACGATCCTCGTAGTACTGGGCGATCTTGATCTTTTGCGTCGCATGGCTGGCAGCGTCGGCCGCGCGCTCGGCATCGCTGCAGGCGCGACAGATCTGGGGCAGAATGCGCGGCAGCGACTCGCGCCCCTTACCGATCAGGCGCGGCGTGCGGACCAGGGCGTCCTTGCCGCCCAGCCGCTCGTAAGCCAACTGTAGCTTGAGCACGCGGTGCACCACCAGATCGGGGTAGCGACGGATGGGGCTCGTAAAGTGGCAGTAGCACGGCGCGGCGAGCGCAAAGTGGCCCTCGTTGCGTGGCTTGTACAGCGCGCGCTGCATGCTGCGCAGAAGCAGTGTGTTGACGAGCGGCGCGCTGGCCGTACCGGCGGCAGCATCAACTGCGGCCTGCAGCTCATCGGGGCTTCCCAGGGCAATGCCGGCTGCACGGCGGTCGTCGATAATACCCAGCTGAGCCAGTGCCACGGCGGCACCGTGCAGGCTATCGGGGCTCGGATCCTCATGCACGCGATAGCAGGCCTCGATATCACGGTCTGCCAGCCACTCTGCAACGCACTCGTTGGCGAGCAGCATGGCTTCCTCGATAAGCGACGTGGCGCACGAACGCTCACGCGCCACAATCTGCACGGGTACTCCGTCCTCATCCAACAGAGCACGAATCTCGGCCGTGTCAAAATCGACTGAGCCGCGGGCGCGACGGATACGACGGCGGAGTTCGGCGAGTTCGTTGGCGGCGACAAGGAAATCGCCGAGGTCGACGTTGTAGCCGCGGGCGGCCTCCTCGCATGCAAGACCGCGCTCAAGCGCTTCCTCGCGCGAGGTCTCGGCAGCCGCAACATCCTCGGCGGCACCCTCCAGCACCCCATACTCCACCGCGCCGGCACGCACCAACAGCGCCTCGGCGCCGTCGTAGTCCATGCGCACGCGCGAGCGAATCACACTGGGATAGGGATCGTAGTGGCGAACGCGGCCCCGCGCATCGAGTTCAATGTCGACGGTAAACGCCAGACGGTCCTCGTCGGGACGAAGCGAGCACAGGTCGTTCGATAAGCGCTCGGGCAGCATGGGCAGCACGCGATCGGCCAGATACACCGATGTCGTGCGATGGCGCGCCTCAAGATCGATATGCCCGTCCCAAGCCACATAGTGCGAGACATCGGCGATGTGGACGCCCAGCTTATAGCCGCCATCGGGCGTGCGCTCCAGCGAAATGGCATCGTCAAAGTCGCGAGCGTCGACCGGGTCGATCGTGATGATAAAGCGGTCGCGCAGATCGCGTCGAAGCGGATCTTTGAGCGCCGCGGTCACATCGAGCGAAAGGCCCTCGGCCTCGGCCAGTGCTGCCTCGGGATAGCTATCGGTATAGCCATAACGCGCCATTACATACTGAACACCCAGGTCGGGCGCGTCATCTCCGCCAATGCGGCGTTCGATCGTCACAGCGCCCGATTCCAGGCGCGTCGGGTAGGTCAAAATGCGCGCGACAACAGCATCACCCGGGTGGACGCCCAGACGATCCGCCGAGGTATCCTCGGGCAGAATGAAGAAGTCGGCCTTCAGGCGCGAATCGAGCGGCTCAATCACACCGAGCGGACCGGCGGTCTGGTACGTGCCCACCACGCTTATAGCTGCGCGCTCAACCACGCCCTCGATCACGGCGCGACGCTCGCCATGCGGGCTGTTCTTAATGCTCACGGCAACGGTATCGCCGTCCATGATCTCACGCTTGCCGCGACCCATGACCTTGTAGTCGCCATTCTCGGTTATGACATAGGCACTGTGCTCATGGAGCTGCACGCGCCCGGTCAGGCTCGGACGGCGTTCGCTGCGCACCGGCCCGCGCTTATTGCGAGCTACACGCTTATGCTTGTTATTGCGCCCCATGGCGCCTCCTAACTATCGATTGCGAACTCCAAAGAGTCTACCCAAATGATTCGCTTTCCTGCCGTCCCCTAGGGATCAAAAAACGGGCCGCCCCATAAGAGACGACCCGTTGGAAGGGATGAATTCCAGGCATGCCTACACGCGCAGGTAGCGACGCATGGCGATGGCAGAACCAAAGAGGCCGATAATCACGCCGACCAGAATCAGCGCAGCATAGGTCACCAGGTAGTACTGCATCGGCAGGGCAAACGACATCCAGCCGATGCTCTCCTGCAGACGCGGAATCATCAGATTGCGCAGCAGCTCCAGAACGCCGATGGAAAGCAGCGAGCCCAAAATGGCCTGCAGTACGCCCTCGGTGATAAACGGGCCACGAATGAAGCCGTTGCTGGCGCCGACCAGACGCATAATCGCAATCTCACGACGACGCGCCGTAATGGACAGGCGAATCGTGTTGTTGATAAAGATGAACGCGATAAAAGTCAGCAGGCCAACGAGCACCACGGCGGCGATGCGGATGTAGTTGGTCACCTGGAACAGGCGGCTCACTTCCTCCTGGCCGTACAGCACGCTCGCGTTGACGTCGCCGTCATCCGCGATCTTCTGGAAATCGGCATCCTTCTTGAGCTTCTTTGCCGTGCTCTCGACCTTGGACGGATCGTCCATCTCAATAGCGAAGGAAGCCGGCAGCGGGTTCTGGCCATCGAGCGCGCTCATGGTGGCGTCGGCGTTGCCCGACATCTTGCTCGTATACTCGGACAGCGCGTCGTCCTTGTCCTTATAGGTCACGGACTTGACGTTATTCCACGTCTTAAGCTCGGCCTCAAAAGCCTGAACATCGGCCTGATCGGCGTCATCACTAATGAACGCGTTGATGACAACCTGATCCTCGACGGTGCCGATCACGGAGTTCAGCATCGCAGAGCCCATGATGAACAGGCCGATGATAAACAGCGAAAGGAAGATCGTGATGACGGCGCCGAGCGAGGTAGTCCAGTTACGGAAGAAGTGGCTGATTGCCTCTTTGAAGGAGTAGCCCACGTTAGTTGGTGCCATAGTTGCCGTAACCTCCCCTCTCCTGGTCGCGGATAACGTGGCCGCCCTCAAGGGCGATCACGCGACGGTGCATGCTATCGACCATCTCGCGGTCGTGCGTGGCGACGATCACGGTGGTGCCAGTGCGGTTAATACGCTCGAGCAGCTTCATGATGCCCAGCGAGATCGCCGGGTCGAGGTTGCCCGTCGGCTCGTCGCAGATCAGCAGCGGCGGACGGTTGACCATAGCGCGGGCGACGGCAACGCGCTGCTGCTCGCCACCGGAAAGCTGGTCGGGCAGCGAGTCCATCTGATCGGCCAGGCCGACCAGACGCAGCACCTCGGGCACCTGGCTGCGAATGACGCCCTTGGGCTTGCCGATGCACTGCAGGGCAAACGCCACGTTTTCGTAGGCGGTCTTTTGCGGCAGAAGCTTAAAGTCCTGGAACACGGCGCCAATCTGGCGACGCAGGAACGGAACCTTGCGGTTCTTGATCTTCATGAGGTCCTGACCGGCAACCAGGATGCGGCCGCTCGTCGGCTTGACGTCGCGGTTGAGCGTCGACAGCAGCGTGGTCTTACCCGAACCGGAGTGACCGACCAGGAAGACGAACTCGCCCGGATAGATCTCGATGTTGATGTCGTCGAGTGCAGGCTTGTTGGGCTGTGCCGGATAGATCTTGGTGACATGCTCCATAAGGATGACGGGCTCGACACCGGCCTGCTTGGCCATCTTCTTGCGGCTGGCCTGCGGATCGATGGGCGCAAACACCGACGTAAAATCGGGGTTGTTGAGCGCGTTATCGAGGCTTGCGACCTCGGCTGCCTGATCGCTCTCGACCACCGGGGCAGCAGGCTGCGTGGGGTCGGGAATAGCGGCAAAGAGACCGGACTGCGCAGGCTGAGGAGCCGGCGTCGCAGGGGCCAAGGGGTCGGGAATGCCGGCCATGGTAGGCTGCGGCGTGGCGGCACCAGCCTGAGACTGCTCCACGCGAGCGGTCACGGCCTGAACGGGCTCAAAACCCGCCGTGCCGGAAAGCGCGACATCGCTGGTTGGATTGTAGGCAAAGGGATCGGATGCCGGCTGTGCCTGATCTGCCGGCTGAGCGGGGGCCTGAGCAACAGGCTGGCCCTCTGAATCCGGAGTGGCGAAACGACTGCCCTGGACGCCTGCCTGCGTCTTGGGGGCATCATCGCCCGCACCGGAGGTACGGAAGTGGTTACCCACTGGTGCTCCTTATCGTCGTGCGTTTAAACTACATGAGCGCTTTGTATTTTAGCAGTATTAGCTTTGCTGCACATAAGAAGCATGGCGTGCTTAGGGATCCCGTCGGCCGGGCACAGGGCTACTCTCCAAATCGTCCTCGGACATGTCGGAGCCCCCGCTGCGCGCTTCGCGCTGCGGGGGCTCCTCCGTCCTGCGGAAAGATTTGGAGAGTAGCCCTGTGTCCGGCCTGCGGTAACTAAGGGGTCGCCGCGTTTTACTTGGGGTGCTGCATATACAAAGTTGGAAGGGTCTGAATTGCGCTTTGTCGATATATGCCCTTTTCCCTGATGGGACCGTGCTTGAGGGGCGTCTTCATAAGTTGCGGTGAAATAGGGACTGTTTTACCAGTTAAAAGGTCTAATCAGTCCTTATTTCACCGCAACTGAAACAGGGGCGCTCTCCAAGAGAGCGCCCCTGCCGGGTTTCCATAGTTCTGGCGAAGCAGTCCTTGAGATCCGCCTTGCCTTATGCCAAGAACTCCTTGGTGGTCGCCACGATGTTGGCGGCGTCCAGGCCATACTTGTGCAAGAGCTCGGCACCCGGGCCGGACTCGCCAAAGGTGTCGTTGACGCCGATCTTCTTGAGGGGCGTCGGGCACTGCTCGCACAGGACGTCGGCAACGGCGCTGCCCAGGCCACCGATCACGGAGTGCTCCTCGACGGTCACGACGTGGCCGGTCTTGGTGGCGCTCTTAACGATCAGGTCGGCGTCGATGGGCTTGATGGTGTGCATGTTGATGACCTCGGCATCGATGCCCTCGGCAGCAAGCTGCTCAGCGGCCTCGAGCGCCTCGCCGACCATCAGGCCGCAGGCGATGATGGTGACGTCGGTGCCCTCGCGCATGACTATGCCCTTGCCCACCTCGAACTTGTAAGTCTCGGGGTCGTTGATAACCGGCGAGGCCAGACGGGCGAAGCGCATGTACACGGGGCCGTCGCACTCGTAGGCGGCGCGCGTCACGGCACGGGCCTCGATGTCGTCGGCGGGAACGATCACGGTCATGCCGGGGATGACACGCATCAGGGCGATATCCTCGCAGCACTGGTGCGTGGCGCCATCCTCGCCCACCGAGATACCGGCGTGCGTGGCACCGATCTTAACGTTAAGGTGCGGATAACCGATGGAGTTGCGGACCTGCTCAAAGGCGCGGCCGGCGGCAAACATGGCAAAGCTGCTCGCGAAGGCGACGCGGCCGGTGGTTGCGATACCGGCGGCAACACCCATCAGGTTGCTCTCGGCGATGCCCACATCGAAGAAGCGGTCGGGGCAGGCTGCCTTGAACTTGCCGGTCTGCGTGGCGGCGGCAAGGTCGGCGTCGAGGACCACAAAGTCATCGTGCTCGTTGGCGAGCTCGACGAGGGCCTCGCCGTAGCTTACGCGCGTGGCGATTTTCTTGACGTCTGCCATCCTAGAGCTCCTCTCCGGCGGCCGTGAGCTCTGCCATGGCCTGCTCAAACTGTTCATCGTTGGGGGCCTTACCGTGCCAACCCACCTGGTTCTCCATAAAGGAGACGCCCTTGCCCTTCATGGTCTCGGCGATAATGGCGGTCGGCTGGCCCTTAGTAGCGCGAGCCTCGGCAAAGGCGGCGCGGATCTGATCGAAATCGTTGCCGTCGGCGAGCTCCACCACGTGGAACTTAAAGGCGCGGAACTTGTCTGCCAGCGGCATGGGATCGTTGACCTCCTCGACGGGGCCATCGATCTGCAGGCCGTTGTGGTCAACGATCACGCAGAGGTTGTCGAGCTGCTGGTTGCCGGCAAACATGGCGGCCTCCCAGACCTGGCCCTCCTCGCTCTCGCCATCGCCCAACAGGGCGTAGGTGCGGTAAGTATCGCCCCAGTGCTTGGCGGCAACCGCCATGCCCACGGCGGCGGAGATGCCCTGGCCGAGCGAGCCGGTGGACATGTCGACGCCCGGGGTGTCGTTCATGTTGGGATGACCCTGCAGGTGGCTGCCGATATGGCGCAGCGTCTCGAGGTCCTCCTTGGGGAAGAACCCGCGCTCGGCGAGCACGGCGTACAGGCCCGGAGCGCAATGGCCCTTGGAGAGCACAAAACGGTCGCGATCGGCCTTGCGGGGATCGGCCGGGTCGACGTTCATTTCCTCAAAGTACAGATAGGTCATGATGTCGGCAGCGCCGAGCGAACCGCCCGGATGGCCGGACTTGGCAGCGTGCACGCCGGTGACGATGCCCTTCCTTACCTCGTTGGCAACCTTTTTGAGCTCTTCGTCGCTCATTGTGCCTTCCTTTCATCCTCATTAGACAAAATGCGCACGGCACGGGAAGGTAATCCCAACACAGCCGCAATGCACGTACGTCATTCATTATGCTGGAAACTGATGGCTTTACCAGAGTTTTTATCATTATTTGAACAATTTAGCAGGCAGAACCGCTGATGAAACGGTTTATCAATGTGAACGTCTTTTGGATGGAACGCGGTCGACCCTACGCGCTAATGTCCTTGAATCCCTCGCCGAAGGCTTCCGTAACGTCAGCGACCGTCACGATGGCGCGAGGATCGCGCTCGCGCACGATCGTCTTGAGGGTATTGAGCTCTCGACGGCTCACGATGACCATAATCACCGGCTTCTCGGCACCCGAATACATGCCAGTCGCCTTAAACTTGGTACACCCGCGACCCAGGCCATACATGATATCGGCAGCGATATCAGGGAACTTATCCGAGATGATGAGTACCATACGGCGCTTGTTGCCACCATCGACCACGGCATCGATCACGTAGCCGCTAATGACCATCGAAAGGCCTGCATATAGTGCGTTTTCGATTGAAAAGACCGGAGCCGACAGCGCGCATACGGCAACATCGATCGCCATGACGGTCGAGCCCACGGGCAGTGAGGTATTACGCGAGATGATTTGGCCAATCGTGTCCGAGCCGCCGGTGTTGGCGCCGGCGCGCAGCACCATGCCGTAACCGATGCCCGTAATAATGCCGCCCCACATGGCAGGGAGCATCAGGTCCGCATCCGCCAGAGGTGCTACAAACGGGGCGAACAGATCGGTAAAGAAGCCCAGCAGCACAAAGCCCGTCGCGGTCTGCACCACGTAGAACATGCCGCCCTCGCGCATAACGACCAGCAGCAGCAAGGCGTTCATCACGATCGTCTGAATACCAACGGGAAGCGATAGACCGCGCGATGCGCCGACCGCCTGGATAATGGTGGCAAGGCCCGTAACGCCACCGGCAGCAAGGCCGTTGGGAATCAAAAACAGGTCGGTCGCAATAGCGGCCAGAGCGCACCCCAACATAATCTGGGGCAGGTCGTGAAAAAAGTTCATCGAAAGAATGCGCTTGATGTCCAGACGATATGCCATGCTGCCTCCCTCAAAAAAGCGCACCCCATCGGATGCGCTTTGAACTTCTTCTTGTATTCGATTCTACCGATTCGCCGGACAAAAACCACCCCTGCGCAGGGTTTGCTCTGGATACAAAACCACCCTGCTGGGAGGGTTTTAATCCATTTCCACATAAACCGGGCGGTTTATGCAGACGGGGTCTCCGCGTCGGCGTTGCCGGTGGCCCAGCGATGGTAGCCAATAACAAACGGGTCCAGGTCGCCATCGTCAAGGACGGCCTCGACATTGCTGGTCTCCACGCCCGTGCGTAGGTCCTTGACCATCTGGTACGGGTAGAGCACGTAGCTGCGAATCTGGTTGCCAAAACCAATCGTGGTCTTGGGTCCGCGGATCTCATCGAGCGCCTCGGCGCGCTTCTCGAGCTCAATCTCGTACAGGCGAGCCTTGAGGATCTGCATGCACGCGGCCTTGTTCTGGATCTGGCTGCGCTCGTTTTGGCAGGTGACCACAATGCCGCTGGGAAAATGCGTCACGCGCACGGCGGAGTCGGTGGTGTTGACGCCCTGACCGCCCGGGCCGCTCGCGTGGTACACGTCCACGCGGATGTCATCGGGACTGATCTCGATGTCGATATCATCGGGTAGCACGGGGATGACCTCGACGCCGGCAAACGTGGTCTGGCGGCGCTTCTTGTCGTCGGTGGGGCTAATGCGAACCAAGCGGTGGACGCCAGCTTCGGCGCGCAGCATGCCAAATGCGTCCTTGCCCTCGACGGTAAATGTCGCGCGGTCGATGCCGATGACCTCGGCCGCGGGACAGTCGTTGATGGTGACCTTCCAGCCGCGACGCTGGCAGTACTTCATGTACATCTTAAAGAGCATGAAGGTCCAGTCCTGGGCCTCCAGACCACCCTGTCCGGGCTTGATGGTCACAATGGCATCGCCGTGATCGAACTCACCGGTAAACCAGCTCGAAAGCTCAAGCTCATCGATGGCCCGGGCCAGGCGCTCAGCCGTGGCTGTAGCCTCCTCGCGAAGGGCGACGGCGTCGGGGTCATCCCCCATCTCCTCGGCAAGCTCCAACGCGGCGCGAGCATCGGAAAGCTCTCCGCGCGCGGTATCCACGGCGGCGATGTCCTCCTTGGCGCGCGCAATCTCCTCCATCGTGGCGCGAGCGGCATCGGCATCGTCCCA
The DNA here is from genome assembly GCA_900541715.1 of uncultured Collinsella sp. Lineage (GTDB taxonomy): Bacteria > Actinomycetota > Coriobacteriia > Coriobacteriales > Coriobacteriaceae > Collinsella. The sequence continues at coordinate 41,044 of UQLI01000013.1, forward strand.
AAAGCCCGGGGCGACGCTTTTGGCCTCGAGCTCCGTTACGCGGGTGCGCTTCTCGTCCAAATGGAGATACGACTCGACCTCGCCGAGTCGGTCCGCAAACGCGTCCAACTCGGCGGGCGTCACCTCTAAAGCCTCGGCCATTAACGATTCCTGCCGTGGCAATACTTAAACTTCTTACCGCTACCGCAAGGGCACGGGTCGTTGCGGCCCACGTTGACATAGGGGTCATCGCTCTCGGACTTGCGGTAGGTCGTCACCTTGCCCCCGTTGTTAACGGCAGCCGGACCACCCTGGACGGCGGTGCGGGCCTGCACCTGAGCCTGCTTGCGCAGTACCGAATCGCTGTTGTCGCCATCGACATCGGCAGGACCCGAGAAGTGCGCACCCTCGAGCGCCTGGCCTTCCTTATGCTCAACAGCACGCGGGGCGGCCTTGATCTCGATGCGCAGGACGGTGCGCAGGTAATCCTCGTACATGGTGTCAACGAGCATCTGGAACGCACCATAAGCCTCGGTCTTGTACTCGACCAGCGGGTCACGCTGACCAAAGCCGCGCAGTCCGATACCGGTCTTGAGGTAGTCCATCTCCTGCAGGTAGTTCATCCAGCGGGTATCGATGACGCGCAGCATGACCTGGGTGTTGAGCTCGCGCATCAGGTCCTCGCCCAGGCGCTCGGCCTTCATGTTGTAGCACTTCTCAACGTAGGCCAGGACATCGGCAGCCAGGGCCTCAAAGTCCTCGTCGGGGAACTTGGGAGTATCGATATGCCCGGTGAGCTCCACGACCCACTTGCGCAGGCCCTCGAGATCGCGCTCGCCATCGTGGCTGTCCTTGGTGCAGAACTCCTGCACGCAGCGGTACACGGTGTCGTGCATGACCTCGGTGATGTGGTCGGTCAGATCCTTGCCGTCCAGAATCTTGTTGCGCTCGGCGTAGATGACCTGGCGCTGCTTGTTCATGACGTCATCGTACTCGAGGACGCTCTTGCGCATGGAGAAGTTGATGCTCTCGACCTTGTGCTGGGCGTTCTCGACGGCCTTGGAGATGATCTTGTGCTGGATGGGCATGTCGTCGCCCATGTCGGCGCTGACCATCATCTTGGAGACGCGGTCCATCTTGTCGCCGCCGAACAGGCGCATGAGGTCGTCCTCGAGCGACAGGTAGAACTGAGTCTCGCCCGGATCGCCCTGACGACCGGAGCGGCCGCGCAGCTGATTGTCGATACGACGGGACTCATGGCGCTCGGTGCCGATGACGGTCAGGCCGCCGGCGGCAAGCACGCGCTCACGCTCGGCCTTGCAGGTCGCCTTGGCCTCGGCGTTAAACTGCTCGAGCTGCTCGGGCGTCACGTCCTCCATGGTCAGACCCTCGTACTCAAGGCGCTCGCGCACCAGCTCGTCGGGGTTGCCGCCCAGCAGGATGTCGGTACCACGACCGGCCATGTTAGTAGCGATGGTCACGGCGCCGTAGCGTCCGGCCTGGGCAACGATATGAGCCTCGCGCTCGTGATGCTTAGCGTTGAGGACCTCGTGCGCGATGCCGCGCTTGGTAAGGGCGGCCGACAGTTTCTCGGAGCTTTCGATGGAGACGGTGCCCACCAGGACCGGCTGGCCCTTGGCATGACGTCGCTCGACGTCGTCGGCAACGGCGTTGTACTTGGCCTGGATGGTGCGGTACACCAGGTCCTCGTGGTCAACACGCTGAACGGGCTTGTTGGAGGGGATGACCTCGACGGGCAGCTTGTAAATCTCGCGGAACTCGGCATCCTCGGTGAGTGCCGTACCGGTCATGCCGGAGAGCTTGTCATACAGACGGAAGTAGTTCTGCAAGGTGATGGTGGCCAGCGTCTGGTTCTCCTCGCGTACAAGCACGCCCTCTTTGGCCTCGATGGCCTGGTGCAGGCCCTCGGAATAGCGGCGGCCTTCCATGATGCGACCGGTGAACTCGTCGACGATCTTGACCTCGCCGTTAGTGACCACGTACTGCTTGTCGCGATGGAACATGTACTGGGCCTTCAGCGCCTGCTGCAGGTGGTTGACCAGCTGGCCCGAAAGGTCGGCGTAGATGTCCTCGATGCCCAGACGGCGCTCGATCTTCTTAAGACCGCGCTCGGTGGCGGCGATGGTGTGCTTGGCCTCATCCATGACGTAGTCACCCGTGGGCTCGACGTCCTCGGTGGCGGTGAGCATGTCGTGCGACACGTCCTCACCGCGCTCCAGGCCGCGCACGGCACGCGCGAAGTCCTTGTAGGTACTGGCGGACTTGGTGCCGGCGCCCGAGATAATGAGCGGCGTTCTGGCCTCATCGATCAGGATGGAGTCGACCTCGTCGACGATGGCGTAGTTGTGGCCGCGCTGTACGCGCTGCTCGGGGCGGGTGACCATGTTGTCGCGCAGGTAGTCGAAACCGAACTCGGAGTTGGTGCCGTAGGTGACGTCTGCCTGGTAGGCCGGACGCTTGAGCTCGAGCGGCATGTTGTTCTGGAGCAGACCGACGGTCATTCCCAGGTACTTGTAGATGCGGCCCATCCACTCGGAGTCGCGCTTTGCCAGGTAATCGTTGACGGTAACAACGTGCACGCCCTTGCCGGCGATGGCGTTGAGGTAGCCGGCCAAGGTGGAGACGAGGGTCTTGCCTTCGCCGGTCTTCATCTCGGCGATATGGCCCTCGTGAAGCGCCATGGCGCCGATGAGCTGCACATCAAAGTGGCGCATGCCCATGGTGCGCTTGGAAGCCTCGCGCACGGTGGCAAAGGCCTCGGGAAGCATATCGTCGAGCGACTCGCCGTTGGCGTAACGCTCGCGGAACTTATCGGTCTGGCCGCGGAGCTCCTCCTCGGTCATCTTCTCAAACTGGGGCTCAAGACCGTTGATCTGGTCGACGATCTTGTAGTAGCGCTTAAGGTCCTTATCGGATCCAAAGGACAGCAGCTTTGACATGAATCCCATGTGGTTTTCCTTTTTGGCCATCGCCCACGCCGTGCAGCTGCGGGCGAGTTAAACACAGATGATTGTACTTTAGCCAAACAAGGCGCGGCCTATACGGTCGAGCTCGACCGCCACGTAATAACTACGACCAACCTGCCACAATGGGACAGGTTAATTTTGGCAGGTCTATCTGGGCAAACGCCGCCTCTCTGCCATGTGGTGCCATGGGGACAGGTTAGTTTGCACTAATTTAAAATGAAAAAGGGCCGCGCACCCAAATGGATGCACGGCCCTCATGCCATGAATGCGAGCGATTCCGCGGCGAGCTATTTACTCAGCAGCCTCGGTGGTCTCGGCCTCGGCAGCGGCCTCCTCGACGGGAGCCTCTGCGGGAGCCTCGGCGGCCTGCTTGGCAGCCTCCTCGGCAAACTTAGCAGCACGCTTAGCCTTCTCGGCAGCCTTGGCCTCAGCGGCGGCCTTGCGAGCGGCCTCGGCCTCAGCAGCCTTGGCGGCCTTGGCAGCCTTGGCCTCCTCGGCCTTCTTGAGCTGGGCGGCAGCGGCGCCACCGAACTTGTCGGCGAAGCGCTGGACGCGTCCACCGGTGTCGACGAACTTCTGCTGGCCGGTGTAGAACGGGTGGCACTCGTTGCAAAGCTCGACCTTCATCTCAGACACGGTAGCGTGCGTCTTGAAGGTGTTGCCGCAGGAGCACGTCACCGTGCACTCGACATACTGGGGATGGATACCCTGCTTCATGGTAGGACTCCTTATTGGTCAGGCGCTGGTTACCGATCAGCGCATAAGGCGTCTTGGTTTCCGACCAAGACAACAAACTCGGCTATGGTACCACGGCGCCGCGCGTCCCACAAAAGGTTCACGGTCTTTGTGCAACGCGGCGTGGCCAACCGCAGCGGACACGCACCCTGTCGCCCCTTCGCCCATGTTGCAGACGTGTAACGCCGCAGTAAGCACACCCCTTTTGGCGCCAGACAGGTACAATGATGAACACTGTACCGTAGCGGAGCGCCCCGCGCGCCGCAACCACGCGAAAGGGTTTCCCATGGCCGAGATCTCGTCCTCCCGTATCGTCATCACCGTCCTTGGCAAGAACCGCCCCGGCATCGTCGCCGGCGTCACCCGTGTCCTAGGCGAGGCCAACGTCGACATCCGCGACATCACGCAGTCCATTATCGAGGACATCTTCACCATGACCATGCTGGCCGATACCGCCGAGTCCAAGCTCGACTTCGCCGAGCTGCAGAAGGCGCTGGCCGAGGCCGGCGAGCTTTCGGGCGTCAACGTGTCCATCCAGCGCGAGGACGTCTTCAACTTTATGTACCGCCTGTAGCGAGCAAGCCGCTGGGGATAGCCTGACGCGCGCATGCCCATGCAAGTCACCCCGATGCGGCCCGGAGAGGAGCGCGCATGGCCTACGACGCCAAGAAAATCTATTACCGCTTCGATGACCACTTGAGCCGCCTGGTTCTGGATTACGAAGCAAGCCGCCAGATTTCGCCTGAGAGCGAAAGCCTCTACCACGGCCTGCCGACCGCCCCGTACGACGAGGGCCTGTTTGTTGAGCACAATGTCAAGCGCGGCCTGCGCAATGCCGACGGCTCGGGCGTGGTCGCGGGCCTCACTCGCATCTCGGATGTGCACGGCTACAACAAGGTCGACGGAAAGGTCGTGCCCGATCAGGGCAAGCTCACGCTTCGCGGCTACAGCATCGAGGATCTGGTCAACAATGCCCAGGCCGAGAATCGCTACGGCTACGAGGAAGTCGCCTATCTGCTTATCACGGGTTCGCTGCCCAACAAGGAAGAGCTCGACGGCTTTTGCGAGCGCCTGGGCGCCTTTAGACATCTGAGCGACGAGTACGTCAAAGAGTTCCCTATGACCACGGTGTCGTCGAGCATCATGAACGTGCTCCAGCGCGCCGTGCTGCTGCTCTACGCCTTCGATGCCGAACCAGACGTGATCACGCCCGAGCATGAGATCGACGTGGCTATTTCCATGCTCGCACGTCTCCCGCGCATCGCCGCCTTCGCACACATGGCCTCGATCGCCAAGCTTCGCGGCTCCGAGGTTCACGTGCCGCACCCCACGCCCGGCCTCTCCACCGCCGAGACCATCCTACAGGTGCTCCGCGGCGGTATGGCGTTCACCCGCGATGAGGCCATGCTGCTCGACGTGATGCTCATGCTGCATGCAGAGCACGGCGGCGGCAACAACTCCACGTTTGCCTGCCGCGTGCTGTCCTCCTCGGCCACCGACCCGTATTCCGCCTACGCCGCGGCCATCGGCTCGCTCAAGGGCCCGCGCCACGGCGGCGCCAACGCCAAGGTCGTGTCCATGCACGAGGACATCCGTGCGCATGTCTCCAACTGGGAGGACGAGGACGAGGTCGCAGCCTACCTGAGCAAGATTCTCGATAAGCAGGCCTTCGACGGCACGGGCCTCATCTACGGTATGGGCCACGCCGTCTACACGCTGAGCGACCCGCGCGCCGAGGTCTGCCGCCGTTACGCGCGCTCGCTTGCCGCCAAGAAGGACTTGGGCGAGGAGTTCGCGCTCATCGAGCGCATCGAGCGCCTGGCCCCGCAGGTGATGCGCGACCACGGCATGACCAAGCCCATCTGCGCCAACATCGACCTGTACACGGGCTTTATTTACAAAATGCTCGGCGTGCCCGAGACGCTCTTTACACCGCTGTTCGCCGTCGCCCGCATGGCCGGCTGGTCGGCGCACCGCATGGAAGAGCTCTTCTGCGCGCACCGCATCATCCGTCCCGCGTATCGCCCGGTTATCGAGCCGCTGGAATACAAGCCGCTCGCCGATCGCTAGGACGCGGACCGTTATAGAACCCGAGCGTGGCCAGGGCATCACCGCCCTCGGCCACGCTTTTTATGCCAGTAGAAAGGATCGCAGCGAATGATTGTGTTTTCCGATATGGATGGAACGCTGCTGACGAGTGATAAGCAGATGAGCGACGCCGCCTGGGCGATGCTCGACGAGCTTGCGCGACGCGGTATTGAGTTTGTGCCCTGCACGGGGCGCCCGCTGTCGGGCGTCTTTGAGCCCATCCTCGCCCACCCCGCCGTACACTACGCGGTCTGCGCCAACGGCGCCAGCGTCTGGCAGCTCGACGACGGTATGCCCACCGATACCTCACGTGCTACGCGCATTTTGAGCCGACCGCTCGACCGCGCCATCGCCCACCGCGTCCATAGCATTGCCGCCGGCCACGATGTGACCTTCGATATCTTCGCGGATGGACAGTGCTTCCTCCCCCGCTCGCTATACGGGCGTCTGGATGAGTTCTGCGGCGGCGACCCCCACATCGCGGCTTCGCTCAAGCGCACACGAACACCGATCGACATGGATATCGACAGCAAGATCGACGAGGTCGAGACGCTCGAACGCATCGCCATGTACTGGCACGACCCGGCCGATCGCGACGCCATCGCGGCAGAGCTCGACACACTCGAAGGCATTGAAGTCACGCGTTCGTACGCCATGAATATCGAGGTCATGGGCGAGGGCGCCACCAAGGGAACGGCCCTCACGTGGCTATGCGAGCACCTGGGCGAGCGTCTCGCCGACGCCTGGGCGTTCGGCGACAACATCAACGACATTCCCATGCTGCAGGCAGCAGGCCACGGTATGGCCATGGTCAACGGCGAGCCCGAAGACCGCGACGCCGCCGACGCCATCACCGAGTTCGACAACGACCACGACGGCGTCGCCCGCACCATCATGGCCGCCCTCGCCTAGTCATTGGCCAGTCACTGGGGACGTTCTTGAATGACTAGTCGTTGGGGACAGTCTTCGCGAAAAAGCTGCAAGGACTGTCCCCCACTGCCGGCAGAGACGATATGAGCAGGACATAAAAACATTGAGAGCCCCTGCTGCATGAAAGACCG
>UQLI01000014.1 GCA_900541715.1 uncultured Collinsella sp.
CGGGCTCCGGCGCCGTCAAGTCCTGGGCCGACATCGCCCGAGCCGTCTTCGAGGCGGCCAACGGCAACGGCGAGAAGGTCTTGCCGGTATCGACCGCCGACTACTACGCGAGCGCCGCCGGTCCCGTCGCCCCGCGCCCGGTCCACTCCGCGCTCGACCTTTCCAGGCTCGAGTCGGTCGGGTTCCACATGCCCGACTGGGAGGAAGAGCTGGGGGAGTACCTCAAGACGCTCTAGCCGCTATTAACTTTTCGAGAGTAAAAGCCGCCGTTCTTTAACGGCGGCTTTTCTTGTTGGTGGCTATCTGCGCAGTGGTGCCAATAGTATTTTGCGGAAGATCTACCTCTCGCTTGGCATGGAAGTAGGGTGGCCGGGCTGGTCGTCGTAGGCGTATTTGCTGTACACGTTGACCTCCCACTGCTTTTTTTCGACCTTTGCTACAGAATCTAGGATGAAGCCGGTCGCAAGGCTCAGGCCGCACAGGAACATAAACGAGGCGGCGAGCATAGCGGTGGGGAAGCGCGGGACGAGGCCGGTCTGGAAATATTCGACAACGATGGGCATGCCCAGGGCGAGGCCGAATACCGCGAACAGAAGCGCAACGAGGCTGAAGAACTTCAGCGGGCGATAGTCCTTGAACAGCGTGCCGATCATCGCAACGACTTTAATGCCGTCGCTCACGGTGTTGAGTTTGGACTCGGAACCCTCGGGACGGTCGCGGTACTCGATGGGCACATCTTTGATGCGCCAGCGGTGGTCGACGGCGTGGATCGAGAGCTCGGTTTCGATCTGAAAGCCCTCGGAAAGCACTGGGAAGGTTTTAACGAACGGGCGGCTCATGGCGCGGTAGCCTGTCATGACGTCATCGAAGCTGTAGCCATAGATCCACTTGATCATGGCGCGGACCAGATTATTGCCAAAGCCGTGGAAGGCACGCTTGTTCTCCTCGGCGTAGGTGCCGTTGGAAAGGCGATCGCCTACGGTCATGTCGGCCGTGCCGTTAAGGATGGGCTCGCAGAGGGCCTTGGCCGCCTCGGCGGGGTAGGTGTCGTCTCCGTCGACCATCAGGTAGCAATCGGCGTCGATATCGCGAAACATCTGGCGGCACACGTTGCCCTTTCCCTGACGGGGTTCAAAGCGGACCGTGGCGCCGTGTTCGGTGGCGATGCGTGAGGTATCGTCCGACGAGTTGTTGTCATAGACATAGACCGTCGCTTGCGGAAGCTCGCGGTGAAAGTCGTCGATGACTTTGCCGATCGTGAGGGCTTCGTTGTAGCAGGGGATGATGACGGCGATGGATTCAGAATTCACTCAATGCTCCTTAATCATTCAATTCATGAAAGTATAGCCGTTTGGGCTTGGCATCCTAAGATGTGGGTTAGTTCTCCAGTTTTGTTGCGCGAATCGTTTGCATGGCCGTCGGGTCTATACTGTTCGTTTGTCAACGATTACGAGTAAAGGAGTTGCATCCGTGTCGGATCAGACAAAGCAACAAGAAACTCGCAGTCTGCCTGCGACGTTTGCTAAGAACGAATTTGAGAAGGACGCGTTTATCCTTCGTCAGCTCGTTACCAAGGATTTTAAGATCAAGTATCGCCGTAGCGTTCTGGGCGTCGCATGGTCGGTGCTCAACCCGCTGCTGATGATGATCGTCATGGCCATCGTGTTCTCGACAATTTTTGCCCAAGGCCGCAACGGCTCAATTACGCCCGAGATGTACCCGCTGTACTTAATCGTTGGTAACGTCACCTTTGCCGTCATGTCCGAGTCCACGAACCAGGCCCTGACGTCGATCGTGGGTGCTGCTCCGCTGCTCAAGAAGGTTAAGGTGCACCGCTGGGTCTTCCCAGTACAGAAGGTGCTCTTCTCGCTGGTTAACTTTGCCTTCTCGCTGGTCGCCGTTGCCATCGTTATGCTGTGGTTCCGCGTTATGCCTTCTTGGCATCTGATTCTGCTGCCGGTCTGCCTGCTGCTGCTTATGTGCTTCTGCATGGGTCTGGGCATGATGCTCTCGGCCCTTACGGTCTTCTTCCGCGACGTTATGCATCTGTGGAGCGTTGTCATTACGGCTTGGACTTACATCACGCCTATTTTCTGGACGACCGACTTTGTTGTGAAGATGCCGCATATCGTTCGGATCTTGGTGTATGCGAACCCCATGTACAACTATCTGCAGTTTATGCGTGATATCTTCCTGTTCCAGACTACGCCCTCGCTTATGACGTTTGGTATGTGCGTCGCTTGGGCGGTTCTTGCGCTTGTTATTGGCTACACCGTGTTCCATAAGTCCGAGCGCAAGTTCATCCTCTACATCTAAGGAGTGCTGTGATGACTGAATCTGTTGTTGATTACAGCGAGCAGCCTCTGGCTGTCGAGGTCGACGACGTTACCATGATCTTTAACATGGCGTCTGAGTCATTGACGAACCTCAAGGAGTACTTCATTAAGCTTGCCAAGCACGAGCTGTTCTTTGAGGAGTTTCGGGCCCTTAAGCATATCTCGTTTGATATTCATCGTGGCGAGGTCGTGGGTCTGGTCGGCACCAATGGTTCCGGCAAGTCTACGATGCTCAAGATCATCGCTGGCGTGCTTGAGCCCAGTGAGGGCAGCGTTAAGGTGCACGGTAACATCGCGCCGCTGATTGAGCTTGGCGCCGGCTTTGACCCCGAGCTGACCGCCCGCGAGAACATCTATCTGAACGGCGCCCTGCTTGGCTATACCAAGGAGTTCATCGATGCCAACTTTGACGGCATTATCGAATTCGCTGAGCTGCAGAACTTTGTCGATATGCCGCTTAAGAACTTCTCCTCGGGCATGGTGGCGCGTATCGCCTTTGCAATCGCGACGATTACCGAGCCCGATATTCTGATCGTTGACGAGACGTTGTCCGTCGGTGATGTGTTCTTCCAGCAGAAGTGCGAGGACCGTATCCAGCACTTTATCCAGAGCGGCGACGTGACGGTTCTGTTCGTTTCGCACTCTATGGAGCAGGTTGAGCGCATCTGCCAGCGTGCCGTTTGGATTGAGAAGGGTGACCTTCGCATGGACGGCCCGGTTGATGAGGTCTGCAAGGCGTATCGCGAGCAGTTCAACTAGGTTATAATTACTTGCGCCTGACAGGCTTGCGCTTGCTTGGGCGTGCGGCTATTTGCTCCATTAGCTCAGTTGGATAGAGCAGGGGACTTCTAATCCCAAGGTCGACGGTTCGAATCCGCCATGGAGCACCATCGTTTATTAAGCCCAGACCGCTTGGTGGTCTGGGCTTTTTCACATGCCGGTGTTCTTTCTTCTTGCCGGGTATACGTTTAGGCCGAAGCCGTGGCGTGAGCTGCTATTGTGCTGCTGATGTGGATTGGTTATACGGCGCGCCAAAGGGGGCTGGAGCCGAGCGTGAGCAAGCCTCTGCTTATGACGCTGCCAGCATCGTGGTTCTTCGCGTCAATCGTACGCTGTGCCTGCGATATTGGATTGGCGTACGTGATCAAGAAGGCGTAACAAAAGCGGGGAGGACCAACTTGGCCCTCCCCGCTGTATCTAGTCTGCCTTCAGGCACTCGGGCAAGACGTTTGCAACTGCATTCATCGCCTGCGGCCTCAGGTACTGCTCATTGAGCTTTACCTTTCTGTAGGCGTAGCGAGTGTCTGCCGAGTATTTGACCAACACATCGGTGAAGAACCGCTCCCAGCTCAGGTAGTCGCGGCTTTCGATACAGCTCGAAGGGTCCTTGAGGATTTTTGGAATGTCGTTGTTGGGGATGAGGCCAGATCGCAAAAGCGTCCACTCAAATGATTCAGGGAGGAACAAGCGAACGTTCTTGTAAACGCGCTGTCCCAGCACCTTTTCGATGTAGGGACCAAACGCTGCGCCGTCTCCTATGGCAAGGATGTTTTGCTCGGGACATTCGTGAATCGTTCGTTTTAGGTTCGCTACGCCGGTGGCGGTATAGCAGGGGATTCCCAGTCGGTTGCAAAGGGTGCTATAGAATTGATAGCCAGACTTGATATCCTCGACAATCACGGCATCGGGATTGTCGAACCCTACGTTAAGGTCCTGATACAGCATGCTTGCCGTGTGGCCATATAGCGGCTTGGTCACCGAGTAGAAGCGTCTGTCGCTTTTTCGGCCATTGATCGTCTTGCTTGTGGTGTTGACTAGCTTCAGGATCTCGTCGACGCTGTAAGGGAGTTCGTTGGCGTCGCGACGAGATATCAGAACAAAATAGTTGGACGATCCGTTGATGGCTTTGGCGAAGTCCTTTGAGTGGATAAATTCGTTGCCCTCATCTAGAAAGACGATTGAATCTTCGATGATCGACAGCTCGCGCTCCCAGCGTCTGCCGGAAAGCGTTTCGCAGGGTACGTCGCAGCTGAGCTTGACGCCGCTCTCCGGTCCACGATCGTTGTAGTCGCGAATCATCGAGATGAGCGTCGTTTTGCCCGTGCCGCTGTTGCCGCGTATAAAGGAAATATTGCGCTTAAACGTGAGTGTGTATTTGACTTTTGCGCGCTCCACGACAACGGTGTGTGATCCTTTCATTACTCATCAACATCCAGAAAATCATTGGTGGCACCGACGAACTCCTGCATGTTCCTGACGATGCGGCCGTCGTTATTGATGTGAATCTCAAAACGCTTCCAGGGAAATTTCATGATGTGGTAAAGGGTCACCAGCACATCCTGCTCTTTGCCAATTTTGAGCAGCCAGCGGGCGCAGTTATCTCCGCAAGTGGATGCATTGAACACCATGTTTGGTAGATTGCGAACCAGAAGCAGCGTCTTGACGCCGCCGGACAGTTCGAGAGGGGTGATCGAGCCCAGCTGCTTGCTTACGATGTTGTGGGGGCCGATGAGCTCTGATCCGTCCACGCTTTTAATGATCTGTGCGGCCATAGGGTCTTCGAACCATGAGTCCAAGTATGAGTTCCTAAAGTAGGTCTCGGTATCGTAGATGGAACCGGGGTAATCTCCCAGATGGATGCTTAGCATGCGAGTCTCCAGACGTTGTGTGACTGCAACGATTATATGCCAGTAATAAAGTGCCGCCAGTAGCGAGGTTGCTGCTGGCGGCACTGGCATTACTGGCGTGCGAATCGGGGTTGATGGATTTGCGCGCGAGACTACTTTTCGAGTCGTTCCCTCAGCAGCTCCAGCGCGTGGGCGTAGCCCTGTAGGCCCTCGCCGGTGATGGTGGCGAAGCAGGCCAGGCGTGCATAGCTCACCTGGCGGAAGTCCTCGCGTGTTTCGACGGCGCTAATGTGGACCTCCACGGCCGGGATGGCGACGGCTTTGAGCGCATCGAGGATCGCCACGCTCGTATGTGTGTAGGCGGCCGGGTTGATGACGATGCCGTCGACCTTGCCGTAGGCCTCCTGAATCTTGTCGACGATGCTGCCCTCGTGGTTGGACTGGAAAACCTCGACCTCGTCGAAGCCCTGTGCAGTGCCCGCTTCCTGGCAGATCTGCACTAAGCGGTCGTAGTTGTCGCTGCCATAGATGCCCGGCTCGCGAATGCCGAGCATGTTGAGGTTGGGACCGTTGATGACGAGTGCTTTCATGGTTGCTTCCTTTGCGGTTGCAAAACCACCACAAAGGCGCCGGTCCCCTTTGTGGTGGTTTTGGTTAGAGAGCGGGTGGGAGGGTGTCGAGGAGGACATGGGCGGTGTTGGCGGCGCAGTCGCGTGAGTCGATGATGTAGTCGGCCCACGCGCGGTAGCGCGGCATACGCTGCTCGGCCAGCTTGTCGATGCCGTCGCGGGCGGTGATGGGGCGTCCCTTGTGGGCGAGCTCGTCGAGCTTACGGTTGAGCATCACGATCTGGCTGTTCTGGTGTAGCAGCGGGTGGTTCTCGTCGCGCGTGACCACGCCGCCACCCGTGGAAAGCACCAGGCCGCTGCGCTTGGAGATGTCGGCCAGCGCCGCCGTCTCCTGCTCGCGGAAGGCCGCCTCGCCGCGCTCGACGATATAGTCGGCACAGGGCATGCCCAGGCGCTCCTCGAGGGCGCGATCGAGATCGATGTGCTCGCGTCCCGTGAGCTGGGCGATCTGCTCGCCCACTCGGGTTTTGCCCGAGCCCGGCATGCCAATCAGGGCGATGTTTTGCTCGCGGCGGGACAGACGCTCCGTCACATCCAGGATGCGCTCGCGCGGGGTGTCTTGGCCGGTGTAGCGCTCAACAGCCTGTGCCGCCTGTGCCACAAGCATAAGCAGGCCACCGATGCAGGGGATCCCGCGGCGCTCGGCCTCGAGCATGAGTCCCGTGCGAGCGGGGTTGTAGACAATGTCGATGACGCCTTCGAGTGCATCGAGCCCTTCGAGCGTGCAAGGCGCGTCGGGGCAGTGGGGGAACATACCGGCAGGCGTGCAGTTGACGAGCAACGCGGCGTCGGACTGCTGCGCGATGTTGTCGTAGTTGACTTCGCTCGTGCGGCCGACCGGCACGACGATGGCGCCCATGTCGCCGAGCACCATGCTGGCAGTGGTGCCGGCGCCACCGGTGGCACCGAGCACGAGGGCCTTCTTGCCGGCGACCTCAACGTCCAACTCCTCGACCAGGCACTGAAAGCCGAAGTAGTCGGTGTTGTCGCCGCGCAGGCGGCCGTCGGGCAGGCGCGTGATGGTGTTGACGTTTCCCATACGCTCGGCGAGTGGACTCAGCTCGTCCAGGTATTCCATGACGGCGCGCTTGTAGGGGATGGTCACGTTGGTGCCCTCCCATTCGTCACCTGTCATAAAAGCCTGGAGGTCCTCGGGCTCGCGCTCAAAACGCACATACTCTAGCCCCGCGAGCTCCTTGTAGATGGTCGGGGTGTAGCTGTGGCCCAGCACGCGGCCCAGCACGCCGTAGGGGCGGGTTGCGGCGACATCGGTCATCTAGAGCACCTCCGTGTAACTGCCAAAGTAGGTGAAGCTCTCGCAAACGTCGTCGATGGAATCGAGCAGGTCATCGAGGGCCCTGCTGCCAAAGGGGCAGTCCAGGTCAAAGTAGAACATAAACTCAAAGTCGCGCCCGGGGATGGGGCGGCTCTCGAGCTTGATGAGGTTGATGTTGAGCGCGTAGAAGCGCTCGAGTACGCGATAGAGGGCGCCCGGCTCGTTGGCCGTGGTGATCATGAGCGAGGTGCGGTTGGCGCCGGGATAGACGCGCGGCTCGCGGCTGATGACGACAAAGCGCGTGTAGTTGTTGTCCGAGTCCTGGATGTTGGGCTCCAGCACCTCCAGGCCATAGAGTGCCGCGCAGCTGCGCGATGCGATGGCGGCAACATCGGTGCGCTCAGAGCTGGCGACCATCTCGGCCGACATGGCCGTGTTGGGGTATTTGGTGGCGTGTAGGTCGTGGGCTTCGATAAAGCCGGCGCACTGGGCGATAGCCTGGCCGTGGCTGTAGACCTCGCGCACGTCGGCGAGCTTGGTGCCGGGCTTGACGAGCAAGTTGTGGTCGATTTTGAGGCGAAGCGAGCGCACGATGTGGAAGTCGAACTGGGCGAGCAGGTCGTAGACAGCGTTGACCGAGCCGGCGGTGGAGTTCTCGATGGGCAGCACGCCAAACTCGCAGAAGCCGTCGCGCACGGCGCACATAACGCCTTCGAAGGTCTCAAAAAACGCGATGTCGGGCACGTCGAAGAGCTTGCACGCGGCGATTTGACTGTAAGCGCCCTCAACGCCCTGACAGGCGACGGTGGCCGTCTGGGGGAAGGGTGTGTCAAAGGCCACGGCCGTGGCGTGGGCCTTTTGCGAGACGGTGATGCCCTTGAGCTCGTTGATGTAGCGCTGCTGCTCGGCCTTGCTCATGCTCATGAGGAGACGGAACAGGGTGATGGTCTGCGCCTCGTAGCGCTCGGGCGCGCGGCTGGCGAGGTTGTTGAGCTTGGAGCGCTCACGGGCGGGGTCGAAGACGGCCTTGCCCATCTCGATTTTTGACTTGGCGACCTCGGTGGCAATGTCCATGCGTTCGACAAAGCTGTTGAGGAGCGTGGTGTCGATGCCATCGATGGCCTGGCGGATGTCAGCAAGGTCCATGGAGGCCCCTTTCGTGAATGGTTGCCTGAGGTAGTTAATTTGGGACGGGGCTTTTTTAGCTACCCTTTGATTGTCGACGAATCGATGAGAGCCAGGGCAAATATCAACTGGCATATGGGGGTAGCTAAAATAGCCCCGTCCCAAATTAACTACCCTTGGGGTGGGTGGACTAAAGCTGGGCGGCGTCCTCGAGGAGGGCGTCCCAGATGGCAAGGGCGGCGGCTGCCTCGGCTACGGGGACAGCTCGGGGGACGATGCAGGGATCGTGGCGGCCGTGGACCGAGAGCTCGGCATTTTCCATAGCGTCCATGTCCACCGTCTGCTGCTCACGGCCAATGGAGGGCGTCGGCTTTACGGCCATGCGCCACATGACGGGCGCGCCGGTCGAAATACCGCCCAGGATGCCGCCGGCGTTGTTGGACTCGACCTCGATCTCGCCGGTTTCGGCATCGATGCGATACGGATCGTTGTTCTCGCTGCCGCGCATGGCGGCGACGGCAAAGCCCATGCCAAACTCCACGCCCTTTACGGCGGGAATGCCAAACGCGATTTGCGCGATGCGGTTCTCGATGCCGTCGAACATGGGGTCGCCGATGCCCGCGGGAAGCCCGTAAATGCCGCACTCCACGATGCCGCCGATGCTGTCGAGTTCGTCGCGCGCGGCTAGGATCTCCTCGCGCATGCGGCCGGCTGCGGCGGCGTCAATGCAGGGCAGGTCGTTCGTAAGGATCGCCTTGCGGTCGGCCTCGCGATAGACCATATCATCCATGGGCAGGTCGGAGATGCCGCCGATCTGCGCCACGTGAGCCATCACCCGAATACCGCGGGCCTCGAGTGCCTGCAGCGCGATCCCGCCGGCGATGCACAGGGGTGCCGTCAGGCGGCCGGAGAAATGCCCGCCACCAGCGACATCGTGCATGTTGTGATACTTCACGCGCGCAGGGAAGTCCGCATGTCCGGGACGGGGCTTGCGGCGCAGTTCGGAATAGTCCTTGGAGCGCGTGTTGGTGTTCTCAATAATCGCGGCGATGGGCGCGCCGGTGGTATGTCCATCGACAACACCGGCGATGATGTGGGCGGCGTCGGCCTCACGGCGTTTGGTCGCGGTCTCGTCGCGACCGGGGGCGCGACGGTCCAAAAAGGCCTGCAGCGCTTCCTGGTCCACGGCGATGCCCGCCGGGATGCCATCGAGCGAGCAGCCGATAGCGGGGGAGTGCGATTGGCCGAAGATGCTTAAGTGCAAGACGTTGCCAAAGGTCGAGGACATGCTATTCCTCCTCGAGTGTGACCTTGCCGCCCAGCAGGCGGTAGTGGTCGAAAAAATCGGGATAGGACTTGTTGACGGCCTCGGCGCCGTGGATCACGACCTCGCCGGTGGCACGGCTCGCGGCGATGGCGGCCATCATGGCGATGCGGTGGTCGTTGTGCGAATCGACCTCGCCGCCGGTAAAGGCATCGACGCCCTTGATGATGAGGTCGTCGCCGGCAATACGCACCTGCGCGCCCAGCGCGGTGAGCTCGCGGGTGGTGGTGGCCAGGCGGTCGGATTCCTTGATACGCAGGCGGGCGCAATCGCGGATAAAGGTGCGGCCCTGTGCCAGCGAGGCCACGGCCGAGATAACGGGCACCAGGTCGGGAATGTCGTGGGCGCTCATCTCAAAGCCGGCGAGCTTGTCGGACTGCACGGTGGCGGCGTTGGTGGAGCGCACGATGCGGGCGCCAAAGCGCGAAAGCGCGGCAAGCACGTTGCGGTCGCCCTGTGCGGAGCTCAGGGACACGCCCTCGACGGTGATGGGGTCGGTGCCGATAGCGCCGGCACACAGCCAAAAGGCAGCGTTGGACCAGTCGCCCTCGACGGCCACGCTGCCGGGCGTGCGGTACGAGCCGCTGCTCACGCGGAAGTTCGTGACCTCGGGCTGGCCGTCCTTGGCCGGAATGCGCTCGACGTTGACCTCAACGCCAAAGGCCTTCATGGCCTGGATCGTTAGGTTGATGTAGGGGCGGCTCTCAATGAGGCCAGTCACCTGCACACAGGAGGGCTGGGCGAGCAACGGGGCTGCCAGCAGCAGGCCGGAGATATACTGCGAGCTTACGTTGCCCGGCAGCACAAAGGTGCCCGGGCGCATGCGTCCGCTTGTCTTGAGCGGAAAACCGCCCAGACCCTGTAGGTCGCAGCCGGCGGCAATGATCTCGTCCGAGAGCGGGGACAGCGGGCGTGCGCCTAGGCGGCCCTGTCCTACAAAGGTTGCCTCTGCCCCCAGCGCGCAGGCGACGGGCAGCATAAAGCGGAGCGTGGAGCCGCTCTCGCCGCAGTCGAGCGTGCCGCCGGCAAGGGCCTTGAGCAGGCCGAACTCAATGCTCTTCATGGTGGGGTGGACCTGGAAGCCGTCCTCGACGGTCTCGATGCGGGCGCCGAGCGCCGTGAGGCAGCGGACCGTGGCCTCAATATCGGCGCAGGTGGTGTTGCAGGTCACATGCGTCTCTCCGTTGGCAAGGGCAGCGCAGATGATGAGACGGTGCGCCATCGACTTGGACGCGATGGCGGGAACGGTGCCCTTAAGCGGGGACGGGGTGATGCGGGCTAGCATGCGGATGCGTCTCCCTTCTGGCCGAGGCCCTCGGCAATGAGTTCGTGGAAAGTGGAAAGCGGCGTGCGGTCGATGCTGCAGCGGCCAATGCCGTGCGGAATCACCAGGTCGATGGTGTCGCCCGCGCGCTTCTTGTCGTGGAGCGCCTCGGCAAAGACGGCATCGGCATTGAGGTCGCAGCGGGTCTTGAGGCCGTGGCGGGCGCAGAGCTCCTCAATACGGCCGGGCAGTGCAGCATCGCAAACGCCGTGCAGGGCCGCGGCGCGCGTGATGATGCCCATGCCGATCGACACGCAGTTGCCGTGTCCGAGCTCAAAGTGCTCGCAGGCCTCGACGGCGTGTCCGGCGCTGTGTCCAAAGTTGAGCAGCTTGCGCTGGTTGGTTTCGTGCTCGTCGGCGACGACCACGGCGCGCTTGATGTCGATGTTGCGGGCGATGATGAGTGCTACGCGGGCCACATCGCGGTTGAGCAGCTCCAGCGTGAGCGGGGTCTTCTCCAGCTCGGCGAAAAGCTCCGGGTCGGCGATCACGGCGTGCTTGACGACCTCGCCGCAGCCGTCGGCGAACTGCTCGGGCGTGAGGGTGGCCAGGCACCCCACGTCGGCGATAACCACGCTCGGCTGCCAAAAGGCGCCGGCCAAGTTCTTGCCGGCAGCCAGGTCGATGGCGGTCTTGCCGCCCACCGACGAATCCACCATGGCGAGCAGGCTCGTCGGGATCTGCACAAACTTGCAGCCGCGCATGTAGGTCGCGGCCACAAAGCCCGCCACATCGCCCACGACGCCGCCCCCGAGTGCCACGATCACGTCGGAGCGCGAAAGCTCGTGCTCGGCCACAAACTCCAAAATGGCAACATAGGTTTCGGCGCGCTTATGGGCCTCGCCGGCCTCGAAGGTGCAGATGCTCACCTCGTAGCCTGATGCCTCCAGGCTCTGCTTAACGGGCATCTGGTAGAGCGGGCCTACGTTGGTGTCCGTCACGATGACGGCCTTGGTGCCGCCGGCAGTGGCGCGCACGAGCGGTCCCGCCTGCTCCAGCAAAAACGTGCCAACATGCACCTGGTAGGGGCGTGCGGTGTCGATATCGATGGTAATCGCCATAAGCTTCGGTCCTTTCGACCTGGCGTGATAGGTGGTCTAGTGGGAGGCCTCGTCGTCGAGTGCGCGCTTAATGCGGTCGCCCTCGGCAAGGAGATTCTCCAGATAGCGCTGGTCGCGGTTCTTGAGCGCACGGCTGTAGGCGCCAAGCGACTCGATCAGATGGTCGATCTCGAAGGCGAGCGCGTCGGCGTCGTCGATCATGAGCTCGGACCACATTTGCGGGTTGAGGTGCGCCACGCGGGTGAGATCGCGGTAGCTACCGGCCGAAAAGCCGTGGTGGACCTGGGCGGTCGGGCTCTTTACGTAGGCGTTGGACACCACGTGCGCAAGCTGGCTCGTGAAGGCGATGACGCGGTCGTGCTCGGCGGCGCTGGTCACGCTGAACTTGCCAAAGCCCAAGGGGCGCACCATCTCGCGCACCTGGCCCAAGAGCTCCAGCTTAAGGGCATCGTCTACCGCGGGCGGAACGAGCACCAGGGGAGCGCCCTGGAACAGGTCGGCGCGGGAGTGCGCGTAGCCCGAGAACTGGGTGCCCGCCATGGGGTGCGCGCCCACAAAGTAAAAGCCGTTCTCGCGGGCAAGCTCAAAGGCGCGCTCGCACACGATGCCCTTGACGCCCACGGTGTCGATCACCACGGGACCCATGATGGCGTCGGTGTCGGTGGCGTCGGCGAGCGCCTGGGCGTGCGCCTCGAGCCACTCGATGCATGCCTCGGGATAGCAGGCAAGGACGATGATGTCGCATTCGCCGAGTGTCTTGTCGTTGAGCTCTCCGGCGACAGTGCCCATGCTGGCGGCCGTCATGACATCGTCATCGGGGTCCCAGGCCAGCACGCGGACGCCCGCCTGCGCATAGCCGCGGGCAAAACTGCCGCCGATGAGGCCAAGGCCGACGATGCCAGCGCACTTAGGGCCGCCCTGGTTAACGCGCGCGTTTCTCACCGTACCCATGGTTTACTCCATGGTCTCTTGGCAGACAACCTCGCGGATGGCGCGGATGCGGCGCATGGTGTCGTCGAATTGATCGGGGGTGAGGGCCTGGGCGCCGTCGGACCAGGCGCGGCTCGGCTCGTCGTGGACCTCGATCTCCAGGCCGTTGGCACCGCAGGCGGTCGCAGCGAGCGCCATGGGCTCGACGTAGCGGGTGTAGCCGGTGGCGTGGCTGGGGTCGGCAACGACAGGCAGGTGTGACAGGTGGTGCAGCACCGGCACGGCGTTGAGGTCGAAGGTGTTACGGGTGCGGGTCTCGAAGGTGCGGATGCCGCGCTCGCACAGGATGACGTTGTCGTTGCCCTCGCTCATGATGTACTCGGCGGCCATAAGCAGCTCATCGATCGTGCCGGACATGCCGCGCTTGAGCAGGATCGGGGTCTTGGTCTTGCCGACCTCCTTGAGCAGGGGGAAGTTCTGGGCGTTGCGGGCGCCGATCTGCATGACGTCAATCTTCTTGTCCAAGAAGACCTGCACGTCGCGCGGGTCCATGATCTCGGTGACGATCGGCATGTCGAGCTCGGCAGACGCCTCGCACAGCAGATCGAGGCCGGCGGGACCCATGCCCTGGTAGGCGTAGGGGGAGGTGCGGGGCTTGTAGGCACCGCCGCGCAGCATCGTGGCGCCGGCGGCCTTCACGCGGCGTGCGATGCGGATGAGGTTCTCGCCCTCGACGGAGCACGGGCCGGCGATGACCTGGAACTGGTCGCCGCCGATCTTGACGCCGTGGCCGCAGTCGATGACGGAATCCTCGGGGTGGAATTTGCGGTTGGCACGCTTAAAAGGCTCGGAGACGCGCTGCACGCGCTCGACGACATCCATAGACTCGAGCAGGAACGGGTCGATCTTGGTCGTATCGCCCACCAGGCCGATGATCGTCTCGTTCTCGCCGCGCGAGACATCGGTCTTCAGACCCTTTTTCTCAATCCAGCTGACGATATGGCTTACGGCCTCGTCGCTGGCGCTCTGCTTTAAAATTGCAATCATGGTGTGCCTCTCACCTCGATGGATAACTTTTGCAAAAACGGCCCGCATCGCGAGCCGTGTATATATGGTGCATGAGAGTTTATACTATCCGACTCGCTTTTGCCTTCTAAAGTGGGCCGTTGCACCGCGTCTTCCTCGGAATTGCAAAGCTTTTTCTATTATTTTGTTAGCCCGTGGTGCACTTGGGTATAATGCCAACCGTTGGCCCTATTAGCTCAGGGGATTAGAGCGTCTGCCTCCGGAGCAGAAGGCCGTTGGTTCGAATCCAACATGGGGCACCATCGAACGTAAGACCGTCCGAACCTCGCATGGTCCGGGCGGTTTTTCTTATACCGACGCGACGTGATGGGACGTGGAATGGCAGCAACGGATATCGAGCGCGGACTCTCAACCGCCGAGGTCGAGGAGCGCATCGCCGCCGGTAAAATCAGCCGCAACATGGAGCTCAAGACCAAGTCGGTCAAAGAGCTCATCATCGAGAACCTCTGCACGCTGTTCAATTTGATCAACGTGATCTTGGCTTTCCTGGTCATTTTGACCGGTTCGTTTAAGAATCTGACGTTCCTGTTCGTGGTGTTCCTCAATACCGCCATCGGCGTCATCCAGTCCATGCGTTCCAAGAAGATGGTCGATAAGCTCACGCTGCTGACCTCCAAGAAGGCCATTGCGGTGCGCGACGGTGCCGAGGTGGAGCTCGACTTGGACCAGATCGTGCTCGACGACATCATCCGCCTGGGGCGCGGCGATCAGATTCCCGCTGACGCCGTGGTGGTTTCGGGCGAGGCGCTCGTGAACGAGAGCCTGCTGACGGGCGAGAGCGACCTTATTAAGAAACAGCCCGGTTCCGAGCTCATGAGCGGCAGCTTTATCGACTCGGGCCTGCTGTGCGCCCGTGTGATCCATGTCGGCGCCGACAACTACGTGGCCAAGATCAACAATGAGGCCAAGTACGTCAAAAAGGTCAATTCCGAGATCATGAACGCGCTTAATGCCATCGTGCGCTTTGCGAGCATTATCATGATCCCGCTCGGTTTGGCGTTGTTTGCCTCGAGTGTGAGCGAGCTGTGGGATGCCGCGGGAACCCCGGGCGATAGCGCGCTTTCGTGGTGCTTCTCCGAGCTGTTGGCTGGTCATGTGCCTTCGTCGGCGCTGCTGTCCACGGTGGGCGCCCTGCTGGGCATGATCCCGCAAGGCCTGGTGCTGCTGACCTCGTCGGTGCTCGCCATCGCCACGGTGCGCCTGGCCCGCCGCAAGGTGCTGGCACAGCAGCTCTACTGCATCGAGACTCTCGCTCGCGTCGACGTGCTGTGCCTGGACAAGACGGGCACCATCACGTCGGGTCGCATGGAGGTCGAGGGCACGTATCCGCTGCCGGTTGAGGGCGTGAGCCTAGGCGCCGGCTCGGAGGAGGCGGCTGTTCCCGTCGATACCACGGTGCTCGATTTTGCGCTGGCTAACGTCGCGCGTGCGACTTCGGCCGATGCCAACGAGACCTGCCAGGCGCTGCTCAACTATTACGCCGATCGCCCGGTCGAGGTGTCCGAGCCGCTGTCGGTCATTCCGTTCTCGTCGTCTAAAAAATGGAGCGGCGCGTCGTTTGCGCAGGGCTCCTATGTGATGGGCGCCGCGCAGTTTGTGCTTTCGGAGCGTGTGTTTTCGCAGGTCGAGAACCGTGTCGCCGAGCTTGCCGATACCTGCCGCGTGCTCGTGGTGGCGCGCGTGGACGGCTTTACGCCCGATGGCGATATGGTGGGCGAGGCCGAGCCTGTGGGCTTTGTGACCATCCGCGACGAGATTCGTACCTCGGCGGCCGAGACCATCGGCTACTTTAACGAGCAGGGCGTGACCCTCAACGTGATTAGTGGTGATGACCCGCGTACGGTGTCATCGATCGCGCGCGTGGTGGGCGTGCCGGGGGCGGACGCTTATGTGGACGCCACGACGCTCGATACGCCGGCCAAGCTCGATGCCGCAGTGGATCGCTACCATGTCTTTGGTCGTGTGACCCCGCAGCAGAAGCGCGAGCTCGTGCAGGCGCTCAAGCGCCGCGAGCACACCGTGGCCATGACGGGCGACGGCGTCAACGACGTGCTGGCTCTCAAGGAGGCCGACTGCTCCGTTGCCATGGCGGCCGGCTCCGATGCCGCGCGCAACGTGGCCGAGATCGTACTCGTCGACAACGACTTTGCCTCGATGCCCGCCGTGGTGGCCGAGGGCCGTCGCTCCATCAACAACCTGCAGCGTTCGGCGTCGCTGTTCCTGACCAAGACGCTGTTCTCGATGGGCCTGGCCGCGCTGTGCATCGCGCTGCCGCCGTACCCCTTCGAGCCCATCCAGATGACGCTCATTAACTTCTTCTGCATCGGCGCGCCGGGCTTTGTGTTGGGTCTGGAGCCCAACAATGCTCGCGTGAAGGGGTCGTTCCTGACGAACGTACTCAAGCGTGCACTGCCGGCGTCGATTGCGGTCATTTTGGCTGCGGCACTCGATATCTTTGTGGCGCGCGTGTTTGGCTTTAGCCAGCTCACGCTGTCTACGATGTGCCTGCTTACGTCGTGTGCGGCGAGCGTCAGCCTGATCTGGCGCATCTCGCAGCCTCTCACGCCCTTACGTGTGGTGCTCTTTGTGTTTGTAGTCGCCGGCATCCTGGTGGGCGTTATCGGATTCCCAGAGCTGCTGTCTATTGCCAACCTGTCGATGGGCCAGATGGTTATCTTGGCTGTCATCGTGGTCTTTACCTGCTCGGTGTTCTTTAAGCTCGCCACGATGATGGATTCGCTCAAGCCGCGTCGTCGTCATGCTGCAACTGGTTTTGGCCGCGGTGTGCGCGTCCACCTGGGTCGCGGTGGCGGCAAGGTGAGCTCGACGGGTTCGACGGCCGAGCGTTTTGCCAAGCGCTTCGCCGCCGACATGGCGCAGCGCCGCGAAGATCGCACCGCTCGCGAGG
Source organism: uncultured Collinsella sp. (assembly GCA_900541715.1). GTDB lineage: Bacteria > Actinomycetota > Coriobacteriia > Coriobacteriales > Coriobacteriaceae > Collinsella. The sequence continues at coordinate 16,627 of UQLI01000014.1, forward strand.
CCGAGGCCCGCGCACTCGAGGGCGTGGCCCAGGCCCAGCCCAAGAAAAAGAAGAGTACCGGAGCCAAGCGCTCTCGCGTGACCAAGTCCGCCCAAGGCATCAAAGTTTCGATGCCAAGCAAAAAGAAGAAGTAACTACGCGCCCTGGCGATGTTGAATTGGTGCCTTGCTCCTGTGGGGCCGTGGCGATGTTATGCTCTAACCTCGATTGTTTGAATTGCTTCGAAAAGAGGATGCCGTGATCTGCCCGCATTGCCTTAAGACTATCGAGGACGGCGCCTCGTTCTGCCCCTACTGCAACGCCTATGTGGGTCCGGGCGATGGCCCCGAGCACACCGAGTTCGTGTTCTGTGAGGGCTGCGGTGCCCGTCTTTCTCCGCATGATCGTACGTGCCCCAAATGCGGACGCCCCGCTCCGGGCATCCTTTCCGAGGACGCTGCCGCATCTGACCTGGCGGCGGGCCGTACCGCCGGTTTTCCGCGCTTGACGCAAGAGCAGATCGATACCGAGGTGCCGCATGCGCCGGCCTCTGCCGCTGCGGTGCTTTCGGACGCCGCCGATCCTAACGAGACATGCGTGCTGCCGGCTTTCGATAAGGATTTCGGTATTCCCAAGGTCGATATTCCCACGCCGGTTTCCTTGCACGACGATGCTCAAAAACCCAAGCGCAAGGTGCATCCCGACGAGGACGCCTATCACAAGCACAAGCGTCATATCCCCAAGCCGCTCATCGTCATCGCGGTCCTTGCCGTCGTTTGCGGTGGTGCCTATTGGTTCGTGACGACCGATCCCATGGGTGTCATGCCTGGCCTCTATGACCAGTTTGGCCAAGCCGCGCAGACGACCTTCCCCACGCGCCAAAAGGGCGAGGCGACTGAGGACGATACCAAGCAGGACGATTCTGCCGAGGTGGTCCAGGAAGAAACCGTGCTGACCGATGATCAGCTCTATACCAGGCTCGATGGTCTGTATCAGACCATCGTGTCCTACGGCGACGAGGACCAGATCGGCGAGGTCATCGATTCCTTTAACAACGGTTATCTCCGAACGCCGCTGTCCACCCGTCAGGAGCTGTCGCAGAGTGCCTACGCCCTGCGCGACCAGATCAAAAAGACGCAAGATGAGCTCAACAACCTTAAGTACCAGGACGATACGGTCTATGCGGATGACATCGCCCACTTAAAGCAGCTTGCCGAGTGGATGTACGAGCGTGTCGACGTGATCTGCCAGAGTTGGGACATCTCGCTGGCCATTCCCGATGGCGAGTCGATGAGTTCCCACCAAAGCGAGATCCTGGCTCCCATCGCGCAGGGCGGCAACAGCGCGCTGAACCAGTACGACGCCAATGTGGGTTCCTGGAAGCCGCAGCAGCGTTCCTAAAATTAGTTCGCCATAGTCGGCATAACCTACGTGCGCAATTGATGTAAGCGCATGCTTATTGCTACAATTCGTACAAATATGCTTTAAACGCACGAGGAAGGAACCACATGTTTGGTTTTAAGAAAGAGCTCTACACGCCCGAGTATCAGCTTGTCGGCGACGAGTGCGCCGTTATCGAGACGTCGAAGGGTACCATCAAGGTCAAGTTTGACGGTGAGGGCGCTCCCATTCATGTCGCGAACTTCTGCGAGCTTTCCACGATGGGTTTCTATGATGGCCTTAAGTTCCATCGCTATGTGCCCGGCTTTGTCATTCAGGGTGGCGACCCCAATACCCGCGACATGTCCGGCGCCGACGTCGCTGCCGGCCTTGAGGGCCCCGACGGCATGCCCGGTACCGGTGGCCCCGGCTACTGCATCAAGGGCGAGTTTGCCACCAATCCGCGCAACAGCCATGTCGATGGCGCCCTTGCCATGGCACGCTCCATGGACCCCGATTCCGCGGGTTCGCAGTTCTACTTCTGCCTGGGTGCCCAGCATAACCTCGATTCCGGTTACACCGTCTTTGGTACCACGGTCGAGGGTTTCGATGTGATTTCGCAGCTGCGTGCCGGCGACGAGATCGTCCATGTCGAGATCGTTCACGAGTAAAGGGGACTTCCTTGAATAGCCAGCTGATCCAACAGGGCCGCGCCGCTTACCGCGCGGGTGATTTTTCCGCTGCAGCCCAGATGCTTGGGGCGGCAAAGACTCCCGATGAGATTATGGGCGAGGCCGATCACCTTCGTGGCAACGCCTTGATGCACCTGGGCATGTATGCCGAGGCCGCCGAGGCCTATGCCGCCGCCCTCAACGACGGCACCTACGGCAAGCGCGGCGCGCTGCTCACCAACCGCGGCAAGGCGCTCGCCGCCGTGGGCGACTACACGACGGCCGCCCAGGCGTTCTCTGGTGCTACGCAGGATGCTTCCTATGCCACGCCGTTCAAGGCCTATCTGGGCTTGGGTAACGCGCTGTTTCAGTCGGGCGACTATGCCAACGCGGGTACTGCCTTCCGTCAGGCTGCCATCGACGGCGCCAATCCGGCTCCTGCCGCCGCACTCGGCGAGCTCGGTCGTTGCTTCATTAAGCTTGGCCGTCCGGCGGATGCCGTGGAGACCTACCGCACGGCTATCGACTTTGCCGGCCCTCGCGACGACACGCGCGCGCTCAACGCCGGCATGGGCCAGGCGCTTTCTGCCGCCGGCCGTCCCTCCGACGCACTCGACGCCTTTAACGCCGCTACTGCCGATGGCATCTACCAGCTCACCTCCGAGCAGGCCGATGAGCTTGCCCGCGTGCACGATTCGCTTGCCGCGCTGTCTGCCCAGACGGCTATGGCCACGGCTCCGGCGCCCGCGATGGACGCTCCTGCCGTCGATCCGCTCGATCCTACGGGCGCGACCGGTCAGTTTATGCCCGATCCCTCGGACACCGGCTTCTTTACGCTGTCCGAGTCCGAGATGGTCCAGCAGGACCGTCAGGATCGTAAGCAGGCCAAGGTCCGTCGCCGCCATCGCCACACGGGTCTCAAAGTCTTCATCGTGCTGCTTCTGCTCATTTTGATCGCCGCGGGCGGTCTGGGCTTTGCCTACACGCGCGGCTTTGGCTTCCCGTCTCAGGAGTCTGTGGTTACCGATCTGTTCCAGGCTGCCGGCGACGGTGACACCGCAAAGGCCGAGTCTTGCCTGGCATCGAGCCTGTCCGAGGACGCTAAGTCGATGATCATCTCCTCGATTCCGCAGGGTGCCACCGTGTCCGTCGAGGGCATGGATCAGTCCATGACCGAGACGACCGCTAAGGTGAAGGCATCGCTGTCCAAGGGCGGCGAGCAGGAGTACACCGTCAAATTCGTGCGCTCCGACAACCATATCGGCTGGGCCGTTTCCTCGCTCGATATGGATTTCTCGGCTGCTGACAACCAGTAGTGACCTTATGGGATTTAGCTTTGCCCGGCGCTTCACCGCAAGTGAGGTGCCGGGCTTGCGCTAGTATGATGAGCTAGTAGTTTTCCAGCAATCATCCAACACATCAGGAGTTGCGTTGTTTTCTTTGATGGATATGTTCTTCGGTAGCTATGCGGGCGATCTTGCCATCGACCTCGGCACCGCAAATACGCTTGTCTCCGTGCGCGGCAAGGGCATCGTCATTCGCGAGCCCTCTGTTGTCGCCATCGACAAGAACGACGAGCGCATCCTGGCGGTCGGTATCGAGGCAAAGCGCATGCTCGGCCGTACGCCCGGCAACATCGTGGCCGTTCGTCCCCTGAAGGACGGCGTCATCGCCGACTTCGATGTTACCGAGGCCATGCTTCGCTACTTTATCGATAAGGCGTCCGAGAAGCGCTATCCGTGGACCCCGCGTCCGCGCGTTGTCGTCTGCGTTCCCTCCGGCGTCACGTCGGTCGAGAAGCGTGCTGTCTTTGAGGCCACGATCCAGGCTGGCGCTCGCCAGGCCTATCTGATCGAGGAGCCCATGGCTGCCGCTATCGGCGCCGACCTGCCCGTCGAGGAGCCCACCGGCTCCATGGTCATCGACATCGGTGGCGGTACCACCGAGGTTGCCGTTATCGCTATGGGCGGCATCGTCGTCTCGCAGTCCATCCGTATTGCCGGTGACGAGTTCGATCAGGCCATCCTCACGCACGTTCGCGATGCCTACAACCTTGCCATCGGCGAGCGTACGGCAGAGGACATCAAGATCAAGGTCGGCTCCGCTGTGCCGCTCAAGGACGAGCTCGACGTCGAGGTCAACGGTCGCGACGTGATCACCGGTCTGCCCAAGACCGTGCGCATCGAGAGCGAGGAGATTCGTCGCGCGCTCAACAAGCCGCTCGACGAGATGGCCAAGGCCGTCAAGGACGCCCTCGATGCCACGCCGCCCGATCTTGCCTCTGACCTTATGTACTACGGCATTTTGCTGACCGGTGGTGGCGCTCTGCTACGCGGACTCGACGTGCGTCTGCGCGATGAGACCGGCGTTTCGGTCAACGTCAGCCCCACGGCGCTCGATAACGTCGTTAACGGCTGTGCCCGCGTGCTCGAGGCCAATGCGTTTGATGGCGGCTTCGTCCAGACCAATGCTTAATTTCCAAAAGGTGGATTCCATTTGGCACGATCTTCGGGTTTCTCCACAAATCTGAATACCAAACGACAATCAACGGGTATGCGCCCGTTGATTGTTTTCAGCCTGATTTCGGTGTTGCTGCTCACGTTTTACATCCGCGAGGGCGAGGCAGGGCCGATTCATGCCGTGCGTTCGGGCGTAACGACGATTACCTCGCCGGTGCGTTTTGTGGGCTCGGCTGTGGCGGCTCCTTTCAATGCCATCGGCAACGTGTTCTCTAACCTTACGGCGTCGCAGGACACGCTCGACGAACTCAAGAAGCAAAACGAGGAACTGACCTCTAAGGTTGCTGAGCTCTCCGAGGCTCAAAAGACCGCCGAGCGTCTGGAAGGGCTGGTCGGCCTGCAGTCGACCTATAACCTCAAATCGACCGCAGCTCGTATCGTTGGTGCCTCGGGCGATGCTTGGACCTCGACCGTCACCATCGACAAGGGTTCTGCCGACGGGCTTACCATCAACATGCCCGTGACGAGTTCTGCCGGTGTTATCGGCCAGATCATCGAGGTTTCGGCCAAAACGTCGACCGTGCGCCTGATTGGCGACGAGAACTCGGGCGTGTCCGCTATGGTGCAGGACACGCGCGCTCAGGGCATGCTGCAGGGTCAGGCTGACGGCACGCTGCGTCTTGAGTACGTGAGCGTCGACTCCGACGTTAAGGTTGGCGACATCATCGTGACCTCGGGCATTGGCGGCGTGTTCCCCAAGGGCCTTCCGCTTGGCACCGTCTCGTCGGTCGAGAAATCGGCAAACGACGTGTACTACACCATTGTGGTGCGCGCCCAGACGACGGCCGAGAATAACGAGGAAGTGCTGGTCATTACCTCGCTGACCGACGAACAGTCGGCCTCGGATGAGGACGTGAGCACGGCCAACAGCACGCCGCAGGGAACGTCGCGTGACGCTGCGACCAAGACGAAGGACGAGAGTTCGGATGACAGTTCCGACACGTCCGAAACGACCGATTCCGGCTCGAGCGAATAGGGGGCATGTCCATGGATCTACACGAGCAGGGGATGAGCTCCCGCACGTTTGTAATCGCCGCCATCGTGTGCGTGCTGCTGCAGGCAGGCCTGGCACCGCAGATCTCCATTGCGGGCGGTCGCGTCAACTTCATGATTATGCTGGTGTGCCTAAGCGTGTTTTCGGGCGACCCGACCCGTGCCATCGTGTGCGGTTTTTGCAGCGGCTTGTTCTATGACCTGTCCGCTGCCGTGCCGGTGGGCGTTATGTCGCTCCTGCTGACCGTGGGTTCTTTTGCCCTGGTGCACAGCGCCGTCGGCCAGACGGGCGGTACCCCGAGTGCGCGCGGCATCACTGTGGGCGCCTTCGCGCTCGTCATTAATGTGATCTACAGCATCATCTTGCTGTTTATGGGTTTGGAGACGAGCTTTGTCGTGGCGATCTTCGGCCATGCGTTGCCGTCCTCGATCCTGACGGGTCTGGTTGCCATTCCGTTTTTGATGTCCGGCGTCGTGCCGCAGTCCGGCTATGGATTCTCCGCACGTGGCGGACGCCAGACGGGCATGCGCTTTAAGCCCAAGACCCGCAAGCTCAAATAGGGGAGGCCCGTAGATGTCTTCCCAGTTGACGGTTATTATCGCCGGTATCGTGCTGGTTGTGGCCATCGTGGTCGCGCTGGTCATCATGCGTCGTGGCGATTCCCGTTTTACCTACGATACGCAGCATGGAACGGCCCCGCGCGCCACCGAGGGCGAGGGCAATACCGCGGCGACCGCCTTTAAGGGCCGCTTTTCCATCCTCACCACGGGTGTGGGCGCGATGTTTGCGGCGCTTGCCGTCAAGCTGTGGGGCATGCAGATGGTCTCGTCGGACTATTACGAGAAGCAGGCCAATAGCAATCAGACTCGCACCGTTACCACACCCGCTGTGCGCGGTCGCATCCTCGACCGCAATGGCGTGGCGCTTGTCCAGAACCGTCCCTCACTTGCTGTCGTGGCCTACCGCGACCTTGCCGAGGATGAGGTTTTGGTTCGCCATCTTGCCAACGTGCTTGGAATGCCTTACGTGGCGGTCCTTCGCAATATTCAGGACAATACAGAGGGCGCTCAGAGTCTGCATACCATCGCGACGGACGTCCGTCGCTCCACGGTTGCCTATATTCAGGAGCATGCCGGCGAGTTCCCGGGCGTCAAGATTGCCGAGCGTACCGAGCGCCAGTATCCATATGGCGAGACGGCATGCCATATCTTGGGCTATACCGGCACCATTACCTCCGAGCAGCTCGAGGCCCAGAATAAGAAAACCTCTGGCGATGATGATGCTTCTGCTGGCAAGATTACGTACCAGTCGGGCGATATCGTGGGCCAGGCGGGCGTTGAGAGCTACTACGAAAACCTGCTACAGGGTATTCGTGGCGAGCAGACCGTCAAGGTCGATGCCTCGGGCAATGTGACCGGTCAGGCCGGCGCCGTGCCCGCGAAGGCCGGCTCCGACATTAAGCTCACGCTCGACCTTAAGATCCAACAGGCCTGCGAGACGGCACTGGCGAGCGCTATCGAGCTTGCCAAGACCACTGGCTACAGCAATGCCGGCAACGGCGCTGTGGTGTGTCTCGATCCCAACAATGGCGAGATCCTGGGCATGGCGAGCGAGCCCAAGTTCGATCCGTCCGTCTTTATCGGCGGCGTCTCAAATGACGTGTGGACCGAGCTCAATGATGACAAAGGTTCACACCCGCTGCTCAACCGCGCCATTAGCGGACAGTACATGTCGGCTTCGACCATCAAGCCGCTCTCGGCACTGGCCGGTCTTGAGTTTGGAACCTACACGTCGGGGCAGACGACCAACTGCACGGGCTATTGGACGGGCCTGGGCAAGTCGTGGGGCAAGTACTGCTGGCTGCATTCCGGCCACGGCACCATGACACTGCAGTCGGGTATCGCCAACTCGTGCGACCCCGTCTTCTACGACATGGGCAAGGCGTTCTTTTATGACGAGAAACATTCCGAGGGCCTGCAGGAGGTCTTTCGTCGCTGGGGTCTAGGCAAGACCTGCGGTATCGATCTGCCGAGTGAGGGCGCGGGTCGTATTCCCGATGCCGAGTGGAAAGAGTCGTACTTCACCGACGCATCTGCCGAGGACCGCAAGTGGAATGCCGGCGATATGACCAACATTGCTATCGGTCAGGGTGACATCCTGGTGACGCCCCTGCAGATGGCGTGCGCCTATATGGGTCTTGCCAACGGCGGCAAACAGTACGTGCCCCACGTGTTTTTGTCTGCCGTGTCGCGCGATGGCGACGGCGATGCCTATAAGTACAACGGCAAGGGCAAGAAGAAGCGCCTGGAGGCCAAGATCAACAGCGATTCGGATTTGGCTCTTGTTCGCAACGGCATGCACGACGTGATTTACACGGCATCGACGTCCCTGGCGGCGCACTTTGGCACCCTGACGCCGCAGGTATACGGCAAGTCGGGCACGGGCGAGAAAAGCGGCGAGGACGAATACGCGTGGTTCTGCGCCTATGCACCGGCCGATGATCCCAAGTATGTCATCGCTACTGTCCTGGAGCAGGGCGGCGGTGGCTCAGATACCGCGATGCATGTCGTGCGCGACGCGCTCGGCGTGATTTATGACGAGCCCGATACCTCTTCGGCCTCGGGCGATTCTTCGGTTCGATAGGAGGTTGCGATGGATTTTTCTCCGGCGGATCTGTTCCGTTCAACCAAGACCGGCTCTCGCAGCAGCCTGGACCGCGTCAACAAGCAACTTTCGGCCTCGCGCGGCACGTTTCGTCAAAAGGTGCATATCGGTGTGCTCGTGGCTACAGTGGCGCTCGTCGCCTACGGTGCCATCATTATCTGGTCGGCTTCGCAGTTTAAGGCCGATGCTTCGTTCTCACGCCATCTGCTGGGAATTGGCATCGGGGCGGTGCTGGCGGTGCTGGTCTGGCGTACCGACCTGCGCGGTATTTCCAATTTCTCGACGGCGTTGCTCGTCATCGACCTGATCGTGATCTTCTCGCCCAAGATTCCGGGTCTGTCCTATACGGGCGGTCTGGGCATGACGGGCTGGATCAAGATTCCCGGTATTGGCTTGACATTCCAGCCGGTTGAGCTTGCCAAGCTCATCACCATCTTCTTTATTGCTACGCTTGGCTCGCAGTATAACGGTCGCATCGATACCGTTCGCGACTACGTCAAGCTCTGCGGCATGCTGTCCATTCCGTTTTTGGCCGTCGTTGCCATGGGCGACCTGGGCTCGGGCCTGGTCGTGCTGGTCTCGGGTGCCATCGTCATCTGCATGAGCGGCGCACGCCGCGAATGGGTGCTGTCGACTTTGGCCCTGCTCGTGGGCTTGGTGGCCCTCGTCCTGGCACTCGATTCGGTCTTTGATTCGTTGCTCGGCCACGATGTGCTCATCAAGCAGTATCAGATGAACCGCCTGACGGTCTTTATCGACCCCGATAATGCCGATTCGGACGATGCCTACAACCTGCAGCAGTCGCTTATCGCCGTTGGCTCGGGCGGCTTCTTTGGTAAGGGCTTGGGCCATGCGACGCAGTCGGCCGGCGGCTTTCTGCCTGAGTTCCACACCGACTTCGTCTTCGCCTTCCTGTCCGAGACCTTTGGCTTTTGCGGTTCCTTTTTGCTCCTGTGCCTCTACGTGCTGCTGATCTTTTCGACGATTCGCGTCGCCTTTAAGTGTGAGTCGCTGTTCTTGCGCCTATCGTGTGTGGGCATCGTTGGCATGTGGGCGTTCCAGACCTTCGAAAACATCGGCATGTGCATCGGCATGATGCCGATTACCGGTATTCCGCTACCGTTTATTAGCTTCGGTTCGTCTTCGATGATGATTCAGCTGCTGACGGTGGGTATCGTACAATCCATATGGCGGCATCGTTCGGGCGCCGCGTAACCGCTGGAGGGGTTTGCTATGAAAATTCCCGTAGATAAGCTGACCCGCGCTTTTAAGATGGGCGCGTCCGTTAAGAAGGATTCCGATACGCCGGTGCGCGTCTCGGTCTATCTGGATTCGTCCGCCTCGCGCTTTCTGGCCGAGACGGTGCGAGACGCCTTTGTGCCACAGACGACCTCGGGCATTGTGCGCGTCGAGCGTCTGGGGGAGGAGCGAATTGCTCCAAAGACCGATACCGATGTGGTACTGGTGCTCTCGTGTGGTTCCGACCGCTTGGAGAGTGCCGTGCAGGAGCTCGTGATCGCCGACGCGCCCGTGTGCGTGCTTGCCGAGTCTGCTGTGGAGGTGCCGTTTATCGAGGAGTCCACGCCCATGCTCGGCGTGGTAGCGGCAACCGATAAGACGTATCTGCTCGAGACGCTTGCCCGCTGGATTCTCGATCGCACCGACAAGGAAACGGCTTTTGCGGCGAACTTTGCCTTCATGCGTATCGCCGCGGCCAACCGTATCATTACCTCGTGCGCGCTCACCAATATGGCGACCGGTGCGCTGGTGTTTTTGCCGGGCGCCGATTATCCCGTTATGGCGCTGGCGCAAGTGGGCATGCTCTTTGAGCTCGCTGCCGTCTTTGGACGTGGCATTAAGCCTGAGCGTGGCTACGAGGTTGCTGGCGTGCTTGCCGGCGGTCTTGTGATCCGCGCGGTCACCCGCGCGCTCGTCAAGCAGACGCCGCATATTGGGTTTGCCGTTAAGGCGCTCACTGCTGCCGCGGGCACCTATGGCATGGGCCGTGCGCTTGTTTCGCTCTACGAGCGCGATGTCGACTACAGCCATGCCAACGAGGTGGTCACTGCCACGTTCTCCCGCGTTCGCGATCTGGTGACCACGGTCGCGGGCGCTACCCGTCCTATGGCGTCCTACCAAGACGCATCCGATCTCGCTGCTTAGGGGTTTTCCGTTGCGCGTTCCGTATCAAGACTGTTTTCATTTAATTGAGCCGCTGCTCGCCAAGGTCGAGAAGCCGAGTCGCTATATCGATCACGAGTGGGGCACGCTTTCCAAACCTGATGCCGACTACCGTTGCTGCCTGATTTATCCGGATGTGTACGAGGTTGGTCTGCCCAACCAGGGCATCGCCATCCTCTACAACATCCTTAACCAGGCCGTGGGCATCTCCTGCGAGCGTGGCTATGTGCCGTGGCCCGATATGGGTGACGCCATGCGCGAGGCGGGCATTCCGCTGCTCTCGCTCGAGGGTGCTGCCCCCGTCGCTTCGTTTGATATCGTCGGCCTGCATGTTCCGCACGAGATGGCGGTGACGAACTTCCTCGAGGCTCTCGACCTCGCTGGTATTCCGCTGTTGGCGGCCGACCGAGGCGAGGACGACCCCATTATCATCGCCGGCGGCCCCTCGGTGTACAACCCCGAGCCGTACGCGGCCTTCTTCGATGCCATCCTCATCGGCGAGGGCGAGGAATCGCTGCTCGAGACCTGCCAGCTGCATCGCCGCCTGCGTGACGAAGGAGTCCCGCGCGCGCAGATTGTTGAGCAGCTTGCATCCATTGCCGGCAACTACGTGCCGTCGCTCTATGAGGTTCGTCACGACGAGCCCTGCTCGCCGCATGGCTACACCGTGCCGCGTGAGGGCAAGGATGCGCCGACCGTGGTCTACAAGCGCGTCGTCGAGGATTTCGGTGCCACGAATCCGCTGTCGCAGTCGTGCGTGCCCTATGCGCAGCTGGTCCACGACCGCCTGTCTATCGAGATCCTGCGCGGCTGCGCCCGCGGCTGTCGTTTTTGCCAGGCCGGCATGACGTATCGCCCGGTGCGCGAGCGCTCGGCCGACCAGATCGTCTCGTCGGTGATTCAGGGTCTGGAAAAGACCGGCTATGACGAGGTGTCGCTGACCTCGCTCTCCACGACCGACCATTCCTGCATTCGCGACGTGCTCGGCAGGCTCAACCGTCGCCTGGAGGATACGGGTATTCGCGTGTCCATTCCGTCGCAGCGTCTGGATTCGTTTGGCGTGGATATGGCCGAGTCGGTCGCCGGCGAAAAGAAGGGCGGCCTGACGTTCGCGCCCGAGGCCGGCAGCCAGCGCATGCGCGACATTATTAACAAGAACGTGACCGAGGAGGACCTGGACCGTGCGGCCAAGGCGGCCTTCGAGGCCGGATGGAATCGCATGAAGCTCTACTTTATGATGGGCCTTCCCGGCGAGCGCGACGAGGATATCGTGGCCATCGCCAATCTGGCCGATCACGTGCTGGAGCTCGGTCGTTCCGTGGTGCCCAAGGCGCGCCGCGGCTCGATCTCGGTGTCCATTTCGGTTTCGGTCTTTATCCCCAAGGCTGCCACGCCGTTTCAGTGGTGCCCGCAGCTCGACTACGACGACGTCAAGCGTCGCCAGAAGCTGCTTGTCACGAGTGTTCGCAATCGTGCCGTTCGCGTGCATTACCACGATGCCGAGACCTCGCTCATCGAGGCCGCACTGTCCCGCGCCGGTCGTGACATGACGCCCGTCATCATCGATGCTTGGCGCGCGGGCTCTCGCTTTGACGCTTGGGTAGAGCATTTCTCGCTCGATAACTGGAAGGAGGCTGCTGCCAAAAACGGCATCGACCTCAATGAGCTCGTGCACCTGCCCTATGAGTTGGATTGGCGCCTGCCGTGGGAGCATGTGAGCCCCGGCTGCACGCGCGGTTTCCTCGAGCGCGAGTACCGTCGCTCGCTCGAGGGCGTCACGACTCCCGACTGCACCCGCACGTCGTGCACCGGCTGCGGAATCTGCCCCACGCTCCACGCCAAGAATGTATTGATGGGTGATCGCGCATGAGTGAGCGCCTGACCGACAACCCCACGCTCTTTAGACTTCGTGTTCGCTATGGCAAGCGCGATCGCCTTAAGTACCTGGGCCATCTGGAAGTAATCCATACCATTGAGCGCATCGTGCGCCGTGCGGGGCTTCCCTATGCCGTCACGCAGGGCTTCTCACCGCATATGCGCGTGGGCTTCTCTTCGGCGCTGCCGGTTGGTACCTCTTCGACCTGCGAGTGGTATGACCTGTTTATGACCGAGTTCGTGGCGCTCGACGAGGCGTTTGGACGCCTGGCTGCGGCGTCTCCGGCCGATCTGGCGCCCATCGAGGCGGCGTACATCGACGTGCGCACGCCGGCGTTGACGGCGCAGCTCACGCGCCTGTCGTATCGCATCGACCTGCACTTGGATCCCGAGGCGCCCGTAAGCGCCGACGAGGTGCGTCGTGCGATCGACACGCTGCGCGCGGATCATGGCATCGACTACGCGCGTGGCAAAAAGAGCAAGCGCTTGGATTTGGATCACACGCTCGTGGGCTATGAGCTCACGGCGGGGGAGCGCCCGGATCATTTGGTGCTCATGCTCGACACCCATGCCGACAACGAGGGCTCCATGCGTCCGGAAATATTGCTTTCCGCTGCTGATGTTTTGTTGCAGGGCTTGACCCCGGGCGTGGATGCACCTATTGTTTCCACCGGTATGCAAGACCTCGTGACCATCTGCTCCTACGATGTCGAGCGTCAGAATCAAGCATGCGAGGACGACGAGGGCCGACTCGTCAGCCCCATACCTGTGCGAACTTGTGGATTTGCTCCACATACTCGTTGACGGGGGTATTTTCGCCTGCTACTATATTCGGCTGTTGCACTAACTGATGCATGAAGGGCAAGTAAACATGTACGCAATCGTTAACACGGGCGGCAAGCAGTACAAGGTCGCCACCGACGATGTCATCACCGTCGAGAAGATCGAGGGCAATGAGGGCGATAAGATCACCCTGCCGGTTATCTTCCTCAACGATGGTAAGAAGATCGTCACCGATCCCGACAAGCTGGCCAAGGCCAAGGTTACCGCTCAGATCGTTGAGCAGTTCAAGGGCGAGAAGCAGCTGGTCTTCAAGTTCCACAAGCGCAAGCGCTATCGTCGTCTGAAGGGTCACCGTCAGCAGCTGACCAAGCTGAAGATCGTGAAGGTTCAGGCTACCTCCCGCGCCAAGAAGGCTGTCAAGGCAGAGGCTGAGGCTGTTGCCGAGGCTCCCGTCGCCGAGTAGATTACACTCGTAACGAAAGAGTAGGTATACACAATGGCACACAAAAAAGGACTCGGTTCCTCCCGTAATGGCCGTGACTCCCGCGGTCAGCGCCTTGGCACGAAGCGCTATGCCGGCCAGACGGTAACCACGGGCACGATTCTCGTCCGTCAGCACGGCACGCACATCCACCCGGGTGAGAACGTTGGCCGTGGTAAGGACGACACGCTGTTCGCGCTGGTCGACGGTACCGTTGAGTTCCACAAGGGTATCAAGCACAGGGTCAGCGTACGCCCGCTCGCGAACGCGTAATTCACCCTTCATAGAGCACATATGTGGGAGGCACTTGAGTTTTAGGATTCAAGGGTCTCCCTCTTTTTTGTAGGAGGCGATTCTGTTGTCACAGTTCACCGATATCAGCCGCATTAACGTGTGCGGCGGCGACGGCGGAGCCGGATGCATGTCGTTTAGGCGCGAGGCATTTGTCCCCAAGGGCGGCCCCGATGGCGGCGACGGCGGTCGTGGCGGCAATGTCGTCATCCAGGCCGATGCTCAGCTGTCTTCGTTGATCGATTACCGCTTTAAGCATCACTTTCGCGCCGAGCGCGGCACGCACGGGCAGGGTGCCCGTCGTAACGGTAAGAGCGGCGAGGACCTGATTCTCAAGGTCCCTATGGGCACCGTGGTGCGCGAGCTCGACCCCGAGACGCAGACACCGATGTTCGAGATTGCCGACCTGGTGCACGACGGCGAGCGCGTCGTCGTGGCGCCCGGTGGTGCCGGCGGTCTGGGCAATACCCACTTTGTGACGTCGGTGCGCCGCGCTCCGGCCTTTGCCCAGCTAGGAGAGCCGGCCGAGGAGCACTGGATTGAGCTCGAGATGAAGCTTATGGCCGATGCCGCACTCGTGGGCTTTCCCTCGGTGGGTAAGTCATCGCTCATTGCGCGCATGAGTGCCGCCCGCCCCAAGATTGCTGACTACCCGTTTACCACACTCGTGCCCAATCTGGGCATGGTGCGTGCCGGCGAATATTCTTACGTCGTTGCCGACGTCCCCGGTCTTATCGAGGGCGCGAGCGAGGGCAAGGGCCTGGGTCACCAGTTCTTGCGCCACATTGAGCGTACGGCCCTGATCATGCACGTCGTCGACATGACGGGCGGTTTTGAGGATCGCGATCCGGTTGAGGACTATCGCATCATCAACCGCGAGCTCGAGCAGTATGGCGCCGAGCTTTCGGAGCGTCCGCAGATCGTCGTTGCCAACAAGTGCGACGCGCCGGGCACGGTCGACAAGATTGCGGACCTGAAGCGTGCCGCTCTCGACGACGGGCATATGTTCTTTGCCGTGTCCGCCGTGACGGGTGCCGGCCTCAATACGCTGATGCTTGCCGTGGGCGAGCAGGTGGCTAAGCTGCGCGCCGAGTTGGCTGTCTCGGATGAGCCGGTCGTTCTGCGCGACGATGAGTGGGAGCGCCGTCGCCTGCAGCGTGAGAAGCGTTTCCGCATTGTTCAGGAAGAGCCCGGTGCCTTCCGCGTGGTCGGTCGTGCCATTGAGCGTATGGTCATCCAGACCGACTGGGAAAACGAGGAAGCCGTCATTTACCTGCAGCATAAGTTTGCGCGTATGGGTGTTGACGACGCGCTCGAGAAGGCCGGTTGCCGTGCGGGCGACGAGGTCCGCATTTGCCAGCGCGCCTTTGACTTTGAGGGTGCCGAGGACTTCTCGGAGTACGAGGAGCTCGAGGATGCTGGCGAGGACGTTGCCGTTGAAGCCATTGACGTGGCCGATGCTGCGGATGAGGGCGTCGAGGTTGTCGATGCGGCGGATGCCGCGGGCGATGCCGAGACCTCGGAGGGCGAGTAAGCCATGTCGCTGCGCGGTGGAATCGGTCTGCCCGAGCTTCCTCTAGAGGACGGGCAGGAGTTTAGGCTCGGCATTATGGGTGGCACCTTTGATCCCATCCATTACGGGCACCTGGTGACCGCTGAGCAGGCGCGTGAGTCCCTCGACTTGGATGCCGTGCTCTTTATGCCGGCGGGCACGCCTGCCTTTAAGCTTGACAAGCCGGTGACGCCTGCCGAGGACCGTTATGCCATGACGGTCCTCGCCACCGCTGCGAACCCGGCCTTTTTGGCGAGTCGGTTCGAGATTGACCGTCCGGGTGTAACCTATACGGCCGATACGCTTCATGCCCTTCGCGACTTTTACCCGCCGCAGGTAAAGCTCTACTTTATTACGGGCGCCGACGCGATTATCGATATTGTTACCTGGCATGATGCCGAACGAATCGCTGAGCTTGCTACCTTTATTGCGGCGACACGACCGGGCTTTGATATCGATACGGCGCGTGCCCGAATCAAAGAGTCGGGGCTGCCGTTCGACGTGCGCTATATTCAGATTCCGGCGCTGGCGATCAGCTCGACGAACATTCGTAAGCGAGTTGCTCGCGGTATGAGCGTGCGCTATCTTACGAGCGAGTCCGTGCTCGGCTACATTCGCAAACGCAGGCTATATGCCGATTTGGGCCAAGAAGATTTTGAGTGATGGGGGTCTACGTTGTCGGTAGAGGATCAGTTTGAGGGCGATGAGCGCGCGCTGCTCAAGCGCATTCAAGAGCTGCTCGATGTTCGCATGAAGGATAAGCGCAAGCGCTATGTGCATTCGCTGGGTGTTGCCGAGACCGCACTTCATCTGGCCGAGGTCTACGGCGTTGACCGCTTTGATGCCGCTGCCGCCGGCCTGATCCATGACTGGGACAAAGTGCTCTCCGACGACGAGCTGGTCACGCGCGCTCTGCATTACGGCATTAAGATTGCCGGCTCTCCTTCCGCCGCGACGCCGCTTTTGCATGGCCCTGTTGCCGCCTATGAGCTTCCGCAGCTTTTTCCCGAGCTGTCGCCGGCCGTTTTCCAGGCTGTCGACCGTCACACCGTGGGTGCCTGCGACATGACGCCGCTCGATATGGTGGTCTTTGTGGCCGATGCCATCGAGCCCAACCGCCACGGCGACTATGCGCATGCGCTGCGCAAGATGGTGGGGGAGTCGACGCTCGATGAGTTGTTCTTCTCCTGTTTTGCGCAGGGTTTGGTCTATGTGATCCAGTCCGGGCGCTATCTTTATCCCACAGCTATTACGATTTACAACCATTACGCCCAGCTGCGCTAGCTCGGGTGTGTCTAGAAAGAGGTATTCCATGGCCGACGAGACCATGACCGACGAGCAGATTCTTGAAGGTGTGGAGCACAAGAGCTTCGTCGCCACGTCCGACCGCACTGCCGCCTCGCTGTCCGCGAGCGGTGTCGCCGCCGAGGATGTCGCCCGCGCCGCCGCGCAGGCCGCCTACGACAAGAAGGGCGAGGACGTTCAGGTGCTCGACCTGACCGAGCTTTCCGACGTATGCGACTACTTTGTGCTTGCCACCGGTACCAACAACCGCCAGGTCGATTCTATCGTCGATGAGATCGAGGAGAAGGTCGCCGAGGCTTGCGGCGAGCACCCGTTCTCCATCGAGGGTCGCGAGCAGAAGACCTGGATGCTCATGGACTATGGTTCGGTTGTCGTCCACGTCTTCACTCCCGAGGCGCGCGACTTCTACCGTCTCGAAAAGCTCTGGGGTGACGCTCCCCAGCTCCCCCTCAACCTCCTCTAGTAGCTCATTTGAGACGGGGTTTAGCTACCCTCACGCATATCGCCGGGCAGGTGCGGTTTTCCGCACCTGCCCGGCTTTCTTTTTGCCCAAAGTAGCTAATTTGGGACGGGGCTTTTTTAGCTACTACCTACCGTTCGCCGATAGAAGCGAGTTGCGGTTCATTGCGTGATATTTAGCTTTCCGACTCGGGTAACGTATTTGTTATCTGTAGAGGAGGAGATGCGTATGACTCGGACCGCGCGGGAAATCTCTGTTTACGGCTATTACCATGTCGTCCAAAAGGGCTGTGGTGGTCAGCTGATATTTGAGGATGCTGACGATCGACTCTATCTGATTCGACTGATAGCTTCGAAATGTCAGAAGTTCAAAGTGGATGTTATCGCATGGTGCCTTATGGATAATCACATTCACTTGTTGCTAGATGACGGGCATGCTCACCTGAGCGATTGTATGCATTCGATTACGACGGCGTATGCCATGTATTTCAATTCTAAGACAGGCAGGAGAGGTCCTGTTTTCCAGGATCGATTTAAGAGTGTGCCGATTCTCGATGATGATCAGCTGCTCAACTGCGTTCGTTACATTCACGATAACCCTGCGAAAGCCAGAATTGGCACTGCTTCGCTCTATCGCTGGAGCAGCTTTAGCGAGTATATGGGCTATCCGGGAATTTGTAAGACTGATTGCGTGCTCGGGTTGCTCGGGAATTCCCAGAGATTTTTTGCATTTAGCACCTCGGGCGAGCCCAATGGCTATTGCTTCCGTTATGGCGCTCATGTGAGTGATACTGACGCGCTTGAGTTTGCGCAGGCGTTGCTCAAACCATACGAGCCTCACTATCTCAACGCTCTGCCCAAGGGCGTGCGTGATGACTGTATCCGTAAACTCAAAAGCGAGGGCTTTTCGATCAAGCAGATCGTGCGCCTCACGGGTATCGGCCATTGCACGATTCAAAAAGTTAAAGTTGAAAAGTAGCTCTTTTAGGCGGGATAATTTTGCTGCGGCCGCCAAACCGGACATCCGGGGTAGTCAATTTGGGACGGGGCTTTTTTAGCTACCCTTTGGCTGACGGTGAATGAATTAGGCCGAATGAATCTCAACCGATATATAGGTGTAGCTAAAATAGCCCCGTCCCAAATTGACTACCAATGCCGTGTCGGACGGAAGGCAGCAACCCCCGTCCAAAAAAGACTAGTTATTGAAGCGGGATTGGCGGCCGAAGGATAGGGCGGTGTCGCCGAATTTGTCTCGGACGGCGTCGATGGCGACGGAGAGGTCGCGGCGGTCGCTGGATTGGGCTCCGCGGTCATCGATCTCGCAGAACAGGTCAGTCTGGATGCCGCCTTGGTGGTCGAAGTCGCTCATGCCGATGCCGGCTAAGCGAACATGCATGCCTTCTTGCCAGATGTTGTCGAGCAGTTCGAGTGCAACCGCCACGAAGATGTTCTCATCGTCGGTTGGATGAGGCAGCCGGCGCTGTGCCGTACGCCCGCTTCCATACGAATACTTGAGCTTGAGCGTTACCGTGGCACCCGTCAGCCCCTGACGGCGCAGACGGCGTCCCACCGACTCACCCAGCAGCGCAATCGCCGCCTCAATATCCCCACGCTCAGTCAAATCTTTCGCAAAGGTGCGTTCATTACTGACCGACTTGACCTCACGCTCCTCATCGAGACTCGTGACTTCGGAGATTTCGAGTCCCAGCGTACGCTGGCGCATGCGTTCGCCGTTGACGCCAAAAATAGAGGCCAAGGTGGATTCCGGTGCACGTGATAGCTCGCCGAGGGTGTAGATGCGCATGCGGCGCAGTCGCTCCTCGGCCGAGCGCCCGATGCCGCTCATGGCAGATACCGGCAGCGCGGCCAAAAAGCGCTGCTCGGTTCCGGGGCGCACGATGGTCAGCCCAAACGGCTTATCCCGCTCGCTTGCGATCTTTGCGACCGTCTTGTTGCAGCCCACGCCAATGGAGCAGGTCACTCCCAGCGCTGCCACGCGGTCGCTTATACGCCGCGCAACCAGCAGCGGGTCTTCGGGCGCAAAGCGACCCGGTGTGATATCGATAAAGGCCTCGTCGATGGACACACGCTCCACGCGCGGTGTCTCATCGGCAAGGATCGCCATGACCTGCGCGCTCACCTCGCGGTAGCGATCAAAGTGTCCGTGCGTCCAAATGGCCTGCGGGCACAGGCGCCGCGCCTCGG
Source organism: uncultured Collinsella sp. (assembly GCA_900541715.1). Lineage (GTDB taxonomy): Bacteria > Actinomycetota > Coriobacteriia > Coriobacteriales > Coriobacteriaceae > Collinsella. Next base: position 35,966 of record UQLI01000014.1, read on the forward strand.
CCGAGGCCATGGCAGAATGCACGCCAAAGCGACGCGCCTCGTACGAACACGTGGACACGACGCCGCGCGACTCGGCGTCTCCGCCCACGATGAGCGGCTTTCCGCGCCATTCGGGATGATCGAGCATCTCCACGCTCGCAAAAAATGCATCGAGGTCCATCAGGCCCACCGCCGGACCCGTCCAGGGCGGCGGCGTAACGCCCGCAGCATCCTCATAACCGTATGTATGTTCGCGTCTTTCCATGTCATGAGTATACCGCGCAGCTCATGTGGGGTGCGTGGATGCGCTTGCAAATCGCGAATTCTTGTCTAAGATATGGATTTGCCCTCGACTACACCGAAGAAGTTGGTCTCACGGACTTCACCTGCCCGCGTCGATGGCGTATTATGTTCAACTGTTTGTTTGTAGTTGCAGCCTAAAGCTGCTTGGTTGGAGGAGTTTCCTTTGGCAGTCAAGATTCGCCTTGCTCGTCACGGCGCTAAGAAGCGTCCGTACTACCGTGTCGTCGTCGCCGATTCCCGCGCCCCGCGTGACGGTCGTATCATCGAGGAGGTTGGCCGCTACAACCCGATGACCGCCCCCAAGACCATCAACCTCGACCTCGAGAAGATCGCCGACTGGCAGTCCAAGGGCGCTCAGCTCACCGACGCTGTCGCCGCTCTGGTCAAGGCCGCCAACGAGGGCGAGAAGACCGAGACCGTCGTCAAGAAGTCCAAGAAGCAGCTCGCCAAAGAGGCCGAGGCCGCTAAGGCTGCCGCTGAGGCCGCTGAGGGCGCCGAGGAGTAAATCGTGCCTGAGGTTGACGCTGCACAGCTCGAGGGTGAGGCAATGCTCTCAGATCGCATCGCCGATCTCGTCGAATATCTCGTTGTTCAGATCGTCGACGACCCGGATTCCGTGAGCCTTGAGGTCATCGATGGTGATGACGCCTCTACGATTGAGGTTTCGGTCGCCGAGGATGACGTCGCTAAGGTCATCGGCCGTCGTGGCCGTACCATCAAGGCCATTCGCACGCTCGCCCGTGCACTGGCCGCTCGCCTCGACACTGCTGTCGAGGTAGAGGTTCTGGGCTAGGACCTTGAGGTCCCAGTACAAAAACATCGCCCGTGTGGTCAAGCCGCACGGAAGGAAGGGGGAGGTCCTCGCGCAGCCGCTGCGGGGGCTTCCTTCTGTATTGGAGCCGGGTATGCGTGTCGCCTTGACGCCGCCTGCGCTCAAGCGCGACCGTTTTTGCACGGTCGTGTCCGTCACTGATACGGGCGATGGCGATCTGGTCTCGTTTGAGGGCATAGACGACTTGACGGCCGCCGAGGGCATCACCGGATGCTATGTGCTGGCCAATCGTGACGACTTCGAGCTCGATTCGCTCGACGCCGCCTATACCGACCTCATGGGTCGCGAGGTGATCGATGAGCGCTTTGGTTCGCTCGGCACGATTGTCGAGATCATGTCGACGCCCGCCAACGATGTTTGGGTTGTCGAGGGCGATCGGTACGGCGAGGTGCTGATTCCCGTGATCGAGCAGGTTGTGCTCGATCTTCCCGACACAGGAACAATTTCCGTCCATGTTATGGACGGCCTGATCGATATGGACAAGTAGGGAGGACAACATGCTGATTGAGACCCTTTCGGTCTTTCCCGAGATGTTTGAGCCCGTCATGTCCACATCGATTTTGGGCCGCGCCCGCAAGGCCGGCCTTTTTGATTTTAAGGCCTATAACCTGCGTGACTGGACGCACGACCGTCATCGTACCGTTGATGACGAGCCGTACGGCGGCGGGCAGGGCATGCTCATGAAGGTCGAGCCCATCGCAGAGGCCATCGAGGCCATTAGCGCAGAGGGTCCCAAGCCCACTGTGGTGTTCTTTACTCCCTGTGGCGAGCCTTTTACGCAGCATGTGGCCGAGCGCCTGCTCAAAAGTGAGCGCCTGCTGTTTGTGTGCAGCCGTTACGAGGGCGTCGACGAGCGCGCCTATGCGTATGCCGACGAGCGCCTGTCGATCGGCGACTACGTGCTCACGGGCGGCGAGCTGCCCGCTATGGTCGTGGCCGATGCCGTCGTACGGCTCATTCCCGGAGCCTTGGGCGACGAGATGAGCAACGTAGACGAGTCCTTCTCGACCGCCGAGGACGGTGGCCTGCTCGAGTACGCGCAGTACACCCGCCCCGCCGAGTTCAATGGCGAGGGCGTGCCTCCAGTGCTCGTGAGCGGCGACCACGCCAAGGTCGATGCTTGGCGTCGCAAAAACGCCATCGAGCGTACCTGTCGTTGGCGTCCCGATCTTATCGAGACGGCACACCTTACGCCCGAGGAGCGCGCGTACGCGCAAGAGATTCTGGACGCATCGTATTCGCAGATCGAGGAGTGAGAATGGTCCCATCGCAGCATTCCGTGCTAAAGGGTGCGTTTGAGTGGGTCGTGGTTGTCGCGATTGCGCTGGTCGCCACCTTCTTGATTCGCTCATTTGTGGTCGAACCCTTTGTGGTACCCACCGGTTCCATGGAGTCCACGATCGAGATTGGCGATCAGATTCTGGCGCAGAAGGTGACGCTCGAACTCGGACAGCCCGTCAAACAGGGCGATATCGTGGTGTTCCACAACCCCGACGGCACCTCTGAGCACGATGTTCTCGTCAAGCGCGTCATCGCCACGGCCGGCCAGACGGTCGACCTGCAGGACGGCAAGGTCGTCGTCGACGGCCAGGCGCTCGATGAGGACTATACGACTGGCATGAGCTGGCCGCTTTCGGTCCAAGCTCCCGGCGCTCAGGTGAGCTATCCCTACACCGTCCCTGACGATTGTGTGTGGGTGATGGGCGACAACCGCGAGAACTCTGCTGACTCCCGCTACTTTGGCCCGGTCGACCGCTCCGACTTGATTGCCGTGGCGCTTGTGCGCTACTGGCCGCTCAACCGTATCGGCGCTATCGATTAAAAACCGCTATAGTACAGTACCTAACCGTGTAATCGTTTCGACGAGGGGATATAAGAGGCATGAACGCTTCATCGCTTTCCTTCCAAGACATCATCCTGCGCCTCCAGCAGTACTGGGGCGAGCAGGGCTGCGTAATTATGCAGCCCTATGACTCCGAGGTCGGTGCCGGTACCTTCCATACCGCGACCACGCTGCGCTCGCTCGGTCCCGCCGAGTGGCGCACCTGCTATGCGCAGCCCTGCCGCCGTCCCGCCGACGGCCGCTACGGCGAGAACCCCAACCGCATGCAGCACTACTATCAGTTCCAGGTGCTCATCAAGCCCTCGCCGGTCAACGCCCAGGAGCTCTACCTGGGTTCGCTGGCCGCCATTGGCCTGGACCCCAATGACCATGACGTCCGCTTTGTCGAGGACGACTGGGAGAGCCCGACCCTGGGCGCCTGGGGCCTTGGCTGGGAGGTCTGGCTCAACGGTATGGAGGTCACGCAGTTTACGTACTTCCAGCAGGTGGGCGGTATCGAGGTCGACCCCGTGCCCGTCGAGATCACCTATGGCCTGGAGCGTATCGCCATGTACGCCCAGGGCGTCAACTCGGTCTACGATCTGGTGTGGAGCTATCTGCCCGACGGCACGCCCATGACCTACGGCGACGTGTTCCTCGAGAACGAGCGCGAGTTCAGTGCCTATAACTTTGAGGTTGCCAACGTCGAGATGATGCGTCAGAAGTTTGACGACTACGAGGCCGAGTGCCATTCCTGCCTGGAGCGCAAGCTGCCGCTGCCCGCATACGACTGCGTCATGAAGTGCAGCCACGCTTTCAATCTGCTCGATGCCCGCGGCGCGCTGTCCGCGGTCGAGCGTGCCAATTACATCCTGCGCGTCCGCGCCGTCGCCAAGGCGTGCTGCGAGGCCTATATGGCCGAGGTCGCCGGAGTCAACGAGAATGCCGACCAGGAAGGCGAGGTGGCGTAAGCCATGGCAGACGCTAAGGATTTCCTGTTTGAGATCGGTACGGAGGAGATGCCCTCCGCACCGCTGAACAATGCCGTCAAGCAGCTTGGCACCATGATCGCCAAGGGCCTCGACGAGGCCGGTCTGGCCCATGGCGAGGTCCGCGTGATCTCGAGCCCGCGACGTCTGGCTGCGCTCGTGGCCAACGTCGCCACTGCGACCGATGAGGTCCATGAGGTCAAGCGCGGCCCCGCGGCAAACATTGCCTTTGATGCCGACGGCAACGCCACCAAGGCTGCCCAGGGCTTCGCCCGCAAGTGCGGTGTGGCTGCCGAGGATCTGGTCCGTCGCGAGGACACCGACGGCCGTGAGTACGTCTTTGCCGAGAAGAACATCCCTTCCGCCCCGGCCACCCCGATTCTGACGGCCCTGTGCGAGAAGACCATCGCCGGCCTGCAGTGGCCCAACTACCGCTCTCAGCGCTGGGGTCACGAGCACGCCACGTTCGTGCGTCCGGTCCGTTGGATCTGCTGCCTTTTGGGCGAGGACGTCGTGCCCGTGTCGTTTGCCGACGTGACGAGTGGCAACACCACGCGCGGACATCGCGTTCTGGGCCCCGGTGACCATACGGTCGCCAGCCCCGCCGTCTACGAGCAGGTGCTAGAGGACGCCGGCGTGCTCTCTGCCGAGCGTCGTCGCGAGGCTATCCTTGCCGGTATCGCCGAGGTCGAGGCTGCGCGCCCCGGTTGCCACGTCGATACGCCCAAGAAGGTTTTCGAGGAGGTCATCAACCTCTGCGAGTGGCCGACGGTGCTCGTCGGCACCTTCGATGAGGAGTTCCTCAAGGTCCCGCATGAGATCATCTGCGAGTCTATGCTCACCAATCAGCGCTACTTTCCGATCTATGACGGCGAGGGCAAGCTGACGCGTGAGTTTGTGGTCGTCTCCAACAGCAAGCCCGAGAATGCCGAGCGCGTGATCGACGGCAATGAGCGCGTCGTGCGCGCCCGCCTGGACGACGCCAAGTTCTTCTACGAGGAGGATCTGAAGATCTCCCTCGACGAATTCCGTGAGCGTCTGGCCAAGGTCGCCTTCCAGGAGAAGCTCGGCAGCGTGCTCGCCAAGTCCGAGCGTATTGAGCAGCTCGCGCTCGCTATTGCCCGCGAGGCTCACCTGGGTGCCCACCTGGCCGCCGACGCCGCTCGCGCCGCTCACCTGTGCAAGGCCGACTTGGTGTCCAACGCCGTCGTCGAGTTCACGAGCCAGCAGGGCGTGATGGGCGGTTACTACGCCAGCGCGATGGGGGAGAACGACGAGGTCGCTCACGCTATTCGCGATCACTATCGTCCCCGCTTTGCCGGTGACGAGCTCCCCGAGGGCACCGCTGGCTGCATCGTGGCCTGCGCCGACAAGCTCGATACCATTGCCGGCATCTTTGCCATCGGCGAGCCCCCGACCGGCTCTTCCGACCCGTACGCGCTGCGTCGTGCCGCCATCGGCATCATCAACATCCTTCGCGACCGTCTGCCGATCGACCCCACGTCGCTCATCGACTTTGCGCTCGAGCTCTATAGCGAGCAGGGCATTGAGTTCGACGCCGCCGAGGTCGCCCAGCAGGTTCGCGACTTCTTCCACGGCCGTTTGGTGAGCATGGCCCGCGACGAGAAGATCCCGGCCGACACCGTTGCCGCCGTTTCCGCGGTGCACATTATTGCCCCGTCGGTCTTCTTCGCCCGCTGCGCCGCCCTCGATGAGGCCCGCAAGAACGACGCCGAGACCTTCGACAACCTGGCGACCGCTTACGCCCGCGCGGCGCATATCTCCAAGTCCGAACTGGGCGCGGAGTACGATCGCGCTCTGATGGGCGAGGTCGAGCTTGCGCTTGCCGACGCCTCCGAGGCCGCTCAGACCGCCGTCGATGCCGCGCTTGCTACCGAGGATTATCCTGCCGCATTCGCTGCCCTCGCCGCCCTGCGTGCCCCCATCGACCGTTTCTTCGACGAGGTTATGGTCATGGACAAGGACGAGCAGCTCCGCGATAATCGCCTTAAGCTGCTCAACCGCTTCGAGGCCGTTTTCTCCGGCATCGCCAACATCGGTGAGCTTGCCCGCAAAAAGTAAGCTATCCTGCGCATAAGCGCAAAAGGAGCCCCGCATGGATTGCCCGGTCACCGCTCGTCCCACCGTTATCGTTATCTCCGACTCGCTCGGTGATACCGCTTGTGAGGTGGTGCTTGCGGCGTCCGGGCAATTTGATGAAGGGGCTTTTCGTGTTTTACGTCTGCCTAAGGTGACCTCGGTGGAGCAGGTTAAGTCGTTTGTGGGTCCGCATGTCGATGCGGACCATCGCGATATCGCCGTATTCCACACAATTGTCGATCCGGCGCTTCGTGCTCGCGTGCTCGACTACTTGGGCATGCTGCACATTCGCTCGGTCGACCTGATCGGCCCGACGCTTGCCGTGCTGTCGTCGCTTATCGGCGTGCCGCCAAAAGGAGTGGCGGGTGTGATCCATAAGACCGATGACCGGTATTTCCACCGCATCGAGGCCATGGAGTACTTTGTCGAGCACGATGACGGACGTGGTTGCGACGATCTGTCGGGTGCCGATATCGTGCTGCTGGGCGTGTCGCGCACATCCAAGACGCCGCTGTCGATGTATTTGGCCTATCAGGGCTACAAGGTCGCCAACGTTCCGTTGGCGCACGGTATGGAGCCGCCCAAGTCGATTTACGAGGTAGACCCGATGCGGTTGTTTGGCCTGATTTCGACCGTCGACGTTATTTCTGAGATTCGCGATAGCCGCTTGGGCGACGACTATGCCCGTGCCGTCGCCGGCTCCTATGCCGAGCCCGAGAGCGTGCGAAGCGAGCTCGAGGAGGCTCGTGCTCTCATGAAGCGCCTGGGTTGCTTTGTAGTGCGTACCGACGGCAAGGCGATCGAGGAGAGCGCCTCCGAGATCATCGCCCACCTCGATGAGATCCAGGAAGCAAGGGCCCGCCGAGCCGCCCGCCGCGCCCAGCAGCAGTAACTACTGAGTAGCTAATTTGGGACGTGTCTCTATAGTATTGTCAAATCTCCTGGGACGAGCCCGCCCTCCTCGAGTCGCTCGGGAGGCTCGGCGTTGCAGAGACGGCGAGGCCGGACGGGGATTACCTCTTCGTGATGGAGGGGAACCCCGGCGCTGGAGGGCGACGGGGAGGCGCCTCGGGTGCAGCTACACAAGGGGGCCTGTCCACGAGGTCCACGTGCGGGAAGTCAATTAATTTACCGTTCAAAAAGGGGGCAATGTGGGAAAGGGCCAAGCCGACTATTGAAATGACGATAAAGACGAGGCATCCTGATGTATGTCGGAATATAGATAGGACAAAACGTATCATCTATATCGCTTCTATGAAACCCGATGCAAGTTCTTCTCAATCTCGAAATAGATTGAAGGCATTGAGAGGAACTTTATACTACAAAAATCGTAGGTCTGCCACCTAGACAGAAGAAGTGATTTTGTATGCGGAATCTTGCATTTTGAAAACCGGTGCCAACTATGAGGTGTGAGTCGGGCTCGGTAAAGCGCGGGGGAAATGAGATAGGCTGCGCGTCATCAGAGAGTGGCGCGCAGCCTATTGACCTGCTTTCGTATGACGGATGCTTTAGAGGATCCAGGGGCCAAGTGGGTTGCCATCTGCGGAGCAGTCTTGAATCGTTAGGATGGGATTTTGAAAGGGCTGTCTCTCCCTCCACGCCTTCAAGTGATAGGTGCAGACGCGGTCGTAGTGGATTTTTTTGTATGCGCGCGATATCTGTTTTACAGCCTCCTCTTTGCTGGAATATTTTCCTGGAGCATGTGCAACAGATGTGCATGCGATACCGTCGATCCAGCCAGATTGGGGTCCGAGGTTAAAGCTCGAGATTATTGTCAAGACGCCATTGAGGCCAGCTTGCAACAAATCGTTCTGTATTCGTTCAAATGCTGATTGATTGTTGGTTCCAAGGCCAATCATTCCAATTGCAGAGAGGTATCCGCTATCAGTGAGTTTATCTCCTGCACCTCGAATAACCTTGCTTGTGATGTTGAGGCCATCTGGGCCGCCATCGCCAACGAAGGGGTATGGTACGTCTTCTGGGATTGGGAGCAAAGGAGGATTCACCGTAATGAGTTCATAGCTGCAAGAGCTTTCGATATTGTTTAGTGCGTTGTAGAGACTTCCGGTTAGAACAGTTAAATCTTCGCTAATACCATTGACCAGTGCGTTTAGTTGGCAGATTTCTGAGGCGATTGGATTGATATCTATCGCCGTGACGTGCATTCCAGATTTTGCCAGTATGAGTGCCTGGATGCCTGGTCCAGAGCAGAGGTCTAAGGCATTCTTTCCGGGGGATGGGCTTAGCCGACGAGCGAGCCCAATTGAATCAGAGCCAAAATATAGTAAAGGCGAGGGTGATGGCGCATCGGCAAAAAGCCAGATGCCATGATATCGGATTAGAGATAAACCGGAAAGGGAGGCATTGCCATTGTGCTTGCTTAGCAGCCCGAGTGAGGCTATGGTTTCAACAGTGCCTTTCAGCAGACTTCTTTTTGCCACTTCTGAATCGAGATCAATCTCTCCACCTAGCATCAGGAAGGAGACGATCTCTTGATGCTCCCTGTCAAGTTGATCCCAGATGCGATGCGCGCATTCAAAAGGATCTATAGATATGTCAAGTGTGTCTAAAAAATCTGTTACTCCAAGAGTGTCCAATCTACGGAGTGGATTACTCGAGAGCGAATTTAAAGAGGGTAGCACTTCAATCATGTATATCAGACCCATTTCCGATAAAGGTAGTCTCGAATTTAGTCTCGACAATCAAGTCGGCTGCCAGTTTAGGAGCTAGCTTTGCAAGACAGGTCTGTGCCTCTTTCGAGAGGGCGATGTCTTCGCAAATCTCGCATTGAGAGAGGTAGCTTGAGCGCCCAAATGAAGAAAGGCCTCCGCTCGTGCGCAAGTGCTTCAGCAGCCCTCCTGGTCCTATGTATTGTATGTAATTAAGTAGGAGCAGCTGCAGTTCATTAATGTCATCCGTCAGATTGATTTTGCCAAGATCGAAAAGCCAAGTTCCCTCTGCATTTATTCCGCAGCAGGGTGCAAGATGGCAGTTTGGGGAAATAACGAAGTCTCGGCCGCAGTCGGAACAGTGTGACGCTAAGAGACGTGCCTGCGGTCGCGCATTTTGGTTGAGACTGAGATTTCGTGCGCGCCCAATTCGCGTGATGCCTGAATCCGTGATGAAGCGGGCTGGCGCGCTGGGAGGCTGGGTATTATCGTCGAACTGATGCAGGAGTGGAATGTCTTCATTAAGGTACTTGCACAGGTATGCCGGGCTGATTGTACTGTTGTTATCTCTGCAGACCGCAATGCCGAGAGTTTGAAAGCCCATTGTTTTTGCTGAGTTCCAAAGGTTGCGCACATTCTCGAGGGGTATATATTCCGCATGAAAGTCGTCGCAGCTGATATTGATTTCGTCAAGGCCACATGACTTCAATTCGTTGAGGAACGTTTCTGCGTCTCTTTCGCTTTTTGCCCACCACGCATTCGTTACAATTCGAGTAAAGAGTCCTAAAGAATTCGCATATGCGATGGCCTCGAGAAGGTCATCGCCAAGAAGGGTGCATTCTCCGCCCGTAAACACAACAACACCACTTCCGACGCATACTTCGGCGAAGCTATCGATGAATTGCCGCATTTGGGGAAGAGTAAGCCTGTCACTGTTGTTCGGAGTGCAGCTCATCAGACAATGATCACACACAGCGCCACATTTATATGTTGTTATAAATGTCAGCATTCGAGGTCTGCGGAACAGCACGTGCTGCGAGCTTTCGGAAATCATGCCGCGAGCAAACGGGCGTCGGTGATTACCAAGGTGCCTTCGTTCTCGGAGTAAGTAACTTCGAATTCGACGGAGCGATAATACCCGCGGGCGACCCCATTGGAAGCCCCTTCGGGGTTGATGGTATTGGAGCTGGAATTCTTGATTGCTGTTTTAAGCATGGCTGCTTGCCTCGCTGCACTCAAGCCCTCTTGATCAAATTTCCTGAAAACAGAAGTTTGTTTGTACGATTCCGATAGTTCAACAACATCAGGTTTGTTCATAAAAATAGCTGATCCATAGCCCATTGTGTTGACGTCGTACTTAAGGTTGGCGTTGTTTTGAGCATTCGCGTTTGCGTTTGCCATTCCGTTTGCGTTCAGAATGATGTTTGCGTTCGTTACTGCGTTTGCATTAAGTACAACGTTTACGAGAGGTATCGTTTGCGGCTCAGCTTCGTTGTCCTCGTCATAATATGCAAGTTGGATACGACGATATACTGCGCGTGCAACGGGGACACGCGCCTCCTTTTCGGTTGACTCCACCAGTTCGTACAGAGAGACTTTTCGATTTCCCGCTTTGATTTGGAGGTCTGTAATTCCATATTTCTGGAATACGGCACGAGGCTGAGCTTCGAAATCGCGTCTTGCGTCGGTAGATTGTTCCGCGTCCGCGACCAGTTTTTCAAGGATGCTAAGCTGGGACTGTATTGAGAGTTCGTTTAGGTGGTTCACATTGTCCATAGCGGTGACCTCCAATGTTGAATAGCTGTCTTGAAAGACTACGTCATGCTAGTGTCGGTATCGATTTGATACTACGAACAAATTAGAACTAAATGGATATAGTTTCCATACTAATCAAAACAAACTTGCATTCAAGTTTTTATTTATACTTGATTTAAGGCGGAGTGGAATGTGGGTGCGCAAGGAGACGCGGAATCGATGAGAGCCTCAAAAAAAATTACTGCAGTGTTATCATCTTTCATCCTCTCTATTCTTCCATTTCTGATTCTATGG
>UQLI01000015.1 GCA_900541715.1 uncultured Collinsella sp.
ACCGAGCCGTACGCTTGAACTGAGAAGGGGGAGGCCTCGCGGCCTCCCCCTTTTTGCGTTATATACACGTTGTACTTTGGGACCTAGTTCCCCCGTATGCGCTCTTACTGTTTGGCTGTATTTTGAGTCCTTCTAGTGTATTTGAGCGATAATTACTCGCATTGGCGTTAGGGAGGGCTTGATGTTTACCGTATTTGTCTTGGGCAATATTGCTTCGGGTAAGTCGACTGCCTGCCGCTATTTCGAATCTCGTGGCGCTATGCTAATCGATCTGGATGAGCTTGCAAAATCGCTGTATGTGCCGGGCTCTGATATCGTCAATGCTCTCGCGGATGAATTCGGTTGGGACATTTTGGATGAGGATGGCGGCATTCGCCGCAACATCCTCGCTTCTCGAGCTTTTGCTTCTCCTGATTCGGTCGCACGGCTCAATGGCATTGTGCATCCCGTTCTCATTGAACAGCTTTCGCTTAGGATTCTCGATCCGGTTTGTTGTACGGTTTCGTCTCCCCGTTATCCCTTTGCGGTGGTCGAGGTTTCTGCTCCGACTGGTTTTGAGGATGCATTTGGCTTGGCTGATGAAATTTTGGTCATCAGCGCCCCTTTGTCAGTTCGTCGCGAGCGCGCTATTCAACGTGGCATGGAGCCATCTGATTTCGATGCCCGTTCTGCTTGTCAGCCCGATGAGTCTGCGCTGTGCAATCTCGCTACTACGGTGATTGATAATGCCGCAGGCGATAATTCGCTCTTTGAGCAGCTTGACTCATGGCTTGCATGCCACGGGTTTATAGATACTCCGGATAAGGAGGAGGCCGATGCCTAAGGCACGTTTCTTTACGTGGTATCGCGTGGCGCCACTTGCCGTTGTGTTCGTCTTCGGCCTTATTTCGCTCGTCTACTCGTGTGCCCCTGCCGCTTTCTTTAAGCCGCTGTATCCGATTGACTACGAGGCGTACGTAAAGCAATCGAGCATTTCGCACAATCTTGATCCGTATCTGGTGTGTGCCGTCATAAAGTCGGAATCGAATTGGGATCCCGAGGCCGAGTCGAATCAAGGCGCACAGGGCTTGATGCAGCTGATGCCCGAGACTGCCCAGGATATGATTGCCAAGGGTCTTGTCGATGGTAGCGAGTATTCAGCCGACAGCCTTAACGATCCCGCTACGAACATCGAGTTTGGCTGTGCGTATCTTTCGTATCTTCTAACGTATTTTAACGGGTCGACTGACAGTGCCATTGCCGCCTATAACGCCGGCATGGGCAATGTCGACGGATGGGCGCAGCAGAGCACGTCGCTTCATAATGCAATCACCTTTCCCGAGACGCAGGCGTATCTGATTCGTGTCAATAATGCCTGGGTTCGCTACAAGACCCTCTATCCCGATCGGTTCGTATAGGACTATGCCTGCCGCCTGCGTATACTGCAGATATATGAGTTAGGAGTATCCATGGCGGAATTTGAAGTAGAACGCGTTGGTGGTGAACTTAAGCGCTTTGGCGTTGAGGGCGCTGAGGTGCCGTTTGAAGTCGTTTCCCCCTATGAGCCTGCCGGTTCCCAGCCTAAGGCCATTGAGTCGCTTGTGCAGGGCGTGAGGGACGGAGACCGCTATCAGGTTTTGCTGGGCGTGACTGGTTCGGGCAAGACCTTCACGATGGCAAAGACTATTGAGGCCCTGGGAAAGCCGACGCTGGTCATGGCTCCGAATAAAACGCTCGCCGCTCAGCTTGCGAGCGAGCTCAAAGAGTTCTTTCCCAACAACGCTGTGGTCTACTTCGTCTCGTACTACGACTACTATCAGCCCGAAGCGTATGTGCCGCAAAGCGATACATATATCGAGAAAGACTCCTCGATTAACGAAGAGGTCGAGATGCTGCGCCATCAGGCGACCGCGTCACTGCTCTCTCGACGCGATGTGATCGTTGTCGCATCGGTCTCGTGTATCTATGGCATTGGCTCTCCTGAGGACTATGCGGGTCTGGCTCCAAACGTCGACAAGAAGGTGCCGCTCGAGCGCGATGACTTTATCCATGCACTTATCGACATTCAATATGATCGCAATGACTATGACCTGGCACGCGGCACGTTCCGCGTGCGCGGCGATGTTGTCGACGTGTATCCGCCTTATGCCGAGCATCCGTTGCGGTTTGAGTTCTTTGGCGACGAGGTCGAGCTGATTGCCGAGATCGATGAGGTCACCGGTGAGATGCTTCGTGAGTACGAGGCTATTCCCGTATGGCCGGCATCGCACTACGTGACCGAGAAGCCGAAGGTCAAGGCGGCTCTGAAATCGATCAGCGAAGAGTGCGAGAAGCGCGTGGCGGAGCTCAAGGCGACCGACAAGTTGCTCGAGGCGCAGCGTCTGCAGCAGCGCACCGATTATGATCTTGAGATGCTCGAGACGATGGGCTTTTGCAACGGCATCGAGAACTACTCGCGTCATCTGGACGGTCGCAAACCGGGTGAGCCGCCGTTTACCCTAATCGATTACTTTCCCAAGGATATGCTCTGCATCATCGATGAGAGCCATGTGACGGTGCCGCAGATTCGCGGCATGCACGAAGGTGACCGCTCGCGTAAGGTGACGCTGGTGGAACACGGTTTTCGCCTGCCCTCGGCGCTCGATAACCGCCCGCTTCGTTTCGATGAGTTTGAGGCAAGGATACCCCAGTTTATCTATGTTTCGGCCACGCCGGGCGATTACGAGCTGCGGGTGAGCCAAAACGACGTGGAGCAGATTATTCGTCCGACCGGTCTGCTCGATCCCAAGATCGATGTGCGTCCGGTTCGCGGTCAGATTGACGATCTTGAGGACGAGATTCGCGAGCGCGTTGCCCGCAAGGAGCGCGTGCTGGTGACCACGTTGACCAAGCGCATGGCCGAGGACCTGACCGACCATCTGCTTGATGCGGGCATTAAGGTCAATTACATGCATTCTGATACGGCGACAATGGACCGTGTCGAGATCCTGCGAACGCTGCGCGAGGGCAAGATCGATGTTCTCGTTGGCATCAACCTGCTTCGCGAGGGCTTGGATCTTCCCGAGGTCTCACTGGTGGCAATTCTCGATGCCGATAAGGAAGGCTTCTTGCGCAACCGCCGTTCGCTGATTCAGACGATTGGCCGCGCGGCCCGTAATGCCGATGGCGAAGTCATCATGTATGCGGACGTTGTGACCGATTCGATGAAAGAGGCCATCGAGGAGACGCAGCGCCGTCGCGAGATTCAGATGGCATATAACGAAGAGCATGGCATTGTGCCCAAGACAGTGCGCAAGGCCATCAACGACATCTCAAGTTTTATTGCCGAGGCCGAAAAAACCGTGGGTTCCAAGGGGCGCTCGAAGGGCGATTCTCTTGGTCATGGCGCATTCTATACGCCCGATGAGTCGGGCGAGGGCGGTGTGCCGGAAACGGTGGCGCCCGAGCAGACACTTGCGGAGCAGTTGGAAGAACTGCCGCATGACGAGCTTGTGCGGATCGTCGAAACCATGGAAGAGGATATGCGTAACGCTTCTGCCGCTATGGACTTTGAGGAGGCGGCGCGCCTGCGCGATGCCGTCGTTCAGATTCGGGCGATGCTCGAGGGTGCGTCTGAGGACGAGACGATCGAGCGCTTACGCTCGCAGGCCCGCAAGGGTTCCACGTTCGCATCGGGCAGAAAACGCCAGGGTGCACGGTTTAAGAAATAGCGAACAGGCCCCGAGTTCTCTGTGGAGCTCGGGGCCTATGTCTTTTGCGCGCTGGAATTTGTGCGTTAGAGGTCTGCGATCAGGGCTTCAGCACAACGGATGCCGTCGGTGGCCGCGCTCATGATGCCGCCGGCATATCCAGCTCCCTCACCACAAGGGTAGAGGCCCGGGGTCGACACGGCATGGCACGCTCGGTCTCGGGTGACAGCGACCGGTGAGCTCGAACGCGTCTCCACGCCAGTGAGGACCGCATCGGGGCGGTCATAGCCACGCAGTTTCTTACCGAGCAGGGGGATTCCCAAACGAAGCGACTCGACGATATGCTGCGGGAGGGCATCGTCGATCGCCGTCCAGGTCACACCAAGTGGATAGGTTGGTTTTACCTTTCCGGGTGCCGTGCTGGCGCGTCTAGCAAGGAAATCTCCGACGAGCTGTGCCGGCGCGTTCCAGTTGGAGCCACCCAGGCGATAGGCGGCTCGCTCGCAGGCGCGCTGGAGCTCAATGCCTGCGAGCGGATCATCGCCGGGAAGGTCGTCAGGTGTGACGTTGACGAGTAGGGCGGCATTCGCGTTGCGCCCGTCGCGGGCATTGAGGCTGGCACCGTTGACGCACAGATGGCCCTGCTCGGAAGAAGCCGCGACAACCTGTCCGCCGGGGCACATACAAAACGAGAACACGCTGCGGCCGTTGGGGAGATGGGCGACAAGCTTGTAGGGGGCTGCTCCGAGTGCCGGGTGCCCCGCCGAAGGGCCATATTGGGCGCGGTCGATGTCGCGCTGTGGATGCTCGATGCGCACACCCATGGCAAAGGTCTTTTGCGCGAGGGCAACATTATGTTCTTTGAGAAGCTCGAATACGTCGCGGGCGGAATGGCCGCAGGCGAGAATGAGGTGCTTTGTGGCGATTGTCTCGCTTGTGGTTTCTTGGGGCGGTTGGACATCGACGCCGGTGATGGCGCCAGATCCATCGGTTCGAATATTGACGAGCTTTGTTCGATAGCGGACGGTTCCACCGAGCTGCTCGATGCGTTGAGAAATGTTGGTGACGACGGTGGGGAGGATGTCAGAGCCAATGTGCGGCTTGGCGTCCCACAGGATGTCGCGAGGTGAGCCAGCTTCGACGAAGGTCTCAAGAATCAGTCGATGGGCAGGATTCTTGGTTCCCGTGTTGAGCTTGCCGTCCGAGAAGGTCCCTGCGCCGCCCAGGCCAAATTGGATATTGCTTTCGGGGTCGAGGATACGCTCCTTAAGAAAGAGATCAATCGCTTCAGAGCGGCGAAGTGCGGGGTCGCCGCGCTCGATGAGCAGGGGTTTAAGGCCCGCTTCGGCAAGGGTCAGGGCGGCGAAGAGACCGGCGCAACCGGCGCCGACAACGACGGGACGCTCCTTGGGTGCATTCGGGACAGGGTTGGGGAATGAAGGCGCCTCGCCGTCTACCATGCGGATGCGCGAGCGGTCGCGCTCGGCGACGCGGTCGACCACCTCCTGCTCGAGTCGGGAGCTTGTCAGTTCAACTCGAAAGCTCAAAATAAAATGGACATCTCGCTTTTTACGGGCGTCGATTGACTTGCGATGGAGCTCAATGGCTTTAATCTGGGAATCCTCGCATCGCAGGGCTCGTTTGACGGCGCGTCTACCAATAGCAAGACAGGCGGTTTCGTCGCCGGCCTCATCGAGTGACGCGTGGACTTGGGTGATTTCGATCATCGAGGTCTCCTTAGATGCAAGAAAGAGGCCGCCCGGTGTTCCAGACGGCCCGAATGCGTTTTGATTATAGACTGCGCGGCTATAGGCTGCTTGCAGCGCGAATACCCGAGATCCAAGCCCACGCAAGGTTGAAACCGCCGCAATCAGCATCGATGTCGAGTGCCTCGCCACAGATGTAAAGTGGGGCGCCTGCCGCGTTGCTCACGCAGAGGTCGGGAGCTGAGACGCTCTCGATGGGCACGCCACCACGCGTGATCTGCGCCGAGCGCTCCTCGGCTGTTCCCTCGACGAGCAACTTAAAGTGCTTGAGGATCGAGACCAGGTGGATGACATCGTTGGAGCCTGGATGGCACTGCTCGAACGCCGTGCAGACGACGCGGGAGAGTTGCGGGGCGAGCATGCCGTCGAGCCAACGAGGATCGCGGGGCGAAAAGCCACCGAGCAGCTCAACGCGCCGGTTGAGCATATCGAGCATCTCGTCTTTGGAGAGGTCGGGGAAAACGTCGAGCAGGATCGTATCGCCGTGCTGGATACGACGGGAGAGGTTGAAGACAGCGACGCCCGAGATACCGAAGGCTCGAAACAGGACTTCACCGTCTTCGTGCCAGAGCTCATTATGATTGCGGGCGAGCGTCAAGTGGGCGCGGACGCGCAGGCCATCCAACGTCTTGAGTGCCGCCCGATCGCCGACGACCGTTGCCGATACGGGGCAGAGGATGGGGCGCAGCGAAGTGAGGGGGAGGCGAAACGTATCGGCGATACCGGTGGGGTTGCCGCCCGTGGCGATAATTACGGCATGTGCCTGCAGGGCCTCGTTCTTGCGAGGGACATCGGCGAGCGCTTTCCGAAGCGAGCGGAGCTCCGATTTTCGGTCGTCGTGCTTTTTTGCCTTGAGCGCCCGCGCTGGACGGTCTATTTGGAGTGCCCAGCCTTCGGAAGCTTTGTGTGCCGAGGCAACGTTGGCTCCGCAGATTAAGGTGATACCCAGGCGGTTGCAAACATTGAGAAGTGCGTCGCGCACCGATTCGGCGCGAAGGGAGCGCGGGTACAGCCGGCCTTCCTCGGAGGTTGTCATGATGCCCAGCGAGGAGAAGAAACCCATAAGCTCTTGTTCGGGCTGGGGGCCCATGACGGATTCGACGAATGCGGGGTGGTTATACCGCTGAGGATCAATCGATTCGTTGGAGAGGTTGCAGCGGCCGTTGCCGGTCGCAAGGAGCTTAAGGCCGCAGGCGACATCGCGCTCAACGATGCAGACGCTTTTGCCAGCGCGTGCGGCCGTAATGGCGGCGGCGAGGCCTGAAGCCCCGCCGCCGATTACCAGGACGTCATAGAAGGCGCTCGTGTTCACTTAGGCCTCGTCGGTCTCGTGCGGGGTAATGGCCTCGACGGCAGAGACTGCCTTGGGCAACATGCCATCGGGCAGCGCGGTCTCGACCTCGCCCTTATCGCAGGCCTCGGCGAGTGCCGGATTAATGGGAAGCTGGCCCAAGATGTCGAGGTTATAGCGATCTGCGACCTCGGGGAGCTTGCTTTTGCCAAAGACCTCGATCTTCTTGCCGCAGTCGGGGCACTCGATATAGCTCATGTTCTCGACAATGCCCAGAATGGGGACGTTCATCTTCTCGGCCATGTTGACCGCCTTGGCGACGATCATCGAGACCAGATCCTGCGGGCTCGTGACGATGACGATGCCGTCGACGGGCAGCGACTGGAAGACGGTGAGCGCGACATCGCCTGTTCCCGGAGGCATGTCGACCAGCAGGTAGTCGATGGGGCCCCACGAGGTCTCGCTCCAGAACTGCCTAATGGCGCCCGCGATGACCGGACCGCGCCAAAGGACGGGGTCGGTCTCGTTTTGGAGCAGAAGGTTGGAGCTCATGACCTTGACGCCGTGCTCGGAGATTTCGGGCAGCATAAGGTTGCCAAGGGCATGGACGTGGCGTCCGCTCATACCGAACATCTTGGGGATAGAGGGACCGGTGATGTCGGCATCGAGGACGCCGACCTTGTGGCCGTGACGGGCAAGCTCGGTGGCGATGGCACCGGTGACAAACGACTTGCCGACACCGCCCTTGCCGGAAAGCACGGCGATGACGCGTTTGACCTCGGACAGCGTGTTCTCCTCAAATTGCGACGGCGACGTTTGTCCGCCGGCGGCCTGTGCGTGCTCGCAACCCATGTATGACTCCTTTGTATATGTTGGGGCCGGAGCCCCGTGATGTGACACGAGCGTCATTGTACCCTCGTTTGCGAGCGGGAGTCATTTGCGATGCATTTGGGCCGAGCGTGCTTGCAATACGATGGGTCCAAGCGAATGGGCGGGCTTACTGAACTTTGCTGGCGAACTCGAGGTATTGCATGCGCTGCAGCTTGTCGATCGTCGAGGCGTATGGGCTGTCTTCAGATTCCAAGTCGTAGCGCAGCCCGTCGGCACCAAGGTAGCCGGCGACATTGATGGTGGGCACATCTGACCTTGTTGCAAGCAGAGCCTTTTGATAGTCGGTGAGCGGGGCGCCGATCTTATTAAGGGTAATGGCTGCAATCTCGTTTGCCCCGACGGTGTCGTAGACGTTGAGCTCGGTATTGCCGGCGATTTCATAGTTAGCCCAGACAAAATATGTCGACTGATAGATACGGAAAGCGTGGCTTGCCGTATCTTCCTGGGGGTACAGCTCGTCGTTGAGAGTCGTTGCGGCGCTCGGCTGATGGTCGCCAAAAAAGACAAGGACAACCGGTCTGCCGATATTGCGGAGCTCGTTGATAAAGTACTTGAGGTCCCGGTCGGATGCGTTGATGCAGGTAAGATAGGTGTTGAGCGCGCTATTGGCACCCTCGCTGGCTCCCTCAACCCAATAGTTTGTCAGCTCCTCGGCGGGAACGGTGCCATAGTCGTAGCCGCCGTGATTTTGCATCGTGACGTCAAAGATGAACTGCGGGGCTTCGTCGGTTCTAAGCAGGTCGAGTATCTTGTCGTAGGTGACGTAGTCGCATACGCCGGCATGGTAATAGGACGCACCTTCGAAATCGCCGATTGAAAGAAAGTCTCCAAAGCCCAGCTGCTGATAGATTTTATCTCGATGGTAGTTGACGGGGTTTTGCGGGTGCATAGCCGTAGCGGTATACCCAAGCTCTTTAAGGTCCTTTGCCAGGCTGTTGACGCCATTCATCTGATACAGCTGATAGGGGATTTTGCCCAATCCAACAAAGGCCGTTGTCGCTCCGGTCAAAAATTCGAATTCGGAGTTCGCCGTTCCGCCACCGGCGACCGAAGCGAGCATGGTGCCGCGAACAAGTGTGTCGGGAAGCGAGTTGTAGAATGCGGGGCCGGTGTACCCGGCCGCCTGGAGCTGCTCAAAGCACGAAAGGTCGCTAAAACTCTCATTCATGACGGCAACAATCGTCGGCTTGATTTCATTGAACTGGGCAACGGCCGCCGCGCGCTGCTCGCTCGAGCCATACGTGCTGTCGTAGGTGGCGGCGAGCTCCTGCTCGATGCTCTGCGCCTCATCGGGCGTATAGTCTTCGGGCTTCTCAATGGGCAACTCGTTGACCATTTCGGTGAACGAAGTGATAAAACCCTGAGACGCATACGTGGTGATGGGCTGCCAACGGTCAAATCCAAAATTCAGCGCCTGCTCCAAGTCGATGCTGGAAAAGCCCGAGAGCCCCACAACGGTCACTAGCAGAAAAGCGCAGAGGTTAGCGGCGATTGCGGGGAAGACATGGGTGGGCGTACGGAGCTTTCTCGGTCGGATAAGCGAAAGAAGCCCCAGGGAAATCTCCAGCAGGGCTAGAGAGGTTACGATTCCGGCGGTAAAGGTAAACTCGTATCCCTCGCTCACTTCCATTGCGGTGCCAAGGGCCAAGATATCGCTTGGCAGGATGGCCTCGCCTTTAAACGTTATGACGAAGTGCTCGGCAATGCCAAGGATGCAACAGGCGACGGGCACGAGGGCCATGACGCCTCCATGACGCTGTCCCAGCAAATAAAGGGAGAGCAGAACCGTCGCGAGCAGCCCGACGGAAAACCCGAATGAGTTGGCGGGAATGCGATAGAACGTTTCGTTACAGGCAATTTCGAGTGAAACGAACGAGAGCGCTGAAACAGCGGCGATGACAAGGATGTCACGGCAAATACAGGCAACCGTTCCCGTCGCAAGATCGGTTTGGTCGATAAGTCCCGAAACCAAGGGCTCGACAAGAAGTATGACGGCGGTAGCACCGAGCGCCGAATAAGAAAGGACCCATAGGGAATTGTCCTCATTTACGAGCAATTGATTCGTAATCCATGCAGCTACCATGCCGAGCGGGATGAGGAGCGTCGCGCACCAAAAGACGCGGGCAATGGGCGGCTTTTCATTGTGTTTGATTGAAAAATACACGCGCACGACGACGGTGGCCACGATAAGGACGGCGATGAATATGGGCAGATTGGCCATGTCGCTCGAAGTGATTTCAAGGGGGATATCTTCGGTCATGGACGTTCCTCTGTTACAGCAAATTAAGTTCAGTAGTAGATTACTGTAACCTTTCCACGACATTTCGAGAAACAAAGCACCCGATACGCAAAGCTAAAGGTCTGCGAATCTTGTATTACGAACATCTGTGCGCGTCGAGTGCGCTAAACTCATCGACAGTATGATTCGATGCAATAGGAGGCAAGGAGCTTCCATGTCTGATTCTTCTATCGTTATTCGCGGCGCTCGTGAGCACAACCTCCGTGATATCGATGTTTCCATTCCGCGTGACCAACTCGTGGTCATTACCGGTCTTTCTGGCTCGGGCAAGAGTTCGCTGGCATTTGACACTATCTATGCCGAGGGCCAGCGTCGATACGTCGAGAGTCTTTCGAGCTATGCGCGCCAGTTCTTGGGCCAGATGGACAAACCCGACTTGGATTCAATCGACGGCCTTTCGCCGGCGGTGTCGATCGACCAAAAGACGACGTCTAAAAACCCTCGCTCGACGGTTGGCACCGTAACCGAGATTTATGACTATCTGCGCCTGCTGTTCGCCCGTGTGGGCACCCCGCACTGTCCCGAATGCGGCCGCGTCATTGAGCGCCAGACGACCGACCAGGTTGCCGACAAAGTCTTGGCGGCGGGGGAGGGTCGCCGCGCGTTTGTGCTGGCACCGGTGGTGCGCGGGCGAAAAGGCGAGTACACCAAACTGTTTGAGGACCTTCGCGCCGAGGGCTTTAGCCGCGTGCGTGTCGACGGCGAAGTGCGCTCGCTCGATGATCCGATCGATCTGGACAAGAAGTTCAAACACGATATCGAGGTCGTAGTCGACCGCATCGTGATCCGTGAGAATTCTCTGGGCCGTATCGCCGAGTCTGTTGAACAGGCGACTGCCTTGGCGCACGGTAATGTGAACGTATACATGCTGCCCGATCGCGACGCTCCCGAGGGGACCGAGGGCGAGCTACTGGAGTATTCGTTGGCTCTGGCATGCCCGGAGCACGGGCACTCCATCGACGACCTACAACCCCGCGACTTTTCGTTCAACGCTCCCTATGGCGCATGTCCTGAGTGCGACGGCCTGGGCTTTAAGAAAACCGTTGATGCCGAGGCGCTGATTGAGGATCCCTCGAAGTCCATTGCCGACGGAGTCTTTGGTAGCCTGTTTGGCAATTCGAACTACTATCCGCAGATTTTTGCTGCGGTCTGCAAACACTTTAAGGTGAGCGCCGATACGCCGTGGGGGGACTTGCCCCCTCGCGTGCGTCGTGCGTTTTTGGATGGCATGGGCGACACGAAGATTTCGGTCGACTATCAAAAGCTCGATGGGCGTCGCAGCCAGTGGGATACCAAGTTTTCGGGCGTTCGCAACATCCTGTACGAACGCTATACCGAGACGACGAACGAGAACACCAAGGCGCGCCTGGAGAAGTACATTCGCGAGGAGCCGTGCTCGACCTGCCACGGCGCTCGTTTGCGCTCCGAGATGCTTGCCGTCACCGTGGGCGGCAAGTCCATTTACGAGGTTTGTTGCCTGTCGTGCCGTGAATCGCTCGAGTTTTTTGAGGGCCTGGAACTCACCGAGCGCCAACAGTTTATCGGCGGCCGTATCGTCAAGGAAATCCTGGAGCGCTTGCGTTTTCTGGTCGATGTTGGACTCGACTATCTGACGCTCGATCGTGCCTCGGCGACGCTTTCCGGTGGCGAGGCGCAGCGTATTCGACTGGCAACGCAGATCGGCGCGGGTCTCATGGGCGTGCTCTATATTCTGGACGAGCCCTCGATCGGTCTTCATCAGCGTGACAACGAGCGCCTGATTAAGACGCTCGAGCGCCTGCGCGATATCGGCAATACCGTTATCGTTGTCGAACACGACGAGGATACAATCCGTGCCGCCGACTACGTGATCGACATGGGGCCCGGCGCCGGTGTCAACGGCGGGCACGTAGTCGCGGCGGGAACGCCTGCTGATATCATGGCGTGTCCTGAGTCGATGACGGGCGCTTACCTGACCGGCAAACGAATGATTCGGGTGCCTGATGAACGGCGCAAGCCCGGTCGCGGCTGCCTTAAAATTACGGGCGCTCGAGCCAACAACCTCAAAAACGTTACTGCCAAGATCGAGTTTGGTACGCTTACGGTTGTTACCGGCGTGTCGGGATCGGGCAAGAGCTCCCTGGTTACCGACACCATTGCGCCTGCCCTTACGAATGCCATTCACCGCTCGACGCGCCCTGTGGGTCCGTATAAGAAAATCGAGGGCATTGAGTGTATCGATAAGGTTATCGATATCGACCAGTCGCCGATTGGCCGTACGCCGCGTTCCAACCCTGCTACCTATATCGGCCTGTGGGATGATCTTCGCGCACTGTTTGCGAGTACGCCGGAGTCGAAGGCGCGCGGCTACTCGCCGGGTCGTTTCTCCTTTAATGTGAGTGGCGGGCGCTGTGAGGCGTGCAAGGGCGACGGGCAGATCAAGATCGAGATGCACTTCCTTCCCGATATCTACGTCCCCTGCGAAGTTTGCGGCGGTAAACGCTACAACCGCGAGACACTCGAGGTCACCTACCGTGGCAAGACCATCTCGGACGTGCTCGACATGAGCGTCACCGAGGCGCTGGCCTTCTTTGGGAATATCCCGCAGATTAAGCGCAAGCTCCAGACGCTGTACGATGTAGGCTTAGGCTACGTGAGCCTGGGCCAGCCCGCCACGACGCTCTCGGGCGGCGAGGCGCAGCGTGTGAAGCTCGCCAAGGAGCTTCATCGACGCCAGACGGGCAAGACGTTCTATATTTTGGACGAGCCGACGACCGGTCTTCATTTTGAGGACGTCCGCCAGCTGCTCGATGTGCTGCAGCGTTTGGTCGATGCGGGCAACACGGTGCTGGTGATTGAGCACAACCTTGATGTCATCAAGGTTGCCGACCGCCTGATCGATATGGGTCCCGAGGGCGGTAACGGCGGCGGAACCGTCGTGGTTTCGGGCACACCGGAGCAGGTTGCGGACTGTCCGCAGAGTTATACGGGCAAGTTTTTGGCGCCGTTGCTCAGGCGTGACCGGGAGCGTCAGGCTCAACTTGATGCTCAATAAATAGGCGATTCAGTTTATGGGCGCCATCGACTCCTTGTGATTCGATGGCGCTTGCTGTGCCGAAGTGACGTATGCAGCCGAATTGGACATATACTTAATCCTTGCGTCCGAATGCGAGGGAAAGGATATGTCATGGCAAAGGCTGTAAAGACGCCAAAAACCAATGCGATGCGCGAGCTGGAAAGCGCCGGCATTTCCTATGTTCTACATACGTACGAAGACGATGGTGATGAGTCGGTGGGCCTGGGTGTCGCGATTTCGGAGCAGCTTGGCGAGGAGCCCGGTCAAGGATTTAAGACTTTGGTCTGCGTGACACCGTCCAACGACTATGTCGTGTGCTGTATCCCTGTTGCCGACGAGCTCGATCTAAAGTCCGCCGCGCGTGCCGCGGGGGAGAAGTCCTTGGCCATGATGCATGTGAAGGATTTGCTTGCGGCGACTGGCTACGTTCGCGGCGGCTGCAGCCCGGTCGGTATGAAAAAACGCTACCGGACGCTCATTGATGAGACATGTGTCCTTTGGGATACCATTTTTATTTCGGGAGGCAAGCGTGGTTATCAGCTCGAGCTTGCACCCGATGATTTAATTGCATTTTGCGGGGCGACGGTTGCCGCGATTACGAGAGAGGACTGAGCGATGCCGCAGGAAGAATTGAAGCGCGGAGCTCATTTTGCAAAAGAATCTGCGCCTCAGACACCCTCATCCGAAGCTTCTTCGTCGCGAGATGACACTGACGACATGGGCTCGTCGGACTACTCCACGGTTGGTCGTTCCGCCGGGCTTATGACCATCCTGACCATCGTGTCTCGCGTCACCGGTTTTATCCGCACGTGGGCAATGGCGGCCGCTATCGGCATGTCGCTACTCTCGTCCTCCTATCAGGTCGCCAACAACCTGCCCAATATGCTCTACGAACTCGTGATGGGCGGCATGCTCGTGACGGCGTTTTTGCCCGTGTACATGGGCGTGAGGCGTGAGCAGGGTCGCGAGGCCTCGAACGAGTACGTGGGCAACCTGCTCGGCATTCTGCTTTTGGTGCTGGGTGGCATTTCGTTGCTGGGGACCGTGTTCGCCCCGGGCTTTATCTGGACGCAATCGTTCCTTTCGGGTGACGGCGGCAGCATGGATACCGCTGCGTTCATGTTCCGTTTCTTTGCCATCCAGATTCTGTTTTATGGTTTGGGCTCGGTGTTCTCGGGCGTTCTCAACGCACACCGCGACTACTTCTGGTCGACGTTTGCCCCGGTCCTCAACAATGTGATCGTCATTGCGAGCTTTATGGGTTTTGCGCCCGTGTCCGCACAGTTTGGCGAACGTGCCGGCATCATCTTGATTGCGGCCGGTACGACCCTCGGTGTCTTTGTTCAGATGGCATGTCAGATTCCCGCGCTTGGCAAGCACGGCGTGCATCCCCATATCCATATCGACTTTAAGGACCCCGCGCTGCGCCAGACGATTGCGCTCGGTATCCCGACGCTGCTCGCCACGGTGTGCATGTTTGTCTCGACTTCTATCACCAACGCTGCCGCGCTGGTGGTCCAGCCCGAGACGGGTCCTTCCGTCATCGCCTATGCGCGCCTGTGGTACACGCTGCCCTACGCGCTGATTGCCGCCTCGCTTTCGACGGCGCTCTATACCGAGCTCTCTCATGACGCACAGGAGAAGGATTACGACAGCGTTCGCACGGGCATTTCGCGTGGCGTCGCCCAGATGCTGTTCTTCCTGATTCCGTTCGCACTGTACCTGATTGTCTTCGCACGTCCGCTCAATATGATCTACTGTGCTGGCAAGTTCGATGAATCCGGCGTGGCGCTGGTGTCCGAGTACCTTGTCTACCTGGCGCTCTCGCTGCCGCTCTACGGCGTGGTCGTGTTGATGCAGAAGAGCTTCTCTGCCTTGCTCGACATGAAGCCCTATAGCCGCTATTGCCTGTATTCCGCCATCGGCCAGGCCGGCTCGGTTCTGCTGTTTGGCGTTGTGCTGGGCTTCGGTATGCCGGCAATCGCGCTTTCGTATGTCGTCGACTACGTGATCTTGGTCGGCTGTTCGCTGTGGTGGCTGCGTCGTCGCCTGCGTGGCCTTCAGGTCAAATCTATCCTACATGGCGGTTTCTTTGGCCTTTTGCTCGGTGGCCTAGGTGCTGCCGCAGGCGCCGGCGTCATGTGGGCGCTTGAACACTTTGTCGGGGCACTTGGCGGCTCGATTCTGATTACTCTTGGCTACGTTTGCGTTGCGGGTGTCGCCTCGCTTGTTGTTACCTTTGGCCTTGCCGTCGTCCTTAAGATGCCCGAGGTCTCGGCGCTGCTTCGTCGCAAGTAGGTGCGCGTGGCCGGTCACGACAACATACCAACGCTTGCCGAGCAGGTTTCGCGCGTTCCCACACAGCCCGGATGCTACCTTTGGAAGGATGCCAAGGGCGATGTCATCTACGTGGGCAAGGCGAAAAACCTGCGCGCCCGCATGCGTCAATACGTGACACTGCAGGATGAGCGTCAAAAGATCCCGCTGATGATGCAGCTGGTGGCGAGCTTTGACTACATCGTTGTCGAAACCGAGCATGAGGCGCTTGTACTCGAGCGCAACCTGATCGGCCAGTACCATCCGTACTTTAACGTCGACCTCAAGGATGACAAGAGCTACCCCTTTATCGCCATTACAAAGGGCGACCTGTATCCCGCGATCAAATACACGCGTGAGCGTCATAAGCCGGGAACGCGCTATTTTGGACCCTATACCGATAGCCGTGCGGCACGTGAGACGATAGATACGCTGCGCAAGGTTATCCCCATCTGCTCTGCATCCTGTGCGGAGTGGCGTCGTTGTCGCCGTACCATCGAGTCCCACAAGGGCGAGGAAGACATCGTCAATATGATTTGCGCACAAAACGGGCGTCCCTGCTTTGACTACCATGTCGGGCGCGGCCCGGGTGCGTGTGTCGGCGCGATTTCCCCGGCAGACTATGCCAAGAACGTCAAGCGTGTCGAGCGCTTTTTGTCGGGCCATCGCAAGGATGTCGTCGATGAGCTGACCTCCGAGATGACGGATGCCGCCGAGGCGCTCGACTTTGAGCGCGCGGCACGCGTCAAACGTCGTTTGGAGGTCATCAGGGGTCTGGACGATCGTCAGCAAGTCGTTTTTCCCTCCAGTGTCGATATCGATGTCATCGGGTTCTATCGCGAGGAGACCATCTCCGCCGCTTGCGTCTTCGTCGTTCGCGAGGGCCGAACAGTTCGCACCTGCGAGTTCATTCTCGACAAGGGTCTTGATGTTGACGAGGAAGAGCTCCAGTCGGGCTTTCTTAAGCGCTATTACGACGAGACGGCTGATATTCCAGCTGAGGTCAACCTTTCCGTCGAGCTTGAGGATGCGGAGGCGCTGGGGGAGTGGCTTGCGGGCAAGCGTGAGCGTTCCTGCCATCTCCATAGGCCGCAGCGTGGCGAAAAGCACCGTCTGCTCGATATGGCATCCAAAAATGCGCGCCATGCCCTCATGCGCTACATGATGCGAACGGGGTACGCTGACGACCGCACCAATCAAGCGCTCCTGGAGCTCGAAAGTGCGTTGGCGCTGCCATCGCCGCCGTTGCGTATCGAGTGCTTCGATATCTCTACACTGCATGGCACCTTTACGGTCGCCTCGATGGTGGTGTTTACCAACGGGCGCGCCGACAAGAGCCAGTACCGTCGTTTTAAAATTCAGGCCGAATTGGACGAGGCAAACGACTTCGTGTCGATGTCCGAGGTTTTGGGACGACGCTATGCTCCCGAGCGCATGGCCGACGAGCGCTTTGGCTCGCGCCCCGATTTGCTCGTTGTCGATGGCGGTAAGCCGCAATTGACCGCTGCGATCAAGCAACTTGAGGCTCTTGGGCTCGATATACCAGTTTGTGGCTTGGCGAAGGCCGACGAGGAAGTTTTTGTGCCTTGGGACGAGACTCCTGTCGTGCTGCCGACCGGGTCTGCTTCGCTCTATCTAATTAAACAGGTACGCGATGAGTCCCACCGATTTGCCATCACGTTCCACCGTGAGTTGCGCGATAAAGCCATGACGGTTTCGGTGCTCGATGACGTTCCAGGCGTGGGACCCACCAGAAAACGTGCCCTTATGCGCCATTTTGGCTCGATGAAGCGTTTGCGCGCGGCGAGCGAGCAAGAGATCGCGAAAGTTCGCGGCATACCTGCCGATGTTGCCAAGGCGGTCCACGAGGCACTCGTTGCATGGAATGCCGAGCGCGCCGAGGCGGCGGCTGGCCATTCCGATAGCTAAACACGAGCCTAAACAACTGATATACATGATTGCGCGATTTTCAACCATTTATTTCGCCATGATTGCCTGCTGATTTCGGGTTTTATTAACGCTAAAACGTTTGACTAACCCAAGCGAAAACCCTGCTATCCTGCGGGTTGACGAAGACTGATATCTCACCTCGCCGATACATACTGTCTGGCGAATCATTTGTCAATGAATTCGGTGAACGGTAGTAAATACCGTTCAAGCGTATGTATGTATCGGTCGCCGAGCGCGGCACCTCAGTTGGGTTCGTCGGTAGGTAAGGTATATATCGTCCGCAAGTTGCGCGGGGGCACGTCTAGGTGCTCCCGAGTAAGATTCTCTATTGATAGGAGAAGACATGGCCATCATCAACAAGGGTATGTCCAGGCGTTCGTTCCTCGGCCTCACCGGCAGCGTCGCTGCTGTCGCCGGACTTGGTCTCACTGGCTGCGGTGGCAGCTCTAGCGACGAGGGTTCCGCTTCCGGCTCCACCGATTCCGCCAACCGTGGCGGCGGCGTGATCACCGCTGGTTCCGCTTACGCTCCGTCCAGCTTCGATCCCGCCAGCACTGGCTCCGCTGTGGGCCTGGGTGCTAACTGGCACGTCGTCGAGGGCCTCTACGGCATCGATTACCACGACTACAGCACCTTCAACGAGCTCGCCACCGACGATCCCAAGTCTGTGGACGACACCACTTTCGAGGTCACCATCCGCAAGGGCGCCAAGTTCTCCGATGGCACCGAGGTCACCGCTGACGATGTCGTTGCCTCCTACACCGCTTGCGCCGCTTCCGCTACCTATGCTCCGTTCTTCCAGCCCTTCGAGTCCATCGAGGCCAAGGACGCCAGCACCGTGACGGTCAAGACTAAGGTCCCCAACTTCTCCCTGCTCAAGGATCGTCTGGCCATCGTCCGCGTTACCCCGGCCACCCAGACCGAGGAGGATCGCGCCAAGCAGCCGATCGGTTCCGGCCCCTGGATGTACGACTCTATCTCCGATACCGAGATCACCTTGGTTCCCAACCCCGAGTACAACGGTGAGTATGCTGCCGAGGATAAGAAGATCCAGTACAGCATCCTGACCGACCCCACCGCTCGCGTTACCGCTCAGCAGGAGGGCTCCACGCTCGTTATGGAGCTCGTTACCGCTGACGCCGTCGACCAGCTCGAGAGCGCCGGCTGCAAGATCGATAACGTTCAGGGTTTCGGCACCCGCTTCATCATGTTCAACGTCGCCAAGGAGCCTTGGAACAACGTCAAGGTCCGTCAGGCTGTCATGTATGCGCTCGACACCGAGAAGATGGTCAGCAACACCTTCGCCGGCCTTGCCACCGCTGCCAGCTGCTACCTGCCCAAGAGCTTCACCAACTATCATGAGGCTTCCACGGTGTACAAGACCGACGCCAAGAAGGCTAAGAAGCTCATCGAGGAGTCTGGCATCACCCCGGGTGCCATCACCCTGCGCACCACCGACAACGAGCAGATTAAGGGCATGGCCGCCCAGGTCAAGAACGACCTCGACGCTCTCGGCTTCGATGTGACCATCCAGACCGATACCTCGCCGGCCACTTACGCTGCCATCGACGGCGGCGAGGCCTACGATATCCTCCTTGCCCCTGGCGATCCTTCCTGCTTCGGCGCCGACCCCGACCTGCTGCTCAACTGGTGGTACGGCGACAACGTCTGGATGCAGACCCGTTGCCCGTGGAAGGAGTCCGCTGAGTGGCAGAAGCTCCACGGCCTCATGGACGAGGCTCTTGCCGCCGAGGGCGACGAGCAGCAGAAGAAGTGGAACGAGTGCTTCGACATCATTGCCGACAACGCCGTTCTGTACCCCGTTGTCCACGTCAAGACCGTCTCCGCTTCCTGGGACGATCCGTCCACTGCACCCAACGGCGAGGCCCTCGATGGCTTCAAGGGCATCGGCACGACGAGCATGTCCTTCAGGGGCGTTGCGACCGTCAAGGCGTAAGACTCGCTTGAGTCTGTATGCAGGATGTCGGTCGTTGGGACCGTATCCTCATAGTTGAAACAAAGACCCGGGCGGCAACGATGTCGCTCGGGTCTTGTAATGAGTATCCGTACTCATATACCAGTTGGTCCTACCGACAAAAGAAAGGGGAGAGAACGTGAACAACTTGCTACGTTTGATTGGAAGGCGTCTTGTGGCGCTGCCGATCATGGCATTGGGCGTCACCGTCCTGGTGTTCTTCCTTATGTCGTTCTCCAAGACCGACCCCGCCTACACGGCGTTGGGTGACGGTGCCTCGCCCGAGGCGGTTGCCGAGTACCATGAGAAGTATGGTCTGGACGACCCCTGGCCCGTGCGCTACGTGCGCTATATGGGCGATCTGATCCATGGCGACATGGGCACCTATGGTGCTGCTCGCAACTCCGTTGCCAAGCGCATCTCCACGGCCCTGCCCGTCACGATGCAGCTGACCTTTATCGGTCTTGCTATCGGTGCGGTCGTTTCGTTTTTGCTCGGCGTCATCGCGGCACTGTATCGCGACAAATGGCCGGACCAAGTGATCCGCGTCTTTTCCATCGCCGGCTTGGCAACCCCGTCGTTCTGGCTTGCCGTTCTGTTGATCCTGCTGTTCTCTTCCTACCTTAAGGTGCTCCCGGCATCGGGTGCTCTGCCTCACTTCACCACGAATCCGGTTGGCTATCTGGGACGTATGATCATGCCCGCTATCGCCTTGGCATTTCCGCTGACGGGCCAGATGACTCGTATCGTGCGTACCGCCATGGTCGAGGAGCTCGACAAGGATTATGTCCGTATGGCTCGCGGCGCCGGCGTTCCCGAGAAGGTCGTCGTCGGCATCAACGTTCTTCGCAATGCGCTGATCACCCCGGTCACCACCCTCGGTCTTAAGATCGGTTACCTCATGGGCGGCGCCGTCGTCATCGAGGTTATCTTCAACCTCCCCGGCATGGGCACCGCGATTCTGCAGGGCGTTCAGGGCAACGAGGCGAACCTGGTTCAGGGCGTCGTCATCGTCGTTGCTCTTGCCTTCATCATCATCAACATCGTGGTTGACATGCTCTACCTGCTCATCAACCCGCGCATCAGGACGGTGTAGATTATGGTAAAGATTCGAGAGAAGCAAACCGAGCAGCTCGAGAAGGCTGCCTCCAAGGGGCTCAAGCTCGGTGGCTGGAAGAAGATGACGCTGTCTTCTAAGATTGCCGCCGTCGTGCTGGCACTGGTCGCCCTGACCGCGATTCTGGCGCCCCTTCTTGCCCCCTATAGCCCGGTCGAGATCTTTACGGCTCGCCAGGCTCCCGGCAACGGATTTATCTTCGGTACCGACGATAAGGGTCGCGACATTCTGTCGCGTATGCTCTACGGTGGTCGTTACTCGCTGATTATCGGCTTTGGCGCCACCGCCATGGCTCTGGTCTGCGGCTCGGTCGTGGGCGCCCTTGCAGCGGTTTCGCGCAAGGCCGTCTCCGAGACGATCATGCGTATCTTGGACATCATCATGTCCATCCCGGGCATCGCCCTCGCGGCCGTCTTCGTCTCCATCCTGGGCAACTCCGTGCCGTCGATCATCTTCGCCATCGGCTTTATGTACACTCCGCAGATTGCCCGTATCGTGCGCGCCAACATTGTGTCCGAGTACGGCGAGGACTATGTCCGCGCGGTCATCGTTTCCGGCGCCAAGGCTCCGTGGATTTTGATCAAGCATGTTCTGCGTAACTGCATCGCCCCGATTATGGTCTTCACCGTTACCCTGGTCGCCGACGCCATCATCTTCGAGGCCTCGCTGACCTTCATCGGCGCTGGTATCCAGGAGCCCACCGCTACCTGGGGCAACATCCTCGCTGACGCTCGCGGTGGCGTGCTTGCCGGCCGTTGGTGGCAGGCACTGTTCCCGGGCCTGGCCATCATGATCACCTGCCTGGCACTCAACATCCTCTCCGAGGGCATTACTGACGCCATGGCCGCTGCTCCCTCCGCTGCCCTGGATCCGACCGACTCCTCCAAGCGCCGTGAGGCCGACCTGCTGGTCTCCGACCCCGTTCGCGCTTACAAGGAGCAGGCTCAGTCCCTGTCCGCCCGTCTTGGCGCTCTGCGTGATGTCGAACTCAAGCGTAACGACCGCCATGTGCCCGATGAGTCCGTTGAGCCGATCCTTTCGGTCCGTGATTTCTGCATCCAGTTTGAGCACCACGGTGACATCAACGTCGTCGACCACGTCAACTTCGATGTCCGTCCCGGCCAGACCATGGGCCTGGTAGGCGAGTCCGGCTGCGGTAAGTCCATCACCACGCTGGCCATCATGGGCCTGACCGACGATGACGAGCATCTTTCCGGTGAGGTTCTTTGGGAGGGCCGCGACCTGCTCAAGATGAGCAAGAAGGAGTGGTTCGGCCTGCGCGGTACCGATATCGCTATGGTCTATCAGGACGCCCTGTCCTCGCTCAACCCCTCCATGCTCATTTCCGCCCAGATGAAGCAGCTCACCAAGCGCGGCGGCACCCGTAGTGCCGAGGAGCTCCTAGAGCTCGTGGGCCTCGACCCCAAGCGCACGCTCGAGAGCTATCCGCATGAGCTTTCCGGTGGTCAGCGTCAGCGCGTTCTGATCGCTATGGCCCTTACCCGCGACCCCAAGCTGGTCATCTGCGACGAGCCCACGACCGCTCTGGACGTAACTGTCCAGAAGCAGGTCATCAAGCTGCTCAACGATCTTCAGGCCAAGCTCGGCTTTGCTATGATCTTCGTTTCGCACGACCTGGCACTGGTCGCAGAGGTCGCTCATAACATCACGGTTATGTACGCTGGCCAGGTTATCGAGCAGGCGCCCACCAAGGAGCTGCTCACCAACCCGATCCACGAGTACACTCGCGGTCTTCTGGGTTCCGTCCTGTCCATCGAGAGCGGTTCGGGCCGCCTGCACCAGGTGCCCGGCGCCGTTCCGAGCCCGCGCGATTTCCCCAAGGGCGATCGCTTCGCACCTCGCTCGAGCCATCCGCGCATTGGCCTGGACACCCGTCCGGTCTTCAAGCGCGTGCCCGGCACCGAGCACTTCTATTCCGAGCTCCCCGATGAGGTGCTCAAGGCAAATGGTTTGACCCCTCACGCGGAGGTGATGTAGATGAGCGAGACCGCAGTCAACGGCGTCGAGCCGATCATCTTCCTTGATGACGTCCACGTCACCTTTAGGACCCGTACCGGCTCGATTCTGCACCCCAACCTGGTTCACGCCGTCCAGGGTGTAACGATTAAGCTCATGCCCGGACAGACCATCGGCATCGTCGGCGAGTCCGGTTGCGGAAAGTCCACCACCGCCAACGTCATGTGCGGCCTGCAGGCCCCCACGAGCGGCAAGGTCTACTTTAAGGGCAAGGACGTTACCAAGCGTACCGCCGAGGACCGTCGCCACATGGGTCGCGTCATCTCGGTCGTGTTCCAGAACCCGGCCACGGCGCTCAACCCCCGCATGGTCGTTCGTGAGCAACTGCTCGACCCCATGCGCGTCCACAACCTGGGTACCGAGGCCGAGCAGGAGAAGCGCGTCAAGGAGCTCTTGGAGCTCACCGGTCTGCCCAGCTCTGCCGCCGAGGTTCTTCCCGGCCAGCTTTCGGGCGGCCAGCGCCAGCGCGTCGCAATTGCCCGTGCCCTGTCGCTGAACCCCGATGCCATCATCGCCGACGAGCCCACCTCGGCTCTGGACGTTTCGGTCCGCGCGCAGATTCTGAACCTGTTGACCGACCTTAAAAAGGAGCTCGGCCTGGCCATGGTGTTCATCAGCCATGACATCCAGACGGTCCGCTATATCTCTGACGACATCATCGTTATGAATGGCGGCAAGATCGTCGAGCAGGGCGAGGCCAAGCAGGTTTTCCAGCACCCTCAGGACCCCTACACCAAGATGCTGCTCGGCGCTGCGCCGTCGCTGCTGCATCCCAAGCTCGGCGAGTAGCCTCGCTTTCCCTCCCGTGCGCCCGGTTCCCTTACCGGGCGCACCTCCGTTGCGATTTCGAAAGGTTGGGTTCACGAGCCATGCCAAGTGCTCAGGAGCTACAACAGCAATTTGGTGAATATCGAGGCGCTATGCCCCGTCCATCGGATTTCGATTTCTTTTGGAAGGACCGCATGGCCGAGGCCGACGCCGTCGAGCTCGATTATGCGATTGAGGCGGCTTCGGTTGCGGATTCCGCGACCTGTCGGTTTTTCGACCTCTGGTATACCGGCATGTGTGGTGCACGCCTGCATGCCAAGTACCTTAAACCTGTCTCGGACGAGCACGTGCCATTGGTACTTCAGTTCCATGGATATCCGGGTGCGAGCCGCAGCTGGTTTGAGCAAGCGTCGTTTGCGGGCATGGGCATGGCGCTCATTGCTCTCGATTGTCCTGGCCAAGGAGGCCCCTCCGAGGACATTGGTGGATTTGAGGGCACGACGGTCGCGGGCCATATCGTCGCCGGTATCGACGGCGACCCAGCCAACCTCTACTATGTCCGCCTACATCAGGATATCCGCATTCTGTGCCGTATCGTTCGCGAGCTCGAGGGCATCGATCTTGCCCGTGTGTTTGTGAACGGCGCGTCGCAGGGCGGCGGTTTGGGCATTGCGACCTGCGCGCTTAACAGCGAGCTCATCAATCGCGCCGCCATCCTCTATCCCTTCTTATCGGATTTCCGCCTGGTCTGGGATTTGGATGCCGACGACATTGCCTACGAGGGTCTGCGCTACTGGTCTCGCTGGTTTGACGAGGACTCGACTCGTATCGAGGAAGCCTATGCCAAGCTGGCGTACTTCGATTCCAAGAACTTTGCCCCCATGGTCAAATGCCCCGTGCTGTTTGGCACGGGCACAGCCGATATCGTCTGCCCGCCGGCGACGCAGTTTGCGGTCTACAACAACCTGACCTGTGAAAAGCGTCATGAGTTCTTTGAAGGTTTTGGCCACGAGGAGATTCAGGACTTTGATGATCCGATCATTCCGTTTTTCTGCGAGGGAGGGGAGGCTCATGTCTAAGTGCGAGAGCAATATCGATGAGTTGATTGTCCCCGAGCTTGCGGGGATTACTGGGACGGTTTCGTCAAGGCTCGCAGAATATCGGGACTGGCACGGTGATGTCCAAGCAGATGTTTCTGATTTAGAGACATGCGCTTCGAATCTTGAGATTCAAGGCCTGGCCATTACGGCGATTGACTTTGCTAACCCCTGCGCCCGTTACTCGGAGGTTTCCTTTGAGCTCGGTGACGATGCGGTCCACGCTCGTTTGATTGAGCCTGTTGGTCGTGCCCGAGTATCTGAGCGCGTGCCGCTGTGCCTGATGTTCCACGACGTCGATCGGCCTGTGCGTGGCTGGCATCACATGACGAGATTTGCCGCTATGGGGTATGCCGTGCTTGCACTGGACGATGAGGCGATTGGACTCAGTGATCTGCGGCAGGGGATTACCTCGCCTGCTTTTGTCAGGCGCGTCCGTTGGGGCTGCGCGTTGGCGAAGGTCGCGCGCAATCTTGATGGCGTGGACCCCGATCGCATTTTTGCGTGGGGCGAGGGCCTTGGCGGCGGTGTCGCGCTGGCGGTTTCTGCTCTGGACGAGCGGGGCCTTGCCTGCACGGCGGTTGCCAATCCAATTCCCGTCGGCCTCGAGGCACTGTCGTCTCGGGTGCGCGGATCGGTGCTCATGGGCACATCGCTTATGGATACCGTGAGCGATCCCAAGGGCCAGCTTGCCGTTTTCAACGGTCTTGAGTGTGACCGGAGGCATATCATTTATGCCAAATACGCTCATGAGCGCATCAATGCGTTCGAAAACGAAGTCGTCGACTTCTTTAACCAAACGTTCTACCCGTGTTCTTTGGCCTAGACGGCCTGGACACTGCCAACAAGAGTGGGCGGCATAGGGCCGCCCGCCAGACAACTAAGGAGATTCTTGTGGCAACTCAGAAATTCACCGGCGTTATCCCTCCCGTCGTTGTTCCCGATACCGAAGATCACCAGCTCGACGTTGCCTCCTTTGAGCGCAGCATCAACCGCATGATCGATGCCGGCGTCGATGGCCTGTTCTTCCTGGGCTCCTCGGGCGAGGTCGTCTTCTCCACCGACGAGCGTCGTCGTCAGATCATCGCCGAGGCTGTGCGCATCGTCGATCACCGCGTTCCCGTTCTGGTCGGCATCATCGACACCGAGACCGAGCGCATGATCGAGCACGGCAAGGTCGCCCAGGAGCTGGGCGCCGATGCCCTCGTCGCCACCTGCCCGTTCTATGCCCTGCAGGGCATGACCGAGGTCGAGGAGCACTTCCGCATCCTGCACGAGGAACTCGACCTGCCCATCTTCGCTTACGACATCCCCGTGTGCGTCCACACCAAGCTTCCCTGGAAGCTCCTTGCCAAGCTCGGCGCCGAGGGCGTCCTGGCCGGCGTCAAGGATTCCTCGGGCGATGACATCTCGTTCCGCTACCTCATTCAGGAGAATGAGAAGAACGGCCATCCGATGAGCATCCTCACCGGTCACGAGGTTGTTGTCGATGGCGCCTACCTCGGTGGCGCCGACGGTTCCGTCCCGGGTCTCGCCAACGTTGAGCCCGAGGGCTACGTGCGCCAGTGGAAGGCCGCTCAGGCCGGTGACTGGGCTACCGTCAAGGCCGAGCAGGATCGCCTCAACGAGATCTCCCACATCTGGGATGTCACCTCGGGCGTCCAGGGCTATGCCGGTGGCGTTGGCGCCTTCAAGACCGCTATGAACCTCATGGGCATCTTCGACAGCCCGACCATGCCGCGCCCGGTGAAGGCCATGACCGGCGAGAACGTCGAGGCGATTAAGAAGGTCCTCCAGGACAACGGTCTCCTGTAAAGCTTCCCCAGGCACCCGATCTTGAGGCTCAAGTGGTCGGGCGTGACCCATTAGGTCAACGCCCGACCACTTTCACCCCAACCTCGGGCACCTGGGAAACCTTTATCAAGCTGCGGCGATAACACCGCCTTCATTTCCTGTAGTTGTTGTTTTGTCTCCGAAGGAGAACGACATGGAGAACAAGTACGTCTGCTCTGTCGATATCGGCGGAACTAAGATCGCGACCGCCATCATGGAGTACCCGGCTGACGGCAGCGTGCCCCATCCCGTTTTTGAGGCCGAGGTTCCTACTGAGGCCCAGGAGGGCGGCGAGGCCGTCTTCCAGCGTATCGAGGCGTCCATCAAAGCTGCTCTCGAGGCGAATCCCGATGTCGAGGTCCTCGGTGTCGGTATCGGTGCCGCCGGTGTCGTCGATCCCAAGACGGGCGCCATCGCGTATGCCAACGAGATTATGCCCGGCTGGTCCGGCGTTCAGTTGGGGCCGCGTCTGCGCGAGGACCTTGGACTCCCCGTTGCCGTTGTGGGCGACGTGCAGGCTCATGCTCTGGGCGAGGCCCACTGGGGCGTCGGCAAGGGCAAGTTCTCCGTCTTGTGCCTGGGCATCGGCACGGGCATCGGCGGCGCATATGTCGAGAACGGCCGCGTGATGCAGGGCTTCCATGGTGCTGCCGGCCATATGGGCCACATCGAGTGCTCGGCTGCCGCCGGCATCCCCTGCGCCTGCGGGCGTTCCGGCCATCTTGAGTCGGTTGCTTCGGGCACTTCCATTGGTCGTATGTACGATGAGCGCTTTGGCCGTGTCGACCCCAGCCGT
Organism: uncultured Collinsella sp.; assembly: GCA_900541715.1. Classification (GTDB taxonomy): domain Bacteria; phylum Actinomycetota; class Coriobacteriia; order Coriobacteriales; family Coriobacteriaceae; genus Collinsella. The sequence goes on from UQLI01000015.1 coordinate 26,860, forward strand.
CCTTCGGTCGGTCGCGATGTGAACGACCTGTGCCGTGCTGGCGACGAAAAGGCGACCGAGGTCATCTATGACGCCGGCTTTGCGCTGGGCGCCAGCTTGGGCTCGCTTGCCAACATCTTGGATCCCGAGGTCATCGTGCTTTCGGGAGGCGTGATTCACCAGGGTCCCGATTGGCGCTCGCAGACGTGGAAGGACTCGGTGCACGAGGGCTATGCCAGCCAGGCGCTCGACCCGCTTCAGGACACGCCGATTCTCATCGGTTCTCTGGAGGGTGACGCGCCGCTTATCGGTGCCGCCGAACACCTTCTTGCGTCGTTGAAGTAAACATAACTACCAAGTGCGCCTTCTGAGGTGCCGCAGATTGACGTGAAAGAGGAGCGAAGCGTACTTCGGTACGTGAGCGACGGTTTGAACGTCAAGGTGCGGTGTCTCAGAAGGCTGTTTTTAGAAAGGTTGAGTCGAACATGACCGTCGATCCTTTGATTCAATCCCTGAAGGGCAAGCTCGTCGTGAGCGTTCAGGCGTATATGGGCGAGCCGCTTCGCACGCCCGAGACCATGGCTCAAATGTCTCGCGCTTGCGAGCTCGGCGGCGCCGCCGCCATTCGCTGCCAGGGCCTTGCCGACATCGCCGCCATTAAGGGCCGCTGCGAGGTCCCCGTTATCGGCCTGTGGAAGGATGGGCACGAGGGCGTTTACATCACGCCGACGCTGCGCCACGCTCGCGCCTGCGTTGCTGCGGGTGCCGATATCGTGGCGATTGACGCCACTGATCGCCCACGTCCCGATGGCAAGACCGTCGAGGACACCTTCCGCCCGCTGCACGAGGAGGGTGTGCTCCTGATGGCCGACTGTGCCACCATTGAGGACATTCGCCGCGCGGTTGATATGGGCTTCGACCTGGTATCCACCACGCTTTCTCACGGTGTCGCCGCCATCGACTGCACCATGGCCGATGGCCCCGATCTGCCGCTCCTGCGTCAGGCGACCGAGGAATTCCCCGGTCTCCCCATCATCTGCGAGGGCCGCGTGCACACGCCCGAGGAGGCCCGCGCCGCGATTGATGCGGGCGCCTGGGCCGTTGTCGTCGGCACCGCCATCACGCACCCCACGAGTATTACAAGTTGGTTCAAGGCTGCGCTTGAGGCGTAAGACAGGCCTCGTATCCGCTTGGGGCGGTATACTCAATAAAGGCAATTGATCGCGCGGGATCCGCTGGCCGGGTCCCGCGCTTGTTTTAGGAGGCACACATGCAAAAGGGAGATGCCATGGATGCGGCGGAGCGCTCGGAGCGCATCCCCGATATCGTCATCATCACCGGAATGTCCGGATCGGGCCGAACGCAGGCCATGCATGTGTTCGAGGACATGGGCTATTTTTGCATCGACAACTTGCCTCCGCGTCTGATCGCCCAGCTTGCCGAACTCGTCGGCATCAATACGGGCGTGGGCAGGCATCTTGCCGTCACCTGTGACCTGCGCAGCCAGGGCTTGTTCGATGAGCTGCTCGATGCCGTTGCCGCACTCGAGGAGCGCGAGATGAGCTGCGACATCGTGTTCCTGGAGGCTTCTGACGAGGTGCTGATCCGTCGTTATAGCGAAAACCGCCGCCGCCACCCCATTGCCAAGCCGGGGGAGACTACGGCCGATGCGATTCAGCGCGAGCGCCTGCAGCTGCAGGGTGTGCGCGATCGAGCCGATATGATCATCGACACGAGCCGCCTGCGCACCTCTGCCCTGCGCAACAAATTGCGCATGGCGTTCTCCGAGCTGTCCGACCAGCAGCTCATGGACGTTCACGTGTTCTCGTTTGGCTTTAAGCACGGCATGCCCGTTGAGGCGGACATTATGATCGACGTTCGCTTCCTGCCCAATCCGTTCTACGATCCCGAGATGCGCACCATGACCGGTCTCGATAAGAAAGTCTCCGACTTTGTTCTGGACCATCCCAAGACCCAGGAGTTCTGGAAGGCCTGGACGCAGCTGCTCGATACGGTCATGCCCGGCTATATCGCGGAGGGCAAGCCACAGCTTTCTATTGCCATCGGCTGCACGGGCGGTCAACACCGCAGCGTTGCCATCGCCGAGGCCACGGCACGTTATTTAGAAGGTGCCCAGTATCACGTGAGTATTTCCCATCGCGACCTGTCGCGCGCCAACACGAAAGCATAGGTCTGCATGTCGTTTACCGCCGAGGTGCGTGACGAGCTCGCGCGCTGCGAACCCGAATGTGAATACTGCGATTTGTCGACGCTTGCCGCCCTGACGCGTGTGAGCGGTACACTTTCGCTGGCCGGCTCCGGGCGGTATCGTTTGACGGTCGCGACCGAGACGGGTGCCGTCGCGCGCACGATGATCACACTGACGCATCGCATCCTTAAGCTCAAAACGGAATTCACCGTTCGTAAATCGGTCTTGCATAAGGTCCGTAACTATCTCATTACCCTGCCCGATCAGCCCGACCTGGACAAGGCTCTGGTGCTGCTGGGCATTCTCGACCGCAGGGGAGGGCTCGTCGCTGGTGTTCCCCGGCACATCGTTGCCCGTCCCTGCTGCAGGCTTGCCTACATCCGCGGCGCGCTCATCGCCGGCGGTTTCGTGGCCGATCCACGCGGCGATTTTCATTTGGAGATTGCGGTGCAGGGCGAGCAGTATGCCCGGGGGCTTTGCGATCTATTGGAGCAGATTGGGGTCCATGCGCGCGTTAACGCGCGGCGCGGATCCTTTGCCGTCTACATTAAGAGCGCCGAGGAGATCGAGCAGCTTCTAAAGCTGGTCGGCGCCAAGCGCAGCGTTGCCGAGATCGAGGAAGCGCGCGCGGTCAAATTGGTTAAGAACGACGTAAACCGTCGCGTGAATGCCGAGCTGGCCAATCAGACCAGAAGTGCGGGTGCCGCCCAGCATCAGCTTGCGTTGATCGATGAGCTCGAACAGCGGGGTTTGCGCGACACGCTTCCGGACGCCTTGGCGGTCTTTTGCGACCTGCGCGAGCGCTATCCTGATCTGTCACTGCGCGATCTGGGGGAGATGGCTGACCCTCCCTTGTCGAAGTCGGCCCTCTACCATCGAGTTTTGAGGCTTGAAAAGCTCATTGAAGCAAACAGGTAGTTGAGCGAAACTGCTTATATAGGGATTGAACTGCTGTTTTACTCTTTAAAACGTTTTAACGTAAATTTGATTTTCAATTTCGAGCATTCTCGTGAAATTCAAGTCAAAAAAAAGGTATATTAGGCGAGTGGTTAGTTTGTGGGCCTCAACGGCGGGCGCTGTAGCTCGCGGGGGCCTTACGAAAGGAGACACAATGGCAGTAAAGGTTGCTATTAACGGCTTCGGTCGCATCGGTCGTCTGGCTTTCCGTCAGATGTTCGGTCATGAGGGCTCCGAGATCGTCGCTATCAACGACCTCACCTCTCCCGATATGCTCGCTTACCTGCTGAAGTACGACTCCACGCAGGGCAACTACGCTCGCGATCACGAGGTCGTTGCTGGCGAGGATTCCATCACCGTTGACGGCAAGGAGATCAAGATCTACAAGGAGGCCGACGCCAACAACCTGCCTTGGGGCGACCTCGACGTCGACGTCGTTCTCGAGTGCACCGGCTTCTACACCAGCAAGGCTAAGGCTCAGGCCCACATCAACGCTGGCGCCAAGAAGGTCGTCATCTCCGCTCCGGCCGGCAGCGATCTGCCCACCATCGTGTACAACGTCAACCATGAGACGCTGACCGCTGAGGACAACATCATCTCCGCTGCTTCCTGCACCACCAACTGCCTCGCCCCGATGGCCAAGGGTCTGAACGACTTCGCTCCCATCGTGTCCGGCATCATGACCACCATTCACGCCTGGACCGGCGACCAGATGCCGCTCGACGGCCCGCAGCGCAAGGGCAACAAGCGTCGTAGCCGCGCCTGCGCCGTCAACATCGTCCCCAACACCACCGGTGCTGCCAAGGCCATCGGCCTGGTTCTCCCCGAGCTCAACGGTAAGCTCATCGGTGCCGCCCAGCGCGTCCCGACGCCGACCGGCTCTATCACCAACCTCTACGCTGTCGTTGACAAGAAGGTCACCGTCGACGAGGTTAACGCCGCTATGAAGGCCTACGCTGCCACCATCTCCGAGACCTTCGGTTACAACGAGGACGACATCGTCTCCACCGACATCATCGGCGAGACCCACGGCTCCATCTTCGACGCCACTCAGACCATGTGCTCTGACCTTGGCAACGGCCAGACCCTCGTTCAGGTCACCTCTTGGTACGACAACGAGAACTCCTACACCTCTCAGATGGTCCGCACCATCAAGTACTTCGAGAAGTTCGTTGCTTAATTTAGCTTTTAGCGAATAGCTCGTTGAGCGTCTAAAGAAGGGCGCGGCCTTATAGGGCTTACACCCTAGGGTCGCGCCCTTTTTATAAGAAATCGTCTGCCGTAATGGGAGGCAGACACGTACGAAAGGTAGAAGCAAACATGGCCTTTACCAAGAAGACCGTCCGCGACATCGATGTCGACGGAAAGCGCGTTCTCGTCCGCGTTGACTTTAACGTGCCTATCAAGGATGGCGTCGTTGGCGACACCACCCGTATCAAGGCTGCCCTGCCCACCATCAACTACCTCGTTGAGCACAACGCTCGCGTCATCCTCATGAGCCACCTCGGCCGTCCCGAGGGCACCGGCTTCCAGCCCGAGCTCTCCCTTGAGCCCGTCGCCAAGAAGCTCGCTGAGCTCTCTGGTCTCGACGTTGCCTTTGTCGCCGACACCTACGGCGAGAAGGCTGCTGAGGCTGTCGCCGCCGTCGAGCCGGGCAAGGTCCTCGTTCTCGAGAACGTCCGTTTTGACAAGCGTGAGAAGAAGAACGATCCCGAGATCGCCAAGAAGCTCGCTTCCTATGGTGACGTCTTCGTTCTCGATGCCTTCGGCACCGCTCACCGCGCCCAGGGTTCCGTCGTGGGCCCCGCCGCTTACCTGCCTGCCGTCGCTGGCTTCTTGCTCGAGAAGGAGGTCGACACGCTGACCGGCATCTTCGCCGAGCCCGAGCGCCCCTTCGTCGCCATCGTCGGCGGTTCCAAGGTTTCCTCCAAGATCGGCGTTCTCGATCACCTCATCGACTCCGCTGACACCCTGATCATCGGTGGCGGCATGGCCTACACCTTCTTCCTGGCTCAGGGCCTGTCCGTTGGTCAGTCCCTCAAGGAAGAGGACTGGGTCGAGCGCGCCGGCGAGATGCTCAAGAAGGCTGAGGAGAAGGGTGTCAAGATCCTGCTCCCCATCGACAACCGTGTTGCAGATCACTTTGGCGAGGACGCTGTCCCCGAGGTTGTCGCTTCCGACGCTATCCCCGACGATCGTGAGGGTATGGACATCGGTCCCAAGACCGAGGAGCTCTATGCCGAGGCTGTCAAGGGCGCCAAGACCGTGTTCTGGAATGGCCCCATGGGCGTCTTCGAGTTCGACAACTTCGCTCACGGCACCCAGGCTATCGCCGAGGCTGTCGCCGAGGCCGACTGCACCTCGATCATCGGCGGTGGCGACTCTGTCGCAGCCGTCAACAAGTTCAACCTGGCCGACAAGATGAGCTGGATCTCCACCGGTGGTGGCGCTTCCATGGAGCTCGTCGAGGGTAAGGCCCTGCCCGGAGTGGAGGCGCTTCTCGATGCCTAATCGCACCCTTCTTATCGCTGGTAACTGGAAGATGAACAACGACGTCGCCGAGGCCGCCAAGCTCGCCGACGAGCTGGCTCAGGCTCTGCCCGAGGTTCCGGCTGGCGTCGAGGTGCTCGTCTGCCCTCCGACCATTGACATCACCACGGTTCATGACCGCATTCAGGCTGCCCCCATCGCCCTCGGTGCACAGAACGTGTACTGGGAGGCCAAGGGTGCCTTCACCGGTGAGTCCTCTTGCGACATGCTCAAGTCCGCTGGCTGCACCTACTGCATCATCGGTCACTCCGAGCGTCGCGACTACTTCCACGAGACCGACGAGGATCAGAACAACAAGGCCAAGGCTCTCGTTGCCGCCGGTCTTGTTCCCGTCTTCTGCTGCGGCGAGTCCCTCGAGGTCCGCGAGGCTGGCACCTATGTCGAGCACGTCGTGAACCAGGTCAAGGCCGGCCTTGCTGGTCTTGAGATCACCTGCCCCAAGCAGGTCGTCGTCGCCTACGAGCCCATCTGGGCCATCGGCACCGGCAAGACCGCTACCGCCGAGGACGCTCAGGAGGTCTGCGGCGCTATCCGTGAGACCCTCAAGGAGATGTTCGGCGAGGAGCTCGCCGACGGCATCCGCGTCCTGTACGGTGGTTCCGCCAAGCCCGGCAACATTGCCGAGCTCGTCGCCAAGCCCGACGTTGACGGCGCCCTCGTGGGCGGCGCTTCGCTCAAGGCTGCCGACTTCGCCTCTATGGTCGTCAAGGCAGGCGAGTAGGACATATGGCACAGCGTCATCTTCCTGCACTCCTGATTATCATGGATGGCTGCGGCCTTGCTCCGGCCGATGGTGAGAACGCCGTCGCCGCTGCCAAGACGCCCTTCCTTGATAGCCTATACGAGAAGTATCCTCACACCACGCTCGGTGCTTCGGGCGAGGACGTGGGCCTTCCCGACGGCCAGATGGGCAACTCCGAGGTAGGCCACCTCAACATCGGTGCCGGCCGCATCGTGTTCCAGGAGCTTTCGCGCATCAACAATGCCATCAAGGACGGCTCCATCGCCAAGAACGAGGTCTTCGTCAAGGCTATGGACGACGTCAAGGCTGACGGCAAGACTCTCCACCTCATGGGCCTTATGAGCCCTGGCGGTGTTCATTCTCACATGAACCACGTCGAGGCTCTGGTCAAGATGGCTGCCGAGCACGGTGTCAAGACCGTTCGCGTCCACGCCTTTATGGATGGCCGCGACGTTGACCCGCAGTCCGGCGCTGGCTATATGAGTGAGTTCTGCGCCTTCCTGGCGAAGATCTCCGAGGAGACCGGTTGCGACGCTCGCGTCGCCACCGTCTCGGGCCGCTATTGGGCCATGGACCGCGACAACCGTTGGGAGCGCATCCAGCGTGCCTACGACGTCATGGTCAACGCGTCCGATGCCGATGTCGACCCTGTTGCCGGTATCAAGGCCTACTACGAGAAGGATCCGCGCGGCGACGAGTTCGTCGAGCCCTTCGCTGCCCACAACGAGGGCATCCACGAGGGCGACGCGGCCATCTTCTTCAACTTCCGTCCCGACCGCGCTCGTCAGATGACCCGCGTGTTCACGGACAAGGAGTTCGACGGCTTTGAGCGCGAGCAGATCAAGCTTTCGCACTTTGTGACGATGACCGAGTACGATCCGACGTTTGACGTCGAGGTCGCCTTCCCCAAGACGTTCCCCGAGAACGTCCTGGCCGACGTTATCGCCGCCAACGGCCTGAAGCAGCTGCACACCGCCGAGACCGAGAAGTACGCCCACGTGACGTTCTTCCTCAACGGCGGCATCGAGGAGCCCAAGGAGGGCGAGGAGCGCGTGCTCGTCGCTTCCCCCAAGGTCGCTACCTACGATCTGCAGCCCGAGATGAGCGCTCCCGAGGTTACCGAGAAGCTTGTCGCCGCCATCAACGAGGATCGCGCTGATTTCTACATCGTGAACTTCGCGAACTGCGACATGGTTGGTCACACCGGTGTCTTCGACGCCGCCGTTAAGGCCGTCGAGGCCGTTGACGATGCCCTGTCTAAGGTTGTCCCGGCGATTCTCGCCAAGGGCGGCTTTGCGCTGATCACCGCCGACCACGGCAACGCCGATCACATGTTTGACGTTGCTTCCGACGGTTCCAAGCATCCGTTTACGGCTCACACCACCAACCGTGTGCCGTTCATCATCGTTGATGAGAAGGCCAAGCTCACCGGTGTCGAGGACGGCCGTCTTTCCGATATCGCTCCGACCATGCTCACCATGGCTGGTATTGAGCCTTCCGCCGAGATGACGGGCCGCGTGCTCGCCACCGAGGCCTAATAGAAAACAAATACCGTTTTCTAGTAAGGGGGTTGTCCACAACCGGACAACCCCCTTTTTGGTATTTCTGCCATTTCCACCCCGTCCTTGAGTGGCAGGTAGGGGAGAGCGGGGGATTGTGGTACAGTACTGGAGTTTAAACGGTTCTATTAAGGAGCTTATCTATGGGTCCGTTCCAGATTCTTCTGTTTGTCGTTTGGGCTGTCTCTGCCGTGGCGCTGACGATTCTCGTCCTGATGCATTCCGGTAAGGGCACCGGCGTTTCGGATATGATCGCTAGCTCGCTGTATAACTCCAGCTCTGCCACGGGCGTCATGGAGCAGAACCTCGACCGCCTGACCGTCATCATGGCTGTCGTGTTTGCCGTGTGCGTCGTGCTGTGCATGTTCTTCTTCCCGCAGGGCATCGTCGGCTACTAAGCACGAGCCGCATAAATATTCAAAAAGGGTCCCGTAAGTGCGGGACCCTTTTTGTTTACATATTTGTAACAGAGTCAAAATATCCCCACATACTTCGCCCAACTAAAGAAATTCTCGACCGTTAACCGGAATTAGCCCCAAATTGTGTATAAAATGCGCTACTGTATTACAAAACGTTGGTCCGTTGTGCATAACCAGCCATAGCAGCGGGCGGCGTTTTGATGGTTCGGATCGGATTGTTTCGACATGTGTCCGACTGAACATTTCTTTGTCCTATCTCATAAGGAGGATGGCATGGCTGATTCTATGTTCCACCAGCCCGTTATGGGTCGTCGCGCCTTTGTTGGCGGCACCCTTGCTGCGAGCTCCATGGCTTTTCTTGCCGCATGTGGCAAGAAGGGTGGCGACGCTTCCGGTTCTGAGTCCGGTTCGACGCTGAACTTCTACATCAACAACCCGGTCTGCATCGACCCCTACAATGTCCAGGAGGACCAGGGCACTCAGGTCGAGTACCAGCTCTTTGACGCTCTGACCTCTTACGACGCCGAGAAGGGCGAGATCGTTCCGCTGGCTTGCGAGTCCTTTGAGTCCAACGACGACGCCACCGAGTTTACCTTCAAGATCAAGAAGGCCAAGTTCCACAACGGTGACGACGTTACCTCCAAGTCCTTCAAGCTCGGTTGGGAGCGTCTGGTCAACACCAAGTCGGCCATCGCTACCGAGTACGGTCCTTCCGAGGTCTCCTATCACCTTTCCATGGTCGAGGGTTATGACGACCTGCTTGCCGGTAACGCTACCGAGCTCACCGGTGTTACGTGCCCCGACGATGAGACCCTCGTCGTCAAGCTGTCTTCCGCTTACGCTGACTTCCCCTTCGTCGCCTCTCATCCGGCTCTGGCCCCGGTTCCCGAGTGCGCCGAGTCCGATGTCAAGAGCTTCTATCTTGCCCCGGTCGGTAACGGCCCGTTCATGATGGACGGCAAGTGGGAGGATGGCCAGGAGATCAACGTCAAGAAGTTCGACGATTACTATGGCGACAAGGCCAAGATCGATGGCATCCACTTCCAGGTCATCAAGGACATGGAGACCGCTTACAAGGAGTTCCAGGCCGGTAACCTCGATGTCTGCGACGTTCCCGTCGCTCAGATCGATGCCGCCAAGAAGGATCGCGGCGTGTCCAAGGACGGCTACACCATGGGTGACGGCGAGCGCATGCTGCTCGGCGCCGAGCCTTCCACGTACTATCTGACCTGCAACACCACGGCCGAGCCGTTCAACAACGCCGACCTGCGTAGGGGCATCTCCCTGGCCATTAACCGTGAGGCCATCTGCAAGACCATCTTCAAGGGTACCCGTACCCCTGCCGACGGCATTGTTCCTCCGGGCATCGATGGCTACAAGGAGGGCGCGTGGGAGTTCTGCGCCTACGATGTCGACAAGGCTAACGAGTACCTCGACAAGGTTGCTCCCGCTGGCGCTAACGGGGATCGTGGCATTAGCGTGACCCTGTCCTACAACCAGGACGGCGGTCACAAGGAGATCATGGAGTCCATCATCGGCGACCTCGCCAAGGTTGGCGTTACCGCTGTCTCCGATACCCCTGAGTGGTCTGCCCTGCTCGAGCAGTATCAGAACTTTAACTATCAGTTCGGTCGTCTGGGTTGGATTGCCGACTACCCGATCATGGACAACTTCCTGTATCCGCTGTTCCACTCCGACTCCCTCGGTGGCGACAACCGCTCCGGTTACAACAACCCCGAGTTCGACGCCAAGGTCGACGAGGCTCGTACTATTGTTGACGACGAGGAGCGCGTCGCTAAGATGCAGGAGGCCGACGCAATGGTCGCTGCCGACTGCCCGGTCATCCCGATTATGTTCTACACGCACACCATCGCCGGCTCCGATCGCATCAAGCACCTCTATGTCGATCCGCAGAAGCACGCCGATCTGGGTACCGCTGAGCTCGCCTAAGAGTTTGCAGCTTCCGTGAGGGTCAAGTATTTACGTAGACCTCATGGGAAACATACAGTTCTCCCTAACCTGGGGTAAACTGGCTGATGGTAATTTTGGGATGCCGGTCTGGCGATCGGCATCCCATTTAGGTTAATCCCTAGATAGGGGAGTGGTATGGGTAAGTACATCGTTAAACGTGTGCTTCAGTTCATCCCGGTGTTTTTGGGCGTTACGCTGATTCTGTTCGCCCTCCAGAATATCGTGCCGGGAGATCCGATCAAGCTGATCGGTGGAGACAAGGCTCTGTCCCCCGAGGTGGAGCTTCAGCTTCGCGTTCGCTATCACCTGGTCCAGACGGACGAGGACGGCAACGCGATCCTTGACGAGAACGGCGACCCCGTTCAAACGTCGCTCGTGGACCGTTACTTGTATTACATGAACGGCCTGCTTCATGGCGATCTGGGCAATTCGTATCAGCGCAAGCTGCCGGTTACGGAAATCTTCGCCCAGAAGTATCCGTATACGGTCAAACTTGCCGCGTGCGCCATCGTGCTCGAGGCAATCATGGGTATCGGTGCGGGTATCATTTCGGCGGTAAAGCGTTATTCCTTCTGGGATATTTTGGTAACGCTCACCACGTCGATCCTCGTTGCGGTCCCGGCCTTCTGGCTCGGTATGTTGCTGCAGCTGTTCTTTGGCGTCATCCTCAAGGACGCCACGGGCGGTGCAATCTCCATGCCGATCTCGGGTGCCGGCGGTTCCAGCTCTCAGTATCAGGATTGGATGCACTATGTGCTTCCGACCATTACGCTGGCTTCGGTTTCGACCGCTTATGCTGCGCGCATTATGCGCTCGCAGCTGCTTGACGTCATGAACCAGGATTACATCCGTACGGCAAAGGCCAAGGGTCTCTCCAATCGTGCGATCATCGTCAAGCATGCGCTTAAGAATGCACTCATCCCCGTCGTTACCTATATTGGTGTCGACTTTGGCGGCATGCTTTCGGGCGCCATCCTGACCGAGACGGTCTTTAACTGGCCCGGTATCGGCTATGAGGTCTATCGCGCCATTAGCATGCGTGACTGGCCCATCGTTATGGGCGGCGTTACGCTCATCGTTGTCGTCGTCATGGTGATCAACCTGCTCGTCGACATTAGCTATGCATTCCTCGACCCGCGCATCCGCCTTGGCGGTCCGTCGGATAAGGCCTAAGGGAGGTACGTCTCATGCAGGAAACTGATTCTCAGTCTCAGGAGCAGGCTACCGCCACCAAGGTCGCATCTGCTCCCGCCAAGTCCCGCACGCTGTGGGGCGACGCTTTTAAGCGTCTTCGTAAGAACAAGCTCGCCGTTATCGGTGTCTGCTGGATCATCATCGTCGTTGTGGTTGCCCTGACCGCAGATCTGTGGGCTAAGCCCTGGCTCGGTTCCCCGACGGCTTCCGACTCGACCACTATGGCCGAGACGTCGCTGTTGGCTCCGTGTGCAGAGCACCCGTTTGGCACCGACGCCCTTGGTCGTGACATTCTCGTCCGCGTTATCTACGGTGCGCGCGTTTCGCTGTCCGTCGGAATTATGGCCACCGCGATCTCCACGCTAATTGGTCTGGTCATGGGTGCTCTGGCCGGTTTCTACGGCGGCATCTGGGATACGATCATCATGCGCTGTGCGGACATCTTCCTGGCGTTCCCGTACGTGCTGTTCGTTGTCGCCATGATCGCCGTTATCGGCCGTGGCCTTCAGAACGTCTTTATCGCCATCGGTATTCTCGGCTGGCCTTCGATTGCGCGCGTCTTCCGATCCGCGATCCTGACCGTCAAGGAAAACGACTATGTTGATGCTGCGCGCGCGATGGGTGCATCCGATGCTCGTATCGTTGTACGTCACATCTTCCCGAACTCCGTCGCCTCCATCGTGGTCTACGCGACCATGAACATTGGTGGCGCCATACTGACCGAGTCCGCTCTGTCCTTCCTCGGCATGGGCGTTATTCCGCCTACGCCTTCGTGGGGCTCCATGATTCAGGACGGTCAGCAGTATCTCCTGACTGCTCCCTGGATGATGATCATGCCCGGTCTGGCAATTCTCTCGACGGTGCTCGCCTTCACCCTGTTGGGTGATGGTCTGCGCGACGCCCTCGACGTCAAGATGAAGGACGCATAAGGATGAAGAAGAACAAGAACTATGTGGACCTGAAGGACCAGCCGGTTCCCGAGGGCCAGCATCTGCTCGAGGTCGATGACCTTAAGATGTATTTCCACACCGAGGATGGCGTCGTTCGCGCTGTCGACGGTGTCTCCTACACGCTCGATCGCGGCGAGACCCTTGGCGTCGTCGGTGAGTCCGGCTCCGGTAAGTCCGTGACCGCCATGACCATCATGGGCCTTATCTCGATGCCTCCGGGGAAGATCGAGGGCGGCGACGTTCGCTATCGCGGTCGTTCTATCCTCGAGATGACCGAGGAAGAGATGCAGCACATTCGCGGTAACGACATCGCGATGATCTTCCAGGATCCTATGACCTCCTTGAACCCGGTCTATAAGATTGGCAAGCAGGTGGGCGAGGGTCTTCGTCTGCACCGTGGCTACTCCAAGCAGGAGGCGCTCAAGCGCGCTACCGAGCTTTTGGACCTCGTGGGTATCCCCGAGCCCGAGAAGCGCGTCAATGAGTATCCGCACCAGTTCTCTGGCGGTATGCGTCAGCGCGTCATGATTGCCATGGCTCTTGCCTGCGATCCCGATATTCTGATTGCCGACGAGCCCACGACGGCTCTGGACGTTACCATTCAGGCTCAGATTATCGAGCTCATGCAGGAAATGCAGGAGAAGAACGGCAACGCCATCATCATGATTACCCATGACCTGGGCGTCGTCGCCGACATGGCCGATAAGATCATGGTTATGTACGCCGGTCGTCCCGTCGAGTTCGGTACTGCTGAGGAAATCTTCTACGAGAGCCGCCACCCCTACACCTGGGGCCTTATCCGCTCCATCCCGGAGCAGGCCATCGAAGAGAAGAAGCCGCTTACGCCGATTCACGGCAACCCGCCTTCGCTCATGAACCTGCCCGAGGGCTGCGTGTTCTCGCCTCGTTGTCCCTATGCGACCGATAAGTGCCGCAAGCAGCGCCCCGAGCGCGTTGTCACCGAGTCTGGTCATTACTCTGCGTGCCACTACTCCGGTGACCCCGAGTTCCTCAAGAACGCTCCTGAGACGTCCCGTACGCGCAAGGATTCCAGGAAGGGAGGCGAGGCGTAATGGCAGATACCAACGAGCGTACTCCGCTGCTGAAGGTCGAGCACCTCTCTAAGGAGTTCCCCGCTGAGTCCGGCATGTTCGCCAAGCGTTTTTCCAAGCGCGTCGTCTCTGCCGTAAACGACATCTCTTTTGAGATTTATCCTGGCGAGACCTTTGGTCTGGTTGGTGAGTCTGGTTGCGGTAAGTCCACGACGGGCCGCACCATCATGCGCCTGACCAAGCCGACCGCCGGTAAGGTGTTCTTCCAGGGTAAAGATGTTGCCGAGATGAGCAAGCATGAGATCAAGGACATGCGTCGCGAGATGCAGTTTATCTTCCAGGATCCTTATGCTTCGCTGAATCCCCGTATGACCATCGGCGAGATCGTCTCCGAGCCCATGACCATTCACGGCGTGGGCACCAAGGAAGAGCGCATTGAGCGTGTCCGCGAGCTTCTCGACGTTGTAGGACTGAACCCCGAGCACATCAACCGCTATCCGCACGAGTTCTCCGGCGGTCAGCGTCAGCGTGTCGGCATTGCCCGCGCGTTCGCTCTGAAGCCCAAGCTGATCATCTGCGACGAGCCTGTCTCTGCACTTGACGTTTCCATTCAGGCCCAGGTTTTGAACCTGCTGAAGGAGCTTCAGGATAAGTTCGGTACTGCTTATCTCTTCATTGCTCACGACCTCTCCGTCGTGCAGCACATCTCCGATCGCGTTGCCGTTATGTACCTGGGTAAGATGGTCGAGGTTTCGGACTGGAAGACGCTCTACAGCGAGCCTCACCATCCGTACACGCAGTCGCTGCTGTCTGCCGTGCCGGTGCCCGATCCTGATATCCAGAAGACCCGCAAGCGCATCATCCTCGCCGGCGATCCGCCGTCACCGCTGGATCCGCCGACCGGCTGCCGTTTCCACACGCGCTGCCCGATCGCTCAGGGCATCTGCTCCGAGAAACTTCCCGAGTTTAAGGAAGTTGCCCCGGGTCACTGCTGCGCCTGTCACTTCGCCGAGCCGTTCCCGATCAAGGAATCGCACATCGACTTGTAGCCGGTTGTTATCGTCCGGGCCCGCCCTGAAGTTACTTTTCAGAACGTCCTCGGACATGCAAGAAACCCCCGCTGCGCACTTCGTGCGGCGGGGGTTTCTTGCGTCCTGACGCTCCTATTTGGCAAGGTGTTTTTTAGAATCCATTTTGCGCTCGGCCTCGAAGGCCTGCCTGTCCCAATCGAGCGGAAGTCCGGCCTCGACCCATGCCTCGTAGGCCCTCCTTATGGGCTTGAGCTCCCTTTGGCCCCTCTCCAGCATCGAGATGTACTTCTCGCTGGTGCCCAGTATGGACGCCGCCCTCACCTGGCTGACCTTCGCCGCGCGCCTGGCCGCCACGAGCTCCGAGGCGTCCTCGGGCCTCCTGATCTCGTGCGGGTGCATCAGCGCCCGGTACGCCTCCCTGGCCACGTAGCGCTTGAGGCACCTCATGACCTCCCTGTCGCTCTTTCCCCGCCCCCTGGCCCTCTCGGCGTACTCGGCGGTCTCGGGGTCGCGCATGACCCTCTGCCTCGCGATCTCGTGCAGCGCGCTGTTCGCCTGCCGGTCGCCGCCCCTGTTGAGCCTGTGCCTCACGGTCTTGCCGCTCGAGGCGGGGATGGGGCAGGCCCCGCATATCGCCGCGAACGACGCCTCGGAGCGCAGCCTGCCCGGGTTGTCCCCGGCCGCGACCGCGAGCTTGGCCGCGCTCACGGGCCCGCACCCGTACATCGCCAGCAGCGCGGGGCAGTTCTCCTCCAGGGACGCCTCGATCGCGCGCTCCATGTCGAGCGCCGCGTCGCGCGCCGCCGCCCACAGGTCCGCCAGCGCGCCG
>UQLI01000016.1 GCA_900541715.1 uncultured Collinsella sp.
CTTGCAGCGACGGACCTCAGGACACTCTTACACCACGTCTGCGCGCGCGACCTTGTTTTGATTGTTTGGGGCAGGCACGAGGCGCGGAAACGATGTCTGGAGCGACGGAGCGGCCCGGAATTCATCCGTAGAGGTCTTCATTGGCTGCGCCAGGAGTGTCCCTAACTGCCGGAGGGGGTGTCTGCCGTGGCAGACACCCCCTCCGGATGTGGGAAGTTTGCGCTGCAGGTTACTTGTCGGTGCCCAGCTTGTGCGGCTTGAGAGCGAGCGCATTGACGAGTGCGTCGGTGGCAGACTTGACGGCTGCCGGCTGCGGATCGTTGACGTGATCCTCGGGGTGTACGGGCAGGTCCTTCTTGACGGCATCGTGGATCAAGTTGAGGTACTCAGTCACGCCAGTGGTCGATAGATGCGTGCCATCGCCATCGAACAGGTCGTTGCGGTTGGCACTGTATCCGTACCAGTCGATAACGCGTACGTTCTTGTAGCGCGTAGCGGCGCTGGCGATGGCCTGGTTGGTAGAGCCAACCCACGGCTGCGGGCTGCGCGTGTTCACAAACACCACAATACGCTTATCTCCTGCATCGGCCATGATGGCGTCGATTTGGTCGTCGGTTACCAAGCCGTTGGTGCCCAGCGCAAAGACCACGATCTTGCCGGCAAGGTTCTGTTGAAGATAGCCCTCAAATGTCGCACGGCCCGCATCGAACTGTCGGCCCTTTTCGGCATCGATATGGCTGTGCGGGAACACGCCGTCAAAGGAATCAACGGCGCGCAGCGACACGGAGTCACCGATCATCAACAGGTCGTAGGAGCCGTCGGGGAAGCCGTCGTTGTCCTTGTCGGTGTCGTCGGCCGCCTGCTGGTCGGTGGGTGCGGCGTTCTTGGCTTCCTTGTTCAGAACTTCGGCGCCCTCGCCGCTCAGCGCAGACGTCTCGGGCACAAAGATCAGGCCGCCCAGTGCAACGACCAACACGACAGCGCAGGCTGCGCAGGCAGGGACGTGCGCGCGCACCCAGTTGGCGGGCGTGGCGGTGCCGTCGCGGAACTCGGATACGGTGCGCCCAAAGGCGCCCTTTCTAAACGGCGTCTCGATAAAGCGATATGAGCATTCGGCCACGGCGACCACCAACAGCACCTGCAAAATGTACTGCCACCACGGTGTATCGTTGATGTTGGCGACCGGGTTCATAAGCAACAGCAGGGGATAGTGCCACAGGTAGATGCTGTACGAGCGCTTGCCAACCCATACGAGCGGCTCGGCGGACAGCGCGCGGGCAACCATTCCCTGGGGCTGCACGCAGGCCGCGATGACCATGAGCGTGAGGATCGAGCACAGCAGCGTGCCTCCGCGATACTGGAAGGCGGTGTAGCCGTTGGTGAGCGCGACCATGGCGGCAAGGCCAACCAGACCCACGACGCCCAACACATCGATGGATGCGGGCGAGGACCAAAAACGCACGAGGACGCTCGGCTGTGCCGGGGCGGTCTCGGCTGCTTCGTCGGCCTTCTCGCCAGGCTTGCCCTCGGCGTTCTTGCCGTGCTTGGCGGCCCCGACCAAGCGGTCGAGCCCCAAACGACGAGCGAGACGCACCGGCGCCAGGTCGCGATCGGGGATAAAGGCCATCCAGGCACCCAGCAGCAGCGAGAACACGCGGGTGTCGGTGCCGTAGTACACGCGGCTGGGGTCGGCGGCAGGGTTGTAAAGCACCATCATGGCGAGGGCAGATACCGCGGCAAGGCCCAGAACCACGCGGCGCGTGTTGGGTTTGCTCACATGCATGGATACCATGGCAAACAGCAGTGGCGGCCAAATCAGGTAGAACTGTTCCTCGATGGCAAGCGACCAAAAGTGCGTGAGCGGCGAGGGGTCGCCCAGAGCATTGAAGTACGAGACGTTTTGGGCAATCTGCCACCAGTTGTTGAAGAACAACAGCGACGGCAGGATGTCGGGGCGCATCTTGGTGAGCATCACGTGGTTGAAGACGGTGCACAGAGCACAGGTCACCACCACGACGGTCACCACGGCGGGGACCAGGCGACGGATGCGGCGGATCCAGAAGCTCTTGAGGTCGATGCGGCCGGTCTTAGCGACTTCGTTGAGCAGCAAGCGCGTGATCAGATAGCCCGAAAGCACAAAGAAGATCGTGACGCCGAGCAGGCCGCCCTGAGCCCACGTGAGGTTAAGGTGATAGAGCACCACCGCGACGACGGCGAGCGTGCGCAGGCCGTCGAGTGCAGGGATGTAGCGGGACTTGGGGCGAGCAGGCGTCTGCTCCGCGGCGGGAGTGTTGGCGCGGCCCGCGTTGTTGGCAGAAGCGCGATGGGGGCTCGTGGTGCGTCGCGGCTCGTTGGCACGGCGTTCGCTCTTCACGCGTTCGTGCGGCGCCGGCTCGTTGCCCGTGCGGCGTCGACCGCGCGAGCCCGATTGCGAGAATTGTTCCATAAAACATCATCCAATGACGAGAATAATCAGCACGTATTCATTGTAGCTGCCTGCTCCTGTGAATGCTTGCTGCTGGCGCAACCTCAAGGGTGCGTTCACATCAAAGTGAACTAAAGTTATAGAGGTGCGAAGGCGCGCAATCGACGGTCGACGGTGGGTGCAAAGCCCGCAGATGAGGAGGTTTCCATGGCAGATCGCGGCATCGTTGCGGTGTTCGGCAGCATGAACATGGACCTTTCGGTGGCGTGCGAGCGCATACCGCGTGCGGGCGAGACCGTCGGCGGCAGCGGGTTTATCACCAACGCCGGCGGCAAGGGCGCCAATCAGGCCGTAGCTGCCGCGCGTATGGGCGCGTGCACGCACATGATCGGCGCGGTCGGTCGCGACGCGTTCGGCGCATCGCTCGTGGTGGGGCTCCAAGACGCCGGCGTGGACTGTGACTTTGTAGTGCATCGCGATGACGTGGAGACGGGAACGGCGACCATCATTCGCTGCAAGGGCGACAACCGCATCATACTGTCACCGGGCGCCAACCATGCGCTTGCGGGCGCGGACGTTGCCTGCGCGCTGAGGCGTCTGGTGGCCCATGAGCTCGACGGCGACGCCAGCGAGATTGCCCCGGCTGCCGGAAGCGTCTTTATCGCCCAGGGCGAATGTGACCTTGCGGCGACGGCCGAGGCGCTTGTTTGTGCTCACGAGCTGGGGTTCTATACGGTCTTTAATCCAGCGCCTGCCTGCGAGCTGCCTGCGGAGGTCTGGCCTGCGGTCGACCTGGTCTGCCCCAACGAGACCGAGTGCCAGGTTCTGACGGGCATTCTGCCCACGGATGATGCAAGCTGCGTCGCGGCGCTCAATGCGCTGCTCGACAAGGGTGCCGGGGCTGCGGTCATCACGTTGGGCGGTGCCGGCTCGGTTACGCTCGGCGATGGCGGTGAGCTGCTGCGCATGCCGGCACTTTCGAGTACGGTAGTCGATACCACGGCCGCCGGCGATACGTTTATCGGCGCGTTGGCGGCGGCTCGCCTAGAGGGCCTGCCGCTCTTTGAGTGCATGGCCGCGGGTGCTCGCGCCTCGGCAGTGACGGTGTCGCGCCTGGGCGCTCAGCAATCGATTCCCACGCGCGCCGAAGTTGAACATTGGTTTGGTTAAACGATAAAGACGGAGAAGCGGAGTAGAACAATGACAACCAAGAAGCTGATCCTTGATCTGGATATGGGTGTGGACGATGCGATGGCGCTGGCCTATGCCATCGCGAGCCCCGAGGTGGAGCTCGTGGGCATCACCACGTGCTTTGGCAACGTGCGCGTCGAGCAATCGGCGCACAACTGCCTTGCGGTGCTCGATCTGCTGGGTCGCCCCGAGGTTCCGGTGTACCTGGGTGCCGACCGTCCTCTGCAGGCGACTGAGCCCTATACGCCGCCGGCGTCCACCGCGCTCATTCACGGCAAGAACGGCATCGGCGGCGCGAGCGTGCCCGCGTCGCCCTACGAGCCGGTGGGGGCGACCTCGGCCGACGGCAACGCTGCGGTCGATTATCTGATCGATGCCGCGCGCACCTATGGTCCCGATCTGGTCTACGTAGCGACTGGCCCGCTCTCCAACCTGGCGCTCGCCCTGGAGCGCGATGCGGCGGCGATGATGTCCATCGGCCGCGTGGTCGTGATGGGCGGCGCCCTTACCGTGCCCGGCAACGTGAGCGCGGGCGCCGAGGCCAATATGGCGAGCGACCCCGAGGCAGCCGACGCGGTGCTGCGCTCGGGCCGTAAGCTCACCATGGTGGGTCTGGACGTGACGCATCGCGTGGTGCTCACACGCCGCGACATTGCCGGCTGGACGGGCTCGGGCACCATGGCGGGCTGCGCATTTGCGAGCATGGTCGAGCACTACATTGGCTCGTACGAGATGAACGCACCCTACCTGGGTGGTTGTGCGCTGCACGATCCGCTGGCCGTTGCCGTGGCGATCGACCCCACGCTCGTAGGTGCGCTCGGCTGCAACCTGCGTGTTGATCTGCTGGGCGAGTACCGCGGTCGTACCATCTGCGATGAGCGCCGCCTGTCCGATCCGGACAAGAGTGCGCTTGTGGCACTGACCGTGGATGCTCCGCGCTTCCTCGTGGAGTTTAAGGCACGCATGGCTCGCATCTTGGGCTAAGTTGTCTTTTTGGGACGGGACTTTTTTGACTGGTATGATTGGTGCGACCATTCGAACCAGCTAAAAGAGCCCCGTCCCAAATTGACTACCGAGAGGATCTGCTATGGAGCGCATTGCGAGTTTTTCCGTTGACCATCTGCTGCTTGAGCCCGGCGTGTATGTGAGCCGCATCGACCGCGATCCGGCGACCGGGGCCGCCGTCACCACCTTTGACCTGCGCCTGACCACGCCCAACAAGGAGCCGGTCATGAACACGGCCGAGTGCCACACCATCGAGCACCTGGGCGCGACGTTCCTTCGCAATCATGCCGAGTGGTCGGGCCGCATTGTCTACTTTGGCCCCATGGGCTGCCGCACGGGCTTTTACCTGGTTGTGTTTGGCGAGGTGACGAGCGAGGAGATCCTGCCGCTCGTGCGTGAGCTGTTCGAGTTTGTCGCCGGCTTTGAGGGCGATGTCCCCGGTGCCGCTCCCGAGGAGTGCGGTAACTACCTGGACCAGAACCTCCCCATGGCCAACTGGCTTGCGCGCCGCTACCTCGACCGCGACCTGGCCGATATCGACGAGAAGCACCTGCACTATCAGCAGGCGTAAGGGCTTTATCGCCCAAAACGCGCGCATTGGGCGCCTTTTTGCTGAGTGGTCGGGACGAGTGTTTAAAATCGCTTATGTTTGTTCTAGAATGTTCATACTGTCACATAAACGAACAGGAGCGAACATGCATATCTACTCTGTCAACGATCCCGAGTTCAAGTCCTATGGCAACGTTTGGGATAACGTTCCGTCCGAGCTTACGTCGCCCGTGCTCGAGGCGCTCTCTGCCACGCCCATTCCCGAGGGCAGCAAGTACGTTGCGAGTGCGCCGGAGCTCGAGGACGTCAAGGATGCCGACAAGCTTGGCTTTCTCATGTTTGGTGGCCGTCCCTTCCAGCTCGGCTGGTGCAACGGCCACAATACACGACTCAACTGCCTGGAGTATCACCGCGCGAGCGAATTCAACTTGGGCGCTCGCGACTTTATCCTGCTCGTGGCGCATCGCTGGGAGATCGAGGACGGCAAGCTCGACACCGCGTGCGTCAAGGCGTTTCGCGTGCCGGCGGGTACGGTCGTCGAAGTCTTCAACACCACGCTCCACTACACGCCGTGCATGGTCGACGACGGTGGCTTCCAGGTGATGGTGGCGCTGCCCGCCGGCACCAACGGCCCGCGCCCCGAGGCTGCGGCCGACATGCCCACGGCCGGCGACAGCTACTGCTACTGGAAGGCCGACAAGTGGGTTCTCTGCCATGCTGACAGCCCCAAGGCTGCCGAGGGCGGCTACGTAGGCCTCATCGGCAAGAACCTCGACATCACCGTGGACTAGCGCATCGCCCCAAACCACCACAAAGGTGCCTGTCTCCTTTGCGGTGGTTTGGGGCGGGCGGATATCGGGAAGTGCCAGACGGGGGAGGCTGCCGGGCGCCTTGCCGTCTGCGGATTTTGGGACATGTGGCCCGCTTTTTGAGCCTGCCTGTCGGTACACTAAAAGCACTATGGGTACCCGCGAGCGACATATCGGCAACGCGGCCGCCCGATCCGCACCCGTGGCGGATCCCAGGGGCGGCAGGCTCTTCGCCATGCCGCGATTCCTTGTTGGCATAACACATCAGGTGTACCGTCACCGCGTCTTTGCTATCGCCGGTGTCATCACCGCGATGTTCCTCATGCTTTTGGCAGTCTTGCCGGCGCTGTTCGCCTTCGACCCCAAACTTTCTAACGCCGTGCCCGCCTATAGCGAGGTGTCCGAAGAGGTCGTGGATGCGCTCGTCCATTCGAGCTCTCTGGCGTTGCTTGTTGCCGCAATTGCATTTTCGATCTGGGGCGTATCGGTCTATCTGCGCTGTTTGGACTATGTGTTGCGCCGCCGTCTTGTTGCCATCGCCACCATCTGCGCCCTGTGGATGATCGAAGTCATTCTCAAGTACAAGTCGTTCACGCCGTTCTATGCCACCGTGCTGTGGTACCTGTACTACGTGCCCATGACGCTCATTCCGCTGCTCTACCAGTTGTGTGGTCTGCGTCTTGCGGGCCTGGAGCAACACCGCCTGGGTCGCCGCTACTGCGCTGCGCTGTGGATTATGGCTATCCTGCTTATCGGATTTGTGCTCACCAACGATTTTCACCAGCAGGTCTTCCGCTTTGACCGTACAAGCGACACCTGGAGCAACGATTACACGTACGGCTGGGGTTATTTCGCCGTCCTCGTGTGGACGGCCTTTAACTTTGTGGCCTTTTTTATCCTGGTGGGCCGGTCCTCGTCCTTTCGCATCCAACGTTTCTCGGGCACGGCGGCGCTCGTGCTGCTGGGCGGCGCGTTCTTTGCCATCTCATATGCGTTGCGCGTGCCCTGGGCATGGAGGCTCAACTTCTCGCTCGTCTATTGCGTCTTGTGCGTGGTGGCGATGGAAATCTGTCTCGATTGCGGTGTCGTTCCGTCATATCACGACATCGCCGGCATTTTCGACACCTTGCCGCTTGACCTCAAAGTTCTAACGCGCGACCTGCAGGAAGTCTATGCCACGCCAGTGTCAAAGCCAATGCCGGTGGGCGTGCGCGAGGAGTTGCGGACCCAGGCGCACAGCCGCGCCCATGCCTTTGCCGTGGCGTCCGATCCCGATGTGATGTGCCGTGCCTTTCCACTGCTGGGCGGATCGGCCCTGCTTGCCCAAGACGTGTCGGATCTCAACGAGCTTAACCGTGAACTGGCACATCGTCGTATGGAGCTGCAGCGTCAAAATGAGCTGCTCGCCGCCGACTACGACCTTAAGACGCATTTGGCAGATCAAGAGGCCGAGACCTTATTGGTCCAAGACGTGGACCAAGCGCTTGCCCGCGCGCTCGAAGGGATGTACGACCTGCTGAGCTCGCTGCCGCCATTGACCGACGAAGCGTCTTCGCACGAGCGCTACCGCATGCTGCAGCGCGCCAAGATGCTCGTCGCCTATTGCAAGCGCAAGGGGTCGCTCACGTTGGCACAGCACGGGGAGAGCGGTTTTGATCGCGACCGCATTCAGCTCATTGCCAACGAACTCGCAAGCGACCTGCGCACCATCGATATCGATTGCGCCTCGATTATCGCCATACGGCGCCCGTTGCACGCCAGTACGGTAAGCGCCCTGTACGACTGCGTGTATGACTTTGCGTTTTTTGCCTACACCACCGACCATCCGGCGCTTATGTATCACTTGGGCGATCATGACCGATGCAGTGTCGAGCTGCGTGCCGCGCTTTTTTCCAACGATGATGCAGATCTTTCGCAGACGCCCGCTGCGCAAGAGCTCGAAAGCGCTCTGCAAGGGCGCAACGTGGCATACCGCCTTGAGGGCGAGCCCGGCCAGCTGCGCATGATCGTCTTGATGCCGAGGGCGGGTGAGTGACGATGCAGATTTCGTTCATCCTTCCCCAAATCGTTGCGCTCGATGTTATCTTTGCCCTGGCTGCGTGTCTGCAGATGATCCACGTCCCGCTCATCGCATCGCGCCGCTCGTCCTATAACCGTAAGGTGATTTGCGCCTACGAGACGAGCCTTGTGCTTCACCTGATGATTTCGGCGCTCATCTTATTCGCGTCGTCTGGCTCGTATCTGGTGGCGCCGCTTGACGTTTGCGCCAGGGCAATGGGCGGAGCGTTGTGGCTCAATGCCGTGATCTTTGCCTACGGCATGGTGCTTATGGTGCACTATCGTCGCCCCGTCATGCTGGCCGAACTGTTGCTCGTTGCCGCCGTGACACCGCCGGTGGTGCTTGCCATGGGCTCGGCGTGGACCACGGTCCTTATCGCAGAGGGAGCGTTCTTCCTGTTCCGCTCCATCGCGGCGCTCTTGATGGATGTCCGCAACCGCCAGGAGGATATCACCATGTTCTCGACGATCGAGACCATCAACGTGATTCCCGTGGGCATCCTGTATCTGGACCCGAGGGGCCGTCCGCTGCTCATGAACCGCTGCATGCGCAAAAACCTGGTGGAGCTTCATATGCCCACCGACCTAGGCGATATGAGCGGTACATGGAACGGCCTGCGCAAACTCAGCATGCAAATGCCCGAAAGCAGCCAGAACCGTGTGCGGATTAATCTGGACCGCTTTGGTGAGGCGCGGGCGGTGGTCGAGGTTTCTCCCGCCGAGATTCGCTTGTTTGTGCACGATGACGTTATGGTTTCGGGCCGCCTCTTTGAGCGCATTATCGGACTGGACGTGACGGAATACGCACACGCCTACGACCGCTTGGCGCAAGCAAACCACCTGCTTGAGCTTGCGGGCCAAGAGCTCCAAGCCCAGATCGAAGAAGTCAAAAAAGTTGCTGACAATGCGGCCTATCTGCGTATGCGCGCTCGCGTGCACGACGTGATCGGGCAGCGCCTGTCTATCCTCCATCGTTATCTGGAGGAGGGGCGCCTGGACGATGAGTCACTCGAACAGATCGACCCGCTGCTGCGCTCAATCGCTGCCGATCTGCGCAGCGGAGGCGACACCGAACCGGCAGAGCAACTGGGCGATATCGTCCATGCCTTTGGCCTGGTGAGCGTGCAGATCGATGTGGAGGGCGAGCTGCCAAGCGACGCGCGTGTCGCCGCAGCCTTTCTGCAGATTATCCGCGAGGCCTCGACCAATGCCACCAAGCATGCACAGGCCCATCGGGTCCATGTGCGCCTGTGGCGGGAGACGTCGGAAGACAGCGCTGTTGCGCGGATGACCGTTTCTAACGACGGCGCGCCTGCACCCGTATCGTATCGCGAGGGAACGGGTATCCCAGGTATGAGGCATGTCGCGCAAGATCTGGGCGGCTGCCTGGAAATCCATGCCGCCCCGCCCTTTACGCTTGCGGTGTCCATCCCGCTCAACGCCAGCGCCACAGCTCAAAGGAGAAGCTCATGATCCGCGTCCTTATAGTCGAAGACCAGGCCATCCTGCGCGAGAGCCTGGCGCGTTCCGTTGGCGACCAGCCCGATATGACCGTTGTTTCCGCCATTGCCGATGCTTCCGAGGCCTTGGGTGTCGCGCTCAAGGAGCGCCCGGACATGATACTGATGGACGTATGCACCGAGCATGATTCCAACGGCATCGTGGCGGCGGCGCGCATCAAAGAACAACTGCCCGAGTGCCGCGTCATTATCATGACGGGTATGCCCGAAATCACCTTTGTGGACCAGGCGCGCGAGGCGGGCGTCGACAGCTTTGTGTACAAGAACGTCGGTATCGACGAGCTATTCGCCGTGATGCGCTCCACGCTGGCGGGTTACTGCACGTTTCCCAAGCCGCCCGAGAGCATCTTCTCGGGCACGGCGGCCCTCGACGATGTCGAGCTGTCGATCTTGCGCCTTGCCTGCGAGGGTAAAAGCCGCCGCGAGATCGCGGCCGAGCTGTTTATGAGCGAGGGCACCATCAAACGCCGCATCTCGGAGATTCTCAATAAGACCGGCTACGACAACATCATGCGCTTGGCCGTGCGCGCAGTAACGGAGGGCAGCATCGTTCCCAACATGGAGCGCTAGCGCTCGTTACGCATCGGCATAAAGCGGCGGGGCCGCAGGATCAACTCCTGCGGCCCCGCCTGACATGTGCGCGGATGTGTCCGCCAACCCGCGGCTGATGTTACGTGCCGCTACGCGATGGTCGCGGTGTAGGAGGCGACGTCCTCGTAGGAATCGGTCAGGTAGGCGTCGATGCCGATGGTCGTGTTGACCAGGTCGTCAAGGCTGTCAAGCTCGCCGTTCGAGAACGTGAATTCCTCGGTGGCGTTGGTGCCGGGCATCAGGTGAGCCGAGAACCAGGGGTCCTTCATGGTGCCGTTGACGTTGGTCTTGCCGGAAGGAGCGTAGAAGGTCAGGTCCTTGTCGCTCTTGTTGGTGATGTTGACGACAAAGCCGATGTCGCCCCAGTCGTCCTTGAACTTCTCGGTGATGGTGATGGTGCACAGATCGTCATCGGCGACGGTGACGGCGGGGGAGATTTCAACACTCTGGACGTCGTCGTCTTCGACAGCCTCATCGACCTCTTCTTCCTTCTCGGCCGCCTCGCGATCCTTCTTCACCGTGCCGGACAGATCCTTGTCGGACTTGGTGAAGATAAGCTTGTCGCCTTCCACCTCCAGGACGAGCTTGTCGTCCTTGAGCTTCAGGTCGTGCGACTCATCTTCGGCGGTAATCGTTACGGTGGTGGCGTCCTTGGCCTCCCATTTCAGGTCGGCGACCTCAAGGAACATGTCGAGGACGCCCATGCCGTCTTCGTCGAGGATCAGGATACAGTTGAGGCCCCACTCCTTGAGCATATCCATGTACTCATCGGTGAGCTCTTCGCCGTCCAAGGTTCCACCCGAGTACTGCCAGCTGCCAACGAAGTTGGCCTTGGGGTCTTTGCCGCCGCCGCTGCAGCCCGTCAGGGCAAAGGCGAGCGCCAGGACGCATGTCAGAAATGCGAGTACGGACTTTTTGAACGTTGTCTTCATGGTGTCCTCCTTTATCGAACGAAACCCATAGAAGCAAATGCGGGGGTGGCGGATCCCCCGCCAATTACCAGATAGAGGGGCTAGGGCCGGGGCGTTCCGCAGTTGCTGCAGAACTTGCCGCCGTTTTCGCTGCCGCAGTTGGGGCAGAACCACTTTGCCGGTGCCGGGGCGGGTGCGGGATTGCCGCACTCGGAGCAGAACTTGCCGGTGTTGGTGGCGCCGCAGCTGCAAGTCCACGTGCCGGCCGCAGGTGCGGCGGCGGGAGCCGGTGCGGGGGCGGGAGCCGGAGCCGGCTGCGGGGCGGCCTGCTGCTGTGCCTGGCCGGCGGCGAACAGCTGGCTGGCGTTCATGCCGCCCATGCCACCTGCCATGCCCATGCCCATAAAGCCTGCCATCGCGCCGTTGGGGTTGGCGGCTGCCGCGCGCATCGCATCGCTCTGGGCGCTGGCGATGTTGGCTGCCGCCATGGTGGGATCGCGCATGACCGCGGCTTTCTGCAGGTCCTTGATCATCTGCTCGTCTTCTTGCGAGGCGGCGATGGAGTTGACGCCAAAGCTTACGATCTCAACGCCGCGCAGGTCACGCCAGTCGGCAGAGAGGACCTCGTTGAGCGCGCGGGCGAGCTCGGTGGTGTGGCCGGGGATGGCGCTGTAGCGGATGCCCATCTCCGAGATCTTGGCAAAGGCGGGCTGCAGGGCGGTGAGCAGCTCGGACTTAAGCTGGCTGTCGATCTTGTCGCGCGTGTAGCTATCGGTCACGTTGCCGCACACGTTGGTGTAGAACAGCAGCGGGTTGGTGATGCGGTACGAATACTCGCCGTTGCAGCGCACGGAGATGTCGACGTCCAGACCGATGTTGTTGTCGACCACGCGGAAGGGCACGGGCGAGGCGGTGCCGTACTTGTTGCCGATGATCTCCTTGGTGTTGATGAAGTAGACACGCTGGTCCTTGCCCGCGTCGCCGCCAAAGGTAAAGCGGCTGCCGATATTGGCAAAGGTTTCCTTGATGGAGTCGCCCAGGTTGCCGCTAAAGACGCTCGGCTCGCTGCCGGTGTCAAAGACGAACTCACCGGGCTCCAGCGCGACTTCGATGATCTTGCCGTTTTGCACCACGAGCATGCCCTGGCCGTCGTTGACGGCGATGACCGAGCCGTTGGAGATGACGTTGTCCTCGCCGCGCGTGTTGGAGCTGCGGCCGCCGGTGCGCTTGCTGCCCTTGCAGGCCAAGACGTCAGCGGGCATCGATTCGCAGTAGATAAATTCCTTCCACTGGTCGGCCATGACGCCGCCGGCAGCACCCAATCCAGCTTTCAAGAGTCCCATGGTGATCTTCCTTTCTCGTCAAAGGCCGGGTGGTATTGGTCAGGATGGTTAATCGTCCTTGTCGTCCTTCATGACAACGGTGGTCTCGGTGTGGCTGAAGGTGTCGTGCTTCTCGGTCAGGTCGAGCTCGCCACAATACTCATCGGCATGGGTTGCTTCGTTGGCCGTCTTGAGCTGGCCTACCAGTAGCACGTCTCCGATAATCACGATGATCAGCGGCGCGATGACGTTGATGAGGATGCCCTCGATATCAAAGGTGAGGTAATCCGGATCGAAGGCGTATTCCCCCATAAAGAGAATCTGGGAGAGGATAAATCCGATCACGAAGAACAGCACCGAGGCGATGGCGAGCTTGGACTTGGAGCAGGGGAGCTCGCCGACCAAGCGGCCGGTCTGGCCGTTCATGGCAAACAGGTAGCTCTTGCCGTTCCACGAGGTGGAAAGCATCCACACGGGGAACAGGGCATAGTCGCTGTCTTCCCAGGTGTAGTCGAGCTGCTTGCTTTCGACCGTGGCATCGTCATATTCGTCGACGACGGTTTCGCGCAGGGCCGAGATCGTGCTTTCCTCCATGCGGCGTTCGGCGCGCGCCTTGCAGGTTTCGCAGTCCTCGTCGTAGCGGTTGGCGATGTAGCCGGGCATATACGCGACCGAAAACGGGCGCAGGGCATCGTAGTCAAACGGCTCGATGGCGTCCATGTGGCCGTCGGGCATCTTGGACGATCCGTCGACGGGCACGCGCTTAAACGAGATGTTTCCCTTGCGGTAGGCGTCGTAGTGGTCGGTGGTCGTGACGGTGCGGTCGGATTCCTCGGTCACGGTCTCGTTGGTCGCGTCAAAGTACACTTCGCCGTCAACGCGGGCACCGTAGAGCCAAAACGGCACGTAGACACCTTGGACCTCGTCGATGTGGTTGCCGGTGACAAAGCTCTTGGGCAGCAAGATCTTGCCCTTGTAGTGTTCCTTGAGTGCGGCCGTGACGTCATCGCGCCCGAGCTTAAATGGAATCACCAGGTCGGGCGAGAAGTCGCCCGAAAGCTGACCGGGTGCTACGGCGGAGTTGCCGCAGTACGGGCAGGTGGTGACGGCGACGGTGCCGTCGGACACGAGCTCGGCGCCGCACGACGAGCAGATGTAACCGGCGTTTTGAGCCAGCTCCTGCACGGCATCGTCGACAGCAGGCTTGGGGGCCGCGGCTGCGGCATCGGCTTTGGCATCTGCCTTGTCCTGGCGCTCGCGATAGAGGGCCTCGACTTCTTCGACTTCAAAGCGCGAGTCACAGTAGTCGCAGACGAGCTTTTGCTCGGCGCTTGCAAAATGCAAGGGGCCACCGCAGGCAGGGCACTGATAGTTAACGCTCTCGAAGGCCATGATCGGTCCTTTCGCTGCCGGAGGCTATGCGCCGATGGCGCCGCCGCAGTATTCGCAGCGCCCACTGGCATCGGGAATGGTGGTGGCTCCGCAGAAGGGGCAGGTCACCGCGGTCTTGGGGGCCTTGGCGGCCACGACGCTGTCGCGCGTCTCCTGGCGCAGCTGCACCAGCGCGTCGCGGACCTCGGTTGCCTGGCGCTTGGCCTCGCGGTATTCGATGGAGCCGCGCTGATCGATGGTGGAGTCGTTCACGCGCAGGTTGATCTCGGTAAAGTACGGCGTGTTGACGTGGATGGTCAGATTAAAGTCGTAATCCAGGTCGTAGCGCGGCGGGTTGTAGCTCTCGCGCCCGCCGTCCTTGGTCTCGCGATAGATCTCGGTGCGATGCTCGTCGATATCCATATCGCAGCCGAGTACCTGCGAGAACTCGATGATGTCGGGATTGGCGTCGCGCCAGCGGCGCTGCGAGGTGATGATCAGCAGGCCCGCGTCCTCATCGAGCATAATATTGGTGCGCCCGGCAGAAAGCGTGCGCGTGGGGTTGAACGAAGACAGGCGCTCGGCGTTGGCCTCGCGGTAGGCGAGTTGCTCACGGATATCGTCCGCGGTGCTGGAGCGATAGCCGTGAAAGTAGGGGGAGAGCTTGCCGGCGCACTCTTTGCACAGGTAGCCTTCATTGATTTTTGTCTTACCTAGAAGTCCCAGCTCGGTACCGCAAATCGCGCACTCTTTCTTCTCGAACATCTTGTCAAAGAAGCCCATGGCTGCCTCCCATCAACTGGTAGCGTGTGTCACTTTTGATGATGGGGGAGTGCGCGATCCTTCGCGATACCCAGACGGCTCAAGGAGTCTCCACAACTGGGACACATGGCCCATTTTGACTAGTCGTTGGGGACGTTCTTCGGCCACTCATTGGGGACGTACTTAAATGAGCGGTAGTTGGAGACACTCCTTGCCGAGCTAGAGGTCGCGCGTGTCCCTTCTGGTCCATGCGGCTCAAAATCGCGGCGTGATGTGGACGGCTGGGGTCAAATTTGCAGCATTTCGAGCTCGGCTTCGATATTGAGATTGGTTCTTTATTAAAATGGAATTCCAGACAATTGAGCGGCCGGGGGTTAACCATGAGGGGCATGGGAGATACAACCGCATATCTGCGTCGGGGCATTCGGGAGATTATATGCCTGGCGCTGTTCTCCTTCACGTTTTTGGCGTGCGAGTATCTCTTTGATGTGCGCATGGCCGAGTTCGTGTCTCCGAACGAGGTCGTTATTTATGAGAGCCTTGTCCTCGGCGCGAGCGTGATTGGCTTTTTTGTGCGTCCTGTTCTGTACTATCACCGTCCCCATGCCATCGACGCAACGAGTGACGTCACGGGCGTTTTGCTGGTGGCGGCATTGCTGCTGTTGATTATGGCGGTTTGGGTTGAGGTGGTAATTGCCGGCGGTTTGGTGGCGTGCTGCGCGCTGGGCTACTGCGGGTCGACTGCTCACGCAAACTTTGCGCGGCGCTTTGCGCGGACGCCTTGCTTGGCGCGCGCCGCTGCACTTTCTTACGCTATGGGCGTTCTGGTGCAGGTCCTCAACCACATGGTGATGCCTGCCGGCATTCCTCAGCAGGCTGCTCTGGTCGTCTGTGCGATCGCGCAGGTGGCGTTGCTTCACGGTGCCCGACGCGCCAAGCTGCGCGACGAGTCCGATCCCAACTTTGAACCCAGTGCTGCCGGGCTTTCGGTAGATGCTCTGGAATATGGCGCCAAGTGGCATGACGATCCCGAGGCAAAGGCGGCATTCCGTCGCGCCGTAGTTCGCCTGACCGTGGCGATGGCGTATCTTTCCAGCGTATTCGCCGCTCTCAACGCGGGCTTCACGACCCTGCATGCTGTCGGAGCCGTCGATTTGGGCGATTGGCCGCGCCTGCTGCTTGTCGTGAGCTCGTTGGTCGCTGGCGCACTATTTGACCTGCACGGCCGCTCGTATATGAATATCGGCATGACGAGTGCCGCCATACTGTCCACGCTTTCGTTCTTTGTGCTCATCGTCGATGGCAATGGCGGCAACGAGCTTGCTGCCACGATCATCTTTTATCTGGGCTCGGGCTTTTTCGTGGTGTTCTTTACCACAAAATATGCCGCCGTCTCGCTCTATGCGCGCTGGTCATATTTTTGGCCGTGCATGGGTCGCGTCGTCAACAACGTGTGCTCGATGTTCGTGACGGCGCCGGCAGTGGCGATTATCTCGAGTCAAAATGTGCTGGCTGCGGTCGGTGCGGCGCTCGTGATGTTTGTGGGCATTGCGATTACGCTGCTGGGGCAGTTGGGGCAACGAGCCGATGATGCCGCGATGCGGGACGGACTGCCGCTTGCCACCGACGATCTTGGTGGGGATCTTGCGCCCACATGCCCCGACCCCGAGCCCGTGGAGGCGGCGGAGCTCACGTCCGATGAACGCCTCGATGCTTTCGTCGCCACCTTTGGGCTTACAGAGCGCGAGCGCGATATTCTTGAGGTCTTGGTCGTTTCGGACCAGAGTGTTCAGGATATCGCCACAACGCTCTTCCTTTCGCGCTCCACGCTCTATCGCCACATTTCCTCGATCAACAAAAAGGCCGGTACCGCCTCGCGCGTGGCCCTTATCAACTTCTTCTGGTCCTGGACGCCCAAGGACTAGCTAATCCTCCAATAAGTTGCGGTGGAATAGTCCCTAAATTAAAGTCACGGGGCATTAAACAGGAACTATTCCACCGCAACTGCTGAGGGGACAGACTGCGGCAGCGGCAGAGGCGTTGGCAGCTGTGGTAGTGGCAACGGCAGCTGGCAGGGTGTTTTCCGTCTGCTCGCTACAGCAGCTCGCCGTGGCGGGCAATGTAGCGGCGCTTTGCCAGCTGGGTGAGCGCGATATAGGCGGTAACGATGCCAATGAGCAGCCCAAAAAAGCTCGTGGGCAGCGTCATGAGGCCGAGCGCATCGGCGATGGGGCTTGCCGGCAGCCAGGTGACAAGCGCCAGGCCTAGCACGGTGAGAGCGCACAGTGCCGGCGCGGCGTGGTCGCGCGGGCTCGGCAGATGCGGGGAGCGCAACATGTGGACCACGAGTGTCTGCGACCACATGGACTCGACAAACCAGCCGCTCTGGAAGAGCGCAGCAAAGGTCGCCATACCCGCGACGTCGCCCGCGGCGGCAAGCTCGGACCAGCTTGCGTCCACGGCGGCGGGGCACACGACAAAGAAGAGCGCGGCGAAGGTCACGATGTCAAACAGCGAGCTCACGGGGCCCAGCTCGAGCATAAAGCCCTTGATGGACGCGGCGTCCCAGGCACGCGGGCGGGCAGTCCAGGCGTCATCGACGGTGTCCCACGGCAGTGCGATGCACACGATCTCGTAGACCAGCGACAGCAGTACCAGCTGCAGGGCGCTCATGGGCAAAAACGGCAAGAACAGGCTCGCGACGGTCACGGACAGCACATTGCCAAAGTTGGAGCTCACCGTGGTCTTGAGGTACTTGAGCAGGTTGCCGTAAGTGCGGCGGCCTTCGATGATGCCGCGCTCGAGCACGCCCAGGTCCTTCTGAAGCAAGATGATATCGGCGGATTCCTTGGCAATATCGACGGCTGAATCGACCGAGATGCCGCAATCGCTCGCACGCATGGCGGCGGCGTCGTTGATGCCGTCGCCCATAAAGCCCACGGTGTGGCCGAGCATCTCGCGCATGACACGTACCAGGCGCGCCTTCTGCAGCGGCGAGAGCTTGGCGAAGAGGTGGGTTTTCTCGGCGCGCTCGGCAAGTTCGGCGTCATCGAGCGCATCGATCTCGGAGCCGAGCAAGACGTTGCTCGCATCGATACCAATCTGCTCGCAGACGGTGGCGGCGACGCGGTCGTTGTCGCCGGTTAGGACCTTGACCGCCACGCCCTTGGCCTCGAGGGTGGCGACGGCGCCCGCGGCACTTGCTTTGGGCGGATCGAGGAAGGCCAAAAAGCCCATCAGCACCATGTCGCACTCGTCGGCGATGCCAAACTCGCCCACGCAGCGCGGATTGGTCTTCTGCGCCACGGCAATTACGCGTAGGCCCTCGGCGTTAAGTCCGGCGATCTGCTTGCGAATCTGGGCGAGCTTCTCGTCGGTGAGCGGCTGAGCGATGCCATCGATCTCGACAAAGGAGCAGATCTCGAGCATTTCCTCGGCGGCGCCCTTGGTAACCATCTGGGTTTTGCCTTGGGCGTCGGCGACAACTACGCTCAGGCGACGGCGCGAGAAATCGAAGGGAACCTCGTCGACCTTGGTGTAGCGGTCGCGCAGGCTCTGGCCCAGCATGGAATCGGGTGCGACGGTCGAGGGTGTCACATCGGCACGGTCGATTACGGCCAGGTCGATAAGGTTTTTGAGGCCGGTTTGGAAGAAGCTATTCAAAAATGCATGGCGCAGCACGCGTGCGTCTTCGTTGCCGTCGGTGCTGAGATAGCGCTCGAGCACGATGCGGTCTTCGGTGAGGGTGCCGGTCTTGTCGCAGCACAGGACGTCCATCGCTCCGAGGTTTTGAATCGCCGGCAGCTCCTTGACGATAACCTGGCGACGGGCGAGGTCCTTGGCGCCCTGCGACAGGCTCGTGGTCACGATGACGGGAAGCATCTGCGGCGTGATGCCCACGGCCACGCTCGTGGCGAACAGCAGCGCGTCGATGACGTTGCCCTTGGTGGCGGCGTTGATGGCAAAGACGGCCGGCGCCATAACGAGCATCAGGCGCACCAGCAGCATGGAGACGCTCGAGACGCCGCGGTCAAACGCGCTTTTTTCGCCGCGCCCGTTGAGCATCTTGGCGATGCCGCCCAGGTAGGTGTCCGAGCCGGTGGCAACGACAAGCGCCATGGCGGCGCCGTTTTGCACGGAGGTGCCGGTAAAGACGATGTTCTTGCAGGCAGAGAGTGGCAGTGCGGAGCCGTCGGCGCCCTCGACGACGGTGACGGCGGTGGTCTTCTCGACGGCCTCGCTCTCGCCGGTGAGTGCGGACTCGATCACAAACAGGTCGCGCGCGGTGATGATGCGGGCGTCTGCCGGCACCATATCGCCGGCAGAGAGACGGATTACATCGCCGGGGACGAGCTCGTCGAAGGGGATCTCGATGCGCTCGCCGTCGCGCAGGGCGGTGCAAGTGTTGGAGACCAGGTCCTTAAGGGCCTCGGCCGCATTGCCGCTGCGGGCTTCCTGGATAAACTTCATGCCGCCCGATACCAGCAGCATGGTGCCGATGACGATGACCGTGGAGGGGTCGCGCTGCGGCTCGGGTACGGCGAGCACGTCGATGTAGAGCGAGACCAGTGCGAGCGCGGCGAGGATACCAGCGAAGGGATCGATGAACGCGTCGGCGATGCGGCGGGCGAGCGTTTTGGTCGTTGCCTCGATGGTGTTGGGGCCGACGGCGTTCAGGCGCTCAGTTGCCTGCTCGACGGTGAGGCCGTTTGCCGTGGCGTCAAGCAGTACGAGGGCGTCCTCGGCACTATGGGTGGCGGCGAATATGGTGTTCTTGGACAGGCCGGTATGAGCGGCAGGGCGCGCCGTGCGGCGGCGCTTGGAGATGGCTTCGAGTACCGTGACGGTTTTGAGCATCAGCATAGGGTCCTCCTTGTTGAGGGGAGTTAGCGTACGTGTCGTATTTGCTTCAAAAAACCTAGATGTCGCTCACGTCAAGCTCTTGAGCCCACAAAGGGTGCAGCGCGCCTTTGCGGTGGTTTTGGCGATCTGCCGGTGGCGTTTATGCGTGTGCGGAGTCCTCGCGGCGTGCCGAGGGCGACATGCAGGTTTTTCGACTAGGACTGCCTTCCATGGCACACCTCCTAAAGGCTGAGCGCAGCGCGCTTTGGGTATCTCGTACCCCTTTTTAATCCGCCCGTATTCTTGATGAGGGGGTTTGACATGTCAACCCCATTGTTCGGAAAACCATTCCCCCTGACAAAGCCTTTACAGAATGCCGTGGCCCCAAAGCGCGCCCGCATCGACGCTTCGCCTGCGCTAAACTGGAAGGCACGTACGCGATTACGAGAGGAGCCCGCATGGAGGCTTACAAGCAAGAGTTCATCAAGTTCATGGTCGAGTCCGACGTTCTTAAGTTCGGCAGCTTTACGCTCAAGAGCGGCCGTCAGTCCCCGTTCTTTATGAACGCCGGCGCTTACGTGACGGGCTATCAGCTCAAGAAGCTGGGCGAGTATTACGCCCAAGCCATCCACGATAACTTTGGCGACGACTTTGATGTGCTGTTTGGACCGGCCTACAAGGGTATTCCGCTGGCCGTCGTGACCGCAATTGCCTACCACGAGCTGTACGGCAAGGAGGTCAAGTACTGCTGCGACCGCAAGGAGGCCAAGGACCACGGTGCCGATAAGGGCAACCTGCTGGGCTATGAGCCCCAGGACGGCGACCGCGTGGTCATGGTCGAGGACGTCACCACCAGCGGTAAGTCCATCGACGAGACCTATCCCAAGGTCAAGGCTGCTGCCGATGTCGAGATCAAGGGCCTGATCGTGTCCCTCAACCGCATGGAGGTCGGCAAGGGCGGTGTGACCACCGCGCAGAAGGAGATCGAGGCCAAGTACGGTTTCCCCGTCGCGAGCATCGTCTCCATGGCTGAGGTCGTCGAGACCCTCTACAACCACGAGATCGACGGCAAGGTCGTCATCGATGACGAGCTCAAGGCCGCCATCGACGCCTACTACGAGCAGTACGGAGCACGTTAGTTACGGCGTTTTACCAAACGCCGTAACTGCTCGACGCTGCGCGGGCCGCATTTGGACAATCTGACGTTCAACTTCAAGGGCGCGACCAGAAGGTCAGCGCCCTTTCGTTTCACGTCACCTTGTCTCAAATGCGACCCGCTCGCTGACTCTGCCATAACATCGGCGTTTGCGTTGCTGGCGAAAAGTAGTCGTTGGGGACGTTCTTAAACGACTACTTGCTCGCGAACAGCCAGATCAGGATGATCACCAGGATTGCGGCGACGATGCAGACGATGGCGCCGGTGAATTTGATGCGTGAGTCGCGGGTACGCTCGCGCACCGCGTCCTCGGTGGCCTCGAGCTGGGCGACTTCTCGCTCGGTCTCGGCGTGTTCGGCTTTGTCTCGGGCCAAGGATCCTGCAAGCGACTCAGTGATCTCTGGGTGGTCGTGCACCTCGGTCGCCTGTTCGATAATCGACTGCGCATGCGCGGCATCTGCTTGGGCGTTGGCTATGCCCTGCTCTTGGTCGCGGCGTGCCTTGTCCTCGGCAGCGATCTTCTCGCGCAGTTCGTGCTGGCGCGTTGCAGCGGCGGATTTTGCGGTCTGCAGCTCGTCGCGCGCGGCATCGGCCTCTGCCGTCACGGCCTGATGGGCTCGCTTGGCGTCGGCGATGGGGGCTTGCGCCTGCTCGACGGCCTGCTCGGCTGCGGCAAGTGAGTGCTCAAGGTCGGCGGTGATGCGCGGGACATCTTCTTCGGCTTTACGCAGGGCATCTGCCGTGTCGGAGATCTGCATCGAGAGCTCGCTGGTGCGCACCGTATAGTTGGCGGGATTTGCCGAGGGATTGCGTTGCAGCTCGGCATACTCATGACGCAGCGTCTCGAGCTGGGCGCGCGTGGCGTCGACGGTTTGTTGTGCGGCCGCAATGCCGGCGTCTCGCTCGGCCTTCACCTTGTCGCGGATGCGCTTGGAATCCTCAAGACGTCGAACGAGGCGGTTGCCGGTCTCGCGCGAGCTCGCCTCGCGGGCCTCCACGGCGTCGAGCGCGGCCTTCAGGCGGAGCTCAGTCGCGTCATCCTCTGTCTTCATTTGTTCGAACTGACCCTTGAGCTCTGTCGCTTTGGCGGCGTGGGCATCACGGTCAATCTCGGCGGCCGCTGCAGTCTTTTGGGCCGTGGCAATCGTCTGGCGCTGGTCGGCGACGATCTGCTCGTAGCGGCCTGCGATATCCTGGCGCGTCTCGAGTTCCTCGGCCTGATCGGCAATGTGCTGCTCAAGTTCGGCCAGGTGGGCGCGGGCATCGGCAAGTGCCTTTTTCGCGGCGTTCATCTCGCGCATGGCCGAGGCGCCCTGGGCGATAAAGGTGCCCACGGCGTTCGCAGTGTTCGAGACAGCGGTCCCCAGATCGCGGCTCGCGGCGGGGGAATGCGGGGCGGTCGGGCGAGCGGTGTCGGCAGCGTCCGCATCGGCAGCCTGCGGCGCGGCGATATTGCCGGTACCGCCCTCGACCACAGAAAAGCCTGCTGCGTGCGGATCGACCGCATCGGCGCCAATCGTGGGGTGCTCGAGCTGCAGAAACGAGGGCATGGTGCTGCCCTGGTCGGCAACCGGAGTCTCGCCGGGCACAAAGGTCGAGGCCGCCACGGCGGCCTCCTCTTCCTCGGCATCGATATCGGCATCGGCGACGGCGTTTTTCATCGCTTTGACAGCATCCATCATGGAGTCCATGACGGCATCGAGCTCTTCTTCCGAAGACACCTCGATGGGGCCCGCTGCTTGCGGGGCGTCGTCCTGAGCGGGCGCATCGTCGTTTTGCTCATCGGCGTTTTCTGTTTCGGGGGTTTCCGCCGTAGCGCTTTCGTCCAAGATGGGGTCGTCGATGTCGATACTATCGCAGGTCACAGCGTCAGTATCTGCGGTGACGTCTGCGGAATCATCAATATGCTGTTGAGTCTGGGGGTCCAGCTCGTCTGTCATAGGCATGTGCTCCTCATCGTTGTTTGTCACCCTATGATAAAGTCTCGCGCCGACATCCCGCGCGCCGCAGCAAAGTTTCAAAACGTGTTCGATGGCTCGTTTGGCTGAAAAAATTCGGCCTCTTTATCCAGTTCGTGCTTGACATTCCCTTCGCCGAATGACGTTGTGCCGTTCGCCTGCTGCGGTCTTTATTTTTCACTTGAACCCGCTAAAGTTGCATTTCAGCTTTTGGCGCGTGAAGTTGGATGCGCGCAGTCGACGGGCAGGCCCGTCGCGATTTGAAAGGACTTTATATGGGACTTTTCACTGGTAAGACCGTGATCGTTACCGGCGGCGGCAAGGCCACGCTTAAGGACGGCTCCGCTGGCTCCATCGGCTACGGCATCGATATCGCATTTGCCAAGGAGGGCGCGAACCTTGTCATCACTGGCCGCAACGTCGCCAAGCTCGAGGCCGCCAAGGAGTCTCTCGAGGCCGAGTACGGTGTCAAGGTTCTGCCTGTTCAGGCCGATGTCTCGGCTGGTCAGGACAACGAGGCCGTCGTCCAGAACGTCATCGACAAGGCCATTGAGGAGTTCGGCCGCATCGACGCCGTCGTCAACAATGCTCAGGCCAGCGCCTCGGGTGTGACCATCGCCGACCACACCATGGATCAGTTTAACCTGGCCATTTATTCCGGTCTGTATGCCACCTATCTGTACATGCAGAAGGCCTATCCGCACCTGAAGGAAACCAAGGGCTCCGTGGTCAACTTTGCCTCGGGCGCCGGCCTGTTTGGCAACTATGGTCAGTGCAGCTATGCCGCCGCCAAGGAGGGCATCCGTGGTCTGACTCGCGTTGCCGCCAACGAGTGGGGCAAGGACGGCATCAACGTCAATATCGTTTGCCCGCTTGCTTGGACCGCCGCGCTCGAGAACTTCCAAGATGCCTATCCCGAGGCGTTCAAGGCCAACGTCCACATGCCGCCGGCGGGCCACTACGGCGACGTCGAGAAGGAAATCGGCCGCGTTGTCGTTCAGCTCTGCGGTCCCGACTTTAAGTATATGAACGGCGAGACCGTCACCCTCGAGGGTGGCATGGGCCAGCGGCCGTAGGGGTTACGCGGTTTTACCAAACCGCGTAACGGCTCGACGCTGCGCGGGCCGCATTTGGACAATCTGACGTTCAACTTCAAGGGCGCGACCAGAAGGTCAGCGCCCTTTCGTTTCACGTCACCTTGTCTCAAATGCGGCCCGCTCGCTGACTTATGCTCAACCTGCGGCGCCATTTTGCTTGAAGGCACCTTGCTCGCTCTGGCGGGTTTTCGCTGTCGGTGCCATAGCATCGGCGTTGCTGTGGCTGTCGGAAATGATCCGTTGTCGCAAGGGGCAGGTTTCCTTTGCGCCAGTTTCTGTCGAGTCGGTGCTCTTTGCGGGTTGCCCGTATAATGGTTTGCGTATGAACCGCAACCAAGGAGTTCCAGTTTATGGACCAGAGCCTTTTTAAATTCGACCTGATCGCCGAGGACCCGACGACGCACGCGCGCGCTGGCGTGCTGCACACCCCGCACGGCGACATCGAGACGCCGATCTTTATGCCCGTGGGCACCAAGGCAAACGTCAAGGGTATTCCTACCGAGACCGTCAAGCAGCTCGGCGCCCAGATCGTGCTTGCCAATACCTACCACCTGTCCATGCGTCCCGGCGAGGACACCATCGCCGAGCTGGGCGGACTGCACAAGTTTATGAACTGGCACGGCCCCATCCTCACCGATTCGGGCGGTTTCCAGGTCTTCAGCCACAACGACGCCGTCAAGCTCACTGACGAGGGCGTGCGCTTTATCGTCAACGACTACGACGGCCGCCACGTGTTCTGGACGCCCGAGGACAACATGGAAATCGCCATGAAGCTCGGCTCCGACATCTGCATGCAGCTCGATCAGTGCCCCGGCTATCCTGCCACGCGCGCCTACGTCGAGCGCGCCGTGGAGCTGTCAAGCATGTGGGCCGAGCGCTGCTACAAGGCTCACACCCGCGATGACCAGGCGCTCTTTGGCATTGTTCAGGGCGGCATGCACCTAGATCTGCGCCTGCGCTCGCTGCGCCATCTGGAGGAGTGCGGCGACTTCCCCGGTTACGGCATTGGCGGCTACTCGGTGGGCGAGGACCACGAGACCATGTTCGAGACCCTGGCACCGCTCGTAAGCGAGTACATGCCCAAGCACAAGCCGCGCTACCTGATGGGCGTCGGCAACCCCACCACCCTCGTGCGCGGTGTGGGCGTGGGTATCGACATGTTCGACTGCGTGCTGCCGACGCGTACGGGCCGCATGGGTACGGCGTTCTCCAGCGAGGGTCGCCTTAACTTCCGCAACGCGCGTTTTGCGCACGACGACGGCCCCATCGACCCCACCTGCACCTGCCCGGTGTGCACGGGCGGCTACAGCCGCGCGCTCATCCGTCACATGGTCACGCAGAAGGAGATGCTCGGCGGCATTCTGCTTTCGATGCACAACATCTACTACCTGCTCAACCTTATGCAGCGTGCCCGCCAGGCCATTATCGAGGGCCGCTACGGCGCGTTTGTGAGCGACTGGATGAACAGCCCTGCGGCGGTGGATTACTAAGGGCGACAGACACGCTTGCAGAGCGTGGGCAATGGCAAAGGCTGAGCGGCAACCGCTCGTCACATTTGCTGACACCGGCTGCGCGACCGCTGACCGATAGCTTGCAAGCACTTGATGCATCGTGGGTACCATACCGAATAGTTGATGTTCGGGCGGGTGTTTGGCGCATGGCGTCGACCCCGCCCGCTTTTCTTTTTCTCGATAGGAGTACCCATGATTAAGAATGAGAACGTCGAGGGCGAGCCTGCCTACGACGAGACGTACCGCCGCGGCCCCGTGGTCATGCGCGGCCCCATGATTCCTAAGGACAACACCTACGCCAACCTGCTGGCGCCCGAGGAGTCGACCGACTGGCTGCATGCCGATCCGTGGCGCGTGCTGCGCATCCAGGCCGAGTTTGTCGATGGTTTTGGCGCGCTGGCCGAGTTAGGGCCTGCGGTGACCATCTTCGGTAGTGCCCGCACGCCCAAGACGGACCCGGCCTACAAGGCGGCGCGCACGGTCGGCCGTAAGATTGCCCAGCGCGGCGTGGCGGTTATCACCGGTGGCGGCCCCGGCATCATGGAAGCGGCCAACAGGGGAGCGGCGAGTGTCAACGGCAAGTCAGTTGGCCTGGGCATTGAATTGCCGCACGAGCATGGGCTCAATAAATACGTGAACCTCGGCATGGACTTCCGTTACTTCTTTGTGCGCAAGACCATGTTCGTCAAATACAGCTCGGGCGCCATCGTGTTTCCCGGCGGCTTTGGCACGCTCGACGAGATGTTCGAGGTGCTCACGCTGGTGCAAACGCACAAGGTCAAGCGCATGCCCCTCGTGCTGGTGGGCACAGAGTACTGGCAGGGCCTGTTCGACTGGCTCAACGGCCCGGTGATGGACGCCGGTATGATCAGCCCGCTCGATCCCGAGCTCGTGCACATC
The DNA here is from genome assembly GCA_900541715.1 of uncultured Collinsella sp. GTDB lineage: Bacteria > Actinomycetota > Coriobacteriia > Coriobacteriales > Coriobacteriaceae > Collinsella. The sequence continues at coordinate 25,979 of UQLI01000016.1, forward strand.
ACCGACGACCTCAACGAAGCCGTCGACATCGCCCTGAGCGGGCTGATGTAGATCAATCGTGCCCACGCGACATGAATACGCATGGCAATCTGATGTTATTTAACATCAGATTGCCATTTATATTGGGTATACTGATGCAAAAGACGAGGCGAGGAGGTGGCGTATGTCTACTGCAACGGTTAAGCCTACGACGGTTCGCATCGAAGAGGGGCTCAAGGAACAGGCGACTGAGTTCTTGGATTCGGTCGGCCTCAGCCTCAATTCCTATCTCAATCTTGCCGTTCGGCAGCTTGTAAATCAGCGAAAGATTCCTTTTGAGATTGTAGGAAGGGCGGAGGTGCCCAACGAGGCGACGAGGCGTGCCATGGTGATCGCCGAGGCTCATGAGTTGGGGATTTTGCCGGACGATAGCCCGTCATTCAACAACGCTGATGAGCTTATGTCATTCCTCGATGAGGAATAGCGATGTTCGAGATTAAAGTCGAGGCTCAATTTAGGGCGGACTACAAACGAACGATGCGCATGCATCCGCAGCTAAAGAGTGAGTTTAAGGCGGCAGTCGCAGAGCTTGCAGCTCACGGCTCGCTTCCCGCGGAATATGGCGCCCATGAGCTTTCAAACCCGGGCGGAAACTACAACGGCCACATCGATTTCCACCTATCCGATGGCTTGGTCGACGTGGTCGTTCTCTACTTACCGCATAAGACTAATCCTGTGATCCGGCTGGTCAGAATGGGCTCGCATGAGGAGCTGTTCCAGGGCCCGCAGGGCTGATTGCCGATTTCTAAGTTGCGGTGGAATAGGGATTGGTTGACGGCTAATAAGTCAAAAACAGTCCCTATTTCACCGCAACTGCTGGGGGTACTCCGTTCGTCGCCGCGGCCTCCGGTTCCACTTTTCGCTGAATTTCGCTCAAAAGCTCGGCTGCGACTTCGCTGCTTTTGAAACGAATGCTGCAGTCTTCTTTCTTTGGGAAAGCCAGCAACGGAATAGCTCCGTACCAGACAGTTTCCTCGTCAATCACTGATGCGCACAGGCGTCCTTCGGCTTTGATGAGATAGTTGACGTTCATCTCGGCAAAAATCGCTTTCACGTCATCGCGTGGAGTTGAAGCAATAGAAATCTCAAGGGCAATTCCACGGGTAGCGGCATCCGCGAGTGCAGCGGCGAGCTTTTCAAGGCATGCGGCGGACGCGTAGGGTGCGGCAATAAAAATGCTTTTCGATGCGTTCTCGATGTCATTCACTAAAGCCTCCACGGCTCTTGCCGACCTAACGAGGATGTTTCGATCGTCCTGTCTGTTGTCGTTTGCCGCAAAGACTTCATACCCCAGCTTGGCGTAGGTCTTGAGCCTCTTTTGGTACATGCGCGCGAACATGGGTATCGACAGGTCAACATAGTCGAATATCTCAACCCGCTGTTTGCCCTCGTGGCTTCTGTGTAGCCTACCTGCCTGCTGCGTTATGCTGCCGTCCCAAGATATTGGAGTGGCAATGAGCAAAGTGTCAAGGTAAGACAGGTCGAAGCCCTCGCCCAGAAGACTTTCAGTTGCGACGATGATTCGATGATCATGCTCAAAGCTGGGAAGACTCTTCAGTATTGCTTTTCTTTCTTTGGCGTCGATTTCTCCGGTTAAGAGTATGGGTTCGTGTCCACGGCTTTGAAGTAGCCTGCATAGCTCTTCGGCATGCTTTTTTCTTTTAGATAGCACAAGCGGATGCCGGCCGTTTGATGCGGCCTCGAGGGCGTCCTCGATAATTGCTTCGTTTCTCGCGGCGTGTACACACAGGAGATCGAGAATTTGGTTAAAGGATGCTCCTGGTCCGTAGGTGGGTAATCGAATTCCGGTGAAACGCGGTCTAACAATGCGCTGAATCCCCTGTTGGATTGCTTGCGTTTTTGGATCGACGACATAGCGAACCGGGCCGCAGAGCATCGAGAGTGCCCGCGTGAGTCCGTCCGAACGCTCGGGCGTTGCGGAAAGGCCATATACATATTTGGCAGGAGCGGACTTGAGGACAAGCTCAAGCTGTGGCGCGGCCGCATGGTGGCATTCGTCACAGATGATGAGACTGTAATCGCGAACGAACTCCTTGGCTAATGACTCGCCGGTTTGGGGATCCTTGCCGGATAGCGACTGGAATGAAGCAATGTCGATGAGACGGCTTATGGCGGTCTTGCCTCCTCCGATTTGCCCAATGAGCGGAGGCTGTCTTTTGCTGATTCGTCCCTTTGGGGTTCGGACGGGCTCTCTGTTGTCCGTGATGTCGAGAAATCGTTCGAGTTGGGATTTCCATTGGGCAATGAGCGCAGTTTTAGGAACGATGACGAGCGTTGGAAGACCAATGGCAGCAATAAGATAAGCTCCGATGACGGTTTTGCCGAACCCCGTCGGTGCGGACATGATCCCGTCTTCATAGCTGAGCATCTGTTCAGCGACAATTTGCTGTTCAGGGCGAAGAGTCCCTTTAAATGCCATCGCAATTGGATGGCTCGACTTGCGTTTGTCTGAATAGTGGGCAGAAACGCCGGCTTCTTGAAGCAGCCGCTCAAGTTGAACCTTGCAGCCTCTGGGAATCGCGACGTAGCCATCTCTAAGTTCGCTGAGGTCTATGAACCGCGGTTTGCCGAATACCGATTGATGCATAGATTGTGCGCGGAAGAATTCTGGGTTGGCAAATGTTGCAAGCCTGCGGACTTCCATTTGAGCTGCGGGACTCAGAGATTTTTCGGGGATATAGAGCATATCGGTCTGCGTGACGGACAGCGATGACGGGAAGTCCCGCGGTGTGAGCGGAAGCCGCTTTCGCAGTCTCTGGGAATGTGGCACACCGGTGTTTGCCGCCGCAACAGCTGCTATTCCATGTGACCTATTTTCGATGCTCTCGATCAGATTTTGCACCGTCACGCGCGGGATTAACTGGATTTGCGAAAGGTAAAGCCATTGATCGGGAAAGGGCTCAAATTGCTCGTCAACAAATACGCTGTTCCCTTTTCGCTGCGCTTTTCCTTGAAAAGGCAGCGCTATGAGATTTCCAAAGCCGCCCTCAGGAATGGTGGACTGCGCGGGCAGCATTCGGTCAAATGCTTTGAAGGTGATTGTCTTGTTCAGTATCGCCGCTTCGGTGATAAGGCTGCTTCCAAAATCTCGTGCGGTCTTTGCGCTGACGAGCTCTAGGAAGAAAAACCAGACATGTGCGCCGTCGCCCGATCTCGATCGCTCAACTGCGACATCGATTCCGTGGCTTTTTGCGACATGTCGAATGGCTTTCGTCGCTTCTTTCCAATCGGCTCCGTCAAAATCGATGACCAGGACTTTCGTGTTACTGTCTTTATCGAGCACATATTGGCCTATAACGTCTCGAAGCCTATCGTCATTGCCTCTGAAATGGGCGATGATCGCGGCATCGCTCAACTCGGGGAAGACGCGGCTGCTGCATTCCGTGCATTTGACTCTCTGGTGGCTTGCTTTGGGGCAAATGCCTGACTTCCACTCATTTGCGCAGGCGGGCGTATAGCCAATTCCTCCGTCTTTTCTGCGGTACCCATGAGCGTAGACATCTTTGCGACCAGTAAAGAGATTGCGGAAGAGCTCGAGTTTGTCGCGCGCTGGGCTTGCGCTGGTGACGATATCTTCGATCTGCGCCCGTCTATCGAAAGAATCGCCAGCTTTCTCCCATTCTTCCAGCGTTGTATAACGGATGTCTGGACCGCTGCTGCAGATAACGATTTGCTTGCGCGGATCCGAAGCGTGGACGACCGTTTTATTGAATTTGAATAGGGCGCTCCCGAAAAGGGCGTATTGATGCGTGCCGTTGCTCATTTGAAAGCCATTCTTATCAGCGTTCATTGGGATGAGGGTACGTCATTTCAGCTTTATGAGATACGCGACTTCGATTTTGGTTCGGTAATAGTGGGGTACCGATCCGTGAGTGGCAATCAGCCGGTGCCAAAACGTGCGGCGGCTGTTGTTAAAGGTTTTTGACGGCTATGGGGCGGGTTGGCGGCGTGGGGAGGGGTTTTCGAATGACCCCGTGGTCAAATAACGTCAAATGTGAGTACTGCTGTTAATGTAGTCTCATAACATTTGGCAAGAATAGAATACCAATTCGACATTATTCTATATATCTAACCCACCAAACACGGCATTTTGAGCCTTGGCAAGGCGTGAAATTAATCGAAACGATCGATTCCGGCGAGATTTTGCTGCTACTAATTTGGTGGCAGTACTCATATTTGCCATTTTTGTCCAGTGGGTACCGCGAGGGGGTCTGTTCGACTGGCCCAACGGCCCGGTGATGAGCGCCGGTATGATCAGCCCGCTCGATCCGGATCTGGTACACATTACTGACGACCTCAACGAGGCCGTCGACATCGCCCTGAGCGGGCTGATGTAGAGTAGCTAAAATGGGACGGGGCTAAAAAGACTGGTCTGAAACGTTTGATACCAGTCTTTTTAGCCCCGTCCCAAACGAACTGCTTCTAAGTTGCGGTGGAATAGGGATTGATTGGCGGCTAATAAGCCAAAAACAGTCCCTATTCCACCGCAACTGATGTGGGCGTCCCTAGTGAGTTGGCTGGTAGCGGGGGCAGTAGCTGATGGCGATGGCGTCGATGCCTACATGGGTGGCGATGGTGCAGCCGATGGGGCCGGTGCCGGCGTCTACATAGTCTTGGCCTGCGAGCGCTTGGCTGACGAGCTCTTGCTCCTCGGCGGCGCCGGTCGTGAGCACGCGCACGCTTGAACCCGGATGCTCAGCCAAAAACGCGAGGCAGTCGGCCATGGTGTTGACGACGATGCGCTTGGCGCCGCGGCCCTTCTTGATGGCCTTGATCTCGCCCGATTTCCACTCCGGCGAAACGGCCAGGCGAATGTTGAGCATCTGCGTGAGCTGGCCGGCGAGCTTGGGCGCGCGGCCGTTCTTAACGAGGTTCTCGAGCGTGCGGGGAATCAGCAGCAGGTGGGCGTCGGGCAGCGTCGCGCGGATCTGCGCCTCGGTCTCGTCCAGGCTGCGGCCGTCCTCGCGCATGGCCAGCGCGTACTCCACCAGCAGGCCCTCGGCACCCGAGCCGGTGCGCGAGTCGATGCAGCGCACGTCGAGTTCGTGCGTTTCGGCCGTCAGGCTGGCGTTGGCATAGCAGGCGGACCACTCGCTGCACAGTGAGATAAAGATGGCGCTATCATGGCCGTCGGCGAGCACGCGGTCAAAGAGTGCCTTGAACTCGCCGGCGCTCGGCTGCGAGGTGTGCGGCAGTTGCTCGGAGCCGGCCATGCGCGCGACGTATTCCTCGGCGGTAATCTGCACCTGGTCGAGCAGGTCCTCGCCCTCGATAATCACATGCAGCGGAATCACGTAAATGCCGAGCTCTTGAGCGTGGGCGGGGGAGATGTCCGACGTGGAGTCGGTTATGATGGCAAAAGACATAATTGCACCTTTCGTTGGGGCGCTTGCGCGCCGCCTTCTGAGAGCAAAGTGCGACAAGTATAGTAGAGTCGTTCCACATTACTAGGTTCAATTGTTGAATAGTCAACAGTTTGAAGTGTCGGTGTGGAAATCGTCAACTGGGGAAGAGGAATGCCGATGGAGGCGTTGGAGATAGGCAAACGGCCGGTCGTGTTGTTCGATTTTGACGGCACGGTGGCAGATACGGGCCGGGCAGTGATGACCTCGACGCGCAAGACGCTGGCTGCGCGCGGGTTTTCGGAGGCGCAGATGGGTGATCTGCGCCGTATGATCGGGCCGCCCCTGTGGAAGAGCTTTCACGACTTTTACGGCTTTTCCCGCGAGGAGTCGCTTGTGGTGGCCGACGAGTACCGCGCCTTTTTTGATGAGCTGGGGCCGGAGGAGTACCCCGTGTTCGATGGGGTCCCCGAGCTGCTGGATGGGTTGGCCGCCCAGGGCAAGCGTATGGCCGTGGCGACGTCTCGCATGGAGGCGAAGTGCATCGATATGGTTCATGAGCTGGGGCTTTGCCAGTTCGAAGCTGTGGTTGGCATGAATCCGCCGCAGGGACGCGAGACCAAGGCCGATTCGGTTCGCGATGCCCTGGCGGCGCTCGGCGCGACGGCCGACGATGCCGTGATGATCGGCGATCGCTTTAACGATGTGGAGGGCGCGCACGCGATGGGCGTGCCGTGCATCGGCATCTATTCGGGCGCGGCAGCGCCGGGGGAGCACGAGGCCGCGGGCGCCGATGCGGTGGTGCACTCGGTGGCCGAGCTTGCTAAACTTTTCGCTATCTAATAGACATAATGTGAGGGGCGGGCGTACCCGTCGCTCATTGGTAAGGAGGTCGTTCATGAATCAGGTGGAGCAGAGCGTTGCCGAGTATGTCGACGAGGTCTGGGAGGATGTCGTTGCCGATATCGAACAACTGGTGAGCTATCCGTCCGTGGCCGTTGCTGCCGATGCGGAGCCCGGTGCGCCGTTTGGCCGCCCGGTCCGTGACGCGCTCGATTGCGCGCTCGGCATTGCGCAAAAGCTCGGCTATCAGACGAGCGACGACGGGGGCTATGTGGGAATCGCCGATATCCCGGGTCGCGGCGACAAGCAGCTCGCGACTATCTGCCACGTGGACGTGGTTCCCGCTGGCCCCGGTTGGAACACCGACCCGTTTGCGATGGAGCGCCGCGAGGGCTGGCTGCTCGGTCGCGGCGTGATTGACGACAAGGGTCCGGCGGTGCTGTCGCTCTACGCCGGCGCTTATCTGCTCAAGCACGGCATTACCCCGCGCTATGCTTTCCGCGCGCTGCTGGGCTGCGATGAGGAAGTGGGCATGTCCGACGTTCACCATTATCTGGAGAACCACGCAGACCCCGACTTTTTGTTTACGCCCGATGCCGAGTTCCCGGTCTGCAATGCCGAGAAGGGCCAGTTTGGGGCGACGTTCGTGAGCTCCAAGATCGACGGCGGGCGCATCGTGTCGTGGAGCGGCGCCGAGGCGAGCAATGCCATTCCGTCGCAGTCCATCTGCGAGCTCGCGATTGCCGCCGATGAGCTGCCGGCGCCGGTCGAGAACGCCGATCGCCTTGAGATCACGACACTCGATAACGGGCATGCGCAGATTTTTGCCCACGGCATTGGCGGTCATGCCTCGATGCCTGAGGGCACTATCAACGCTGTCGGCCTGATCGTGGCGTATCTGCGCGAGGCCGAGGACGCGTTTGGCGCCCGTGACAAGCGCCTGTTGACGCCCGCCGAGCACGAGTTTGTCAAGTTTTTGGCCTTTGTGCATGCGGACGCCTATGGCCGCGGCCTGGGTATCGATGCGACGAGTCCGGCGTTTGGCCCGCTTACCTGCAACGCTGGCGTCATCCGCGTGGCGGATGGCCATATCGAGCAGGTCATCGACGTGCGCTTCCCCGACAGCACGAGTGCCGATACCATCCGCGAGCAGCTCGATCCGCTCGTGGGCCGTTTCGGCGTGACGTGCCAGCTGGGTCGCGCGAAGGTGCCGTTCTCGGTCTCTGCCGATGATCCGGCCGTGAAGGCGCTTATCGATACCTATAACGAGTTCACCGGCAAGCATGCTGAACCCTTTGCCATGGGCGGCGGCACGTACGCGCGCAACTTTGCCCGCGCCGTCTCGTTTGGCCCCGAGGAGACCGGCCTGGAGCTGCCCTCGTGGGGCGGCCAGATGCACGGCCCCAACGAGTGCGCCAACGAGGAACAGCTCAAGCAGGCGCTCAAGATCTATATTGTTGCGATCCTCCGTTTGAATGAATTAGAGCTTTAAGGTCTCGCGGTTTCCCAATCTAAGTTGCGGTGGAATAGTTCCTAGAATGGGCCATTTGATGGCCAAGCAGGAACTATTTCACCGCAACTTTGTTTTTATTGGTGTAAAAGGCGGGTCATGCTTGGTGGCGGGTTTGTTATTCGTTTGTAAAGGCCGTGCTGCGCTTGCGGTAAGGGTCTATCAAATGCCCGTAAGAAACCGTAGTTGGCGCGGACGCTGCCCGGTCGGGGCCGTATCTTTCCAAACAGCAAAGCGGGTGGGGTGCCCGCGAGTCGCATGTATGAAAGGAAGATCATGCTCGATCAGGCTTATTCTCGTCGTCAGTTCCTCGGCCTCGCTGGTGGTTTTGCCAGCATCGTCGGTCTCGGTCTCGTTGGTTGCGGCGGCTCCGGCGCATCCGATGCCGCCGACAAGGGTAGCGCCGCTGCTGCCGAGTCCGTCTCCGGCGAGGTGACTTACGACGGTGCCTCTTCGTTCCAGGCTCTCGTCGAGGCCGCTGCCGAGAAGTTCATGGACGCCAACCCCGATGTCTCCGTCTCCGGCTCGGGTAACGGTTCGGGCAAGGGCCTGACCGCTGTTGCCGCCGGCACCGTCACCATCGGCAACTCCGACGTCTTCGCCGAGACCAAGCTCGAGGCCGACCAGGTCAAGAACCTCGTCGACCACGAGGTTGCCGTCGTGGGCATGGGCCCCGTCGTTTCCAAGAACGTGACGGTCGACGACCTGTCCCTCGAGCAGCTCAAGGGCATCTTCTCCGGCCAGATCACCAACTGGAAGGAGGTCGGCGGCGACGACGCCAAGATCGTCGTTCTCAACCGCAAGGCTGGCTCTGGCACCCGTGCCACCTTCGAGGCCGCCGTTTTTGGCGACGAGGCCGTCGACTTTAAGGGCGACGCCGAACTCGACAAGTCCGGCGATGTCCAGACTCAGATGGGCAGTACCGACAACGCCATCTCCTACCTCGACTTCTCGCACTTTGATGACTCCAAGTTCAACGCCATCAAGGTCGAGGGCGTCGAGCCCAAGAGCAAGAATGTCACCGACGACTCCTTCAAGATCTGGGCTACCGAGCACATGTACTGCGCTAAGGATGCCGACGAGGCCACCAAGGCCTTCCTGGAGTTCATGCTTTCCGATGACGTCCAGGGCAAGCTCGTCGAGGAGCAGGGCTTTATCCCCGTCTCTGCCATGAAGGTCGTCAAGGACGCCAGCGGCAAGGTCTCTGCTAAATAAGTAATCGCCCCGGAAAGGTTTGCAATGGCAAAACAGCTGCCAAAGCGCGACCTTGAGAACGTGGGCCTGGGCGTCACGGGCGCGTGTGTTGCGCTCGTGACGCTTGTCGTTGCCGCGCTCATCTTTATGGTCGCCCAAAAGGGCCTCTCGGCTTTTCTCAAGGACGGCGTTTCGGTCGTCGAGTTCTTCACCGGCACCAAGTGGGACCTGGCCAACACGGCCGAAAACGGCCTGCCCTACACCGGCGCCCTGCCCCTGATCGTCACCTCGTTTGCGGTCATGGTACTCTCCACGCTCATCGCGCTGCCCATCGCCATCGGCTCTGCCATCTTTGCGGTCGAGATTAGCCCTAAGTTTGGCTCTAAGATCTTTCAGCCGCTCATTGAGCTTTTGACCGGCATCCCCTCGGTCGTCTTTGGCCTGATCGGTTTTCACGTGGTCGTCGGTCTTATGAAGAGCGTTTTCCACGTGAGCACGGGCCTGGGCATCTTGCCCGGCGCCATCGTGCTGGCGGTCATGATTCTGCCGACGATGACCACGCTTTCGGTCGATGGCCTGCGCGCCGTGCCCGACGGCTACCGCCAGGGCTCGCTCGCGCTGGGCTACACCCGCTGGCAGACCATCTGGCACGTGGTGCTCAAGTCCGCCATGCCGTCGCTCATGACCGCGGTTATCTTGGGCATGACCCGCGCCTTTGGCGAGACGCTCGCCGTGCGCATGGTCATCGGCGGCATCGAGGCCATGCCGACGTCGCTGCTGTCGCCGGCCTCGACCATCACCACCACGCTCACCACGTCCATGGCGGTCTATGCCGAGGGCTCGGCCCAGGACGATGTTCTGTGGGCGCTCGGTCTGCTGCTGATGGGCATGAGCCTCATCTTCATCCTGATCATCCATCTCATTGGCCGCAAGGGGGCGAAGGCTCGTGGCTAGCACGCGCATCCACATTGACGAGGCGAGACTCGGGCGCGTCCAAAAGCAGGACCGCATCGCCACGGGTGTGCTGACGGCGATCGTCGCCATCGTCATGCTCATCGTCGTCTCCATGGTGGCCTATATCCTGTTTGAGGGCGTCTCGACGCTGTTCCAGCCGGGCTTTCTCACGGAGCCGTCGCGCGCCAACGGAACGCAGGGCGGCGTGCTCTACCAGCTGTTCGACTCGTTCTACCTGCTGCTGATCACCCTGATCATCTCGGTGCCCATCAGTCTGGGCGGAGCGGTCTTTTTGGTTGAGTACGCGCCGGACGGACCCATCCGCGACATCGCCTCCACCGCCATCGAGACGTTGTCCTCGCTGCCTTCCATCGTCGTCGGCATGTTCGGTTTTCTGGTGTTCTCGGTGCAGCTGGGCTGGAAGTACTCCATCATCTCCGGCGCCGTCGCGCTCACCATGTTCAACATCCCCATCCTGGTGCGCGTGATCCAGCAGGCGCTCGAGGACGTGCCGCAGGCCCAGCGCGATGCGTGCCTGGCCATGGGCCTCACTCGCTGGGAGGCCACGCTGCACATCCTGATCCCCGAGGCCATGCCTGCCATCGTGACGGGCATCGTGCTTTCGGCCGGTCGCGTGTTTGGTGAGGCGGCGGCGCTGCTCTTTACCTCGGGCATGAGCTCGCCGGTGCGCCTGAACTTCTTGAGCTTTAACCTGTCGAGCCCCACCTGCGCCTGGAACGTGTTCCGTCCCGGCGAGTCGCTCGCCGTGCATATTTACAAGATTTACGGCGAGGGCAGCCCCGAGGCTCAGCAGATCGTCTGGGGCACCGCTGCACTGCTGATGATTTGCGTGCTGCTGTTTAACGTAGTCGCCCGTATCGTGGGCAAGCAACTGGCAAGAAGGATGACGGCCGAATGAGCGAGATGAATGCAACGCCCGCAACCGAAGCGGCATCGTCCGAGACCCAGGACTTCCTGTCGAGCGTGGGGGAGAGCGAGAAGCGCGTGCGCGTGAGCGGCAAGGCCGTGAGCGACGAGGTCGTGCTCTCCACCAAGGACGTCAACGTGTACTATGGCGACCACCATGCACTGCACAATACGTCGCTCGACTTTCACAAGGGCGAGATCACGGCGCTCATTGGGCCTTCGGGCTGCGGTAAGTCGACCTTCTTGCGTAGCCTCAACCTCATGAATCGCGAGATTCGCGGCTGCCGCGTGGAGGGCGAGATCAACTATCGCGGGCGCAACGTGAACACCAAGACCGAAAACACCTACGAGCTGCGCCGTTCCATTGGCATGGTGTTTCAGCAGCCCAACCCGTTCCGCAAGTCCATTCGCGACAACATCACGTTTGCGCCTAAGCGCCACGGCATCACCGACCGTGACGAGCTCGACCGCATGGTCGAGGAGAGCTTGCGCGGCGCGGCGCTGTGGGACGAGGTCAAGGACAAGCTCGACAAGAGCGCTTATGCGCTTTCGGGTGGTCAACAGCAGCGTCTGTGCATTGCGCGCACGCTGGCGCTCAACCCCGACGTGATCTTGTTCGACGAGCCCTGCTCGGCGCTCGACCCCATCTCGACGCTGGCGATCGAAGACCTCATGTCGTCGATCGTTGCCGACCGCGTCATCGTCATCGTGACGCACAACATGGAGCAGGCGTCGCGTGTGTCCAACCGCACGGCGTTCTTCTACATGGGCGATATGGTCGAGTACGACGAGACTGACGAGATTTTCCAACGGCCCAAGGATAAGCGGCTGAATGATTACCTCACCGGCATGTTCTCCTAGTCCGGGACATGCTTGAGGCCCGCGGTGGCCACGGTCGCCACGGGACTGATTGGAGAGGCGGGTCATCTCTTGTGGGAGATGGCCCGCCTTTTTGTGTCGTGTGCGGCCCGCCTTTTCGCTGCTATCATGGACAACGTTGAATTTCTACGAAGGAGCAGGGCACATGGCGATTCTTTTGGGATGCGATTCCGTCAGCCTAGAGTTTCCCACCAAGCATATTTTCGATAGCGTGACGCTCGGCGTGGGCGAGGGTGACCGCATTGGTATTGTCGGTAAAAACGGCGACGGCAAGTCGACGCTGCTGAGCGTGCTCGCCGGCACGCTGGAGCCCGATGACGGGCGCGTGACGCACCGCCGCGACACGACGATTGGATTGCTCGGCCAAAAGGATAACCTGGTCGATACCGACACCGTGCATCATGCCGTCGTCGGTGACACGCCCGAATACGAGTGGGCCTCGAGCCCGCGTACGCGCCAGATTCTGGCCGGCCTTATTAGCGATGTGCCCTGGGAGGGCACGGTGGGCGAGCTTTCGGGCGGCCAGCGCCGTCGCGTGGACCTCGCGCGCCTGCTGATCGGCGACTACGACGTGCTCATGCTCGACGAGCCCACCAACCACCTGGACATGCGCACCATCAACTGGCTTGCGCGTCACTTAAAGGCCCGCTGGCAGCGCGGTCAGGGCGCCATGCTCGTGGTCACGCACGACCGCTGGTTCTTGGACGAGGTCTGCACCAGTATGTGGGAGGTCCACGACGGCCAGGTCGATCCCTTCGAGGGCGGTTACTCCGCATATATCCTGCAGCGCGTGGAGCGCGACCGCATGGCCGCCGTCACCGAGGAGCGTCGCCGCAACATGGCGCGCAAGGAGCTCGCGTGGCTGAGCCGCGGTGCCCAGGCGCGCTCCACCAAGCCCAAGTTTCGCGTTGATGCCGCTCGCGAGCTGATCGCCGACGTGCCGCCCGTGCGTGACGAGCTGGAGCTCAAGCGCCTCGCCGTGAGCCGCCTGGGCAAGCAGGTCGTCGACGTGATCGACGTTGATGCCGGCTATGCGGATACCGATGGCGCGCCCAAGCAGGTGCTCACCGATGTGACCTGGCTCATTGGTGCGGGCGACCGCTATGGTCTGCTGGGCGAGAACGGTGCCGGCAAGTCGACGCTGCTCGACGTGATCCAGGGCAAGATTGAACCCACGCGCGGCCGTGTGAAGATTGGCCAGACAGTGCGCTTTGGCGTGCTGTCGCAGCAGCTCGAGGAGCTCGAACCCTACATGGGCGACACGATCCGCGAGGTGCTCGGCAACTATAAGAAGTACTACGTCATCGATGGCAAGGAGACTTCGCCCGAGAAGCTCTGCGAGCGCCTGGGCTTTACGACGCAGCAGCTCTGGAGCCGCATCGGCGATCTTTCGGGCGGCCAGCGCCGTCGCCTGTCGCTGCTGCTGACAATCCTGGACGAACCCAACGTGCTCATCCTGGACGAGCCCGGCAACGACCTGGATACCGACATGCTGGCGATTGTCGAGGACCTGCTCGACGGCTGGCCGGGCACGTTGATTCTGGTGACGCACGACCGCTTCTTGATGGAGCGCGTGACCGACCAGCAGTGGGCGCTGCTCGACGGCCACCTGACGCATATGCCCGGCGGCGTCGACCAGTACCTGCGCCTGTGCAACGCTACCGCCGAGGGCGAGCCCGTGGGCGCACCGAGCGCCAAGACCGGCACGTTCGACACCGGTGCCGCGGCAGCTGCGGCCGAAAAGCCCAAGTCGAGCGGTCAGCCCAACGGCCTGTCCAACGCCGAGCGTCAGAAGCTCCGCCGCGAGGTGAGCTCGCTCGAGCGCAAGATGGAGACGCAGCGCGCTCGCGTTGAGGAGGCCGAGGCCGCGATGGCCCAGGTCGATCCCACCAACTACACGGCGCTCGGCGAGCAGCAGGCAAAGATCGACGAGGCTCACGCCGCCATGGACGAGCTGGAGATGGCGTGGCTTGAGGCGAGCGAAAAGCTCGAAGGCGAGGAGTAGACGAGGATGATCAAAGCCGCGTTTTTCGATATCGACGGTACGCTGCTGAGCTTTAAGACCCACCGGATTCCGGCGTCGGCGCAGCAGGTGCTCGACAGCTTTCGCGAGCAGGGGATTGCGTGCGTGATCGCCACGGGCCGTCCGACCTACCAGATGCCGGACTGGCTGTTCGACCTGGGCTGGGATGCGTACATTACGCTCTCGGGCCAGCACTGCTTTGATGCCGAGGGGGTTTACCGCAGCTGCCCGATCGATCCGGACGACGTCGCGGTGATCGTGGACCAGGTGGCACAGGGGCGCTACGATTCGCTGTGCATGCAGGGCGAGAACTCGTTTGTGAACCGCCTGTCCGAGCGCGTGGTGACGGCTGGCAGCAACGCGGGGATCGTCTACCACGAGGAGCCGTTTGAGCACGCCTTTGACGCGCCGGTCTATCAGTTCTGCGCCTTTGTGGACCCGGCCGACGAACATATCGTGACCGACGCCGTGTCGCATTCGCTCACCACGCGCTGGTGTGACCTGTTCTGCGACATTATTCCCGCTAACGGCGGCAAGGACCTGGGCGTGGCGGCGACGCTGGAGCGCCTGGGCATCGACGCGAGCGAGGCGATTGCCTTTGGCGACGGCGAGAACGACCTGTCGATGTTTGCCGCTGTGGGCACGAGCGTGGCCATGGGTAATGCGCAGGACACGGTGAAGGCCGCGGCGACCTACGTAACGACCGCCGTGGACGACGACGGCATCTACAACGCCGCAAAGCACTTTGGGCTGCTATAGCTGCGGCTCGGCACTTGGGGACACTCCTTGCGGGGCGTCCCCATTTTGTTTTCATCCCGCACGTTTTTGTGAAACACGGCTAACTTTTAGGCAAAGTAGTAAGACATGGGCAACTTTTGCGGTAAAGTTAGCCGTGGAAAGTATCCAACGGCTAACTAGCAATCATCGCGAAAGGCGGCCCATGGCCCTACGTGAATCCGGAGAAGACTATCTCGAATCGATCTACGTTCTGTCGGAACGTCAGGGCATCGTGCGCTCGATTGACGTTGCGGAGTACCTCGGCGTAACCAAGGCGAGCGTTTCCAAGGCCATGGCGACGTTGGAAAGCAACGGCTATGTCGAAATGGGCAAGCGCGACGTTCATCTGACGGAGCGTGGTCTGGAGGTCGCTCGCCAAATGTGGGAGCGTCACTGCTTTTTCGTGGGGCTGCTAGAGGACGCGGGTGTTTCGGCTGAGGTCGCGTCGCAAGAGGGCTGCCACATGGAGCACTGCCTGAGCGAGGAAAGCTTTGAGAAGCTACGGGCGATGTTGGGCCGGGAAGATGTAGCGGGTCCAACAACAGAAGCCTAACTGTCCCACAGTAGCGCGGAGTTCACGCAAAGCGCGAACCAGCGACTGGGACCAGCGGCCCTTTCGGCCAAGTCCATTTCAGCAAAGGAACCCTGCCGGCAAGCGATGCCCAAGAACCGCCTGCGATGTTACCGCAGGCCGGGACCGGGCTTGGTTTTGAAAACATTCCGCACTGATATTTTCTGTATTGAAGACGTCGATGATGCACCCGTATACCATTGACGTCGACACCATCAGATGCGGACCGCGCGGTGACCCCACATTCCGCTGGCGCCCATGGGGCTGCCCTCGTTTCCTGACATGTCCCGCGCGGGCCGCGGCGAGCCGAGACCGCCGCATGACCTAATAGGAGCATGGAGCGATACCGCGGACCCGAACAACCGCATTCTATCGCGCCCCGTCAGTGTGCCGTCTGCCCGGTCCAGGCGAGCACGGAAAGAACGGAGCGAGACATGAGAACCGAATCGACACCCGGCGCCCGCGGGCCGGTCTTCTGCGGGGTCGACACCCACGCCGACTCGCACTGGCTGTGCGTCCTCGACTGGAGGGGCCGCAAGGTCCTGTCCCGCCAGTTCCCCGCCGACGCGGCGGGATACGAGGCGCTCGCCGGGGCGATCGCGGCGGCCGGGGAGCCGGCCTGCGTCGCGATGGAGGGGACGTCGTCCTACGGGGCGGGCCTCACCAGGCACCTCGCGTCGCTGGGGATGCCCGTGCGCGAGGCGCTCTCCCCGGCGAGGACGCAGAGGAGGCGCCCGGGGCAGGGGAAGTGCGACGAGTCGGACGCGGAGAGGGCCGCCCGCGCGGCGATGTCCGGCTCGAAGCTCGGGACCCCCAAGAGCCAGGACGGGTGGGTCGACGGGGTGCGCTGCATGCTCGCGGCGCGCTCCGGGGCGGTGAAGGCGCGGACCTCGGCGATCAACACCGCGAGGTCGCTGCTCACCACCGCGCCGGAGGGGCTCAGGTCGAGGTTCCGCGGGATGGCGGGGCCGAGGCTGATGGAGGAGCTCCCCTCCGTGCGCGCCGAGGGCGCGCTGGGCGCCGCGCTCGGCGCGCTGG
>UQLI01000017.1 GCA_900541715.1 uncultured Collinsella sp.
GACTTGCAGCGACGGACCTCAGGACACTCTTACACCACGTCTGCGCGCGCGACCAATGAAAGAGCTCCCAGCAATGGGAGCTTTTTTGTTACGGGCCGTTTTTGGCAGATTTGACCTATCGATTTCGCGCGGCAGATGCCCCTGTGGTCAAAAAGTGGCAAATATGAGTACTGGCACGAAAATAGAGACATTTCACGAAGCCATTTTTGCTCATTTTGCGCAACAGATGTACGCTAATTTGACTCAATCTTGAGACAAAACGAAGTAAATTCGATAGACCCTGGGTTCAAAGAGGCGATTTTGACCCAAATACGCTGTTACTAAACTGGTAACAGTACTCATATTTGGCCTTTTTTGACCACGGGTCCTCTTGTTGGTGTCACACGGCTGCTTTGTGCGGGTATCCTAGTCCCAACGCGTGCCTATCAGAGGAGAAACCATGCTGTTGTCCGGTATCATCGCTACCCTTACGAGCCTTCTGCTTCCCATCATCATTTTGTTGCTACTGCTCCCCAACGCCTGCTATGTCGTTGAACAGCAGCATGCTGTGATCATCGAGCGTCTGGGCAAGTTCAACCGCATCGTCAACGCGGGCTTCCACATGAAGGTGCCCGTGATCGACCGCAAAGCCGCCACGGTGAGTCTGCGCACCATGAAAAACGGCTTTGGCATCGACGTTAAGACCCAGGACAACGTGACTATCGGCCTTGAGGTCTCTGCTCAGTACCACGTGAGCTATGACATGGGCGCCGGCCCGGCAGATTCGGGCATCTACAAGAGCTACTACATGCTGCAGGAGCCCGTCGACCAAATGCGTGACTTCATCACCGATGCCCTGCGCTCTTCCATCCCCGTCTACACGCTCGATGAGGTCTTTGCCAAAAAAGACGATATCGCCAAGGACGTCAACGCCACCGTGTCCGAGCAGATGGCCGCCTACGGCTTCACCCTCGTGTCGACACTTATCACCAAGATCGCGCTGCCGACCGAGGTCGAGAACTCCATGAACGACATCAACGCCGCCCAGCGAAAGCGCGCCGCTGCGCAGGAGCTCGCCGAGGCCGATCGCATCAAGCGCGTTACCGAGGCGACCGCCGAGGCCGAGGCGATGGAAAAGGCAGGCGAAGGCATCGCCAACCAGCGCAAAGCCATCGCACTGGGCATCAAGGACTCGCTCGAGATTATCCAGGAGACGGGCGTCGGCAACGATGAGGCCAACCAGCTGTTCATGTTTACGCAGTGGTCCGAGATGATGACGGAGTTCGCTCGCACGGGCAAAACCTCGACGGTCGTGCTGCCGAGCGATTTCTCACAGTCGGCCTCGATGTTCGAGCAGATGCTGACCGCCGGCAAAGTTCAGAACGAGTCGAAGGAGTAAACGCGCGTGAAATATACCGTTGTTTGCGTTGGCAAGCTCAAAGAGCGCTTTTGGAAGGACGCGTGCGCCGAATACACCAAACGCCTAGGCGCCTATGCCAAGGTAGATATGCGCGAGGTTGCCGATATCGATCCGGCCAAGGCGGGCGGTGTGGATGCCGCGCGTAACAAAGAAGGCGCGGCGATTCTTGCTGCTCTGCCACCGCGGGCACATGTGATTCTGCTGGCTATCGAGGGCAGGGAGCGTTCGAGCGAGGAGCTCTCGACCCGTCTCGATGACCTCATGCTGCGAGGCAACAGCGACATCGCTTTTGTAATTGGCGGATCGGACGGCGTGAGCGATGCCGTACGCGCCCGCGCCGACGAGATGCTCAGCTTTGGACGCATTACCTTGCCGCACAACCTGGCGCGCGTGGTGTTGCTGGAACAGATCTACCGCGCCTGCAAGATTAGCCGTGGCGAGCCGTATCACAAGTAGGTCGGCAATACGAACAATGGCGTGGGACAATGACTTTCGTTTTGAGGAACGCATCTGAGAGGACTGTGTGATATGAAGATCGGATTTGTCGGTTTTGGCAATATGGCGAGCGCTATGGCCGATGGCTGGATTGCCGCCGGCGTGGCCGCGGGCGACATGTGCGCCTGCGCAGGCCGCTATGATGCTCTGGTCGAGCGTTGCGAGGCGCGGGGCATGGCTGCCTGCCACGATGCGGCGGAGGTTGTTGCCGCGTCCGATATCGTGGTTGCGGCGGTCAAGCCGTACATGATTGAGAAGGTGTTCGCTCCACTCAAGGATGCGCTTGCCGACAAGGTCGTCCTTTCGGTCGCCTGGACCTGGGATAGTGCCAAGTGGGAACAGGTCCTGCCGGGTGTCGCTCATATCTCGACGGTGCCCAACACGCCGGTTTCGGTGGACGAGGGCGTTATCGCCTGCGAGAAGGCTTCCACGCTTAGCGATGAGCAGCGTGCCACGGTGCTCGGTCTGCTCGGAAAGCTTGGCACGGTGGTCGAGCTCGATTCGAGTCTGCTGTTTGTGGGCGGTACCGTGGGCGGTTGCGCTCCGGCATTTGTCGCCATGGCAATCGAGGCTCTGGGCGATGCGGCCGTCAAACACGGTATTCCGCGCGCCGATGCCTATCGCATTGTGAGCCAGATGGTGCTGGGTACGGCAAAGCTGCAGCTTGCAACCGGCCAGCATCCCGCAGCGATGAAAGATGCCGTGTGCTCGCCCGGCGGTGCTACCATCAAGGGCGTCGTCGCGCTCGAGGACGCCGGCATGCGCAGCGCCCTAGTCAAGGCCATCGACGCAACCCTCCAGTAAAACCGACCAAAAAGGGACAGGTTGATTTTGGCGAATTTTCCTGCGGTTTTGTACCTTGAGCAAAAAGCGCCCCGCAACTGGCTCAATTCCAGTTGCGGGGCGCTTGCGTTTGCCCAGATAAAACCGACCAGAAATAACCTGTCCTTTTTTGCAGGTTAGTCCCAGAAGCTGTCTTCTTCGTCCTCGGACTTGGGGCCGCGGTCGACATACATCTTATGGGTGCGCTTCTCCATCACAAAGGCAAGAATCGCAAATAGCAGGATGCCGCCGGCGAAAAGGATGGCAAAACCGGTGCGGGTGCCAAACAAAAAGGAAAAAACTGCGTCCATTGGGTGCCTTCTTGCGTAGTTGAGTTGGGTCGTAAACGCTCATAAGTATATACTTGCCCATACATGTACAAGGTTGCAACCTAAATGGAATGTATATCGCCGGAGGATCTAATGCTTGATATCAAGTTTGTTCGCGAGAACCCCGATGCCATCGATACCGCCATGGCAAATCGCCAAACGTCTTGGGATCGCGAGAAGTTCTTTGAACTCGACGACGAGCGCCGTGCCGTCATCACCGAGGTCGAGGAGCTCCAGGCCACGCGTAACGCCGAGTCCAAGAAGATTGGCGCCCTGATGAAGGAGGGCAAGAAGGACGAGGCCGAGGCCGCCAAGGAGGCCGTGCGCGCCGTCAACGAGAAGATCGACGGTCTGGCCGAGCGCCGTACCGCTCTCGAGCAGGAGCAGTACGACTTCATGTCTCACCTGCCCAACATTCCGTGCGAGGCTACCCCGTACGGTAAGGACGAGGACGAGAACATCGAGCGTCGCCGCTGGGGCACCCCGCGCGAGTTCGACTTCGACTTTAAGCCCCACTGGGATCTGGGCACCGATCTGGACATCCTCGACTTCGAGCGCGGCAACAAGCTCTCCGGTAGCCGCTTCACCGTTCTCGGTGGCGCCGGCGCCCGCCTGGAGCGCGCCCTTATCAACTTCTTCCTGGACACGCACACGAGCCGTGGCTTCAAGGAGTGGTGGCCGCCCATCGTCGTCAAGCGTCAGACCATGTTCGGTACGGGCCAGCTGCCCAAGTTCGAGGACGACGCCTATCACGTCTCGGGCGATAACTTCCTGATCCCCACCGCCGAGGTCGTGCTCACCAACCTGCACGCCGGTGAGGTTCTGGACGCCGATACCCTGCCGCGCCGCTACACTGCCTTCACCCCCTGCTTCCGCGAGGAGGCCGGTTCCGCTGGTCGCGATACCCGCGGCATCATTCGCCAGCATGAGTTCGACAAGGTCGAGATGGTCAAGTTCGCCAAGCCGGAGGAGTCCGACGAGGAGCTCGAGAGCATGACCGCCGAGGCCGAGTACCTGCTGCAGCAGCTGGGCCTGCCGTATCGCGTGATTAGCCTGTGCACCGGCGACCTGGGCTTCTCTGCCCGTCAGACCTACGACGTCGAGGTCTGGCTGCCGAGCTACAACGCCTACAAGGAGATCAGCTCCTGCTCCAATTGCGGCGACTTCCAGGCCCGTCGCGCCAACATCAAGTATCGCGACCCCGAGAACTTCAAGGGCTCGCGCTACCTGCACACCCTTAACGGTTCCGGCCTGCCGGCTGGTCGTACCATGGCTGCCATTCTGGAGAACTACCAGAACGCCGACGGCACCATCACGATCCCCGAGGTTCTGCGTCCCTACATGGGCGGCCTCGAGGAGATCGAGCCGGTCGCGTAAGCTAGCTGCATAGGCGATTTGCGAGGGCGCTTCTTTTAGGGGCGCCCTTTTTGTGTACGGCTATACCATGCCGTGCGGACAGCTCGATAGAAAACACACGAACAGATGTTCTGTGTACATGCATTTACCTGCTATGCTTTTACTAACTAAGAGCAAGAGAAAGGGGATGCGATGGAGCTGTTCGACGAGCGGGTTGTTTTGTTCCAGAGCGATGAGGGTGGGGAGCACCTGCTGGTAACGTGCGAGCCGTCGGGTATGGGTGGCTTGGTGGTTCGGCAGACGAGTGAGGGGCCATTGACGCAATGGTGCTTTGAGGAGTCGCCGCATGTGGTCGAGACCTTTGTGACGCACGTGGGGCTTGTGGCGCTGGAGCACTTCTATGGAGTTGGGACTTCCAACCAGGTCGCGCGCATGCTGAGCATCTCGTTTGCCGATTATGATTGTGCCCAGCGGGTGAGATCGCTCCTGAGGGAACTTGATGCTAAGTTCGACGTGATCGAAAAGCCAATCGATCGTACGGGGAACGGCGGTATATGCGGAGCAGCGTGACAAAACTGCGTTCCACAAAAAAGTTTGAGATTGTGCTTGACTCCAATAAGCTAAAGTGGTTTTATATGTCTTGCGCTGCGGCGTTACCTCAGCTGGATAGAGGGTCTGACTACGAATCAGAACGTCATAGGTTCGAATCCTATACGCCGCACCAATCGAACTTGAAGCCTCCGGCAACGGAGGCTTTTCTTTTATGGCAACCATGCATGGATTCGAACCTCGGTCGAGGCGCGAGCGTGAAGCGGACGCGGAGCGTCCGTAGCGAGCGGGCGAGCACGCCGGCAGGCGGGCGAAGCCGGCGCGGATCCGCGAGGCGGATGCGCGGAATCCTATACGCCGCACCAATCGAATTTGAAGCCTCCGGCAACGGGGGCTTTTCTTTTTTGACAACCATGCATGGATTCGAGCTTCGGTCGAGGCGCGAGCGTGAAGCGGACTATTTCTTATCAACTCGTGTAAGATTCCGAGTAGGTGTCGCGGCCCATCCGCGACCGCTCCTTCTCTAGACGACCGATCAGGGTGATATTTCGTGGCAGAGCGTCCGACATACAAGCTCAGGTTTCTCGACCCCAAAAAGCGTTTTCCATCGATGCCCGAGCAGCCTGCGGGGCGCTCGTATGGTGTTGTCTGGAAAGTTTTTGGCGAGGATCCTAAAGAGTCATGCTATGTCGTCGAATTCGTCGGCAAAAGCCATATATCGCTCTTGGGCTACGTGAGCGTGTCGGGCAAGGTTTATAAGGTCGACCGCCCTGTTCGGGAAGTACCGTTGCCCGAGGACCCTGACATGGAGCTGGTCCTTCACGAGTCCGATTCCAGTATTGGCGAGATTATGGTGAGGGAAGCCAACGGTGCAATGCGCGCGTGTGCGCAAACTGCCGGCTCTCCCGAAGGCCCCATGCGCGAGCAGTCCGACCACGAGACATGGAATTCGACTCGCGCCCTTCCTTACGGCGAGTTTATGGCCTCGATGTTCTTGCGTTACGTGATATTTGCCAACTCCGAAAGCGCTATTGCGAACACGGCGGGCGTCGACGGTCTCGATGCGGACATGCAAAACGTTGTCGACAAGATCAAACTCGTAAAGTTGCCCGAGCCAGTCGAGGTGTTTTTGGGCTTTGACACGGCACCGCTCCCCGATGCTATCGAGACGCTGCTTTACCGTGTTGACCATGCCGAGAATCCGAGCGGTATCGAGCGTTATGCCGCCGCCCTTATGAGCGAGATCGACTTGCCCCGCCTGCGCACCATTGCTGCCAAGTCCGAGATGAGCCTGGCTCGCATTGATCGCTCAAAGATTTTCTATCTCAATTTTGATCGTAGCCTGTTGGACCGGGACGAGATTGACATGCTGCTTGCCATCGAGTGCCGTCTCAACCGCCTCTCCGGCATCCTTGAGCGCATTGGGGCTGGATTGGTCCCCGCGGCGTCCTCGCCGAGCTTTGAGGGTTGTGCGCTCTTTGACGCGTGGCATATTGCCAAGACGACCAACGATGTTCCTCGACTGCTCGATACGACCTCGAGCGATAACCCATGGGCCAAACCGGGGACGGTGACTTGTCAGCCGGGCGGTGAGTGGGACGTGCGCACCCGCTTCGCGCATATCGTCGAGGCACTCAACGTGGTCACACGGCTCGACTATACCTATCGGGCAAACGTTGCCGAGGGGATTATGCTCGTTCGGTTTGGGCGCTCTGTCGTGGATGCCATGCCGCAACGTGAATACGACGCTCAGGATGACGTCTGGCGCGAGCTAGACGTGGACATGCGCGCGACTTGGGCCGCGGAGCACGACGCGCGCGTGGCGCTTACGCTTGCGGCGGCGTGTTTTGCCGCAGGTGCCTGCATTTCGCGCTGCTATGTTCAGATTGCGGCTCCCGACGGCGAGCGGGGCGAGCGCGTCATTGCAACATATTCCTTTGGGCGTGCGGCCTATCTGGCCAATTGCGTGCCTGTCGCCAAGGATCTTGAGAGCATGGACATGGACGATATGCCGTGCAAGCGCATGCTTGAGGCATATGAGTCGGACGCACCGGATGCGATTGAGCCTGCGGAGGTTCACGCTCGCCCGCGTGACGACCACCGTTCGCTGCCGCCGGCGTTGCGCGACCTGCTGCTTGCCGATACGGCTGATGAGCTAGAGGTCATGGAGGAGGACGATGACCCGTATGTGGCGCGCGTCGTTGAGTTGCGCGAGCAGGTAAAAGTTGACCATGCAAGTGCGTTTGAGGGCTTCTCCCGTCTTGTTGAGGAGCTGGAGGCAAAGTGCGCCGTCGCCGAGCTTTTGGCAACGGGTCCGGTTCAGACGCAGTTTTGCGACAACCAGCTGGTGCGTATGGTGCTGCCGGTAATGGAGGAAGATCGCTCGGTGCGCATCCTGCGCGCTCCCGACGCGCTCTACTTTGCTCAGCACGAGATCTGCAGTTATTACGCCGATCAGGAGGATTTTGAACGGGCATTGCCCGAGGTGCGTCGTCTTTACGATCTGGCTCGCTCGTCCATGCAATCGCACTTTGCGCTCATCAACGTGTTGGCGCGCCTGGAACGCTTTGACGAGATTATCGAGGTGGCGCGCCACGGCCTGCGCATTGCCAGCGACCGTTCCGCAATCGGTTATCTGTTCTATCGCTTGGCGTTTGCCTATTGGAACTGCGACCAGCTCGAGCTCGCGCTGGCATGCTACCGCCTGGTACCGCGCGGCGAGGAGTCGGGTAGCAACGCACTGGAGGAAATGCAGGGCCTTATGAATGAGATGGGTGTCAATGAGCCTCCGACGTTTGAGGAGGCCGTCGAGACCATCCGCAAGGCTGGGCTTGAATTGCCTCCCGTGTCCGCCGTGGCCAACCAGCTGGCGGATGCTGCCGTGCAGTTGGTCGATAGCGGCTTCTTTTTCCTGGCGCGCGTCTGCATCTTCCAAATGTGGCGCACCATGGGCAACGATGAGCTCGGCTCCCTCAATCGCTCGCTGGGGTAGGGGCGAAAACTGCAAGGAGGAAAGGCCGCTAGGCAATTAGAAAATTCCCTCTTGCTCAACTTCGGCTGTTTGGTTACTATAGAACGGCTGTTACGGAGAGCTGACCGAGAGGCCGAAGGTGCTCGCCTGCTAAGCGAGTATGCCCCAAAAGGGCATCTGGGGTTCGAATCCCCAGCTCTCCGCCAGTATGAATTTGTAGAAGGGTCCCATTTGGGGCCCTTTTTTATTATCAAGAATGGCGGCTGGGGATTCGAACCCTCAAAAAGGAGGCATCCTTTCGGACGTCTCCTTTCAGCGAGCGTATTGTTCTTCGATCCTACACCTCGGGTGCCTTGGCTACGGTTTCGCTTTCTGCCGCAAGCGGACGGTTTTCGATGCGACGACTCAGGCGGTCGAGCTTCACAAGAAGCCATTCAATGGGATTCGGCCCCGAGCCTTCCTCATCGGCAACCAAATCCGTGACAACGACCTTGATGCCGTCTTGTTTGAGCGTGAGGCTACCTACTTTGTCGCCCACATGCACCGTGCCCGAAAGGTCATCGTAGGCAACCTTTTCGGTTACTTCTCCGGCAAGCGAAAAGATGGTCGCCTGAGCTGCGGGATCGGCGAGTGTGGCGTCGATCGTCTTGTCCGTCCAGTCGGTCTGGCTTATGCGCGCGATGAGCGGATTGCCGTTGGCGGTCTTTTCCTGCGTGTTGGCGATCGCAACCGTCACCTTGTGGCCGTAGTACCAGTTGGCAAGGGCGGCCGTGTCGGCAAAGCGCTGGTCGTTGGTGCTGGAGTTCAAAACGACGGTATAGGTCTCGTCGCCATCGCGGTCGTAGGCTGCCGTAAAGCAGTAGCCGGCATCGTCGGTAGTGCCGGTCTTGCCGCCGATATTGCCGTCCTGCCCCAGCAGCTCGTTGTGCGTATCCATTGAATGTGAGTGGTCGGAGCCATCGGCGCCTGTAACCTCAATCCAGGAATCATCGCTCGCCACGATCTCGCGGAACGCATCGCTCTTCATTGCTTCCTGCATCATCAGGGCCGCATCGTGCGCGGTCGAGTGCATGTCGCCGGCCCACTCATCAAAGTCCAGACCGTGCGGATTCTCAAAAAGAGTTCCCGTGCAGCCGAGCTCTTTAGCGCGCTCGTTCATGGCCTTGACAAACGTGGCCTCAGCATCTTTGGTCTTGGGGTCGATCTTTTTGCCCACATGCTCGGCAAGCACGATGGCGGCGTCATTGCCCGAGGGAATCATCAGACCGCGCAGGGCCTGTTCCACTGTGAGCTCGTCGCCTTCGAGCAGGCCGGCGGTCGAATTGCCCACGGTTGCCGCGGCGCTGCTCACCGTGACCTTCTCGTCCATCTTGCAGTTCTCGATGGTCAAGATTGCGGTCATGACCTTGGTGATTGAGGCGATCTTGACCTGCTCGTCGGCACTGCGGGCGTAATAGATGGAACCGTCCTTACTCATGACGATGGCGTTGGTCGCATCGATATCGGGCAGATTATCGGCCGTGATGCCGCGGGCGTCGGCGGTCTTACCGCAAACGATATCGGTCGTAAGCACCTGGGCATTGGCGATAGACGGCGCACCGGCAGCAAGGGCGAGAGCGCAGGCAATGCCGGTGGTCAGTTGCGCGGAGCGCTTTACAAGAGAACTAAGGGTCTTCACAGATTTCGCTTTCGACGGGATGGTCTCTTTAGAGTTCAAAGTATATCGTTTACCGGCGCGGACAATCAGTGCGCGGGCGTGCGCGGCCCATGTCTGCGCCCGAACGGACATATAGGTGCTTAAGGTCGACTTAATCGCCCGCGCTTGTTGTGTGTGGCGCACACTGCCTCGGGCATAATGGAGCGCGAGAGGAGCACGCATGAACGAGCGCATTTTGGTAGTTGATGATGAGAAGGCCATCGCCGACCTGGTCGGTATCTACCTTACAAAAGAGGGCTTTGATGTGCAGATTGCCTATAGCGGCGCAGATGCTGCCAAGGCGATTTTGGAGCAGGAGTTCGATCTGGCGCTGCTGGACGTCATGCTGCCCGATATCGACGGCTTTGAGCTGCTGCGCACCATCCGCGCTAGCCATACCTATCCCGTTATTATGCTGACGGCGCGCGATGCCCAACATGACAAGATCGAGGGCCTCTCGTTGGGCGCAGACGATTACGTGGTCAAGCCGTTCCGTCCGCTGGAGCTCATTGCGCGCGTTCATGCTCAGCTCCGTCGTTACACTAGCTACGACAGCCGCGCACAGGCGGTCGAGTCGCCGACCATCCAGCTCGACGGCCTCGAGATCAACCGCGACGCTCGTTGTGTGACGGTGGACGGTGCACCGGTGCGCCTCACGCCCATCGAGTATTCCATCTTGCTGTATCTGGTCGAGCATCGTGGCAGCGTGGTGGCCGTGGGGGACCTGTTCCGCGCGGTGTGGAACGAGGATTTTATGCCCGGCTCCAACAATACGGTGATGGTGCACATCCGCCATCTGCGTGAAAAGATCGGCGACGATGCTCAAAAGCCGCGCTTTATCAAAAACGTCTGGGGCGTTGGCTACATAATCGAATAACGCCTTTGATGGTGGGGAAGTGGATATGACAAAAGACGATAGGCGGGTATTCGAGGTGCCCGATCGACTCTTTGAATACATAAGGGCGGTCGTCGACAACCGTGCGCTTGCGACGGTGCTGCTCTTTTTGCTGAGTCTGCTACTCATTGGCATTGACAATATCGTTGGTATCCTGGCAGTTCTGCTCATTAGCTTCTTGCTGATCGATCGATTTGAAATCGTTCGCCGCTGCGTGGTAATCGGCGGTGCCGCGTGGACGACTACGCTGGCGATCGGGGCCATGGCGCTTGGCGGTATTGGCGGGCCCGTGTTCTTTAATGCCGCCTTTGTGTTCAACATGCTCGGCTTTGTGCTGGCACTCGCCGTGTGTGTCCTGTTCTTTTGCGGGCGTGCCCTGTATTACCAGGGTTATGAGCAAGGCGAGCAGCGTGCCGACCGCGTGATCGCCGCCCGTATTCAGGACCGTCTGATCGACAACCCCGACACGTGGGATACCATCGACGGCGACTTTCTCGAGGTCGAGGGTGCGCTCAACCGGGCGCGCGATTGCGAGCGTAAGGTTCAACAGGCCTTGCGCGACGAATCGCATCGCAAAGATGACCTGGTTACGTACCTGGCGCACGACCTGCGCACGCCGCTTGCCAGCGTGGTGGGCTATCTTTCGCTCCTGCAGGAGGCTCCCGATTTGCCGCTTGAGCAGCGTGCACGCTTTACGGGCGTGGCGCTCGACAAAGCCCATCGGCTCGACGCGCTCATCGAGGAGTTTTTCGACATCACGCGTTTTGATTTCCACGATATCGTGCTCACCCGCGCTTACGTCGATTTGGGGCTATTGCTGGCGCAGGTGGCCGACGAGTTCTATCCCATTCTCAACGAACAGCGCAAGGAAGCCCAGGTTGATATCTGCGAGGACCTGACGGTGCTCGTGGACGGCGACAAGATGGCTCGCGTATTCAATAACATCATGAAAAACGCCGTTGCCTATAGCTATGAGGGCTCGACCATCACGATCGAGGCCAGACGCCGGGACGGCGGTGGCGTACGCGTACGATTTGTGAACCAGGGCGATCCGATCCCCGAGCCAAAGCTCAAGGTGATCTTTGAGAAGTTCTATCGCCTGGATGCGGCGCGTGCGACCAATCGCGGCGGCGCTGGACTGGGGCTTGCCATCGCCAAGGAGATCGTATGCGCGCACGGCGGTACCGTTGCATGTGAATCGACGCCCGAACACACGATATTCACCATCGAGCTGCCCGCCGCATAGCCAGTGTGCCCTTACAAACACTTGACAATGCGCTCACGTGCATATGAGCCGCGATTCCTACTATCGATACTGCTGAATTGATATCGATGTGGAGGTATGCGGTATGACGGCTGCTGCGGCTGTGGAGCCCACGGAGCTTGAAGAACTCATGAAAGCGCAGGCCGAGGCCGCGCACGAGCGCGAGGTTGGGGATGCGACTCGCCCCACGGCAGAGGATCTTGCCGCCTCGCCGACGCGAATCGATGTTGAGGGCCTCGACCTGTTCTATGGCGACCACCATGCGCTCAAGGACGTGAATATCAAGATCCGCGACAAGCAGATTACCTCGTTCATCGGGCCTTCGGGCTGCGGAAAGTCCACGTTGCTGCGCTGCTTTAACCGCATGAACGACGGCATCAAGGACTGCCGAATCGAGGGCAAGATTGCGCTCGATGGTCAAGATATCCTGGGCGACTACGACATCTGCCGCCTTCGCCAGCGCGTGGGCATGGTGTTCCAGCGCCCCAACCCGTTTCCCATGAGCATCTACGACAACGTCGCGTATGGTCCGCGCGGAATGGGAGTGCGCGATCGCGTCGTGCTCGACGAGCTGGTCGAAGACTCCCTGCGACGCGCCGCCCTGTGGGACGAGGCCAAGGACAAGCTCAAAGAGTCGGGTCTGGGTCTTTCGGGCGGCCAGCAGCAGCGTCTGTGCATCGCCCGCGCACTTGCCGTGCAGCCCGACATTCTGCTGATGGACGAGCCGACCTCGGCACTCGACCCTGTGTCGACGCTGGTGGTGGAGCAGCTGGCCTGCGAGCTCAAAGAGACCTGCACGCTCGTGGTCGTTACGCACAATATGCAGCAGGCGGCGCGTATCTCCGATTCGGTCGCATTCTTTTTGCTGGGTGAGCTGGTGGAGCACGCGCCCACCGCGCAACTCTTCAAGAATCCGACCGATCCGCGCACGGCGGATTATTTGACGGGACGTTTTGGCTGATACCATCTAGAAAAGGTACCTTTAGGGTTAAGATGCGGTCATGCCGGCCGCAAAGGGGTTCAACATGATCTATTACGTCGAGGACGATGACAACATCAGGGATTTGACGGTCTATGCACTGCGCAAGCAGGGGATTGAGGCCGAAGGCTTTTCGTGCGACGGTGAGTTTAAGGCTGCCGTGGCGCGACGGGTACCCGATGCCGTCCTGCTCGACATCATGCTGCCCGATACCGATGGCTTGGCGATTATGCGTCGACTGCGTGCCGATCGCCTGACGGCGACGGTGCCCATCATGATGCTTACCGCCAAGGATACCGAGCTCGACAAGGTGATGGCGCTCGATGGCGGTGCCGACGATTACCTGACTAAGCCGTTTTCGCTCATGGAGCTTGCGAGCCGCTGCCGCGCACTGCTGCGTCGCGGCGGCATGGTCAAGCAGGCGAGCGATGTGCTCAGCGTGGGCGACATCGTGCTCTCGCCCAGCCATCGCGAGGTGACCGTTGCCGGCGAGCCGCTTAAGCTCACCCTGCGCGAGTTCGACCTGCTCGAGTACCTCATGCGCAAGCCCGGCGTGGTCTTTACCCGCGAGTCGTTGCTGCAGAGCGTGTGGGGCTGGGACTTCGACGGCGGTTCGCGCACCGTTGACGTGCACGTGCAGACGCTTCGCCAAAAACTGGGCGAGCATGCCAGCGCCATCGAGACCGTGCGCGGCGTGGGCTACCGCTTGGCCGAGCCTTCTGCCGGTGATGGTGCCGAAGGTGACGACACCGCGGCCACCGCATCGGAGGAGTAACCCGTGGTCTTCGCCCCCCAGGGAAAACATACGCTGTCGCACCGCGTTTTTGTGACGATCTTTGTCTGCGCCATGGCGGTTATCGTGGCGTTTACGGTGCTGGGTGCGTTCTTTGTGCAAAACACCTTGGCGGATGCCACGAGTACCAATCTGGCGCAGGAAACCGAGCTCATTGCTGCCGCTCTCGACGAACAGCAGGAGCCCATCCCGTTCTTGCGTAGCCTTGATCGCGAGGACTTGCGAATCACGCTGATTAACAAGGATGGATCGGTTGCCTACGACAACGAGGCGTCGCCTTCCACACTGCCCAACCATGGCGATCGCCCCGAGGTCATCGAGGCCTTTGAGAGTGGTTTGGGTTCCGCGGAGCGCGCAAGCTCTACGCTCGACGAGATTATGCTGTATCGCGCCGTCGCCCTTGATAACGGCCAGGTTGTCCGCTTGGCGCAGGCCCAGCCTGGCGTTACGGCGATTTTGCTGTCGATGGTGGCGCCGATGCTGCTTATCGCAGCAGCGGGTGCGGTACTCTCGTTTTTTATGGCGCGCCGCGAGTCCCGTGCCATCATCGCGCCGTTGCAAGAGGTGGATTTGGACCACCCACGCCGTAGCTATGAGCACGCCTATGCCGAGATGGTCCCCATGCTTGAGCGTATCGAGTCGCAGCGCCAGGAACTCAAGCGCCAAATGGCGGTGCTAGCGGACAACGACCGTATGCGCCGCGAGTTCACGGCGAATATCACCCATGAGCTCAAGACGCCGCTTACGGCGATTTCGGGCTATGCCGAGCTCATCGCAAACGGCATGGTCGAGGGCGAGGGCGACCTGCGCAACTTTGGCGGTCGCATCTATCGTGAGGCGGGCCGCTTGGCAGCGCTTGTCAACGATATCCTTACGCTGTCTAACTTGGACGAGGCCGAGCGTGCAACTGAGGGCGAGGCGGTGCCCATTGGTTCCACGGAGCCTATTGAGCTCTCGCGTGCCATCTACGCGGTTGAGCAGCGTCTTGAACAGGTCGCCCGTCAGGCGAATGTGACGATAAGTCATGAGACCAAGCCTGTGGTCATCGAAGGCGTGTCGCGCTTGATTGACGAGCTCATCTATAATCTGGCGAGCAACGCCATCCGCTACAATCGACCCGGCGGTGCGGTTACGCTGCAGTGCGGCACCAACGACGAAGGCCATCCGTTCCTTGCGGTCGCCGACACGGGAATCGGTATCGCGCCTGAAGAACAGGGCAAGGTATTTGAGCGGTTCTATCGCGTGGACAAGAGTAGGTCCAAGGCGCGCGGCGGAACCGGTCTGGGGCTTGCAATTGTCAAGCATGCGGCCCTGTATCATCACGCCACGCTCGATCTGTCGAGCGAGTTGGGCGTGGGAACCACCATTACGGTGACGTTTCCCATACGGCAGGACGAGCCATTCGCATAGCGATACAACATAGATATTGATGCAGACGCCGCATTTGACTTTCGGGTGCGGCGTTGTTGTGCAATTTTACGATTGCTTCCGACATTTTTACAGGAGAGCCTGTTTCTTATGTATAGAGTTTGGTCTCGGTAAAAAGATGCGATAACATACGGACAGTTTTGTCAATCCGAACTGGGGAAATGAAAGGCAAGCTGCATGACCCTTCTCGAACTGTTCCAGCTGCTGAAGAAGCACCTTCAGCTGGTCATCACCCTTCCGGTGGTCTGCGCGATCGCCATGGGCATCGTGTCCTTCGTTGCGATGGACAACACCTATACCGCGACGACGAGCATGTACATTCTCGCCAAGACCGACGATAGCGGTCAGATGAGCTACAACGATCTCTCGGCGAGTCAGATGCTTTCCAACGATATCGCCACGCTGCTGGATAGCGATAGCGTTAAGAGCGGCGCAGCCAATGAACTGGGCCTCACCGATCTGGATGACTACAAGGTGTCTGTTTCCTCCGAGACCACCACGCGTGTCATTACGCTTTCGGTTACCGGCACCGATGCCAAGGAGACGGCTAAGGTCGCAAAGGCCATGGCCAGCTCGGTGAGTACGGTCGCTCAGAACGTCGGCGCTGCCCAGAGCATCAACGTTATCGACGAGGCTAAGACCCCCGAAGCCCCCAGCGGCCCCAAGCGCACGCTGTATATTGCCGTCGCGTTCCTCGCCGGTATCTTTATCGCAGTCGCCTATGTCGTTTTGGCAGACATGCTCAATACCCGCATCCGCGGTGCCGAAGAGGCAGAAGAGCTCCTGGGCATTCCCGTTGTTGGCCGAATTCCGGCTATGAAAGGTGGTAAATAGGCATGGCTAAGGCAAAGAACACCGACAAGCTCGTTGTACAGAATGCCGCCAAGACCCTTCTGGCCAACATCCGCTTTGCGAGCGTGGACGACCCCATCCGCACCATCACCGTTACCTCCTCGATTCCCAACGAGGGCAAGTCTACGGTTTCCATTAACCTTGCTCAGGCAATCGCCACGAGCGGCAAGTCCGTGCTTCTGGTCGAGGCCGATATGCGCCGCAGGTCCCTTTCCGATATGCTCGGCGTTCGTTCGCGCGGCGGACTCTATGCGGTCCTTTCCGAGCAGATCTCCATTGACCAGGCAATTGTCGAGACGGGTCAGAAGAACTTCTACTTCCTCGATGCCGAGCCGCATATTCCCAATCCTGCCGACATCATCGTCTCTCACCGCTTTGCCAAGCTGGTAAAGGCGCTGTCCGCCAAGTTCCAGTACGTCATCTTTGATGCTCCCCCGGTCGGCACCTTCATCGATGCTGCCGAGATTGCCAGCCTGACCGACGGCACGCTGTTCGTGGTGCGTGAGGATTTCACCAAGCGCGAGGAGGCGCTCAACGCCATCGGTCAGCTTAAAAAGTCCGAGAAGGTCAAGCTCATCGGTACCGTTATGAACTACTGCGAGACCGAGACCAGCGAGTACTACTACTCCTACTACACCAAGGACGGTAAGAAGGTGAAGAAGGGCTCCGACGATCAGGGGACTTCCAAAAAGGGCATCTTCACCAACCGAGCAAACGTTTAGTTGATTAAGGCTGACCTATGCGTGACATTCATTGCCATATCTTGCCGGGTGTAGACGACGGCGCCGCCGATCTCGATGAGAGCTTGGCGATGCTCGAGGCTGCCAAGCGGGCTGGTGTAACCAGAATTGTTTGCACTCCTCACTGCCGTGATCCCTATTTTGATTACGACAAGATGTGGGATGCCTTTGAGCTGCTGCGCGATAACGCTGACGGTTTTCCGCTCCAGATGGGCTTCGAGGTCAACCATCGAAAGCTCGTTGAGCTTGGTATCGATGCCGCGGAGCACTTGCATTTCGATGGGACCAACGAGTTTCTGCTCGAGCTTTCGACGCATGCCGATGCGTATGCGTTTAGAGAGTACGAGAACACGATTTACGATTTGCAGTGCCGTGGCTACCAGGTGATCATCGCTCATCCTGAGCGCTATCGTGCGGTTCAAAAGGATGTAAGCGTGGCGGAGCGCCTGGTCGATATGGGCTGCAAGCTGCAGGCTTCGGCGGACTTTATTGCCGGCGGTCGCTTTGGTCGCGAGAAAAAGCCGGCACAGCGCCTGTTCGATCAGAACCTGTACAGCTTCATCGCGAGCGATGCCCATAACGTGGGTCATTACGATTGCCTGGCGAAGGCTCGCGCGAAGTTTAGCGTGCGCGGAGCTCATTTTCGCTAAAATCTGTCCCTAACGTTCGCATTGAATGAAAGGGCAGCCATGGATATCCAACTTAAGACGGGATGCTTTGATGACGCGGCGTTGGTGCGCCGCGTCATTTTTATGGACGAGCAGGGCTACGAGAATGAGTTCGACGCTATCGACGAGGATCCGAACTGCATTCATGTGACGCTCTATGTAGACAGCGAGCTTGCCGGTTGCTCGCGCGTGTTTCCCGAAGAGCTTGAGCGCGCGGCTGACGCAGAGGCTCCGGTGTCGCCGGCGTGCGACTTGGACGAAGGTGTCGCGGCGGGGGAGACCTACATTATGGGGCGCGTGGCCGTGCTGCCGAGCATGCGCCGTCGCGGTTTGGCGAGCAAGATTGTCGAGGCCAGTGATACGTGCGCGCGTGATGCCGGCGCCAAGCTCATTAAGCTGCATGCTCAGGAATACGTGCTGCCGCTCTATGCCAAGGCGGGCTACACGCAGATTGCCCCGGTGGACTACGAAGACGAGGGCCAGCCTCATGCCTGGATGGCCAAGCGCGTAGATGGCAGATAGGAACGTTCCTTTCCTGCCGGCAGTTTGGGACACTCCTTGGCAATTGGCGCATCAGAGCGCTCGGACATACAGTTTTTCGATTCCGTATGTATATATGCGCGTTAATGGGTTATAAAATCTAAGTCTGAACATAGCAGGTCTGCGATGCGGCTCGGGCGACCGAGCCGTTTTTGCGGACAGGGGTAGCGCGAAAGGACTGCACATGCGTCAATTTAAGACCGAGAGCAAAAAACTGCTCGACCTCATGATCAACTCCATCTACACCAATAAAGAAATCTTCCTGCGCGAGCTTATCTCTAACGCGAGCGACGCCGTCGACAAGCTCAACTTTAAGAGCCTGCAGGACCCGAGCGTCAAGATCGACCAGGGCGACCTGGCCATTCGCGTCTCCTTTGATAAAGACGCCCGCACCATTACCATCTCGGATAACGGCATTGGCATGACCGCCGAGGAGCTCGAGCGCAATCTGGGCACCATCGCCCATTCCGGCTCCGAGGAGTTTAAGACCGAGAACGCCGAGCAGCAGGGTTCGGATGTCGACATCATCGGCCAGTTTGGCGTGGGCTTCTACTCGGCTTTTATGGTCGCCAGCCATGTGAAGGTCGTCAGCCGCGCCTACGGCGCGGATGTCGCCCATGTGTGGGAATCCGACGGTCTTGAGGGCTACACCATCGAGGACGGCGAGCGTGCCGAGCACGGTACCGATGTCATCCTGACGCTGCGCGAGAACGAGAAGCTCGATGCCGACGGCGAGGCCGAGACCTACGATCGCTTCCTGACCGAGTGGGGCCTCAAGAGCCTAATTCAGCAGTACAGTAACTATGTGCGTTACCCGATCCAGATGATGGTGTCCAAGAGCCGCCAGAAGCCCAAGCCCGAGGATGCTGGCGATGACTACACGCCCGAGTACGAGGACTACCAGGAGCTCGAGACCGTCAACTCCATGACGCCGATCTGGAAAAAGCGCAGCTCCGATGTCGAGCAGAAGGACTACGACGAGTTCTACAAGTCCACGTTCCACGACTTTGACGATCCTGCGCGCACCATCAGCTTCCATGCCGAGGGCACGCTCGAGTATGACGCCCTGCTGTTTGTGCCGGGCCGCGCGCCGTTCGATCTGTACAGCAAGGATTACGAGAAGGGTCTGGCGCTCTACAGCTCCAATGTCCTGATCATGGAGAAGTGCGACGACCTGCTGCCCGACTACTACAACTTTGTCCGCGGCGTCGTGGATTCCGCCGACGTGTCGCTCAACATCTCGCGTGAGACGCTGCAGCAGAACCGTCAGCTCAAGGCCATCGCCAAGCGTGTGGAAAAGAAGATCACCGCTGACCTTGAGGATATGCGTGACAACGACCGCGAGGCCTACGAGAAGTTCTTTGAGAACTTTGGCCGCGGCCTTAAGTACGGCATCTACTCGAGCTATGGCATGAAGGCCGATGAGCTCGCCGACCTGTTGCTGTTCTGGTCTGCCAAGGAACAGAAGATGATTACACTGGCCGAGTATGCCAAGGGCATGCCCGAGGATCAGAAGGCCATCTACTACGCCGCCGGCGATTCGCGCGAGCGCTTGGCCAAGATGCCCGTGGTAAAGGGCGTGCTCGACCGCGGCTATGACGTGCTGCTTCTGACGCAGGACGTGGATGAGTTTACCTTCCAGGCCATGCGTGAGTACGTTGCCGCCGATATGCCCAAGATCTACGAGGACGATGCTGCCCGCGAGGCTGCCGAGAAGGCTGTGGCCGACGGTGCCGAGCCCGAGGTCGAGGATCGTCATCTGGAGCTCAAGAACGTCGCGACCGGTGATCTTGACCTGGCGACCGAGGATGAGAAGAAGGAGGCCGAGGACGCCACCAAGGAGAACGAGGACCTCTTTAGCGCTATGAAAGAGGCACTCGGTGACAAGGTCGAGAAAGTTGCCGTCTCCGCGCGCCTGACCGATGCCCCCGCTTGCATCACCACCGAGGGTCCGCTTTCGCTTGAGATGGAGAAGGTACTCCAGAAGGGACCCGAGGGCGCGCCCGACGGCATGCCCAAGAGCCAGCGCGTGCTCGAGCTCAACGCCAAGCACCCGGTCTTTGACAAGCTTGTCGCTGCCCAGAAGGCAGGCGACGCCGACAAGATCAAGCAGTACTCTGGTCTGCTCTACGATCAGGCCCTGCTGGTCGAGGGTATCCTCCCCGAGGACCCCGTTGCCTTCGCGGCGGCTGTTTGCAACTTGATGTAGTTAGGTAGTTACGCGGTTTTACCAAACCGCGTAACGGCTCGACGCTGCCCTCAGTTCCGCCGTTCTAACGAACGGCGGACCAGTCGACGCTGCGCGGGCGCCAGAGCGACAACTTGTCATTCAAAGAGGACGGCATGACCAGAAGGTCTATGCCGTCCTCTTTTCATGCCAATTTGTTCGCTCTGGCGCCCGCTCGCTGGCATTGCTAAAACATCGATGTTACCGTGGTCCAAACTAGTCGTTGGGGGCGTTCTTGTTTGACCAGTCGTTTAAGAACGTCCCCGATGACTATTTGAATTGCTAATTTGTGCGGGTTGTGGTTTTGTGACCTGCTGAAATTAAAGATACTGTACAACTGTACGTTAATTCGTCTTCGTAGTATATTGCTACCCGCAAAACTCAATACCATTGTGCTCTGAGACGCTAAAGCGCTTACGTACAATGGTTATCGATAGTACGATTCGATTCAACGACAGGATGGATGGTCCAAGCGTGAGTCTCGGCAGCAAACTATCCAATGCAAAGGTCTCCTTTGCGATATTTAAGCGCGACATTAAGCGACTGCTTGTGAACCCCGTCGCCTTGGTGGTTACCCTTGGCGTGTGCGTTATTCCCTCGCTGTATGCCTGGTACAACATCGTGGCCAACTGGGATCCGTACGGAAACACCCAGGGCATCAAGATTGCCATCGCCAACAACGATCGGGGCACCCAAAACGACCTGGTGGGCGAGCTCAACGCGGGCGATCAGGTCGTCGATCAGCTCAAGGAGAACGATCAGCTGGGCTGGACCTTCGTCGATTCTGCGGCCGATGCCAAAGAGGGCGTCGAGAGCGGTGAGTACTATGCGGCCATCGTAGTCCCCAAGAACTTCTCGGATAACCTGGTTTCGATGCTCGACGGCAACTACCATCAGCCCAAGCTTACGTACTACGTCAATGAGAAGAAGAGCGCTATTGCGCCCAAGGTTACCGACACCGGTGCAAACACCATCGAGGAGCAGATCAACTCGGAATTTGTCTCCACGGTGGGCGAGACCGTTGCCAGTATTGCCAAGGATGCCGGAGTCGATTTAAAGGACAAGGCAACCCAGACTCAGGATTCGTTGGCCGGTTCGGTATCAGAGGCTTCCGATACGTTGGGCGAAGTGCGTGATTCGATTGGCGACATGAATGCCGCCATCGATAAGACGAGTGGTTCCATTGCCTCGGCAGATGCGGCACTTGCCGGTCTGCAGGGTCAGGCGCCGTCGCTGACGCAGGCGATCTCCCAGGGCAATGACCTGCTGGGCGAGGCTCGCGCCACGGCGGGCAACTCTGTCGCCTCGCTCTCCAAGGCGCTCTCGGAAGGCAGCCTTGCGCTCACCAAGACGTCAGCCTCCGCAAACGCTGCGATTGGCAAGCTGACGGGCACGGTCGCATCTACGACTACCCGTATCGACAACTCGCTTGAGTCTCTCCAAGCGACGATCGACCACAATAAGGCCGTTATCGGGCACTTGGAAATTCTCGTCAATGACACGTCGACAGGTTCCAAGGAAATTGACGCGCGCATTGTATCGATCATCGATTTGCTCCGCGAGCAGAATGAAAAGCTTCAGAGCATCAAGGACGGTCTGTCTGCGCAGTCGAGCGCCATGGCGAATGACGCTGCGGCTGTCTCGGGTGCCAGCGACGCTATCAATAATGCAATTCAGACCGGTGCGACCAACCTTGGCCAGGCTCAGACGGACCTGGGTCAAAACGCGCTGCCGAAGGTCTCGAGCGCACTTGATTCGTTTGCCGCCGTCTCGGGTGATCTGACGGGAATCGTGTCTGGCCTCACGCCTACTATTGCAAGTGCGCGCGGTACACTTTCGCAACTCAACGCCACGCTCGGTCAGGCCAAGACCACGCTGTCCCAGACCGATGCCTCGCTTGCCAAGGTCCAGGACAAGCTCGCAACCGCCGCCAACGACACCGCGGCGCTACAGACCTCCGAGTCCATGGGCGAGCTGGCCGGCCTGATGGGCGTCGACGTCGATGATGTTGCAGACTTCATGGCATCTCCGGTCGAGCTGACCTCAAAGTCAATTTACCCGGTCAAGAGCTTTGGTTCGGGCATTGCCCCGTTCTATACCAATCTGGCGCTGTGGGTGGGCGGCTACGTGCTTATCGCCATCTACAAGCTCGAGGTCGACCGCGAAGGCATCGGCAGCTTTACCGCGCGTCAGGGCTACTTTGGCCGCTGGTTGCTCCTGGTGATCCTGGGCGCGTTGCAGGCCATCATCGTTACGGTAGGCGATCTGGTGATCGGCGTGCAGTGCGTCAGCCCGCTGCTGTTCGTGCTGGGCGGCATCGCCATCTCGTTCACCTACGTCAATATCATCTATGCGCTGTCCACCACGTTTAAGCATATCGGCAAGGCTATCGGCGTCATTCTGGTTATCGTGCAGATCCCGGGTTCGTCGGGTATGTACCCCATCGAGATGATGCCAGGCTTCTTCCAGTGGCTGCACCCGCTGCTGCCCTTTACCTACGGCATCAATCTGCTGCGCGAGACGGTCGGCGGCATGTATTCGTTCAACTACCTGTTTAACCTGTGCATTCTGGGCGTGTTCTTGATCGTGGCGCTCTTTATCGGCCTGCAGCTGCGTCCGCTGCTGCTCAACCTTAACCTGCTCTTTGATAAACAGCTCTCCACGACCGGTATGATGATTTGCGAGTCCAACGACCTGCCGCGCCAGCGCTACTCGCTGCGCACGGCCATGCGCGTCATGCTCGATTCCGATTCGTACCGTCGCGAACTGCTCGATCATGCGGTCGCCTTTGAACATCGCTACCCGTACTACATCAAGGGCGGTTTTGCCGCCGTGGTGGGCGTTCAGGTCCTGCTCTTTGTCCTGTCGACGGTTCTCGATATCGACAATAACGGCAAGATCATCCTGCTTGTCATTTGGATCATCTCGGTTATTGCCATCTGCGGCTGGCTGATCAATATCGAATATATCCGAGCGAGCCTCAATACCCAGATGCGCATCTCGGCGCTTTCGGATGAGGACCTGCGTCGCGAGATGCGCGAACACACGGCCGCCATTCCTGCCGCCCGCCACATGTTTGGCCTCAACGCCAGCGAGCGTGGTGCCAAGGGCGGCGATCAGTCCACGGGCCGCTTGCCGCATATCGGCTCGCACCATAAATCTCAGGGCAGCGACAGCACAGCCACAAATGATGGAGATACCACCGCGCTTGGCAAGCACTCCAAAGGAGGTGAGGCATAAATGAAGAACATCCTGCATCTGTTTAAGCGCGATGTCCAAAACGTGTCTCGCTCCGTGATCGGCTTGGTTGTCGTGATGGGCCTCATTATCGTACCGTGTCTGTACGCGTGGTTTAACATCGCCGGCAGCTGGGATCCGTACGGCAACACCGGCAATCTTAAGATCGCCGTGGTCAACACCGATGAGGGTTACGAGAGCGATTTGATCCCCGTCGAGGTTAACGTGGGCGAAAACGTGACCGCCACCCTACGCGGCAACGAGAGCTTCGATTGGGTTGTGCTCAACAATCGCGAAAAGGCTATCGAGGGCGTTAAGTCGGGCGCGTACTATGCTGCCGTCGTTATCCCCAAAACGTTTAGCGCTGACATGATGACGCTTTTCTCGACCGACGTGAAACACGCCGATATCGAGTTTTACGAGAGCCAGAAGGCCAACGCCATTGCGCAGATCGTGACCGAGAAGGGTTCGAGTGCCGTTCAGAGCCAGGTTAACGAAACTTTTACCGAGACCATTACGAGCATCGGTCTTAAGACGGTGTCCAGCCTGCTCGATTACATGAGCACCGACCAGGTCAGCAACTTTATCGCCAACCTGTCCTCGACGCTTGGCGATTCGATTGAGGACCTGCGAGACGTTCAGGCAAATGCTTCGTCGCTGGCGGGCATTTTGAGCTCTACGTCCGATTCGTTGACGTCGGCGAGCGGTATGCTCCAGCAGACGGGTACGGTCGATGAGTCGACCAAGCGGTTGATGGAGCATGCCAAGAGCGGCATGAGCGATTCCAAAGAAGCGCTGAAGGCCGCCAACGACGCCATCAACGCCGCGATTGACGGAAGCGCTGGCTCGTTCGACAACGTGTCCGCCGAGCTTGCGAAGGCATTCGATGCCGCGAATCAGCATGTTGACCTTACGGTGTCTCAGCTCAACGATGCCGCGGCGGCGCTCAATACACGTGCCGACGATATCGACGCCACGGCCGACCAGCTCCGCGGCTTTGCCGAGCAGGTCAGTGACGAAAAGCTCCAGGAGAGCCTCAAGTCTGTGGCAACATCGCTGAACAGGATCGCGGTGGAGTATCGCAACAGCGCCAAGGACCTGACGGCAACTGCTAAGTCCCTTTCTGACAGCATGGCAGAGGTCAACAGCACGCGTGCCGAAGTCGACCAGGCCATCGCCGATGCTAAGGCGGGCATTTCGGGCGCCAAGTCCGACTACGACTCCACGTTCTCGGTCAAGGCAAAGGAGCTCAAGAAGACGGTTTCAGGCATCCTGGACTCGCTGGATGGCATCTCGGGCGATCTGGATAGCGCCGTAGACGGCCTGACCAACGCATCCGGTTCGCTGGCAAAGGGCCTCTCCAAGGCCGCCAAGCTGGTCAACAAGGCTTCCGATCAGCTAGGTGAAGCGTCCGATAAGATCAGTGCGTTTAAGGATGAGCTCGATGGCGCCCTGATGTCGGACGACCTTGCCACGATCAAGACGATGATTGGCAACGATCCCGAGGGTTTGGCCGTGTCGCTTTCCGGTCCCGTCGCGCTCGATCGCAAACCGGTCTATCCGATCCGCAACTACGGCTCGGCCATGGCGCCGTTCTACACGATTCTGTCGCTCTGGGTCGGCTCGATCGTGCTGGCGGCCATGATGAAGGTGTCGGTTGACGATGAGCTTATCAACGAGCTCATCCCCGTACGCCTACACGAGATCTACCTGGGTCGTTACTTGTTCTTTGGCGGTTTGGCTCTGCTGCAGGCAACGCTCGTGTGCGCGGGCGACATCCTGTTCTTTGGCATCCAGTGCGACAACCCGCTGCAGTTTGTGCTGGCGGGCTGGGTCGCGAGTCTCGTGTTCTCCAATATCGTCTACACGCTTACGGTTTCGTTTGGCGATATCGGCAAGGCTTTGGCCGTTGTGCTGCTGGTCATGCAGGTCGGCGGTTCGGGCGGCACGTTCCCCATCGAGATGACCGGTCCTGTGTTCCAGGCGATCTATCCGTTCCTGCCGTTCACTCACGGCATCAACGCCATGCATGCTGCCATGGCAGGCGCCTACCATATGGAGTACTGGGTTGAGCTGGGTATTCTGGCGAGCTATCTGATTCCGTCGCTGGCCCTGGGCGTCGTCTTCCGCCGTCCGGTCATCAAAGCCAACGACTGGATCATCGAAAAGCTGGAGTCGACAAAGCTAATTTAGTGCGGCAACGTTAACGCTGATGTAGCACTAATGCCAGCGAGCGAGCCGCATTTGCGCCAAGGTGACGTGAAATGAAAGGGCGCTGACCTTCTGGTCGCGCCCTTGAAATTGAACGTCAGATTGGCGTGAATGCGGCTCGCGCAGCGTCGGCCGGTCCGCCGTTCGGTAGAACGGCGGAACAAAACGCTTTAGTGGGCTGGATTGCGATGCAACGCCGGTTGTTGCTACAGTAGCGGGGCGTGCCGGGGGTCCGGTGCGCCCCGTTTTTATTTGACCATGAGGCGGCACGCAGCCATACGCGTGCGGACACCACGCCCAGATTGAGTGTGAGGATGTTCCATGGCCCAATACGCTGCCAACGAAATCGAAAACATGCCCGATAGCCCTGTCGCACGGGAGGACCTGGGCGCCGGCGGCACCTCCCGCGGCGCCGGCGCGCGTTCCCCGTTCTTCTGGAAGGTCTTGCTGCTATCGGTGGCGGTCATCTGGGGCTATTCCTTTACCACCATGAAAGATGCGCTCGACACCATTCCGGTGTTCGAACTGCTCTATATTCGTTTTCTTCCGGCTTCGCTGGTTATGTTCGCCATCTTCCACAAACGCATCATCGCGCACTTTAATGCCCGCAACCTTATCGTCGGACTTGGTATGGGCGCACTTATGTGGGGCGCGTACGGTTTGCAGACGATTGGCCTGGCACAGACCACGGCGGGCAAGAGTGCATTTTTGACGGGTACCTATTGCATCTTCGTGCCGTTTGCGAGCTACGTCCTAAGCGGCGAAAAGCTTACCCGTTACAACTTGGGCGCCGCGTTGCTGTGCCTGGCGGGCATTGGTCTGGTGGCGCTCGATAGCGTCGAGTTCAATGTCGGCGATGTCATCACACTGGGCGGTGCGGTCTTCTTTGCCATCCAGATGGCGGTGACCGCCAAGTATGGCCGCAAGATGGACATCAACGTCATCACGTTTTGGATGTTTGTGGGCAACGGCGTGCTGAGCCTGATCTCGTCGCTGTTATTCGAGACCCAAGCGCCGCTGTCCGTGTGGACGCCGAGCTTTATCGGTGTGATGGCGTTTCTATCGGTGGGCTGTACGTGTGTGGCTCTGCTCATCCAAAACGTCGGCCTGGCGCATGTCCCGGCCTCAACGGGCTCGCTGCTCCTTTCGATGGAGTCGCCTTCGGGTGTGCTGTTCTCGGTGCTGCTGATGGGGGAGGCGCTCACCTCGCGCCTGCTCGCCGGCTTCGCGCTCATCTTTCTTTCGATTATCTTGAGCGAGACGCATTTCGATTTTTTGCGTCGAAAGCCGCGTCCGCAATTGTAAACAATTTGTTGCGCCGCCTCCCGGGGCGGCATTTTTTATGCGTCGCCCTTAAAGTAGTACCTTGCACTTTACGCTATCAAAGTGCTTGCTGCAAAAACGTTACTGGAGGGCATCTATGGCACCAGCACTGTCCGATCTTCAACCGCAATCAGCGCCCAAGGCCACCGCGGCGGCGCAGACCGCTATCGGCGACGGTCTTGTTGCAGAAGCTCAGGCTTTTGCAGACGAGCTCGCTGCGTGGCGACACGATTTACATCAGATGCCCGAGCTGGGTAATAGCCTCCCGCAGACCTCTACGTATATCCAAGCGCGCCTGACCGAGATGGACATCCCATTTGCTACGCTCGTCGATGGTTCCTGCGTTGTGGGCCTTGTCGGCGCCGGTGCCGCCGCGGCCCAAGGCAATGGCATCTGCACGAATGAGCAGGCCGGTACGGTCATCATGCTGCGTGGCGACATGGACGCCCTGCCCGTTGCCGAGGAATCCGGCGAGCCCTTTGCATCCACCAACGGCTGCATGCACGCTTGCGGTCACGATATGCACGCGACGGCGCTGCTTGGTGCGGCTCGTATGCTCAAAGCGCGCGAGGCAGAGCTTGTTGATGCCAACGCTACGGTCAAGTTGCTGTTCCAGCCGGGCGAGGAAACCTTTGAGGGTGCCCGCGCCGCCATCGCCGACGGTCTGCTGCAGAACCCGCGTCCTCAGGTCGCCTTTGCCATGCATGTCAATAGCCAGTCGCCGCTCGGCCTGGTGCTCTACGGCAGCCCGGCGCTCTCGGGCGTGTACGGTTTTCGTATCACGCTTCAGGGCAAGGGCGGCCATGGCTCGAGCCCCGAGATTTGCATCGACCCCATCACGGCCGGCGTGCATGTGCATCTGGCGCTCCAGGAGCTTATCGCTCGCGAAGTGCCGGCGGCCAAGGAGGTCGCACTGACCGTGGGTAAGTTTGCCGGTGGCCAAGCGGCCAACGTCATCCCAGATACCTGCGTGCTCGAAGGCACGCTGCGCGGCTTTGACGTCGAGCTCATGGAGCACCTCAAGACCCGCATCGCGGAGGTCGTAAACGGCGTTGCCACAACATATCGTACGTCGGCGACCATCGAGACGCTTTCGGATGTTCCGCCGCTTGTACTCGACAGCGATATGACTCAGGTGTCGCTTGGCTACGTGGGCGCAGTGCTGCCCAAGGCGGCTTTCTTGCCGCTTTTCCATGCCATGGCGAGTGAGGACTTCGCGCTTATCTCGAGCGAGATTCCGAGTGCGTACTTTACCGTGGGCGCGGCCGTAACCGACACGGACGAACACTTTGCCCAGCACCATCCCAAGGCACGTTTTAGCGATGCCGAGCTTCCCCTTGGCGCCGCGGCTTATGCCGCCGTCGCTTTGGGCTACATCGCCGACCACCGGTAGCACCCAATCTTGCTACTCGTTTGTTTAAGATGGTCGGCGGCACCGTGGGCGCCATCGTTTCGGGTGTGCTGTCCGATGCCACGGGCTCTTTTGCGAGCACCTGGATTGTCTGCTTGGTGTGCTCGGTGGCTATGTTGGTGTTTCTACTGGCGTCTGAGCCCATCGCCGCCAAGCTGCGTGCAAGCGTGGCGGGGGAGTAGACGTCCGTCGCTCTTTTCTGTTTGCCCCGTTCTGTTTGTGGCCGCCCTGGAAGCCGAATGGATGCTCGTACCATCATTCGGTTTCCAAGGCGGTCACGGGCCTACGAAATGATCCGTTTTCCTCCGTCCCCAAGGGATCACGTGATCCGAAGGGGACGGAGGAAAACGGGTCACAAACAGCGGCGGCGCATCTGGCCGAACGAGTCCCCATACCCTCGTTCGGTCAGACGCGCCGCCGCGTTGCTGCTTTGTGCCGTATAATGTCTACTATCTATGACGCGATACAAAAGAAAGGTGTTTGCCCATGCAGGCACAGAAGGCGGAGGGAACCCGCGACCTTATCGGCGCCGAGATGCGCGCCTGGCAAAAGATGCAGCAGATTGCGGCCAGCGTATTCGAGCCGTTTGGCTTTAAGCCCATCGAGACGCCC
The DNA here is from genome assembly GCA_900541715.1 of uncultured Collinsella sp. GTDB lineage: Bacteria > Actinomycetota > Coriobacteriia > Coriobacteriales > Coriobacteriaceae > Collinsella. The sequence goes on from UQLI01000017.1 coordinate 28,798, forward strand.
GCGATCGAGCAGGTGGACGTGTTTGTCCACGGCATCGGCCAGTCGACCGACGTCGTGCGCAAGGAGATGTTCCGCGTGTTTAGCGGCGCCAACCTGGAGCGCGTCTTTACCGAAGGCACCGATACCAAGCTCAAGCCTAAGCAGCGTCTGGCCCTTCGTCCCGAGGGCACGGCCGGTGTGGTGCGCGCCGTCGTGGAGAACAACCTGGTGCCCCAGGGCTCCACGCCGTTTAAGGCTTACTACGCCGAGGCCATGTTCCGCGGCGAGCGTCCCCAGAAGGGCCGCCTGCGCCAGTTCCATCAGGTGGGCATCGAGTGGCTCGGCGCTCCCGATCCGGCGGCAGACGCCGAGTGCATCATCATGCTCATGGAGTTCTACAAGCGTCTGGGCTTCGATCTTTCCAAGCTCCGTCTGCTCATTAACTCGATGGGCGATCCCCAGTGCCGTCCGGCCTATCGCGAGCAGGTTAAGCAGTTCATTCTCGACCACGCCGACGAGATGTGCGACGAGTGCCGCGAGCGCGCCGAGCTTAACCCGCTGCGTGCCTTTGACTGCAAGAACGACCACTGCCGCGAGATCATGGCCGACGCCCCGCTGATGGGCGACAACCTGTGCGATGAGTGCCGCGAGCACTACGAGCAAGTCAAGCGCTATCTGGATGCCGCCGGTATCGAGTATGTCGAGGATCCCACCTTGGTGCGCGGCCTGGACTACTACACCCGTACCGTCTTTGAGGTCGAGGCTCCCGGTGCCGGTGTCGGCTCCATCGGCGGCGGCGGCCGCTACGATGGCCTCGTCGAGCTCGAGGGCGGCAAGCCCACGGCAGGCGTCGGCTTCGCCGTCGGTTTTGAGCGCGCCCTGCTGGCCCTGCGGGCCTTTGGCAGCGACCTGGGTGCCGAGGAGGTCCCGTGCGTCTACGTCGCCAATGCCGGCAAGGAGCTGCGTCAGAACGTCTTTACCATTACGCAGCAGCTTCGCGCCGCAGGGATTGTGACCGAGGCCGACTATCAGGGCCGTTCGCTCAAGGCCCAGTTTAAGCAGGCCGATAAGGTAGGCGCCAAGCTCATCCTGGTCCTGGGCGGCGACGAGCTTGCCGCCGGCAAGGTCAAGGTGCGCGACATGCAGAGCCATGACGAGGTTCTCGTCGATCTGGCCAACGTCGTCGAGGCGGTTCGCGAGCGTCTGTAGCGTATGATTTTTGAGCTGCGGACCCGCTAACATGTCCCGCTCGCGACGAGCTATTGTTACGGGGGTGTTTCGCATTTATGCGGAATGCCCTCGCTTGCATATGCCGCCCACCGAGAAATACGACCATTTGGGGCAAAAACCCTTGCAATGCAGAAAATACTTTTGTGTGGTAAAGCGCAATCAGTGTCGAAAGTATTTCTCAAACGCCTATAATGAATACCGCATGTTACGTGCATAGAAGGAGGAATGGGAGGAAACGTGGCTGAGAACCTAAGCAACCAGTCTGTACCCGAAGCCGCGGCGCGCGTCGCTGCCGTGGTCAACCGCCTCGTTAACCGAATCGGCTCGAATGCCGAGTCCAGGGAGCGTCTCGCCGAGATCGAGATCCCCGAGGAGCTGCGCGACAATCTGGCGCTGTTCTTGCGCCTGGAGCGCCGTGTGCTTAGCGAGTATGATCCCGAGATCGCGGACCTGTTCGACAAGATTTTGACAGCCGAGATTGTGGTCAATGCCGGCAACCCCGGTACCTGCGCTGCCGACGAAGCCGTCGACGAGCAGGGCGTGCCCACCGCCGACGAGCCCACTGCCGTGGCATTTCGTGAGGTCGTCGATTTGATCGACAGCCTGCCGCTCGATAAGCAGCAGGTCATCGTTCGCGCCTTTACGAGCTTTTTCCATCTGGCAAACCTGTCGGAGGAGAACTACCGTGTGGCGCAGCTGCGCGAGCGCGAGGCCGGTGCGTCGACCGATACCGAGGTCGATCCTGCCAACGAGCTTACCGTTGCCTATCACCAGCTGGTGAATGAGCTGGGTGTCGAGGGTGCCAACGAGCTGCTCGACAAGCTCGAGTTCCACCCTGTCTTTACCGCACATCCCACCGAGGCCCGTCGTAAGGCCGTCGAGGGCAAGATCCGCCGTATCTCCAACCTGCTGGAGGAGCGTCCGCGTCTGGGCGGCTCCGACCTGGTGGAGAACGAGCGCCATATGCTGCAGGAGATCGACGCCCTGGTGCGTACGAGTCCCATCGCGCTCAAGAAGCCCACGCCGGTCGAGGAAGCCGATACCATCATCGACATCTTCGATAACACGCTGTTCGACGTTATCCCCGTTATCTATCGTCGTTTTGACGATTGGGTGCTGGGCGACAAGGCCGGTACTGTGCCGCCGCTGTGCCCGGCGTTCTTCCATCCCGGCAGCTGGATCGGTTCCGACCGCGACGGTAACCCCAACGTCACCGCCAAGGTGAGCCGTGAGGTCGCCGCCAAGTACTTTACGCACATGGTGCTCAAGCTCGAGGACAAGTGCCGCCACATCGGCCGCAACCTCACGCTCGAGGCTACCTACAGCAAGCCGTCGGCCGAGCTCATTAACCTGTGGAACCATCAGGTCGAGATGAGCCCTCGTTACACGGCCCGCGCCGAGCTGATCTCCGAGCACGAGCCGCATCGCGCCGTCATGCTCGTCATGGCCGACCGCCTGAACGCCACCGTCCGTCGTATCACCGACACCATGTACCACAGCGCCGACGAGTTCCTGGATGACCTGCGCGTCGTCCAGCGTTCGCTGGCCGCCTGCGGTGCCGTCCGTGCTGCCTACGGCCCGGTCCAAACCATCATCTGGCAGGTCGAGTCCTTCGGCTTCCATATGGTCGAGATGGAGTTCCGTCAGCACTCCGTGGTGCATGCCCGCGCCCTTAAGGATATCCACGAGAACGGTATCCATGGCGACCTGCAGCCCATGACGCGCGAGGTCATCGATACCTTCCGCGCTATCGGCTCCATCCAAAAGCGCTACGGCAAGAAGATGGCGCACCGCTACATCATCTCGTTCACCAAGAGCGCCCAGCATGTGGCCGACGTCTTTGAGCTTGCCCACCTGTCCTTTGCACACGAGGAGGATGTCCCCGAGCTCGACGTGATCCCGCTGTTCGAGCAGCTCGAGGACCTCGAGGGCTGCGTCGACGTGCTCGACCAGATGCTTACGCTGCCCGTGGTGCAAAAGCGCCTTGCCCAGACCAACCGCCGCATGGAGGTCATGCTGGGCTATTCCGACTCCTCCAAGGACGCCGGTCCTACCACGGCCATGCTCGCGCTGCACTCCGCGCAGGAGCGCATCGCCAAGTGGGCCGAGAAGAACGATATCGACCTGGTGCTCATGCACGGTCGCGGCGGTGCCGTGGGCCGTGGTGGCGGCCCGGCCAATAAGGCCGTGCTGGCGCAGCCCAAGGGTTCGGTCAACTGCTTCTTTAAGCTCACCGAGCAGGGCGAGGTCATCTTTGCCCGTTACGGCAACCGCACGCTGGCTCAGCGCCATGTTGAGTCCGTTGCTGCCGCAACGCTTTTGCAGTCGGCCCCGAGTGTCGAGAAGACCAACACCGAGACCACGCAGAAGTTCTGGGATATGGCCGAGAAGCTCAACACCGCAAGCCACGAGCGTTATCTGGACCTGCTGAACACCGAGGACTTTACACCGTGGTTCTCGACCGTGACGCCGCTGACCGAGGTCGGTCTGCTGCCGATCGGCTCGCGTCCCGCCAAGCGCGGCCTGGGTGCCAAGTCGCTCGACGACCTGCGTACCATTCCGTGGATCTTCAGCTGGAGCCAGGCACGCATTAACCTGGCCGCTTGGTACGGCCTGGGCACCGCCTGCGAGCAGTTTGGCGATCTGGACCAGCTTAAGGCTGCCTACCAGGAGTGGCCGTTCTTCCGCACCTTTATCGACAACATCGAGATGTCGATCGCCAAGACTGACCAGCGCATCGCCAAGATGTATCTGCACCTGGGCGATCGCCAGGATCTATCCGAGAAGGTCTTCACCGAGATGCAGCTCACTCGTAAGTGGGTCCTTGCCATCGTCGGTGACGAGTGGCCGCTGCAGCGCCGCCGTGTGCTTGGCTGTGCCGTTCGCGTGCGCAACCCCTACGTCGACGCCCTGTCCATCGCCCAGGTCCGCGCCCTTCGCGAGGTGCGTATGAACCAGGACGAGATGACCGAGGAGAAGAAGGCCGAGTACATGAGCCTGATTCTTTCGACTGTGACCGGCGTCTCGGCAGGATTGCAGAACACGGGGTAATCGATAGCCCTGTGGCTCTCACCGGGACCCGATGGGTTTCCCTCTGAATGCGTCCTCGCACTTGAAGCCCCCTTATCCTGCTCCTTCGGAGCTGTGGATAGGGGGGGCTTCGTGCAGCGGAATGCATTCAGAGGGAAACCCATCGGGCCCCTTCGTCCTCGGTCTTCTGGGATTAAAGCTGAAGGGAATAAGGCGCGCTTCGCGCATAGCGTGGAGTGCGGCGAGGGCTTCTTGCGTCCTGCGGAGTGTGCCTAAAAGTAAACTAATGGCGGGCCCTGCGATGTCCGGTCTTCGGCGGATCAGCCGCTGGGTGAGGGTGGTGCTTGGGGCGACGTGCAAAAAACGGAGTTTTCAGCAGCCAAAGATTGGTGCATAAGGCTATGGGTGACGTTCGCGGCTCCTGTTGATGCTTTTGCATGACGATTGGGCTTTGTCGATGTTCATATATGGCTGGTTTCTCGCCGCATGCCATCCAGATGGGACGAACCATGAGGACTATCTACCTTTTGAAAGACTTTTGGCACCAAAATCTTATCCCGCGATGCTGAATACTCGCAAAAATGCACGCTCCGGAGGGCACTACCCTGTTACGGCTAGAAATCCATGCGCCATTTTATGCAATTAATTAACGCATTTATGCAAAATGGCTTACGTGCGTACGTCTCGGGCTAGATGTTTGCCTCGGCGCTGCGTAAATCATCCTGTCTATAGTGTCTTTGACAGGCGGCCGCGGTCCCGTTTGGGGTCGCGGCCGTTTTGTTGTGGGTCAAATATGAACGTTGTGTTAATGAGTCGGTGGACGGTGGTGTTTTTCGGTGAGCGGCGTATCCTTCCAACGGTTTATCTAGTGTGTCAGTTGAAAAGGAAGAGGGCGCTCGTCATTGTTTGAATGTGAACTGCCGTTTGACCACAAGACGTTGCATCTGGAGCTCGAGGATAAGAACTTCGCGGGTGTGATGGAAGGTCATCAAAACGAGTTTAAGACCACGAAATCGCAGGAAGAGCTGGTAGAGGAGTCACTTGCCAACCCTTATGGCTCGCCTTCGCTCGAGGAGCTTTGTGCTGGCAAGAGAGATATCGTCATTATTAGCTCCGATCATACGCGCCCCGTTCCCTCGCGTGTGACGATGCCTATTCTGCTGCATCACATCCATTCCGCTGCACCCGAGGCTCGCGTGCGTATTTTGGTTGCTACGGGTATGCACCGTCCGTCGACGCACGAGGAACTCGTCAACAAGTATGGCGAGGAGATTGTTGCCAACGAGGAAATCGTTATGCACGTCGCGACTGACGACAGCATGATGAAAAAGATTGGCACCCTGCCTTCCGGTGGCGAGTGCATCATCAACAAGATTGCCGCCGATTGCGATCTGCTGCTTGCCGAGGGCTTTATTGAGCCGCACTTCTTTGCCGGTTTCTCTGGTAGCCGCAAGTCCGTCCTGCCTGGCATCGCCAGCTACAAGACCATCATGTACAACCACAACGGCCAGTTTGTGAATGATTCCCACTCGCGTGCCGGCAACCTGTGCCACAACCACGTGAGCGAGGACATGTTTGCTGCCGCCGAGATGGCTCACCTTGCCTTTGTGCTTAACGTGGTGCTCAACGGCAAGCACGAGGTCATCGGCTCCTTTGCCGGCGATATCCACAAGGCGCACGAGGCCGGCTGCGAGTTCGTGAAGAGCCTTGCCGGCGTTGAGCCCGTCGAGTGCGAGATTGCCATCACCACCAACGGCGGCTACCCGCTCGACCAGAACATCTACCAGGCTGTGAAGGGCATGTGCTCTGCCGAGGCCACGCTTCCCGAGGGCGGCGTGATTATCGATGTCGCCGGTTGTGCCGACGGTCACGGTGGCGAGGGCTTCTATCACAACATCGCCGACAACGATCCTGCGGAGTTTGAGCGCGCCTGCATCGACCGTCCTAAGGACGAGACCCTGCCCGACCAGTGGACGAGCCAGATCTTTGCCCGCATCCTGGCGCATCACCCTGTGATCATGGTTACCGACCTGTGCGATCACCGGATGATCAAGGATATGCACATGACGCCGGTCAACACCCTCGATGAGGCGCTCAAGCTCGCCTTTGAGATGAAGGGTGCCGATGCCAAGGTGGCCGTCATTCCCGATGGCCTGGGCGTTGTCGTCGCTCAGCACTAGTACGCGGCCTAAACGAATCGTTTATAACCGACAAGAAAGATAAGGTTTTATGCTTACCAAACTCCTCTGCGAATTCGGCGCAACGGCCCTCATGATCATCTTTGGCGTGGGCGTGCACTGCGATACCGTGCTCAAGGGCACCAAGTATCAGGGTTCCGGCCATATGTTTGCCATCACCACTTGGTCTTTTGGCATCTCGGTCTGCCTGTTTGTCTTTGGCGGCGCCGTGTGCATGAACCCGGCTATGGTGCTCGCCCAGTGCATCGTAGGTCTGGTGCCGTGGGGCAGCTGCATCCCCTTCATGATCGCCGATATGCTCGGCGGCTTTGTGGGCGCTGTAATCGCTTGGCTTATGTACGCCGATGAGTTCAAGGCTTCCGAGGGCGTCGTCGACCCCATTGCCCAGCGCAACATCTTCTCGACCAACCCCACCACCGAGGGCACCAACTATGCCCGTAACTTCTTCTGCGAGGCTATCTGCACCTTCGTGTTCATCAGCGCCATCCTTGCTGCTGCTAGCCGCGCCGGCGAGAACGTTCTGATGCTCGCTATCTGCGTCGGTCTGATCGTTTGGGCCGTCGGCATGGGCATGGGCGGCATCACCGGCTTCGCCATGAACCAGGCTCGTGACCTTGGCCCTCGCATGGCCTATCAGGTGCTGCCGATCAAGAACAAGGCCGATAACAACTGGAAGTACGGCCTGCTCGTTCCTGGCATCGCGCCGTTTGTCGGTGCCGCTCTGGCCGCGCTGTTTGTGCATGGTTTCTTGGGCATGTTCTAGTCCAAGGCTACATAGGTTGTTCGCCGTCCGCATGGGGTAACTTCCCAGCGCGTCCTCGGACATGCAAAAAGGCTCGCTGCGCACTTTATGCGGCGAGCCTTTTTGCGTCCTGCGGAGTGCGCTGGGAAGTTACCCCATGCGGACGGCTGCGGGGTCTTTGTTGCGTTCGCACAAGCAACCCAACATATATATCTGAATTTGGATGGGAGGGGCTTGTTGCTGTTGGGGGGCATTGAAGCGCGAGTGGCACTTTGGGATGCGTGGCGGCCTGGGTTGGGGCGATGCTTTAGGTTGAGCCTCTTACTTAGTTGAAGAGGGGTTTTATGGCTGATAGGTAGTCTTTGGCTACTTCGGCCTTATCTGCTTGGAAGTTGTGCCAGGCCCACCATTGGACCATTCCTACGAAGCTTGAGGCTATGTGGTGTAGTAGGAAGCTGCGGTCCATGGTGCCGGCGGGGCCGTTTGGGTCGGTAGGGACGGTTTCGGCTGCGCGCGACATGATGGTCTTGCGGAGACAGTCGGCGAAGACGCGGGAGCCGGCGCCGGCTACGAGGGCTCGAACGCCCTGACGGCGTTCCCAGAGGTTGTTGAGGATATGCTCGACCTGCACGAGTGGGTCGTCGAGCGGTGTGCCATCGTCGTCGAGGGCGTGGGTGCAGATGTCGCTCACGAGCTCGGACAGTAGGTCGTCTTTGCTCTTAAAGAGGCCGTAGAATGTCGCGCGGCCTACGTGGGCGCGCGCGATGATGTCGCCGACGGTGATCTTGCCGTAGTCCTCTTCGCGTAGCAGCTCGGAGAACGCCGCGACGATCGCGGCGCGGCTTTTGGCCTTGCGGGCATCCATGGCTATGCGTCCTCGTCAACGAGGAGACAACGGAGCGTGCCGGAGCAACCCTCGTAGGGGCGTTTGCCGGCGCCGTAGCCGACGGCTTTGATGCGGTAACGGGCCGGCAGGTGCTCGGACGTGCGCAGTGCGGCGACGATGGCGGCGCCCGTGGGCGTCACGAGCTCGCCGGCGACCGGTGCGGGCGTGAGAGCGATATTGCCTGCTTGGCATAGGTTGATGACGGCGGGCACCGGGATGGGCATAAGGCCGTGGGCGCAGCGGATGGTGCCGTGGCCCTCGGAAAGCGACTCGACCACGATGTCCTCAATACCCAGGTCATCGAGGCAGATAGCGACAGAGCAGACGTCGACGATGGAGTCGACGGCGCCTACCTCGTGAAACAGGACGGTGTCGGGCGTTTTGCCGTGAGCCTTGGCCTCGGCAGCAGCGAGTACGGAAAAAATGGCAAGGGCGCGACGCTTGGCGCCATCGCTTAGCTGTGAGCCGTCGATGATGGCGGTGACGTCCGCCAAAGAACGGTGGTGGTGGGCGTGATGGTGACCCTCGTGGCCATGACCGTGGCCCTCATGGTCATGCTCGTGGCAGTGCTCGTGTTCATGCCCGCCATGATCATGATGGTGGTGCTCATGCTCGTGTGTGTGCTCGGCAGCTGCTTCGTTGCCGTAGAGCCAGGCCATGTCGTGGTCGTGGTTCTCGAGCTCCTCTGCCAGCTGAACGTCAAAGTCGCAGGCGTCGATGCCATGCTTGTTTACGCGCGTCACGGAGATCGAAAAGCCGTCGACCGGCAGCGTGGCGAGCTGTTCGCGCAGGTGCTCCTCGCTGGCGCCCAGGTCGAGCAGGGCCGCGACGGTCATATCGCCGCTGATGCCCGAGGTGCCGTCGATGATAAGCGTATGCTGATGGTTGGACATGGAATGCTCCTTAACGGGCGCGGGATGTACCGGCGCTCAGATGATTGATAAGACTTGCCTGGTAGGCGGCACCAAAGCCGTTGTCGATATTGACGACCGAAACGCCACTGGCGCAGGAGTTGAGCATGGCGAGCAGCGCGGCTACGCCACCAAAGCTCGCGCCGTAGCCCACGCTGGTGGGAACGGCAATGACCGGACAGCTCACCAGGCCGCCGATAACGCTCGCCAGGGCGCCTTCCATGCCGGCGATGGCGATGACCACCTGCGCCTGGGCAAGTTCCTCGGCATGAGCGAGCAGGCGGTGCAGGCCGGCGACACCCACGTCGTAGAGGCGGTCGACCTCGTTGCCGTAGAACTCGGCCGTCAGTGCCGCCTCTTCGGCGACGGGCAGGTCGCTCGTGCCGGCGCAGGCGACGACAACGCGTCCGTTACCGGTGGGGGAGGGCTTGCCACCCACCAGGGCGAGCTGGGCGTTCGGGGCATATCCCAGGTCGATGCCGTTGCCGAGAAGCTCCGAGGTACGGGCTGCTTTTTCGCTGTCCAGGCGCGTGACCAGGATGCGCTCCTGACCGGCATCGCGCAGCGCTTCGATAATGGCGGCAATTTGCTCGGCGGTTTTACCGGCGCCGTAGACAACCTCGCCGGCTCCCTGACGCACCCCGCGCGAAAGATCGAGCTGCGCAAAACCCAGATCGGCGGTTGGCGCCGTCTGGAGGCGCGTGAGGGCGACTGCCGGGGTGACTACTCCGTCGGCAACATCGCTCAGCAATTGCTCAAGATCTCGCTTATCCATATATGTTCCCTTCGACGGCGCAAAGTCTAGCACTCAAAGGGTATGTTTCCGAACACTAAGACAAAATTGTTCGGAAACTATAGGACAGACTGATTCTATTGTTAGAAGGATCGACTAGTCGCGCAGGATGATATCCATGGCGAGTATCAGGTTGCGCTCGTCGATGGCAAACGGGGCGGCTTCGCGCGTCTTGGGCTTGGCGCAAAACGCGATGCCCGTGCCCGCGGCCTGAATCATGGGGATGTCGTTGGCGCCGTCGCCGATCGCGACGGTGTGGGCCATGTCGACACCGCACTCAACTGCCCAATCTAGCAGCTGAATGAGCTTGGATTCCTTGGTCACAATGTCTGCCGCCAGCTTACCCGTGAGCTTGCCGTCCACGACTTCCAGACGGTTGGCCAGGCAAAAATCGATGCCCGCGGCGGCCACGATCTTGTCGGCGACCTCGTGGAAGCCGCCGCTCACCACGCCGACCTTCCAGCCCTTGCTGTGCGCCGAGCGCACAAGCTCCAGCGCGCCGGGAGTAAACGTCACGCGCTCAAAGGTGCGCTCGAACACGCTCTCATCCAAGCCGGCAAGCAGCCCCACGCGCTCCTCGAGCGCCTGCTTAAAGTCAAGCTCGCCGCGCATGGCGCGTTCGGTGATCTGTGCAACTTGCTCTCCCACGCCGGCTTCCTCGCCCAACAGGTCGATGACTTCCTGGTTGATGAGCGTGGAGTCGATATCCATAACGATGAGGCGTGCAGTCATGGCGGGCCTTTCCGAGTGCAGTTGTATTGGGGCACATTGTCGCACGCGGCGCGCCTGGGCGACGGCCAGGCCGCGTCAATTGTTTCGTCTCCGTCAAGTCTTTGGGCAAGAGTTACTTTTTCGCGGTACATCGACACAGGTGCGATAAGATAGAACGCCATGTCCGGCTGCGCGGTTTACGCAGGCTGGGCAAATCTGTACGACGCCGCCCGGAACGACACGGGGCGGCACAGATCCATAAAGGAGGATCACTGGTATGAGCCAGACCCGTCCCATCGATGAGCATTCCATGCACACCCGTACCTGCGGCGAGCTTCGCTTCGAGAACGTGGGCGAAGAGGTCACCCTCACCGGTTGGGTGAGCCGTCGCCGCGACCACGGCGGCCTTATCTTCTGCGACCTTCGCGACCGCGAGGGCATTACGCAGCTCACCTTCGACCCCGAGCACTCCGATGGCGATGCCTTTAAGATCGCCGAGACCATGCGTCCCGAGTGGCCCATCAAGATTCACGGCGTCGTGCGCGCCCGTGGCGAGGAGACCACCAACACCAAGCTCGCGACCGGCGAGATCGAGGTCCTGACCGACCACGCCGAGGTGCTCAACACGTCCGTCACCCCGCCGTTCCAGATCGAGGACGGCATCGAGACCAGCGAGGACACTCGCCTGCGCTATCGCTATCTGGACCTCCGCCGTCCCGAGATGATGGCCAACCTCAAGCTGCGCTCCGACTTCACCTTTGCCATTCGCGAGGCGCTGCACAACCGTGAGTTCATGGAGGTCGAGACGCCCTCCCTGTTCAAGTCTACGCCCGAGGGCGCCCGCGACTTCATCGTCCCCAGCCGCATCCAGCCGGGCAACTTCTACGCCCTGCCGCAGTCCCCGCAGCTTCTGAAGCAGCTGCTCATGGTCGGTGGCGTCGAGCGCTACTACCAGGTTGCCAAGTGCTTCCGCGACGAGGACCTGCGCGCCGACCGTCAGCCCGAGTTCACCCAGGTCGATATCGAGATGTCCTTCGTGGACCAGAACGATGTCATGAGCGCACTCGAGGAGGTTCTTGCCGATGCCTTCGGTCGCATGGGTGTCGAGATGCCCACGCCGCTGCGTCGCATGAACTACTGGGAGGCCATGGACACCTATGGCTCCGACAAGCCCGATACCCGCTATGGCATGCACCTGGTCGACCTAACCGACATCTTTGCCAACTCCAAGTTCAAGGTCTTTGCGACTGCTGCAAACGAGGAAGGCTCTGTCGTCAAGGCCATTAACGCCAAGGGCGCCGGTGCCTGGGCACGTGCCAAGATCGATAAGCTCGCCGGCGTGGCCTCCACGTTTGGCGCCAAGGGCCTGGCCTGGATCGCCTTCCGCGAGGACGGCTCCATCAACAGCCCCATCGTCAAGTTCTTCTCGGACGAGGAGATGGCCGCTCTGCGCGAGCGCATGGACGTCGAGCCCGGCGACCTTGTGATGTTCGCCGCCGGCCCACGCCTGCTCTCTGACGAGATCCTGGGCGGCATGCGTTCCCACATGGCCAATGCGCTCGAGATCAAGCGCGAGGGCCACGACTTCCTGTGGGTCGTCAACTTCCCGCTGTTCCACTGGGATGAGGACCGCAAGGCCTATGCTGCCGAGCATCAGCCCTTCACGCTGCCGACCGAGACCGACATCGCCAAGATTGAGGCCGATCCGCTGGCAGCCGGTTCGTGCACCTACGACTTTGTCATGGACGGCTTTGAGGCCGGCGGCGGCGGTATGCGCATCCACAACGCCGAGATGCAGATGTCCATGCTCAAGCTCCTGGGCTTTACCGAGGAGCGTGCCGAGTCTCAGTTCGGCTTCCTCATGGAGGCCCTCAAGTTTGGTGCGCCCCCGATGGGCGGTTTCGCTCTGGGTCTGGACCGCGTGTGCATGTTGCTCACCGGCTCCGACTCCATCCGTGACGTCATGGCGTTCCCCAAGACGGCCAGCGGCTCCGACCTCATGTCGGGCGCCCCGAGTGCCGTTTCTGGCGCCCAGCTCAAGGACGTCAGCCTGCGCCTGATGTAGGCAAGCGGCTACATATTGCCCGTAACGAGGGAAGGACGCGTGCCTTCCCTCGTTTTTTATTCGTGTGAGATGAGCGCTGTGGACCCTGTGGGCAAAAAATGCCAAATATGAGTACTGTTGTAAAAGAGGTGTCATATTTTTCGGCCTGCTCTGAGCGAAAATGGGCTCAAAATCGATTTATCTAACTCCCTTTAAGGTAGCGCACAGAGATGTGGTGTAAGAGGCGGGGCATGCCCCGCCTCTTCTCTTTCTTGAAAGG
>UQLI01000018.1 GCA_900541715.1 uncultured Collinsella sp.
CCCTGCACGAGGCCCTGCGCTCCAGCATCCTCTGGACCGTGTCCCGCTCGTGCCTCGTGAGCCTTCCGTAGGCCCTCGGGGCCGCCTTCGCGGAACCCTTCTTCCTCTTTCCGGACATGCCGTCCTCCGATCTTCCGGGGCCGGCCGGTCCGGCCCTCAGGGTATCGGGTTCCCACATTCATCCGCACATGTGCGGATGAATGTGGGAGGTGTTCGGATGAAGTCGATAATCAAGGTTGACTAGTCGTTTAAGAACGTCCCCAATGACTAAGTTGCAGGTGGCGGCGGTTGTGTTACACTAACGCTGCGTATATGACGCAAATATCTCGATACAGATCAATGATGTCCGTCGGTATTTGACGGAGCTAGACTGTTTAACCGCCCTGAAGGTTTATGCAGGGAGCATGTGATCACAGGGCTTGAAAAGAAAGTTGAGCAAACACTGTGTCTGATCAACAGCAAGAAAACGAAATAACGACGACGCAAGCCGCTCCCGCTGCACTGGTTGCGTCGGACCAGGTCGCGGCGCCCGCGCAAGCCTCGGCTCCTGAGACGCTTAAGGCTGCTTCGACGCCTACGCCTGTAGCGGCTGAGAAGGCCGTGCCTGCAACTGGTGAGGAGGCTGCTCCGGCAAAGCCCAAGCGTACGCGCCGCGCGGCCAAGCCTGCCGATGACGGCGAGGAGGTCACCAAGCCCAAGCGCCGTACCACGCGCACGACGCGCGCCAAGCGTACCGTTGCAGCTGACTCCTCGGCGCCGATTTCCGATGAGGTCGCGCAGGCACGTGCGTTGGCGCAGATTAGCGAGGCTCAGGTGGTGCGCGCCCGCCGTCGTGCTGCCGAGCGCGAGGCCGCGGCTCTGACCGAGCTTGCAGCTCCGTCTGTGCCCGAGACCCCTGCCGCCACCGAGACGCCTGCCGCCGACCAGCCGACCGAGAAGCCGGCACCGCGCACACGCCGTCTCACGGCTGCTAAAGCCGAGCAGGTTGCTGAACAGGCAACCCCCGAGCTCGCTGAGGCTTCGGTCCGTTCCGCGGCAGGGGAGGGCACATCGCCTGCTGAGCCTGCTGCGCCTGTCGAGGCCAGCGAAGTTCCCGTTGTCGATCCGGCTTTGCGCCCGCACCGTCGCGGTCGCAAGCCCAAGGCCTTCGTCGAGGCAGAGAAGGCCGCAGCCGCAGCCGCCGCCGCTCGGGATGCTGCGGCGACCGCCGAGTCTGCAACCGCTGCCGATGCACCCGTCCAGGATGCTACGACTTCCGAGGCCGCTCCCGCCGATGTCGAGCCCGCCGACGTCCGTCCTGGTCGCAGCCATCGTACTGCTGCTAAGCGCACGTCCAAGGCCAAGGCTGCCAAGAAGGGTGCGTCCGAGGATTCTGCCGAGACGACCGCCGATGCATCGACTGATGCCGCCGAGCCCCAAGACGTCGAACAGCCTGCGTCCGAGAAGCCCAAGCGCGGTCGTAAGAAGTCCGCTAAGGCCAAGGCGTCCGAGCAGCAGGCTGATGCCGAAGCGCAGATTGATTCCGGCGCCGAGGCCAATGACGCCGCTGCGGCCAATGCCGGCGTCGCCGCAACCGATGGCGCCGCGCCCGCCGAGGCCGAAGACGGCGCTCGCCCCAACCGTCGCCAGCACAAGCGCAACGAGGAGCGCAACGATCGCAAGGACGAGCGCAACAACGACCGTCGCAACCGTCAGCGCGATCGCAAACAGCGCAACAAGGAGCGCAACGCCGCCCCCACCGAGCCCACGCTTTCGCGTGAGGAGCTCGCTGCCATGAAGGTCGCCGAACTGCGCGAGAAGGCCAAGGAGTTCGAGATCGAGACGACCGGCAAGAAGAAAGCCGAGCTCGTCGAGGAGATCTACGTCACCGCCGCGAAGGCCGAGGGCTTCCGCGACATCAAGGGCATTCTGCAGATTCGCCCGGACAGCTCCGGCATCATCCACGCCCATGGCTACATGAAGTCCAACGACGACGCCTTCGTGCCCGCCTACCTCATCCGCTCCGCGCGCCTGCGCACGGGCGACGTCATCGAGGGCTCGCTGCGTCCTTCGCGCGGCGGCGACAAGCGCGCCGGCCTCGCCAAAATCACGACCGTCAACGGTCTGGACCCCGAGCAGATTCGCAACCGTCCCAAGTTCGGCGACCTCACCCCAGTCTATCCCAACGAGCCGCTGCGCATGGAGCACGGCAAGGACTCCATTACCGGTCGCGCCATCGACATCGTGTCGCCGATTGGCAAGGGTCAGCGTGGCCTGATCGTGTCCCCGCCCAAGGCCGGCAAGACCACGATCCTCAAGAAGATCTGCCAGTCTATCTCGATCAATAATCCCGAGGTACACCTCATCTGCC
This sequence comes from uncultured Collinsella sp., assembly GCA_900541715.1. Taxonomy (GTDB): domain Bacteria; phylum Actinomycetota; class Coriobacteriia; order Coriobacteriales; family Coriobacteriaceae; genus Collinsella. The sequence goes on from UQLI01000018.1 coordinate 2,351, forward strand.
TGCTCGTCGACGAGCGCCCCGAAGAGGTCACCGACATGCAGCGCTCCATTAAGGGCGAGGTCGTGGCCTCCACCTTCGATATGCCCGCGGACAACCACACTCGCGTGGCCGAGCTCGTCATCGAGCGCGCCAAGCGCATCGTGGAACTGGGCGGCGATGTTGTAGTTGTGCTCGACTCCATCACGCGTCTTGCCCGCGCCTACAACTTGGCGGCGCCCGCCTCGGGCCGCATCCTTTCGGGCGGCGTCGATTCGGCGGCCCTGTATCCGCCCAAGCGCTTCCTGGGCGCAGCCCGTAATATCGAGAACGGTGGCTCGCTCACCATCCTCGCCTCCGCACTCATCGATACCGGCTCCAAGATGGACGAGGTCATCTTCGAGGAGTTCAAGGGCACCGGCAACATGGAGCTTAAGCTCGACCGCGACCTGGCCGATCGCCGCATTTTCCCGGCCATCGACCCCGTTGCCTCGGGTACGCGCAACGAGGACCTGCTGGTCGACGAGCAGATGCGCCCGTTTGTCTTTGGTCTGCGTCGCATTCTTGCTGGCATGAATAACACCGAGCGCGCAGCCGCGTCGTTCATCAAGGGTCTTAAGGGCACCAACACCAACCAGGAGTTCCTGGTGCGTTCGGCCAAAAAGCACAGCGACTACGAGCAGACGTTCTAGGTTGTCATCCACACGCAGCGATAGTCATCAATGCGATAAAGGGTCGGGGCTTTGAGCCTCGGCCCTTTTCCATATCGCCTATCCGCGCTTATTTTTGACCATAAGACTGGCAAGCAGCACGTTTCCCGTTTCAATCCGACATCGTCGCTTGCAATCGACAGGGCGGTTTCGCATAATAGCTTTTAAGCTTCGCGACGGAAAACGCAGATGAAACGAACCATATACCGTTGCTTTGGGGCATAGCCCCGCTTCATCTTCTCTCGCGCAGCCAACTGAATGATGCGATTTGGGTGCTGGAAGATGGGGAGAGCTCATGGCTTCTTCTGATGCGACACAACGAGCAGTCCTTGCCGGACTTTCGTGCGGGATCGGCCTGGCCGCTCCCGTGGTTATGTATGCTGCGACGCTGCCGTTTTCGTCGGTGAACGAGACGGTCGTGGCGGGTGCGGTTCCCTTCGCCGTGGGTGCGGTGGCGGGCGTGGGTATCTATGCCGCCTCGCTGGGTATCTTCGAGTACCGTGCGCAGCGTGAAGAGCGTCTGTTCCAGCCCGATGCCATGGGCGGTGCCGCCAATCTCAATCAATATCAAAGTGAGTTTAAGACCGCCTCGATTCCAGCTCAGCAGCAGGATGCGACTCCTTACGCTGCGGCTTCTGCTTCTCAGACTCAGGCGGAGCAGTCTACCTCGGCATTCCTTTCCGGCCTGACTGGTGCGTTCCAGCGCCGTCATGCCGATGATGGTGTCCCTACCATCGCTCGAGCCGCAGATGCCATGGACGAGGCCGAGGCTTGGTCCATGATCGACAGTATGCTCGACGACGATTCGCCGGTGAGCTGCGACCCTGCGCGCTCGCGCGACGTCTATCAAGTCGCCATCGACGAGCTCACCAACGGCGGGCAGACCGGCTCCCTCAATCGCGACGACATCGCCGCCGCGGCGCGCGCCGTGTCGGGCTCCCAGGCCGCCCCTGCGGGCAGCACGGCGGCTTTCGTGGCACTCGTTGCCAACGCGGCAGCCAATAACGCCTACAACGCTACCTCGGGCGACGCGAACGCTTCTGCCGACAATTCGTACGTTGATGAAGCCATGGCCGCGGACGAGGAGGCCGTTGCCGCCCGCCGTGCCGCCGAGAGCTCGCTTTGGGGCGCTCCTGCCCGGCAGCAGGCGGCTGAGGCTGCGCCGTACAATGCAAACCTCGCCAGCATGCCTATCATCTCCGGTGCCGCGGACATCGATCTCGATGACCTCGATGAGCCTGCAGCCATCACCGCATCGATTGATGCCCAAGATCGCATCGACACCGGCGACCTTCCGGACGCCTCGCTCGAGGTTGATGTCCCCATGGCTGATTACTCGGGCCACGAGGACATGTGGGCCGCCGCCACCGCGATTCTGGATGAGATTGACGAGCCCGCTCCTGTTGCAGCTCCCGCTCCCGTCGCTGCCCCTCAGCCTGCTGCCCCCGCCTATGTCGGCCGTCACAGCGCTGTGTTCCCCGAGGATACCGCCCGTATCTCGCGCGAGAGCATCGAGCGGGCCGAGGCTATTGCCGCCGGCATTATGGAAAATCGTCGTCACGAGCGCGTCAATCAGATCCTCGAGGAAGAGATCGAGCGCCTGCAGTCCTCTACCGCCAAGCGTACGGGCCGTGCCTATCTGAGCGTTATCGAGGGCGGTACCGCCAGCTTCGCGCCGCTCCGCGCGGAGGCATAACTTCTGCATGGTTAAGATCAATCGAAAATGGGCGGTCGTGACCTGCCTGATGGCGCTCTTGATCTGGGGCAATTCGCTGGTTCCCGGCTCGGGGTCGGGCTCGCTGAGCCTGACGGTCATGGAAGCTATCCGCGGTTTCCTGCACGGCGTGGGACTTCCATATGAATGGGTGACCAACTTTGTTGTTCGCAAGTGCGCGCATTTTACCGAGTATATGGTGCTCGGCATCCTGGCAACGCACGCCTTTGATCTTGAGGGCCGGCGCACCTTTGACGTGCTGCTGCCCACGGCGGTGTTCCTGCTGCTGATTCCCTCGATCGACGAGACGATTCAGCTCTTTGTGCCGGGACGCGCCGGCATGATCACCGATGTGATGATCGACTGCTGTGGAGCGGCAACGGGCGTTGTGCTCCGATATCTCTTACGGTCGCTGATGCACGCCAAAAAGGCCGCCTAGGACGTATTGTTTGGTCCTAGGCGGCCTTTTTTATTTGAGGGCTTATATGGGGCGTGGTGGCGTCGTTCCGTAGGTTAGATTTGCCGAGCGCGCCACGCCCTGTGGGTGCGTCTGCTACTGAAGCGCCTGTGCGCCCAGGGCCAGGCAGCCCATGATGCCCTGCTTGCCCTCGAGGCTGTTGTTGACAATGTAGGTATCGATGTCGTTGACCTCGGGCGTGACGATATAGCCGTTGAGCATTTCGGCGCACTTTTTGCGTGCGAGCGTCACGATGGGGGTGTGGTCGGCCACGCCGCCGCCGATGATAATCTTTTGCGGTGCGTAGCACAGCGTGTAGGTCATGAGCGCCTGTGCCAGATAGCCGGCGAGCAGGTCCATGGCCTCCGGGTCATCGGCCATGTCTCCGGCGCTCTTGCCATCCCAGCGCTTTTTAACGCCGGGGCCGGCGATGAGGCCCTCGAGGCAGTTGTCGTGGAAGGGACAGGCGCTATGCTCGCCGATGGTGTCGCGCGGGTCACGCGTGACTAGGATGTGGCCGGCCTCGGGATGCATCATGCCGTGCACGAGCTTACCGCCCGAGAGCACGCCGGCGCCCACGCCGGTACCGATGGTCAGGTAGACCACGTCGGTGAGGCCCTTGGCGCAACCAAACGTGACCTCGCCCAGGCAGGCGACGTTGACGTCGGTATCGTAGCCGCAGGGGATTTTGAGCTCGTTTTGGATAGTGCCCAGCAGGTCAAAGTAGCGCCATGCCGTTTTGGGCGTCTCCAGGATCTTGCCGTATTGGGGTGAAGCGGGGTTGACTGCGGTGGGGCCAAATGCGCCGATGCCCAGCGCGGCGATGCCCTTGTCGGCAAACCATGCGTTGACGGCCTCAACGGTCTCCTGCGGGGTCGTGGTCGCAATCTGCTCGCGCTCCAGGACCGTACCGTCTGCATAGCCCGTGGCGCAGACCATCTTGGTGCCGCCGGCCTCGAGCGCTCCGATAAGCTGCTGTTCTGCCATAGTATTCCTCTCTGGGACGAGTTGCTCCGTGACTAAAGTATAGAGCTCTAAACCATTTAAGAAAGCGCTATAGAAAGAAGCCTCGCAACGCGGCGGGCGGTGCGAGGCTTCTTTGGTTGCTTTAGTTGCCGGGCCGTCCTTACCCGCGCGGCTTGATTTTATCACGTAGCGACTTGAGGTTCTCCAGTGCCGCGTTAAGCGTCTCGTCTCGCTTGGCAAAGTGGAAACGAATCAGATGGTTGACGGGCTCGCGGAAGAAGCTCGAGCCGGGCACGGCGCCCACACCCACCTTAGACGCGAGGTCCTCGCAGAATTCGAGGTCGCTGTCATAGCCAAACTCAGAGATGTCCATCATGACGTAGTAGGCGCCCTGCGGCACGTTATGCTCAAGACCGATGCTGTCGAGTCCCTGGCAGAACAGGTCGCGCTTGGCGGTGTAGAGGTCGAGGACCTCATCGTAATAGCTGTCGTCGAATTTGAGGGCGGTGACGACGGCTTCCTGCAGGGGGGCGGCGGCGCCCACGGTGAGGAAGTCGTGGACCTTTTTGATGCGCTCGGTGATTTCGGCAGGGGCGATAGTGTAGCCCAGACGCCAGCCGGTGATGGAGTAGGTCTTGGACAGCGAGCTGCAGCTGATGGTGCGCTCAAACATGCCGGGCAGCGTGGCCATATAGACGTGCTCGTGGGGCGCGTAGACGATGTGCTCGTAGACCTCGTCGGTGATGCAGTAGGTGTCGTACTTTTTGCAGAGGTCGGCGATAAAGGCGAGCTCATCGCGTGTAAAGACCTTGCCGCAGGGGTTGGAAGGGTTGCATAGGACGATGGCCTTGGGGTCGTTGTCGCGGAAGGCCGCCTCGAGTGTCTCGCGGTCGAAGTCAAAGGTGGGCGGGTTGAGCGGCACATAGATGGGCTCGGCTCCCGAGAGAATGGTGTCAGCGCCGTAGTTCTCGTAGAACGGCGAGAAGATGACGACCTTGTCGCCGGGGTTCGTGACCGTCATCATGGCGGCCATCATGGCCTCGGTGGAGCCGCAAGTGACTACGATATTCTCGTTGGGGTTCACCGGCATGCCCATAAAGTGCTCCTGTTTGGCGGCGAGCGCCTCGCGCATGGCCTGGGAGCCCCAGGTGATGGAGTACTGGTGGTAAAGCGGCTTGGGGTCGGTGGCGATGGTGCCCAGACTATTGAGCAGCTGCGCCGGGGGATCGAAGTCGGGGAAGCCCTGCGACAGGTTGACGGCGCCATACTTGTTGGAGATGCGCGTCATACGGCGGATGACCGAATCGGTAAACGTTGCCGTGCGGTTGGAGAGTTCTTTCATGCCGGTCCTTTCGAGCATTTGCAGTGGGGCAAGTTTACTCCTATGAAACCGGTGGGATTTGCTCGAAATGGATCCGAAAAGCTCTTTTCAAAATTCTTGAAAATTGGGGCTTGCATCGCGTGGCGTTCCTTGCAATAATAGTCGAGCGCGAAGCGCACAGGACACGGTGGGTGTAGCTCAGTTGGCTAGAGCGACGGGTTGTGGTCCCGTAGGTCGAGGGTTCGAGTCCCTTTACCCACCCCAGTTCTTGCTTCGTGTTGATATCGGGTCGTTAGCTCAGTTGGTAGAGCAGGGGACTCTTAATCCCAAGGTCCAGGGTTCGACCCCCTGACGGCCCACCCAAAGATTGTTAAAGCGACCGGCCCAGGCTGGTCGCTTTTTTGTTGACCTCGCATGGGGTCGAACCCGTCGGGGCGCGGAGCTGAGGAAATGCGTAAGCATTTGCCAGCGCAGCGCGCAAGGCGCCTTGGCGCCGCAGCGGTCGCCTGCGCAGCAGGCTGACCCCCTGAGGGCCCGCCAAAGCAAGTTAAGACGGTCAACGAAAGTTGGCCGTCTTTTTTGCTGACCTCGCATGGGGTCGAACCCGTCGGTGCACAGCTGCTTTCACAGATCGAGCCTACCCTGGGGATCGGTAAAACCGTCAGTACCCTCCTTGAGTTTCTTCTCGTCTGCCTTCACACGACGCTCGAGCTTTTTTGTATCCTCGGCAGGCGGTAGGTTCTCGGGGACAATTCCGCGGTCGATGAGGCTGCCACGCACGCTTGTGTTGTTCTCGACGTGCTCTTGCTTGATCTGGTCCAGACCGTACAGGTCGTGTTCCTCGGCGTTGAAGGCCGTCATCGAGTTCGTAAGGTCCTTTGCTTTGATGAGGACATCGGCTAACCTGTCCGCCAATGCCGCGCTCTTGGGTACGCCGAGCTGCTGCTTCATTTCCGCCGTGCTTCTGCCGCCGAATAACGCTTCATCGCCCTTCGACTTGATGATCGCGAATCCTTTGGAGTCAACGCCGCGTTTGAACGCAATACCCGAGAGCTGTTTCTCTGAATCGGATAGCGAGTGGCGCGCCTGCAAGCGCTGAATCTCTGCGAAGCGCTGCTCTATGAGCTCTTGGCGGCGCGTCTGGACGGCAAAGTATGCCTGCGCGAGCGCGATCTCCGGCTTGTTTGGATCTCCGTTTTGGGCGATTAAATAGCATGCGTAGCGCGTAAGTTTGTAGTCTTTAACCGCGCGAGCGGCGACACCGGCAGTTACCATTTTCGTGGTGTCACGAAAATGGGAATCAACTGGAGTTTTGTTTGTTTCGCACGAGACTTTTGCCCTCTTAACAACTTCGGCGAAGTTCTCCCATCGAGTGTACCCCATGGGTTCCATTAAATCGCGTGCGAGCCAATATTCAACGCCGTCTTCCACATTGGCGTAGCTATCAAGTTCGACACGCCACTTCTCGATATCTCTACTGTCCATATCTCCTCCTCGCTGGTCTATTGTCTATGCGGGCTTTGCCCACTCTGTATTCAGAATAAGGATACGCTGCCGTGCGGACACGAATGGGCCCGTGCTGCTTCGAGCTCACGGGGCCCATGGATATCGATTGGTTGTGTTCTGCTTTAGATAGGTGTCCGGTTTAATCCGCTCGATAGTGCGACCCGAGACTTTCAGTTCGCTTGCGCATGGCTTTGACCATTTCCTGTGCTAGTCGAATCTGCGACTGTAGGCGGGCGAGGGCTGCGATCTCGCTGTCATCGGTATGCGGCTTGCTCAGCGCCATGGCCTTGTCTTGCAGGCTTTCAAGCTGTTGCAGGGCCTCGGATAGGCCTGTTTCGGTCCTGTTGATCATGCAAAAGGTGCTCATCGTGTGCCTAAGGCTGTGTGTCAGGCGTTCGGCATCTGTTGTGGCAATGCCATGCTGGGGGAGGGTGATATCCGCCTTCAGGGCTGCCTCAGGCTCTTTCTGCGCTGCAAGGGCTGCCGATGCGCCTGCGATGCGCCCGAACACGATGCCGTTGGCGCTTGACAAGCCACCGATGCGGTCGGCGCCGTGCATACCGCCTGTTGCCTCGCCGCAGGCGTAGAGGCCCTCAACACCCGTGTATGCGGTCTTATCGATCTTGATGCCGCCGTTAGCAGCGTGGGCATACATCGCAACGCGCATCTCGTCAGCCGGGGCGATGCCGTGCTCGTCTTGCAGCCAGGTGGCAAAGGTCTGCACAAACTCTGGGACATCCTCGCGGGGGAAGTCGTAGCGGAGCGCCAGGCCTTCGGCACCTGCCCGATCGATGACGAGATCGATAGCGTGGGAGGCCAGGCGTGACGTAAAGGGACCATATCCTGAGCGCTGCTCGAGCAGATCTTCCAGCTTGTCGTCGGCAATATCTGCCGGCTGGTCTACATGTACGTAACGCCAGGTTTTCTCGTTGAAGACCAGGTTGCGCTTGGGCTCGATGAGGCCGGGCATCATCTGCATGAACTCTATATTAGTAAGCGATGCGCCGTGCGCCAGTGCGATGGCCTGCGAGGAGCTGAGCACATCAGCCGACGTAAGGCTGCGCTCGAACAGGCCGCCTGTGCCACCGGCTGCGATGATCGTGGCCTTGGCAGCAAAGGGCACGATTCGATCTTCGGTGAGGTCGTAGAGCACGGTTCCGGTTATTCTGCCGTTCGTGTCCTCAACAAGGTCGATAAGCTCATGGCGGGGGAGCAGGCGAATGCCGAGCGACTCGATCCGGGCCGTCAGAGCGTCCTCAAGGGGCTTGCGGGTGAGGCCGCGCCACATGCGCGTTTTGTGGTCAAAGCAGGGGATAAACTGCTTTTGCTGAGCGCTCTCAGCGCTTTGCGGACGCTGAAGCTCAACGCCCAGGTCTTGCTCGAGCCATTCAATTGCATGGGGAATGCCGTGGACAAACGTCTGGACAAGCTCGGGGTCGGCGACGCCGCCACCAACGGTCTGAATAGTGTCGATGAGGTCTTGTTCGTCGTCTTCGTTAACGGGTCCGATAAGCCCCAGGCCCCAGGTTCCGGGGAAGAAGCTCGATCCACTCATAGTCTTGCCGGCGCTTGCCACGGTGACGGTTGCGCCCGTGCGTGCCGCTTCGATGGCGGCGCAAAGGCCCGCAATGCCAGATCCAATTACCAGTACATCAGTCGATTCCATCGGATTCCTTTCTCGTCCGGCGCATTGTCGCACGGGTGATCGGCAATGGGGCCGCAAAGACTCGGCAAATCGGTAAAGGGTAAATATGGCAGATGGGCGTCATGGACGCTCTGACGCTCCATCTCATCACATCTTGTATTTCGCCCCAACTGATATATCGGCATTAGCTACCCTGCGCCAGCGCAAACAAAAAGAGCCGCTACCCGGGTGGGTAGCGGCTCCAAAGCTCAACTATATGAGCATCGCGCGGGCGCGATTAGGCCTTGAGGGCCTCCTCGACGGCGACAGCGCAGGCGACGGTGGCACCGACCATGGGGTTGTTGCCCATGCCGATGAGACCCATCATGTCGACGTGCGCAGGCACGGAGGAAGAACCGGCGAACTGGGCGTCGGAGTGCATACGGCCCATGGTGTCGGTCATGCCGTAAGAGGCAGGGCCGGCGCCCATGTTGTCCGGGTGCAGGGTACGGCCAGTGCCGCCACCAGAAGCGACGGAGAAGTACTTCTTGCCAGCCTCGAGGCGCTCCTTCTTGTAGGTGCCAGCGACGGGGTGCTGGAAGCGCGTGGGGTTGGTGGAGTTACCGGTAATCGAGATGTCGACGTTCTCGTGCCACATGATGGCAACGCCCTCGCGGACGTCGTCGGCGCCGTAGCAGTTGACGGCGGCGCGGGGACCATCGGAGTAGGGGATGGTCTCGACGACCTTGAGCTCGCCCGTGAAGTAGTCGAACTGGGTCTTCACGTAGGTGAAGCCGTTGATGCGGGCGATGATCTGAGCGGCGTCCTTGCCCAGACCGTTGAGGATAACGCGCAGCGGCTTCTTGCGAGCCTTGTTGGCGTTCAGAGCCAGGCCGATAGCGCCCTCAGCGGCAGCGAAGGACTCGTGGCCGGCCAGGAAGGCGAAGCACTCGGTGTCGTCGGAGAGCAGCATAGCGCCCAGGTTGCCGTGGCCCAGACCAACCTTGCGGTCCTCGGCGACGGAGCCGGGAACGGTGAAGGCCTGGATGCCCTCGCCGATGATGGCGGCAGCCTCAGAAGCGGACTTGGCGCCACGCTTGACAGCGAGAGCGCAACCGAGGGTGTAGGCCCACTCGGCGTTCTGGAAGGCGATGGACTGGGTGTTGTTGACGATCTCACGCGGGTTGAAGCCCTTGTCGGTGCAGATCTGCAGAGCTTCCTCGAGGGAGGCGATGCCGTTGTCGGCGAGGCACTTGTTGATCTTGTCAGCGCGGCGCTCGTAACCTTCGAACGTAACAGTCATAGTTATTTCCCTCCCTTTCTACTCGTGAACCGGGAACACGCTGGCGACGGAGTGAGTCTCCTCGTCGGTGCGCGGGTCGATGTACTTGGCAGCGTTCTCCCACTGACCATAGTGGCCCATAGCGCCAGCGATGGCCTCCTCGGGGGTCTTGCCGGCCTTGACGGCGTCGGTGAACTTGCCGAGGTTCAGGAACTCGAATGCGATGATCTCGTTCTTGTCGTTGAGAGCCATGCGGGTGACATAGCCCTGAGCGAGCTCGAGGTAACGAGCGCCCTTGGCCTTGGTGCCGAACATGGTGCCGACCTGAGAGCGAAGGCCCTTGCCGAGGTCGTCGAGGGAGGCGCCCACGGGCAGGCCGCCCTCGGAGAACGCGGTCTGGCTGCGGCCGTAAACGATCTGCAGGAAGATCTCGCGCATAGCAACGTTGATGGCGTCGCAGACGAGGTCGGTGTTGAGGGCCTCGAGGATGGTCTTACCGGGAAGGATCTCGGAAGCCATGGCGGCAGAGTGGGTCATGCCCGAGCAGCCGATGGTCTCAACGAGGGCCTCCTCGATGATGCCGTCCTTGACGTTCAGCGTGAGCTTGCAGGCGCCCTGCTGAGGTGCGCACCAACCCACACCGTGCGTAAGACCGGAGATGTCGGAAATCTCCTTAGCCTGGACCCACTTGCCCTCCTCGGGGATGGGTGCGGGGCCGTGGTATGCACCCTTGGCAACGGGGCACATGTTCTCCACTTCCTGTGAGTACTGCATGCCTCTCCTCTCTATCGTGTTGGCGTCCCGTCTGGGGGTCGTGGCTGGCGATTGCCGGGCGACCCTTCGAAAGGGACATGACATGCAGCCCCTATAATACCGCGAAATGCACGGAATATTCGGCGAACGGCTCAGTTTTCGTAGCGAGAAGTCCGGAAGTTTTAATTGAAACGGTTTAACGCTATGTTCTGTGGTCGCGAACTTCCGTAGAGGGGGTCCGTCTTTGGCAAGCTTTTGGTCAGCTCTTGTAAGCGTTGCAGGGGTTGACCTGTTGCAACGGTGCCGTTCGCCGCCTGATTACTGCCTTTGGCCGCGCGAGTGTATTGTTTTGCGTGAATGTTTTGATGGCACGCTTCAATCGTGCTGTATTGGATGGCAAGCAGATCCCGGTGAAGGGAGCGCCATGCAGCGCGTTTGGAGAACGGTTACCGGCTTTTACCATGTCTGTGCCCGCGGTACGGGCAAGCGGCTCATCTTTGAGGGCGATGACGACCGGTGGGAGTTTTTGGAGCTGATGCGCGAGTGCTGTCGCGAGGAGGGCGTGACGGTTATCGCCTGGTGCCTTATGGGCAATCACGTGCATTTGGTGCTTGCAGATTACGAGGACAGGATGAGCGCGGCAATGCGCCGGCTGCTTTTGACGTACGCGCGGCGGTTCAATAAGCGCACGGGGCGCACAGGCCATCTGTTCCAAAACCGTTTTGACCGGCGCTCGCTCGATACCGACTGGCAGGTGATGGAGGCTATTCGCTCTGTACACGCCGATCCGCAGGAGGTGGGCGTTAGCCTAATCGAGCGTTATCCCTGGAGCAGCTTTCCGGAACATCTACGCGCTTACGACGGTGATGTGGCCGATGCCGCGAGGGGATTTTCTGATCCTTCTTGTGTGCTTGAGCTTTTTGGCTCTGCCGAGGGCTTTATTGCCTATTCGCTTTCGACGCCCGACGGCAGTGAGCCAGCGCTGTGCGATATGAAAGAGACGGAGTGGGAACGCCACGCCTTTGCCGACAAGATGGCGAAGAGCCTCGGGGTTCCGCTCAACGAACTCAAGACCGTTGCGCCCTCGCGGCGAGACAGAATCATTTTCGCTCTGCACGATGGCGGCTACACGGTGCGCGAGGTCGAACGGTATACGGGAATCAGCAAGAGTACCGTATCTCGTATCGTGCGCGCTTATGCGCGGGTGAAGGCACAGGCTGAGCTCTCGGAATAGAAAATGGCCGAACCACTCTTGTCAAGCGATTCGGCCAACAAAAATCTTAAGATTTGGGACAAGTTCTACTGATTATTATGTCCCGTGAGCATGCCGTCGAGGGTGCGCCAGGCGAGCTCGGCGCATTTGACGCGGGCGGGCATGTGCGAGATGTCCTGGAGCTGGGCGGCTTCGTCCAGGTCTTCCAGGTCCTCCTCGGAGAGCTGCTCGCCGCGGATCATGGCAAGGAAGAGCTCTGCTAGGCGGCGAGCTTCCTCGACGGTCTCGCCGGTGATGAGGTCGGCCATGATGTCGGCGCTGGCCTGACTGATGGCGCAGCCGTGGCCGGTAAAGGAGGCCTCCTCGATCACGCCCTTCTCGACGCGCAGCTGCAAGGTGAGCTCGTCGCCGCAGCTGGGGTTGATGCCGTCGTGCTCGTGCGTGGGAGCATCCATCTCATACTTATAGTCGGGGTGCGAGTTGTGCTCCATAAATGTGGTGGAGGTGTACAGATTACCCATTGAACGTGCTCCAAACGTGATGCAGGCCGGCGATGAACTTGTCGATGTCGGCCTTGTCGTTGTAGAAGGCCACGCTGGCGCGGCAGCAGGCAAGGTTCTCGACGCCCAGCCAGGTGAGCAGCGGCTGCGCGCAGTGGTGGCCGGCGCGTATGCAGACGCCGTCCATGTCCATGATGCTCGCGACGTCGTGCGGGTGGATGCCCTTGACGTTAAAGCTCACAACGCCGTGGTGGTTGTCCCAATAGATGGAGCCGATGATCTGGACAAAGTCGAGCTGCATGAGCTCGCCCATCAGATAGTGGACGAGTGCCTGCTCGCGGGCCTGGATGTTCTCGTAACCCACGGTGTTGACCAGGTAGTCGAGTGCCGCACCCGTGGCGAAGATGCCGGCGGCGTCCTGCGTGCCGGCCTCGAATTTCTCGGGAACGGGCGCCCAGACGGCGTCCTGCTCGGTGACCGAATCGATCATCTCGCCACCGGTAAGCACTGGCGGCATGGCGTTGAGCAGGTCCATCTTGCCCCACAGCACGCCGATGCCCATGGGGCCCATGGCCTTGTGCGCGCTAAAGGCAAAGAAGTCGGCGCCCAGGTCGGCCACATCGACCGGCATGTGCGGCAGCGACTGCGCGCCGTCGACGACCAGATAGCCGCCGTACTTGTGCACGAGCTTGCCGAGGTTCTTGACCGGGTTCTCGACTCCTAGCACGTTGGAGACCTGACCCACGGCCAGGATCTTGGTCTTGGGTCCCACCTTGGCCAGAACCTCCTCGGTGGTGAGCTGGCCGGTCTTGGTGGGATAGAGGTAGACGAGCTTGGCGCCGGTCTCGCGGCAGACCTGCTGCCACGGAATCAGGTTGGAGTGGTGCTCCATGATGGTGATGACGACCTCGTCACCGGGCTCGAGCACCGTGGGTGCAAAGCTCTTGGCGACCAGGTTGAGCGACTCGCTCGTGTTGCGGGTGAAGACGACCTCGTTGGCCTGTGAGGCACCGATGAGGTCGGCGATCTGCTGGCGGACTTTCGCGATGGCGTCGGTGGCCTCGACGGACAGCGAGTACAGGCCACGCAGGGGGTTGGCGTTCATGCGCTGATAGAAGTCGCGCTCGGCGTCGAGCACGCAGGCAGGGCGCTGCGCGGTGGCGGCACTATCGAGGAAGGCGATCTCGGGGTGTTGCTGGAACAGCGGGAACTGTGCCTTGTAGGGATTGGTCTCGATGTCGACGGTAGGCCAGCCGCGCGAGGCCTCGTCGCTGGCGTCGAGCTCCATAGGCTCCGGTGCGGTACAGGTATCGCATTTAACGTGCTCGGTGTCGATCATGCGAGCTCCTCTTCAAAGTTGTCGATCAGGTTGTTGCCCAGGCGGACGACGGCGGCGCGGGTGCGCTCGTCGGTGGCGGAAAGCGCGGCGTCCTCCAGCTTGGCACGGACGAACAGGTCCTCGGCGGCGTTTTGGTCAAGGCCGCGGCAGGCGAGGTAGAACAGCTGCTCGTCGCGGACGTGGCCGATGGTGGCTCCGTGGTTGCCGGCGACGTCGTCCTCGTCGCACAGGATGACGGGGACGGTCTTGTTGTCGACCCCCTTGTTGGCCAAAAGCACCGTCTCGCGCTCGGTGCCGGTTGCACCCTTGCAGCCGTGCACGAGGTCGATGGTGCCGCGGTAGACCTTCTTGGACGTGCCGGTCAGCACGCCGTTGGCGTCGATCTCGCACTCGGTCTTGCGACCGCGGTGGCGCAGCTCGTAGTTAAAGTCGCGCACCTGCTCTCGGGCGCCCAGGTAGTCAGTATCGATGGTGACCTTGGCGGTATCGCCCAGCAGGTCGCCGGCAAGGCCGGTGGCGCTGGCGCCGGCACCCAGGACGGTGTGTTGCACGTTGACGCGCGCGCCCTCGTCCAGGAACAGGCCGGTGTCGTCGAGTGCGATCCAGCTATCGTCGAGCGTCTGCGTGCAGGCCACGTTGACGGTGGCGTACTCGTGGGCGCACACGCGCAGCACGGATCCCACGACGCCCTCGCCGGCAACGGGGGAGTCCAGGGCGATCTGCAGGTCGAGCGTCGACTGGGGACGGACGACGACGTCGATGGCGGCGATGGCCGCGGCGGCATCGGCACCGCTCACACGCACGGTAACCGTGGCGTGCTTGTATGCGGGCACATCGATGACGACGCGCTTGGTGGCGTGGTCGGCCAGGTAGGTGTAGGCAGCCTCGCCCATGCCAGTCTCGAAGGCCTCAGCGGGGGAGAGCTCCTCCTCCAGCTTAATGGCACCGGCCTGGTAGACGGAGGTGGCGGGCACGTCGAGCTCGGTCTCGGGCGTGATGCGGGCGCGGTCGGCGGCATCGCCGGGCGCGGAGGCGCGGCGCTCGGGGAAGCGCTCGGCCATGGCGTCCATGGCGGCGTCGAACGCGTCTGCCACGCCAGCAAACTGCTCGTCCAAGCCCTCAACCTTAACGGTCTCGGCGGGAGCGGCGGCAAGCTCGTCAGAGAGCTCGAGCTTGGTCTGGTTCATCTTCAGCCAGCCCCATGTGGCAGCCGGCATCGCATTGACCTGCTCAAGGGTGGTAGCAGCGGTGTTCGTGGTCTGGTTCATTATCCGATCGCTCCTTCCATCTCGAGCTTGATCAGGTTGTTCATCTCGACGGCGTACTCCAGCGGCAGCTCCTTGGAAACCGGGTTGGCAAAGCCGTTGACGATCATGGTACGGGCTTCTTCCTCCGAGATACCGCGGCTCATCAGGTAGAACACCTTATCGTCGCCGATGCGGCCGATGGTGGCCTCGTGGCCGATGTCGACGTTCTTGGCGCGGATGTCCATGGCCGGAATAGTGTCGGAGCGGCTTTGGTCGTCGAGCATCAGCGACTGGCAGCTCACGGTTGCCTTGGAGCCCTCGGCCTTGGGTGTCGCCACAATAGAGCTGCGGAAGGTCTGAATGCCGCCACTCTTGGAGATGCCCTTGGTCTCGACAGTTGCCGAGGTCTCGGGCGCGTTGAGCACGACCTTGCAGCCGGTGTCGAGGTTTTGACCGGCGCCGGCAAAGGTGATGCCGGTAAAGCTCGAGCGGGCGCGGCGGCCGTTGAGCACGCTCATGGGGTAGAGGTAGCCCACGTGGCTGCCGAAGGAGCCGCTGATCCACTCGATGTCGCCGTCCTCGTCCACGCGCGCACGCTTGGTGTTGAGGTTGTACATGTTCTTGGACCAGTTCTCGATGGTCGAGTAGCGCAGGTGTGCGCGCTTGCCCACAAAGAGCTCGACGGCGCCGGCGTGGAGGTTGGCCACGTTGTACTTGGGCGCGGAGCAGCCTTCGATAAAGTGCAGGTCGGCGTCATCCTCGACGATGATAAGTGTGTGCTCAAACTGACCGGCACCCTTGGCGTTGAGGCGGAAGTAGCTCTGCAGCGGAAAATCGAGCTTGGTGCCCTTGGGCACGTAGACAAACGAGCCTCCCGACCACACGGCACCGTGCAGGGCCGCAAATTTGTGGTCGGTGGGCGGGATGAGCGTCATAAACTTCTCGTGGATGAGCGGCTCCCACTGCGGGTCGTGCAGGGCCTCTTCGATGCCGGAGTACACGATGCCCATCTTGGACGCGGTGTCCTGCATGTTGTGGTAGACCAGCTCGGAGTCGTACTGCGCGCCAACGCCCGCCAGGTAGCTGCGCTCGGCCTCGGGGATGCCCAGGCGCTCAAAGGTGTTCTTGATGTCGTCGGGCACCGACTCCCAGTCGTGCTTTTGGTCGGTGTTGGGCTTGACGTAGGTGACGATGTTGTCCATGTCCAGGCCCTCGATAGAGGGGCCCCACGTCGGGTCGGGGAAGCGGTTGAAGATCTCGAGGGACTTTAAGCGCAGGTCGAGCATCCACTGCGGCTCGTCCTTCTTGGCGCTGATCTCGCGCACGATGTCGGGCGTGATGCCGGCGTCCAGGCGCTCGAATCCCTCCTCGCCATAGGTAAAGTCGTAGAGGCTGCGGTCGATGTCCGCGACCTCGGTGCGGTTCTTGGTCATAGCGTCGCCCCTTTACGCCTGCTCGGCAGCGGTGGCCTGGGCGCGCTGCTCGGCGGCCTCGCGCTCAAAGGTCTCAAATCCGTTCTTGTCGATCCAGGGGATCAGCGAGGCGTCGTCCTCGCGCACGATGTGGCCCTTGACCATAACGTGGACGCGGTCGACATCCAGGTGCTCCAGGATGCGCGTGTTGTGCGTGATGATGAGCATGGAGCCGTCGCAGCTCTTGCGGTAGGCGTCCATGCCATGGCTGACGGTGGACAGGGCGTCGACGTCCAGGCCGGAGTCGGTCTCGTCCAGGATGGCGAGCTTGGGCTGCAGCAGCAGAAGCTGGAGCATCTCGACTTTCTTCTTCTCGCCGCCCGAGAAGCCCACGCCCAGCTCGCGGTTGAGGTAGGCGGTGTCCATGTTGAGCTCGGCTGCGAGCTCCTTTACGCGACGGCGGAACTCCTTGCCCTTCATCTCCAGGCCGGGGCGGCCGGCGATGCTGGCGCGCAAAAAGCTCGACAGCGGCACGCCCGGGATCTCGACCGGGGCCTGGAAGCTCAGGAACAGGCCGGCGCGAGAGCGCTTGTCGGTGGTGAGCTCGGTGATGTCCTGGCCGTCAAAGACGATGCGGCCGTCGTTGACGGTGTAGACGGGGTCGCCCATGACCAGATGGCCGAGGGTGGACTTGCCGGCGCCGTTGGGTCCCATCAGCACGTGGGTCTCGCCGGCGGCGACGTTAAGGTTGACGTTGTGGAGGATGGTCTTCTCGTCCACGGAGGCGGTCAGACCTTCGATGGAAAGCAGCGGATTTGTGCTCATGCTGTCCCTCTCTGTATATGGTGTACTCATAGGTGTACTAAACCCTAGGAATCTTCTCGGAATAAAGTTACTATGGGTTCGGCGTTAGTCAAGGGAAAACCCGACTAATCCACTCGACTTTTCAAATTCTGGGACAAAATAACCTGTTGTGTTTGTCCCACTTACTTAAGATTTGGGACAAACAAACCT
The DNA here is from genome assembly GCA_900541715.1 of uncultured Collinsella sp. Taxonomy (GTDB): domain Bacteria; phylum Actinomycetota; class Coriobacteriia; order Coriobacteriales; family Coriobacteriaceae; genus Collinsella. The sequence continues at coordinate 19,385 of UQLI01000018.1, forward strand.
GGTTATGTTGTCCCAGATGCGATGGGAGGGTAGGTATGCTCATTTCTTCCAAGGGCCGCTATGCCCTCCGGCTGATGATCTATATCGCGGCGCTCGGTGACGCCGAGGGCAAGATTGCTCTGCGCGAGGTTGCCGACCGCGAGCATATCTCGCAAAAGTATCTGGAGCAGCTGGTTCGTCCGCTTATGAAGGCGGGCCTTCTTAAGAGCGTGCGCGGCAAGGGCGGCGGCTACATGATGGCCAAGGACCCGGCCGAGGTGCGTGCTGGCGACATCCTGCGTGCTGTCGAGGGCAGCACGGCGCCCGTGGCGTGCGACGGCATCGACAATAGCTGTACCCGTAGCGATTTGTGCTCGACCGTCAAGTTCTGGCGCGGGCTGGACGACGTGATTGAAAAGTACGTTGACGGCGTGACGTTGGCCGACCTGGCCGCCGTCCCCGAGATCAACTTTGACATTAAGCTGTAGGGCTGCAAATGGCATCTCTCGACAAGGTGTACAAACAAATCGAAGTTTTTGCTCGGGAATGTGACGCCGAGAAGGTCGTGTTGTTTGGTTCTCGTGCTCGAGGCGACAACTTACCCAAGAGCGATATTGACATCGCCGTAGCAGGTTGTCGGGATTTCGGCCGTTTCTCATATTTGATCGAGGAGCGTCTTGATACTCTTTTAGATGTAGATGTCGTCAATCTCGACGAGTCCTTGTCGCAGCAATTGCTCGATGAAATTGCCAGGGATGGTGTGATTCTGTATGAAAAAATATGAGAACTTTGCCAGTGCCTTGGCGAATCTTGAGGATGCGCCCAATCAGGATCTCAACAATGATTTTGTTCAGAGTGGATTGATTAATAAGTTCAATCTTCAATTTGAACTGAGCTGGAAGCTCCTTAAGCGTCTGCTCGAGTATGAGGGCGCCACGCTTGCCGCGTCGGGGTCTCCTCGTGCCATCTTGAAGGAGTCGTACCGATTCTACGACTTTATTGATGAGGCGGCCTGGCTAGATATGCTCAGAGACCGCAATACGAACGTCCATATCTACGACAACAAGCTCGCTCAAGATTTGATTCAGCGCATCTTGAACGTCTATATTCCCGCTTTCTGTCAGTTGAGGGACGGGCTGATGGAGCGATACGGCGAGCTTCTGATGGCGCCCGACGACCAGTTTGTTTAATTCCTTAAGATTTCGCGGAGGGTTGTTGCCGTTTACCGAGTGGTTGTTGTGCAACAACGGGCGAGCTGCAATACTGATTCTATCTTTGCAAACTGCACTTTAACTACACCAATGCAGGGAGGATCTTATGCAGCCCAAGCATTCCGCTATTGTGGCAGGCCTGACGCTGGCGCTTTCGTTTGGCGCCGTCTCCGCGCCGGCACCCGCCGCTGCCGAGGAGCCCACGCCGGGCGTTGCCTCGGATGCCACCGATATCGATAAGGGCCTTTACACCCAACAGTCCTTCTCGGGCGTGTTGAGGTCGGTTCAGGGTGTCTCGTTTGTCAACGTGACTCCCGAGATGAAGTACTTCACCAAATATGAGAGCCATGGCAACTATAACCAGGGCTTTTCGTATGGCGACGGTTATAACGCGCTGGGCTATTACCAGTTCGACCGCCGTTGGTCGCTCATTCCGTTTATGAAGCAGGTCTACAACTACAACCCCGAAAAATACAGCATGCTCAAGGATGCGATTGATCGCGGCAGCGAGATTTCCAACACGAGCAATGCCATGTACGAGAACGGCCAGCTTACCGAGTTGGGCCGTATTGCGCAGGAGGCCTTCCAGGGCGCTTATAACACCGACCCTGCTGAGTTTTCGGCTCTGCAGGATGCGTATGCGTACAACTCGTACTATGCGGTGACCGAGGCGTGGCTCAAGAGCGCTCTTGGCATCGACATCTCCGGCCGCGCCGATTGCGTCAAGGGCATGGTGTGGAGCATCACCAACATGTGCGGCACCGGTGGCTGCAGGGACTTTTTCCGCTGGGCGAATCTTTCCAACGATATGTCCGACCGCGAGTTTGTGACGGCGCTCTCCAATAGCGTGGTCAACAATGTCGCCACCAAGTTTTCGAGTCAGCCCCAGTATCATGAGGGCTGGAAGAACCGCTACCGCAACGAGCTGAAGGACTGCTTGGTTTATATCGCTGAGGACGAGGCTGCCGCTGCGACGCCCGTGCAGCCCGAGCCTACGCCGGCGCCCTCGCCGACACCTGATTCGAATGACGACCCGAGTGACGATGCCAGCGACGACAGGATGGATGCGCCCTCGACCGATGCTGACGGTAATGGCTCTGCTGGTGGCACTACGAATGGTGGCTCCATCTCGAGCGATTCTTCCTCGAACGGTTCCATTACGGGCGATTCCACTTCGAGCGGTTCGACGTATTCGGACTCTGGCGACGTTGCGGACGGCGCGGCTCCTGGCTCAAACGACGTCGGTTCCTCTGATTCTTCTTACGGCTCGAGCGATTCCTCTGCTGACACCGGCTCTAACAACGGCTCCGGCTCTGATACAACCCCTGATTCCGATGCTTCCAAGGACGACTCGAATAAGGCGCCGGACGCTCCCGTTGCTTCGCCGGACAAGAAGCCTTCTTTCTCCGAGCAGCTTGGTTCTACGCTGGGTTCTTCGCTGATGGCTGGCGTCAATAACGGCTCGGCCCAGAACAAGGACAACTCTGATCAGGTTTCCACGGAAAAGACCGAGGCCGCAAAGGGCGACTCTAAGGACAAGGCTTCCGAGAAGACCGAATCCGATAAGGGTTCTAGCTCTGAGGAGAAGGACGACAAGTCCGCTCAGAAGAAGGACGATGGTAAGAAGTCTGAATCTGAGGATAAGGACGAGAATACGGGCAAGACCGAGGACGGAAAGCAGCAGGGCGAGGACGGCGGCAAGGGCAACACCGACAACCAGAACCAGGAGCAAAATGACTCCAAAACGGTGACCACCACGACGACTACAACGACCAAGTCCTCGGGCGGCAACATGCCCAAGACGGGCGATCTGATTGTGATGGCGAGCCTTGCCAGCGCGAGCTTGGCCACACTGGGCGCTACGTCTATCGTAAGTGGTAAGCATAAGCTCGATCAGCAGAAGAAAGCTTCTGGGGAGGACGGCTCGGAGGAGTAGCCTCTCGGTTGCCAGATAACTAAAGAGTCGGGACGGGGTCCGGTGCGAATGCGTCGGGCCCCGTTTTGTTGTGCAACGATTAGTTGTGCCCCCTCACACCTCTTGTTGCTACCGTTGCCCGATATGTTCGCGCGGCGACATCGGTGCATGCAATGCGGTCATTACAATTGGCATCGTGCTGCGATTTAGGGGGAACGTTTTGGTGTCTGAACAGGCAAATGTTGATTGTGCTGCTGGCTTTGGCGTGCGCTTGATCGGCTGTGCCGACGATGCGGTTTTGCCCATTGGCATACACGACTATGCGGAGGCCCTTGGTTGCTGCATGCTGGTTGACAAGACCATGTTTATTGCCGATGTGTTGGACTGCGACGCGTCCGTTGTGGTGTGCTGTCGACCCGAGGGTTTTGGCAAGAGCATGAACTTGTCGATGCTCAGGGCTTTTCTGGAGCGTCCAGCGGTCGGTCGCTCTGGTCAGCGTTTGTTTGCCGATGCTCAGATTTGGGATGCGAACGGCGGGCGCTATCGGGATGAGTATGCTTGCTATCCGGTGATATCGCTGGACTTTTCTGGCGCTGGGAGGCGTGGCCCCGCTGTTGCCGGCGTCGTGCGCGATGCCCTTTCGGGCGAGTGCGCTCGCTTGTTGGCGCTCTTGGAGGCTCCGGATTTAGCTCGAGATAAGGTGCGTCACATCGAACGTGTCGCGCGTGGCGTGGCGAGCGCGGACGAGGTTGACTCGGTGCTCGGTGTGCTCATAGAGCTGCTGGAGATTGCCTGCGATGAGCAGGTTGTATTGCTCGTTGATGGGTACGATGCGGCGTGGTCTCGCCGTGCGAGCGCGAGGGACGCTTCCGACGCCGATCCGGCAGAACTACTTGACCGTGCGCTGTTTGACGCCATTGCCACTGCGCGCGATTCGTTGCGGCTGACGTGTCTGATGGGGGAGTGTCCCGGTCCTGCCGAAGCGGCGCTTTCTTCGCGCGGCTGCTCGTATTGTCTGACGACGCCGCTGTCGGCGTGGTGTGACCGTTGGTTCGGTTTTTCGGATGCCGAGGTCGAGGCTCTTTTGAATCATGCTGGGCGCGAGGAATACCTGAATGATGCGCGTGAATGGCTCGAGGGGTATCGGTTTGGCAGGGCCTATTGCTCGAGTCCAGAGCGTGTGATCGGTTTTCTGGGCCGAGGCTGCACGGCGCCTGTGCGTGCCGATCTGTATGGATATGCCGATTGCCTGAGTAGGGTAGTTGCCGGGTGGAATCTCGATCGCCTTTCGGTCTTGTTTGATTTGCTCGAGGCCCATGGGTGCGCTGAGGCCCCGCTTTGTTTGGGCACTGCAGAGCCAGATGTCTCGCCTGACGATGGCATGTGGACAGCGCTGTATCTGTCCGGTTTTCTCACGACGGATATGACTGAGGAGCCAGAGCATGGCGATCGCTTCCGTGCTTTGCGATTGCCCAATAACGAGCTTCGCCAGGCCTTGCGTCTAGTGATTATTGAGTGGTTTGAGTGCGCTGCAGAAGACATTCGAGACGTCGATGCGTTTCGCGACGGGCTGTGCCATGGGAACGAGGATACCGTGAGGCGGGCGCTAAGCCGCATCTTGGGAGATGCGGGAATCGGTGCGACCGACCCAGATACACCGCTGCCATATCACCTACTCTTGCAAGGACTCTGCTTTGGATTGCCGGGCTATGCCAATCCTGCTTCGAGGCGAAAGTGTGGCGCGGATCGCTGGGACATCCAGGTTTTTCCTACGGGCGCCGCGTTCGACATAGCCGATACGATCGGTATGCTCGATGAACGTCCGCTGATAACGATCAACATGATGTATGACCCCGGTGTGGATGCGCTGGGCCTAGAATTGCTGGCCGTGCAGGCGCTGCTCGACATAGAGCGCGACGGCATCGACGAAATCCGTGTGCCGCGACCCGGCGTTGGCCGCATGCGCTGGGGGTTTGGGTTTGATGGACAGCATGTGGCTACGGTGTACCAGCGGCTTTAAGCGCTGAGGTGTTTCCGGCTTCCGTTACTCGGTGTCCTTCATGGGTGGCATGGGCTTCCAGTTGGGATCCTTGATGATCTTGCGGGCGTCTTTCATGCCACGGCGCAGCGCCGGAATACCGGTCTTATAGCACTTATCGACCGCAGCCAGGCGAATGAATTCCTTGCAGAAGGTCGCGGCATTGCCCAGGCGGAACAGCACGGGGTGGTAGTCACCGTAGATCTGCATATAGCGAGCGAGGAAGCCTCGGTTGCGCATGATGTAGTAGCGGTTGGTGTCGCTCGTAGAGTTAAGCTGGCGCTTGCCGGCGATATCCCAGTTAGAGACGGCGCGGGCGCGCTTGAGCACCACGTCGGCCACAACGGCGGCGGGGAAGTGCTGGCTGGCCACGTAACCATAGCAGGCATCGTCGCCGTAGATGAAGAATCGCGCATCGGGCAGGCCGATCTTGTCGACCACGCGGCGCGAGAACATGCCGCCCTCAAAGCATAGCTGGTTCATGGCGCGGTAGCCCTCGGGTCCCAGGTCCCACTTGGCGACAGGGTTGGGAATGCCGAGCGAAAGGATGAGTTGGTATTGCCAAAAGAAAGCGCCGCCGTCAAAGTCCAGGCGCGAACCCTGGATGACGTCGTAGCGGTCGGTCCACTTGGCCAAGCGCTCGATGCCTTCGGGGATGACGAGCACGTCGTCGTCCATGACCCAGAACCACTGGGCCCCCAAGCCGTAGGCGCATTTAGTGCCGGCGGAGAAGCCGCCCGCACCGCCGCCGTTTTCGAGCTGGGGCGCGTAGATAACGCGGTCGGTGCCACCCTTCGCATCGGGCTGATCGGTGTCGATACCCCACAGCTTGGCCAAGCGCTCGTTAAATGCGGTGCACATGGCCTCGGTCTCGCGCGAATTCTCGTTATCGACAATCACGATGCGCCAAGGCGTTGCCGTGAGCTCGGCCATGGAGTCGAACAGGTTGGCCAAGAGCTTCTGGCGCTTGTACGTAACGACAACGATGGCGAGCTTATCGATGGGGGCGGGAAGGGTGGAAGTCATGGGGAATATATCCTTTCACGCGCGGCGGGCGAGCGCTGCGCGGAAGCTATCGAATGCGTCCGTAGGGCGGCACCTATTGTAAAGGGTCGCTGTGCCATGTTGGCAAGGTTTGAATAAAACGCAGGAACCTGTCATGGGCGAGGTGACTGCTATACGCGACATTAATGCGCTGATTACTGCTTGAGAGTACGAGTGTTTCAGCGACCGTGATTAAGCGCAGCGCTTCGATGGATATGTTGCGTGCGGCTTCGGGCTGCATGACGTCCTTTCGTATCGGTTTGCCTCTGCGGGCTCCATAGATTATATAAACGCCCACGAGCGGGACGACCCTTTGATACCATTATCGACAGGTATTTCCTAAGGAGCACATTTGTCTACTAACGCCTCTGGCAGCCCTGTTCTGTCGCTGCTTATTCCCATTTACAATGTTCAGCGCTATCTGCGCGAGTGCCTCGATTCCGCCCTGGCGCAGACGCTCAAGGATATTGAGATCATCTGCATTAACGACGGGTCGACCGACAACTCGCCGGCGATTATCCGCGAGTATATGGAGCGCGATGGGCGCGTCAAGATGATCGACAAGGCCAACAGCGGCTACGGAGACTCGATGAACCACGGTCTGGAGATGGCGCGTGGCAAGTACGTTGGCATCTTGGAGTCCGATGACTTTATGGCGCCCGACGCACTCGAAAAGCTTGTCTCGGCCGCCGATACCAATAATGCCGACTTTGCGAAGGCGAACTTTGATTTCTACTGGTCTAAGCCCGAGGAGCGCCGTTCGCTGCACGAGATGTTTAAAGCCAAGGACTGTGGCAGGCCAGTGCACCCGAGCGATACAACGCAGTTCTTTAAGCAAAAGCCGTCGATTTGGTCGGCCGTGTACCGTCGCGATTTTCTTGAGCGCAACGGCATTACGTTCCTGCCGACTCCGGGAGCATCCTTTCAGGACACGTCATTCGCCTTTAAGGTGATCGCGTGCGCCGATAAGGCTGTTTACCTGCATGATGCCGTGTTGTCGTATCGCCAGGACAACGAGAATTCCTCGGTCAATTCTTCGGCTAAGGTCTTTTGCGTCAATACCGAGTATGCCGAGATTGAGCGTTGGATTCGAGAGGATTATGCCCGCGGCCACGCAAGCGGCGATGTCGCGCGCATGCTCAAGTTCAATCAGCTCATTAAGTACGATTCGTACATGTGGAACTACGTGCGCCTGGCGCCTAAGTTCTATAAGGAGTTCCTGGTTCAGATGGCCAAGGAATTTCAGGCGGCTTTGGACGCCGGGGAGTTTTCGCTTGACGACCTCAAGCCGTGGAAGCGCGCAAATCTCGCTGCTATCCTCAAAGATCCTGAGGGCTGGGTTGATGAGCATCCGAGCTTTGCGACGGATGGTGCCTTGGGGCGTGCTAAGTATTACGCCTCGGTTGGAGGCCCCGGAGTGGTCGCCGCTTTCCTCGTCGAATCGTTGAGGGGGTAGGTTGGCATGGGAGAGGCTTCGATCCCCAAAGCGACCATTGTCGTTCCCGTATACAACTCGGCACGCTCGATTCAGCGATGCCTCGACTCGCTCTTGGCGCAGTCCGAGCGCTCGATTCAGGTTGTCTGCGTCAACGACGGTTCAACTGACGATTCGTTGAACGTGTTGCGCCAGGTTGCGCAAGCCGACGATCGCGTACTGGTGATTGACCAGGAAAACGCGGGCGTCTCGTGTGCTCGAAATGCCGGTATCGATGCCGCCGAGGGCGAAGTCGTCTTCTTTGTAGACTCCGACGATTACATCGATGCCCAGACGGTCGAGCGCGTGCTGCAGGCCATGGAGTCGTCGGATGCCGAGGTCGCCGTTTTTGGCGGCGTCTGCGAGCCCGCCGATGCCGCGCCCAAGCGCGTCCAGCAGCTTATGAGCCCCAAAGCGGGTGCCTTCGGCGTCTGTGATCCCCAACTGCTGTTCCATTCGAATGCGCAGCCCTATGCCTGCCGTGCGGCTTTTTCGCGCGAGCTGCTCAATCGCGAAGGCATTCGCTTCGCCCCCGGTTTGGCTTTGGGCGAGGACGTCGTCTTCCAATTTGCGGCTTATGCGCTTGCCCGCAAGACCGTCGTCATGCCGGACAAGTTCTACCACTACGTGATGGAGAGTGAATCGGCGACGCACGAGTTCAACAGTGCCGATGCTCGCGCCAAAAAGCTTGACGCCCACATGAGGATGCTCGAGGAGGTCTTGGAGGACTGGGCGGCCTACGGTCTTTTGGACCTGTGCCCCGGCGAGCTGATAACTTGGTTTTTAGACCTAATTGTGTTCGACCTGGCGCGCTTGGATGCCGATGACTTCCATCGCGTGGCGGCTCGCGTCAACATGGATCTCACGACGTTTTTGGGAACGGCGTGGGCGGATATGCCTGCTAAGGGCGCCGTTCGGCGTGTTGCCCACAAGCTCGTTGCGGCGACCTCGGGCGTTTCGATGGCAGACGCCACGCTGTTCTATCTTTCGACTCGCGGTCTCAAAGCCTGTCTGGAGCGCTTCCTCTAATTCCAAGCGCTGCCGCCCGCCGCAACTTGGCTGCTAAAATGACCCTGTTACACGCTATTCAACAGGAGGTTCTCTTGCAGAACTCTGATACCCCTAAAGTTTCGCTGCTTGTCCCCATCTGCAACGTCGAGCGCTACCTGCGCGAGTGCCTCGATTCCGCCGTGGCGCAGACGCTCAAGGACATCGAGATCATTTGCATCAACGACGGATCCACCGACAGTTCGCCGGATATCATCCGCGAATACATGGAGCGCGACCCCCGTGTGAAGTTGATCGACAAAGCCAACAGCGGCTACGGCGACTCGATGAACCGCGGTTTGGAGATGGCCCGCGGTGAGTACGTGGGCATCTTGGAGTCCGATGACTTTATGTTTGAGGACTCGCTTCAAAAACTGGTTGCCAGGGCAGATGCCGAGCACGCCGATGTGGTCAAAGGCGATTTCTACCTGTATTGGTCCACGCCAACGGAGCGCCGCGAACTGTTTGGGATTATCGACGAGTATATGACGGGTGCGGCGTATCGCCCCGTCGACCGCCCGGGCATCTTTTACCGTAAGCCTTCCATTTGGTCGGCCATCTATCGACGTGAGTTTCTCAACGCCAACCAGATTCGCTTCCTCCCTACGCCGGGCGCCTCATATCAGGATGCGGGTTTTAACTTCAAAGTTTGGGCGTGTGCCGAGCGTGCCGCGTTTATTGCGGACCCCATTTTGTGCTATCGCCAGGATAACGAGAAGAGCTCCGTTAATTCGCCCAACAAGGTGTTTTGCGTGTGCGACGAATATGCCGAGATGCAGCGCTTTTTGAACGAGCGCCCCGAGCTTAAGGCTCAACTTCAGGGCATTTTAATGCGCATGAAGGTCGATACGTACCGCTGGAATGACGAGCGCCTGGTCGATGAACTGCGCGAGCAGTTTTGGAAGAAAGCCTCGTCCGAGCTCAAGGCCGATTGGGACGCCGGTCGCTTTGACCTGTCGCTGTTCGATCCGCGCGGCGAGACCGACTTGCGCTTGATGGTCAAGTCACCCCGAACCTACATCGATTCGCGGTTTGACTTTAAGAAGCCGGGCAAGCTCAATACGTTTAAGCACTACTTTAAGATCGGCGGCCTGCCGCTGGTCTGGCGCGTGCTGACGTATCAGCGCACCTACGGCGACAACCCGCATCCCGACGACGTGCCGGTCGCACAGTAGGAGCACTTGACTATGGCTACCCCCAAGATTTCCGTTGTCGTTCCCATCTATAACGTGGAGGAGTGCCTGGCCTGGTGCCTGGACTCCCTGCTTGCGCAGGACATGCCCGATTGGGAAGGCGTGCTGGTCAACGATGGCTCGCCGGACGGTTCGCGCGATATTGCGGCTGCTTATTGCGAAAAGGACGCGCGCTTTACGCTTGTCGATAAGGAGAACGGCGGCCTGTCGAGCGCGCGCAATGCGGGCGTTGCTGTGTCCACGGCGCCTATCGTTGCGTTTTTGGATTCCGACGACCGGTTTACGCCCGATGCATGCCGCGTGATCGTCGATGCCTTTGAGCGCGAGGACTGCGACGTTTTGACCTTTGGTGCGAATCCGTATCCGCTGGAGGCGGGGTATCCGTGGCTTAACTATGTGTTGAGCCCGCGCGATATTTCGTTTGAGGGCTATAGCTCTGACCTGCTGTTTAAGGAAGCGTCTCGTCCCTTTGCGTGGCGCACCGCCTGCAAGCGCGATTTTTTGCTCAACAACGGGATTGTGTTCGATGAAACCGTCAAGTATGGCGAGGATCAGGTCTTCGATTTTGCCGTGTACGGTCGTTCGCGCAAGACTACGCTTATCTCGAACAAGCTGTACGACTATCGCGTGGCGCGCAAGGGCTCGCTCATGGACACCATGCGCTATGACGACGAGACACGCCTGCTAGAGCACGTAAAGATATACTCCGCGGTGCTGAATGATTGGCACCGCGATGGGCTTGATGCCCAGCATGCGGACGATCTGGCATATTTCCTGTGCGATCTGGTGTTGTATGACGCGCTCAGGTTGCTGGGGACGGACTGCGGCAAGGTGTTTGCCGCTGCTGCTGCTGCGCTCGCCGGTTCTCCCGTGGGCAGTGACGCCGCGCTCGCGCAGTGCGCACCTTCGGTTGCCGCCATGGTGCGTGCGGCGCTTGCCAGCGAGGCTCTCAGTCGCCGCACGTGCAAAAAGCTCATGTTCGATTACGACGTGTTGAGGTTTGGACGCCTGGGCGCCTGCAAGCGCATGGCCGCGAATGTTCTGGGAAAGCGAGAAGTGTAGATGAGTATCAAGCGTTTGGCGCTTTGCCGCAGCCAGGGCCGTCTGTTTGTCCTGCTTCGTTTTGCTGGCGAAGATGTCGCCGCACTTATTGAGCAGGAAGGTCCCCAAGCCTTTGCCCACGCAACGACGAATGGCGCTTGCGTGCCGTGCCTGGCACTGCCCGTCGACCACGGCCGCGTGTTGGCGCTTTGCCCTTCTGTCGCCGACTACGAGCGTGAACTCGCGGTTTTGGTGCTTCCGTTCTTGGATGGCTCGATGATTGATGCCGAGTTTGCCGTTGGGTCGCGTAAGCTTGGCTCCATCCGTCTTAATAGCCGTGTGGCCAAGCTAGAATCCAAGATTAACTACAAGACGAAACCTGCGCTGTGCGCGCTTATTCGCGATGCGCAGCGCGGCGAGCGTTGTGGTTGCTACGAGATCGACGCCGTCCGCTATTTACCGGCGGACGAGGGCGCCGTGTGGCGCTACGAAATTGTGTGGGCAGGGGACTCCGACTGCACCCCCGAGCCCCAAATCTTCGATACGCATATGAACGCCATCGATGCCACGGTGCATGTGTTTGAGTCGCAGCTCGATGTGCCTCAGCAGAATGGGACGCGCGTCAATAAAACCTTCCTGAGTGTCGAGATGCCCCAGGATATACGCGATTTTGTCGCGATTGCGACCGATCCCTCAGGGCAGATTCAGAGTGGTTTTTGCGCCATGGATGGTCGCCTGTACAACGGCATGGTCGATGACAGCTGGAACCGCATGAAGGACGCGCGCGCGGACGATGCCGCCTATCGTCGCTGGTTTGAGCAGCATCGCGCAAAGCCGGGCGACTTGGTGTGCCAGCGCTCCGCTTCCGCGGCATTTGCCTATAGGCCGCTCTTGAGCATTGTGGTGCCGTGCTATAAGACCGATCGGGTTTACCTGCATGAGTTGCTGGATTCGGTGCTTGCCCAGAGCTACGACAACTGGGAATTGCTGCTTATGGATGCCTCGCCCGAATGGGATGCGGTGGTCAATCTTGCGGTAGCCGCTCACGACGAGCGCGTTCGACGCGTTGAACTGCCCGGTAATGGCGGCATTGTTGTCAACACCAACGCCGGCATCCAACAGGCGGCGGGCGATTACGTCGCATTCTTGGACCACGACGACATCTTGGAACCGGATGCACTGTTCTACTACGTTGCCGCGTTGAACAAGGCTGCCGAGAGCGAGCGTCCGCAGGTTCTGTTCTGTGACGAGGACATGTTCCAGAAAACGGGGGAGTGGGGCCAGCCGGTTTTTAAGACCAAGCTCAACGTCGACCTGCTCTATAGCCATAACTGTGTAACCCATTTTCTGATGGTGGAGAAGGCCCTGCTCGACTCCATCGGTATGTCGTCAGAAGACGTCGCGGGCGCCCAGGATTACGATTTGACGCTCCGTTGCCTTGCTGCGGGCGCGCGGTTTGAGCATGTTGCACACGTGCTATATCACTGGCGTGTGCACCCAGGCTCCACCGCCGATGGCTCCGCCGATAGCAAGCCGTACGCCATCGAAGCCGGCCGCCTTGCGCTGCAGTGCCATTTTGACTCGCTGGGCATTTGCGGAACGGTCGAGGAGGCTGAGGCCCCATTCGTCTATCGCATGCGTTATGCACTGCCGGATTCTGCGCCGCTCGTGAGCATTGTGATTCCTACCAAGGACCACGTTGAGACGCTCAATGCCTGCGTGATGTCGATTGCTGAGAAGGCAACGTACGCTAACTACGAGATCGTCCTGGTGGAGAACAACAGCGAAGATCCGGAGACGTTCGCCTATTACGAGGGACTGCCTGAACGCGTGGCTGCCGCGTCTGACGGCAAGGGTAGCGCTCGCGTTGAATACTGGCCAGGCGAGTTTAACTACTCCAAAATTATCAACTTTGGCGTTGGGTACGCTAAGGGTGACTACCTGCTGCTGCTCAACAACGACACCGAGGTTATGACCCCGGACTTTATCGAAGAGATGATGGGCTATCTGCAGCGTCCCGATGCGGGCGTGGTGGGCGCCAAGCTCTACTTTGCCGACCATCTGGTGCAGCACGCTGGCATCGTGGTCGGCGTGCGTGGCGCCCTTGCCCATGCCAACCAGGACTTTTCGGCAAAGCGCGAGGGCTACCTTGCCCGTGCCGTGCGCCCGGGCAACTTTAGCGCCGTTACGGGCGCCTGCCAGATGGTCCGTCGCGACGTTTTTGAGCAGGTCGGCGGCTACAACGAGGAGTTTGCCGTTGGCTTTAACGACGCGGATTTTTGCCTGCACGTATGGGAGGCGGGCTACCGCACCATCTTTACGCCCTATGCCGAGCTGTACCACTACGAGTTCACTTCGCGCGGCAGGGAAGAGGCCAGCGAGGAAAAGCTGCGCCGCTGGAAGCGCGAGCAGGCCCTGTTCATGCAGCGCTGGCCGGAGTTCTTCCTCAGCGGCGATCCGTGGTTGGGGCCAAACCTATCTGCCGAGAGCGAGTATTTCTCGTATTAAGGCAATGGGTATAGGAAGTCTTGAACTTTCTTTCGCTATGAGCTTGGAAGAAAGCAATGGTGGACTACTAACTAAGTCATATTACGAAAGCTCGATACTTCCGCGATAAGTTTATACAGCCTTATATAACTCGATATTATTCGATATAGTCTGCGATAATTATTTAACCGATGATTGGCTGTTAATCGATTCCCTAGAAAGGCAAACAAGTGAGCGCCACAGCATTCCATAATCCGTTTCGTCCCACTGCCGGCGCTGAGCCTCCGCGCATAATTGGTCGTGATGATATTGCCCTTGAGTTTACCGAGAGCTTGAATGCGGGAATTGGTGCACCTGCGAGGCTCATGCGCATTGCTGGACCGAGGGGCTCCGGAAAAACTGTTTTGCTCTGCGATCTTAGGGATCGTGCTCGAGAGCTTGGATGGAAGACCGCTATTGTCTCTGCTGGCCCTAACTTATTGCTGGACTTGTGGGATCAGGTTGCTGATTCTTCCCTTGCGGCCAATGCTTCGGTCGGCGTAAACGCCGGCTTTGTTTCCGCGAAAGTTGACGTTGCGCCCAAAGAGCCGAGCCTTAGAAAGTTACTGAGTTCGGCAGCGAAGTCATCCAAAGGTCTTTTTATTGCCATCGATGAAGTTCAGGACGCTCCGATTGACGATATGCGTGCCATTGCGTCTACGGTTCAGCTTTTGATAGGGGAAAAAGTAGATATCGCACTTGCCTTTGCCGGGTTACCCGCCGGTGTTATGGATCTTATTAACGGCAAGGCGCTTACGTTCTTGCGTCGTGCTCTCCCCGAAGATCTGGCGCCTATCAACCAGGTGGAGGTAGCGCTCTCTATGGGCGATAGCTTTGTCGCGACTGGCTTGACCATAGAGGACAATCTCCTGTCGAGAGCCGCTAAGGCCACTAAGGGCTATGCCTATCTGGTGCAACTGGTCGGTTATTCCATTTGGCAGCGCGCCAACTTGCATCGTGCCAAAAGTGCCGTTGTGAGCGAGCGCGACGTCACTGAAGGCATTGCGCTGGCAGAGGCTCGTTTTCACGATGTTGTTCACGAGCCCGCGATTTCTGGTCTGGGGCTCAACGATATCAAATACCTTTTGGCCATGTGCGAGGATAAACAACAGTCCAAATCAGCCGAGATTGCTAAGCGCATGGGTAAAAAGACCAATGAGATCAGCTCTATTAGGGCCAAATTGCTACAAAGAGAGGTTATTCAGGCACCACAGAGGGGTTACGTACAGTTTGCCGTGCCGGACCTAGATATCTATCTACGAGAGAACGCCGAGGAGATTCTCGAACGGTTCTAGGTCGAGGTATTATTTGGTTTTGATTTTACTTGGGAGCATTATGGTAAAAATGCGAGATTCCCGTATCGAATTACTTCGCATTGTCCTTATGTGGACGGTAATGGCTCAGCATTTTGTTGTTCACAACGCTGATTCTGTTTCCGTATTTCCTGATTCGTTTACTAGGTTTATCTACAATATCTTTTTCTATCCAATTGGAAGAACTGCGGTCGGCTGCTTTGTTGCCATAACAATCTGGTTTGTTGCGGGGAAAGTCGAATACTCCATAAACAAGGCTGTTAAACAGATAGCTTCAATCGAAGGCACGGTTCTCTTTTATAGTATTGCGCTGGGCTTTTTCTTCATGCTTCGCGGCGATATTCAAGTAAGTCCAACCAATTTGATAGATATTTTTGCACCAACTCTTACTGGTTCTAGTTGGTGGTTTGTAACCGTCTATGCTTGGCTTGTATTTTTGCTGCCCTTTATACTTCCGGCTTTGCATGCGTTGGGCCAGAAACTACATCTGTATCTAGGAGTTTTTCTGGTCTCTGTCTTTGGATTTCTGCGTTATGTGCCGCTCTTTTGGATTCCCATCGACGGGCTACTAGTAGATTTTATTATAATTTGCGTTGTTGTTTGCTATATTCGCTGGTATGTAGACTTGTCAATAGTGGATATGCGGCTCCTGGTTGCTTGCTGCATTGCTTCCTTTGTGGGAGTTGCAATCTCGTTTTACGGTCAATTCCATTTTGATGGCTTGCTGGGCTCGACCTTTGCGAATTTGTATAGCGGTTTTTTCGGTTCACCGGCGTCTATTTTTTCGTTAGCTATAGCAGTTTCGGTCTTGTTGGTCGATTTAAAGATGCCGCATTTTTCCTCCCGTTTCGTTAACGCTGTAGCGAGGCTTTGTTTTGCTACTTATCTTATTTCTGACTATGCGCCTATCCGAAGTTGGCTTTGGAGCTCGCTGTTTCCCTTTACGCGTGTCGGCGTTGGACTGGGATTATTGCAGGTGCTTCTGGTTCCAACGGCTGTGTTTGCGATTTGCTTGATGCTGGAGGGTCTCAGGAGGCTCTTGGTTAGTTTCATCATGCGTTTTATCCGCCCTTTCGATTTGTTAAATAAAGCTTCGAACTAAATTTAGGCTCTTGCCATTTTCTACCGCATGCGTGATTTGCCGACGAACCCTCTACGCTGGTGGTGGAACGATTGGGATTCTGAACTAGTGTTCTCTGGTTGTTGCGGGTTGGTCGATAACCATCTAGTAAAGTGAGTCGTGGGCACGCAAGGCCTGTTATAGACATAGTATCGCCCACGGTTGTTGCGGCTAAGACGACTATCATCGAGGCTGCTGTTAAGAAGCCGATCGAGCCGAAGGCTGACGTGGTAACCGTTGCGAAGTTTTCTGAGACCGTCGATGATGGCTCGGTTGGCATGTTTCTGGTGCTGGTGTTGTTGGAGGCGCTATTAATTGCTGTAGAGGCTTCGGTTTAAATCAAGGAATCGAACCGGTTTCCACATCAATAGAATGCGCTGGCCGCATATGACGTATCGATATGGGCATGGTATTGCGTTTTTTAATTTGCGGCCACAAAGATGCCTTTTGCAAAGCGCGAGGGCTATCTTGCCCGCGCCGTGCGCCCCGGCAACTTCAGCGCCGTAACGGGCGCCTGCCAGATGGTCCGACGCGACGTATTTGAGCAGGTCGGAGGCTATAACAAGGAATTCGCCGTCGGCTTTTACGACGCAGACTTTTGCCTGCGCGTCTGGGAGGCGGGCTACCGTACCATCTTTACGCCCTATGCCGAGCTGTACCACTACGAGTTCACCTCGCGCGGCAGGGAAGAGGCCAACGAGGAAAAGCTGCGCCGCTGGAAGCGCGAACAGGCCCTGTTCATGCAGCGCTGGCCGGAGTTCTTCTTCAACGGCGACCCCTGACTCGGGCCAAATCTATCTGCCGAGAACGAGTACTTCTCGCTTTAGCGCGAAGTGATGCCAAGATTCGGCAAAGTATCCTCAAGAGTCGCAAGGGCGGTGGGGTTCAAATACTCCTCGTTCAAGCGGCTCTTGTCATATCGAAAACGTGTGCCTCGTGAGCATTCGACGAGTTCCGCAGTAAAGAATTTCTCCCAGCTAAAAAACACTAAGCTTTCGATATGTTCAGCGGGATTAAGTAGCATCTCCTTAATGTGTTTGCTGTTGAATAATCCCGACTTCAACACGAGCCATTCGAACGATTCCGGCAGGAATAGCTTGATGTTCTTTCGGCGCTGTAGTGCAGTTGCTTCTGCAATTTCTGGTCCAAAGGCGGCGCCGTCGGCAATCACGAGGATATCGTTTTCTGGTGCGTCCGTAATGCAATTGCAGATATTTGATTTTCCACCCGCGCTGATGCACCTAATACTGCTCTTTTTGCATAGCAAACTGAAGAATTCGTAGCCCGAATTTGTGTCCTCGACGATGACAAGCTCGGGCCTCTCGCCTTTAAATTCAGTATCACCGTAAATACGATATGTAGAAGTGTAGACACGAGAGTAAACGGGATACTTCGTTGTGGTTCGGTTGGTGTTCTTAAGACCGTAGACTTCATCAACGCTATAGGGCAGTTGGTGCAGTGACTCTCTGGCAACGATTACGTAGTAGTTTGAGCTACGTTTTGCTTCATGGGCAAATTCTCTTGATCGAACAAAAGTATTACCCTCATCAATAAAAACAATGCTGCTGGAAATCTCTTGGAGGTCTCTGCGCCAATTCTTTCCAGCTATTGTCTTACAGGGAACTTTGCAACTTACTGTTACGCCGCTTTGTGGCCCTAATTCTTCGTGAGCAGCCACCATATCGAGCAACGTCGTTTTGCCCGTGGCGCTGTTGCCTTGAATGATGGTCAAGTTTCTATTGATGGTCAGTTTAAACTGAACGCGGTTGTTCTGAATAACTACCTTGTATGATCCGCGCATCAGGAGTTCTCCCTTAGGCATTTTCCAGCTATGGGAACAAGGTCAAACATCGTGTGGACCACGTCGCCCGTGTTGGCAACGGTCACCGTAAATTTACCGTTTCCAAAATCCAATATATGGTAGAGATTGATTGTTAAGTCCTTTTGCGCGGCGATTCGCAGAATCCAATAAGCGCAATTGTCACCACAGTTTGAGGCGTTATATACGTTTTGCGGCATGAAGTACATAAGCAGCAGTGTTTTGGTACCGCTCGAGAGCTTCTCAGGAGGGATGATGCCGAGGATTTTAGTGTCGATTGCATTGGGGCCTACCACGGTGCCCTTATCGATTGATTTAATGATCCTTTGAGCAAAGGCGTCTTGAAACCACTGGGGCGAATATACGTTATCGAAGTAAACCGACGTATTGTAAATAACGTTTTCCATATCACCATAGTGAATTGTTAACACGTTGGTCCCTTCGGGTCGCTGGTTTGGTGTTCGGTGAAATTGATTATATCGCAGCATACGAGACGGGCATTATTGGCCTGTTGTGTATGTGATTAATGCCCATGGCGTGTTTTATCGGAAGTGTTTAGATCGATTGTCTTGTACCTGAGTTGCTTTAAAAGTCTGCGTTCTAGATAATACTTTTTGAGCCTTGCTCCGTGTGGCGGCACGTAAAAGCTGTACTGTGCTTGGGCAGGTAAAAGTCCAAGACGATTAGATATCCGAGAGGATATCGAGCCCGCACCGGGGAGATAAGGTGAGTCTACACCGGGGACTTTAATTCCGGCGACAATTAGGTTTCCATGAGGATACCGCGGCTGACAGCCAGCAGAAAACCGCCTTATACGATTCTTCCGCTTGCCGCGTGCTTAAAGGATTTACGCCGAAAGGGATTGCCGGTTTGCGCCATAAGACGTTGCTGTTGGCAATGCACGGAACGGCAAGGACGTGGCGGCTCTCATTAAATTGCAGTCACAAAGATACCTTTTATCGATTTCCTGTTGAAAAACTAAATTGATAGTCTGAGAATGACTTAAGAGAGCCTTAAATCTCGGAGAAAGGATGTCGTATGAAAAACCTTCGAGAAAGATGGCACGGACTAACAGTGCTGGGAGTTGCTGTATTTGCCGCTGTCTGCATGACGGTTGCCCCGGCGCCCTCATTTGCTGATATTGCCGGCGGTGGCGGAGGCGGTGGACCGATTACGGAAAGGTGCTCCGACGGACGTCCGATTTCTTACTGGGAATATGACGGTTGGAACGGCACTAAAAATGAGCAGATGTTTGGCCCTCTTACGCGGTATAGCGTCGAGTGCAATGCCGGGGGGACTGCTCACAGAGATTTTCTAGTAGGCCTAAACTCTATTGATCAGAGCGCCTCGAGGACCGATTCTTCTGTAGTTACATCACGTCCCGCAGGTACATACTATTTTGACAAAGATGGATTAATGCAGACCGGACTCGTTCGGTGCGAGGACGGCAGCCTTCGCTATTTCGATCCCGAGACTGGCGCCATGGTCACGAACCAGTGGTATAACGATTACGAAGCCGTTTGGTACTATTTTGGCGCCGACGGGACCGCGGTGTCGAACTGGCAGCTTATTGGCGGGGACTGGTACTACTTCTATCCCGAAAACCACGACATGGCATACGGCCGAGTTCAGATTGATGGCAAAAACTACTTCCTGAACACCCCTGGCGCCAATGCTGATGGCCGCATGCAGCATAGTGGCTGGATTTATGACTCCATCTATGGAAAGTGGCTCTATGCGACTTCCAGCGGCGAGCTGTTGACCGGTTGGCATAATATCGGTGGAACTTGGTACTATTTCAATGAGTACGGTGTCATGCTAACTGGCTGGATCAACGATTCGGGCACCTGGTACTACGCCAACGCCTCCGGCGCGATGGCCACTGGCTGGCTCAACATCGGCGGTACGTGGTTCTATCTCGACGGCTCGGGCGCCATGGTCGCTAACGGCTGGCGCAGCTTGGGCGGCTCTTGGTACTGGTTCGGCGACTCCGGCGCGATGGCTACCGGCTGGTTCCAGGTGGGTGACTCTTGGTACTACGCCAACGCCTCCGGCGCTATGGCCACTGGCTGGCTCAACATCGGCGGTGCGTGGTTCTATCTCGACGGCTCGGGCGCCATGGTCGCTAACGGCTGGCGCAGCCTGGGTGGCTCTTGGTACTGGTTCGACGATTCCGGTGCGATGGCCACCGGCTGGCGTCAGGTCGGCGGCGCCTGGTACTACTTTAGCGGTTCCGGCGCTATGGCCCACGACGCCTGGGTCGGCGACTACTACCTCCAGTCTTCCGGCGCCATGGCTACGAATGCCTGGGTTGGCTCCTACTATGTCGGCGAGGACGGCAAGTGGATTCCGGACTACGGTTTAGTTTGGTATAAGAGCGGTAGCGATGTTTACCATACGCATAAGTGTCGTACCGTTGGCAAGGACGCAAAGGGCTATTCGCAGATCTCTATCCAGGAGGCCCGGAAGCGCGGTGCTTTACGAGAGTGCAAGAACTGCCAACAAATTGGCTAACGCATTATTGAGCTAGTTTTGATTGAGGCCCCGTTGCCCTGAGGTGACGGGGTCGCTGCGTGATTGGATACCGTGCTGCTATGAAGAAATGCTCATTCGGGGTGTTGGTCTTTTCGGGCCTTGTTTCTTTGGGACTCCTTTTGGGTTCGCCCTCGATGTTATACGCCCTTGATTCGAATAACACTGACGAAGGTCCCGCATCTAACGTTGCTATTGCTTCTGTCGAGTCAGGCGTTGATGCTCAGCGCGAATCGACCTTCGCTGTCGAGCAGAACTCTCAGGTTGATAATGAGACCCCTTCTGAGGTTTCGAATCAAATTGTTTGGCATCAGGGGTGGATATCACCCGAAGAAGGGGCTGGTTATTGGCGTTGGGGCTTGTCCGACGGAACAATCGCTGTTTCTTCTTGGAGACACATAAACGGTAGCTGGTACTGGTTCGACGACGAAGGTCGAATGGCTCAGGATGGATTGGTTCAAGTCGGGGGTGCAACTTATGGATTCTCCTCTTCGGGTGCAATGCGTGTCGGCTGGTACCTAGATTCTACAGGCCCCACTTCTGCTTGGCGTTATTTCTCCGGTTCTGGCGCCATGGTAAAAGGCTGGCTTTCAGACGGCAGCAACTGGTATTGGCTGGATGATGAGGGCAAGATGGTCCACGATACAATGCTGCAGATCGGGGAAGCCACGTATGGATTCTCCTCTTCTGGCGCAATGCTTATCGGATGGCACCTTGATGCTTCCGTCTGGCATTATTTCTCCGGCTCTGGTGCCATGGTGAAAGGCTGGCTCTCGGATGGGGGTCGTTGGTACTGGCTTGATCCTGCAGACGGTTCTATGGCCACCGGGTTGAAAGAATGTAATGGCACTTCTTATAGCTTTAACAGCTCAGGGGCCATGCTCTCCTCCCAGTGGGCTCTTATTGACAACAACTGGTATTACGCTGACTCCAACGGCTTACTGCATGGAGGCTGGTTACTTCTAGGGAATTCTTGGTATTACCTGGATCCAGGAAGCCATATTATGCTCACGGGCTTTATGCAAGTGGAGTCGTCCACCTATTTCCTTACGAGTTCAGGCGCCATGGCAACAGGCTGGGCACTTGTTGATGGTACTTGGTATTACGCCGCATCAAATGGAGCTATTCAACGAGGACGATGGATAAAGTTCGGAAGCGCCTGGTATTACCTTGATGATGTATCCGGCGCAATGTGTACTGGTGAATTCGCGGTAGGAAACACGCGCTATTTTTCTTATGATTCCGGTGCGATGGCATCTTCGTGCTGGATTAACTTGAGCGACGGTATGGCATGGGCGAATTCGTCTGGAGCACTGAGCGAGCCGTTGCCTACTTCATCTGATGGATCTCCCGTAGTCGCTGATCGTGCTGACTCGTCTTCATTGCCAGGTGTGATTCATATTGGAGACGCGGTTTTCTATGCGGATGCAAACGGTGCCGTCAATGTAGCATCTGGTTGGATTATGTCGAAAGACGCTTCTGACGAAAGCGGCAATACTTGGTATTACGCATCTTCCAATGGTGTCCTTAAGTCTGGTTGGCAATATGTTTACGGTGCGTGGTATTGGATGGATCCTTCCACCTACAAGATGAAGACCGGATGGCTCAATGACCGCGGCACGTGGTACTGGTGTTAGCGTCGGAATAATTTAGCCAAATATAGTCGGCCGAGATTGACCAATCCCG
>UQLI01000019.1 GCA_900541715.1 uncultured Collinsella sp.
GGCGGTGTAGCTCAGTTGGTTAGAGCACACGGTTCATACCCGTGGCGTCACTGGTTCGAATCCAGTCACCGCTACCATAGGTAACACGGTGGCTTCTCAATAGTATGTTGAGAGGCCACTATGGTATAAAGGCAAAGTCCCGTCCGGGGACGACCTGTTTAGAGGAGGGCTTTATGGCCAAAGAGAAGTTTGAGCGCACTAAGCCGCATGTTAACATCGGCACCATTGGTCACGTCGACCACGGCAAGACCACGCTGACCGCTGCCATCACCAAGGTTCTCTCCGAGACCGAGGGCTGCAAGGCTGACTTCACTGCGTTCGAGAACATCGACAAGGCTCCGGAGGAGCGCGAGCGCGGCATCACGATCTCCGTCTCCCACGTTGAGTACGAGACCGCTGCCCGTCACTACGCTCACGTTGACTGCCCGGGCCACGCTGACTACGTCAAGAACATGATCTCCGGTGCTGCTCAGATGGACGGCGCTATCCTGGTCATCGCCGCTACCGACGGCCCCATGGCTCAGACCCGCGAGCACATCCTGCTCGCCCGTCAGGTCGGCGTTCCCTACATCGTCGTTTTCCTGAACAAGTGCGACATGGTTGACGATGACGAGCTCATCGACCTCGTCGAGATGGAGACCCGTGAGCTCCTCTCCGAGTACGATTTCCCCGGCGACGACATCCCCGTCATCCGTGGTTCCGCTCTGGGCGCTCTCGAGGGCGACGCCAAGTGGATGGACGCCATCCGCGAGCTCATGAAGGCCGTCGACGAGTACATCCCGACGCCTGCTCGTAACAACGACCTCCCGTTCCTGATGGCCGTTGAGGACGTTATGACCATCTCCGGCCGTGGTACCGTTGCTACCGGCCGTGTCGAGCGCGGTGAGCTCAAGCTCAACGAGCCCGTCGAGATTGTCGGCATCAAGGATACCCAGAACACCGTCGTTACCGGTATCGAGATGTTCCGTAAGTCCATGGACTTCTGTGAGGCTGGCGACAACGTCGGTCTGCTGCTCCGTGGCATCAAGCGCGAGGACATCGAGCGCGGCCAGGTTCTCTGCAAGCCCGGTTCGGTTACCCCGCACACCAAGTTCACCGGCGAGATCTACGTTCTGACCAAGGAGGAGGGCGGCCGTCACACCCCGTTCTTCGATGGTTATCGTCCTCAGTTCTACTTCCGTACCACCGACGTTACCGGTACGGTCAAGCTCCCCGAGGGCACCGAGATGGCTATGCCTGGTGACCACATCACCATCGAGGGCGACCTCATCCACCCGATCGCCATGGAGGAGGGCCTGCGCTTCGCTATCCGCGAGGGTGGCCACACCGTCGGTTCGGGCATCGTCTCCACGATCATTGAGTAAATTAGCTCTTTGATATAGCTGACTTAGAGAACCCGGCACTTATATGGGTGCCGGGTTCTTTTCTGCAATGGATATTGAGCCGTTGCTGGTGTCGAGAGGATCGATTAATGGTCCTGGGTGCACCGTCGATTAGATCTCGTTGGCTCCATTGATGTGTTCTAAATATGAATGGGTTCACCGAGAACCAATTGATTCTAGGTTTTCGTTGACAGCACTTACGTAGAGCTGATAAAGTATCAACTCGTGCCCGTACGGGGCGGAAATGAAAGGTTCAGGATACATGCGTACTCTAGTTACTCTTGCGTGCACTGAGTGCAAGCGCCGCAACTATACGACCACCAAGAACAAGTCGACCATGCCTGATCGTATGGAGGTCAAGAAGTATTGCCCCTGGTGCCGTCACCACACGCTGCACAAAGAGACTCGCTAGTCTCTAGTCACATACGCCAGTAGTTCAATTGGTAGAGCATCGGTCTCCAAAACCGAGTGTTGAGGGTTCGAGTCCTTCCTGGCGTGCCAGTCATTATTCCGTAAGCTCTCAATTGGGGGCTTACGGTTTACTCATGTATAAGCGCATTGCGCGGAGGTAACCCAAATGGCCAACAAGAAGAACAAGAAGAAGGCTCAGCAGCAGGCGCCTGCCAACAACGCTGCCGCCAACTCCAAGGTTGAGGCCAAGAAGGCCGTTGCCAAGAAGAACGAGAAGGCTGCGAAGTCCAAGAAGAACGAGAAGCCTGGTTTCTTCGCCCGCACCAAGAAGTATTTCGCTTCGGTCAAGTCCGAGATGAAGCGTGTCACGTGGCCCGATAAGAAGGAGCTCGTGAACTACTCAGTCGTCGTTTGCGCTTCTCTGATCGTCGTCGGCGTCGTCATCGCTCTGCTCGATGCTGGCTTTGGCGAGGCTCTTGCTCTGTTCTCTGGATTGAGGGGCTAAACCATGTCTAAGCGTTGGTACGTCGTTCACACTTACTCTGGATACGAGAACCGCGTTAAGTCCGATCTCGAGCATCGCATCGAGACTATGGGCATGCAGGACCGTATCTTTGATATCGAGATTCCTATGGAGCGCGTCACCGAGATTAAAGAGGGTGGCAAGCGCGAGACCAAGGATTCCAAGATCTTCCCGGGTTATGTTCTGGTCCGCATGGAGATGGATGACGATGCGTGGACGTGTGTTCGCAACACGCCCGGCGTCACCGGTTTCCTAGGCGGCAACGGCAAGCCCGCTCCGCTTTCCCGCGACGAGTACAACAAGATGACTCGTCGTCCCGGTAAGGGCGATTCGCCCAAGCGCACTTCGGTTGATATTGAGGTCGGCACGTCCGTCCGCGTCACCGATGGTCCGCTTACCGATTTTGATGGCAAGGTCTCCGAGGTTAACACCGAGGCTGGCAAGCTTAAGGTCACGCTGATGATCTTTGGCCGCGAGACGCCGGTCGAGCTCGACTTTAACCAGGTCGCTGTCATCGCTTAAGTTTTCGTCCGTTCGCGCGAGCGTGCTTCTTCTGTGACTGCTCATCTCAGGAGTGCTTCTAACACGTGCGTGCTTACGATATAGCAAGTACTTCACACTCGTGATTCGAAAGGAATGACCATGGCTGAGAAGAAGGTTGCCAACGTCATTAAGCTCCAGATTCCTGCTGGTGCCGCTAACCCCGCTCCTCCCGTCGGCCCCGCCCTGGGCGCTGCTGGCGTGAACATCATGCAGTTCTGCCAGGCCTTTAACGCCGAGACGCAGGACAAGAAGGGCGACATCATCCCCGTTGAGATCTCTGTCTACGAGGATAAGTCCTTCTCCTTCATCACCAAGACCCCGCCGGCGGCTCACCTCATCAAGAAGGAGCTGAACCTCAAGTCTGGTTCCGCTAAGCCCCAGGCCGACAAGGTTGGTCAGCTCTCCCAGGAGCAGCTCACCAAGATTGCCGAGATCAAGATGCCGGACCTCAATGCCAACGACATTGACGCCGCCAAGAAGATCATCGCCGGTACCGCCCGTTCCATGGGCGTCACCATCGCTGAGTAACGATTTCTTTAGGTAATGACGGGTGTTCCGACCGGAGCGCCCGTTATATGTGTGCAATAGGGCACACGATACGATGTGGGAGGGCATAAGCCCGTTTAACCACAGGAGGTAATGCACATGGCTAAGCATGGTAAGAGCTATAACGCCGCTGCCGAGAAGATCGACCGCGCCACGCTCTACACCCCCCTTCAGGCTGCCAAGCTCATCAAGGAGCTCGACACCGCCAAGTTCGACGAGACCGTCGAGGCCCACTTCCGTCTGGGCATCGATACTCGTAAGGCTGACCAGAACATCCGTGGTTCCATCTCTCTGCCCCACGGCACCGGCAAGACCGTTCGTGTTGCCGTCTTCGCCGAGGGCGAGAAGGCTCGCGAGGCCGAGGCTGCCGGCGCCGACATCATCGGTTCCGACGAGCTCGTCGCCCAGATCCAGAAGGGCGAGATCAACTTCGACGCCGCTATCGCTACGCCGAACATGATGGCCAAGGTTGGCCGCATCGGTAAGATCCTTGGTCCCCGTGGCCTCATGCCGAACCCCAAGCTCGGCACCGTGACCATGGACGTCGCCAAGATGGTCTCCGAGCTCAAGGCCGGCCGCGTTGAGTATCGCGCCGACCGTTACGGCATCTGCCACGTGCCCCTGGGCAAGAAGTCCTTCTCTGAGCAGCAGCTCGTCGAGAACTACGCTGCCCTGTACACCGAGATCCTGCGCGTCAAGCCCTCTTCTGCTAAGGGTAAGTACGTCAAGTCCATCTCCGTGTCTTCCACCATGGGCCCTGGCGTCAAGGTCGATCCCGCTGTCCAGCGTGACTTCCTGGCTGAGTAACTAACAGTTACTGCCTGAGCAAAGTAAGCATTGCTAAAGAAACCCGGTTCTGCCTCGTGCAGGACCGGGTTTCTTGCTATCGCGCCTCCAATTCCACTGTAGGGGACAGGCAGCTTTGTGGTGGTTACCAGGGTGTTCTAGCGGTAGAGGACTCGATGGCCTCGTGGCGCTTGAGCTCGCGGCGCATGGTTTGCGAATTGAGCCAGGCCGCCTGCCAGCCACGGATGGGGTAGCGCGTCTGGTCGAGCTCAAACTGCGTATAGCCGCAGGCGTTGATGATCGTCGTTCCACACACATGCTGCCGCTCGCGCTGAAAATCGTAACCGTAGCTTTGGTGTACATGCCCATGCACCATGTAGTCGACCCCCCAGGACTCAAGCGCCGTGTTAAAGCACTCAAACCCTCGATGCGGCAGATCGTCCAAATCACCCATACCGGCGGCGGGCGCATGGGTAAGCAGAATGTCGCACCCGCCGACCATCCTAACCTTACGCGACAGCTTACGCATGCGCTTGGACATCTCGCGTTCGGTGTACATGTTGGCGCCGTCGCGATAACGCATGGACCCGCCGAGGCCCGCAATGCGAATCCCTCGGTACGTGTACACGCTGTCTTCCACGCAGATACATCCGCCCGGTGCATGACGTGCGTAGCGGTCGTCGTGGTTGCCGCGAACGTAGATAAGCGGTTTGTTGATGACGGTGACCAAAAACTCAAGATAGTCCGGGTCCAGATCGCCGGCAGACAGAATCAGGTCGACACCCTCAAAGCGCTCCTTGCGAAAGCACTCCCAAAGGCATCGTTCTTCGGTATCTGCTATGGCAAGGATCTTCATAGGGCGGTAACTCCCGGCTCATCGTCGAGCTGCGGAATGGTGCCTACCACGTTGTCCGCCAGCCAATTCATCTCGACAATCTGCGCGCTCGGCAGTGGGGGAAAGCCCTCGATCTGCACCACGCCGTCTTGGCTATGAAGCTCGCCGCCAAATGGATTGATGGAGCCCTCGACGATGCCATTGCGGAGCAGCTGCACCAGTTTGCGCGTTTGATAGGGCAGGCCCGGAGCGTAGCGAATGTCGATGACGCCCGAGCTCATGCCATACCAGTAGTTGACGGCGCGAACCTGGCTGTCGTCACTGGTCTCATCCCAGGTGCCATGCAGCAGGCTTCGCACGATAAGCTCGTAGTATCGGCCCCAGTTCCAGACCGGCATGGCGATGCCGACGACCTTGCCATCGACCAGGCGGTGGAGTCCGTAGGCCGTAGGGTCTACGAGCGACTTTGACATGTCAGCGCCGGTCATGACGCTCACGCCTTCGCGGCACATGGCCTCGGCAAGGCCTCCGGCGGGCACATCGCCCCAGGTCAGGATAATTTGCGCGCGGGGGTCGAGCAGCGAGGCGCCAATCGCAAAGGCGTTGATCTCGCTAAGCGCGCCCGAGGCGAAGACCGACGCGTGGTAGCCGATACGGTGGTTGTCCGCCATACTGGCGGCAAGGGCGCCCAGGAGGAACTTGGCCTCGTACATCTTGCCAAAGTACGAACGGACGCTTTGGTGGGGAAGGCCGATAGAGCAGTTAAGGAACCGCACCTGGGGATACTCAACGGCAGCTCTGAGCGTGTATTCCATCAGGCGGTGCGAGGTCGAGAAGATGACGTTAGCTCCATGTTTGACAGCCGTTTCCACGGCGGCGTAGAACACGTCCGGATTGTGACAGTCCTCGAACGCCTCGGTGCGCACGATACCGCCAAAGTGCTCATCGAGATACTGATGCCCTTGGTCGTGCAGGCTGTCCCAGCTCGACGTCGCACAGGGGAACTCATGGATAAAGGCGATGCGCAGGGGGTTGGCCGCCGAGTAGACGGTCTTGCCCATAAAGAAGTTGAGCACGCCGGAGGTGGACTTGGCGAGCGCCTCTTCCTCATCGACACTCGGTGCCTCGACAAGATCGACCTTGTCCTCGTCATTTTTGCCGGCAATGACCAATTCGCGCCAAATCTTGCACAGGCGGTTTACGACGATATCCGTCGGTGTATCCAACAGGCGGTCCTGGTTGTACACATTGAGGTAGACGAGCATGGCGTCGGCGGGCGTAATGTCCAGGTGGTCGCCGCCCGCGCGAAGGTAGGCGCGTTTAAAGAGTAGGAAGGTGTGGCGCAGGTAGTCGACCTTTTTCTGTGGCCACTTTTCGACAAGGTCCTGGCCGAGCATCTTGGCGAGCGTCTCGTAGCTTCCCTCGCGCGAGAACTCGATCTCGTATAGGGGGCAGACGCGCCAAAACGCGCAGAACTCGCCGTATAGGCGACTTTCGACGGAATCCCATGTGCCGGGGTAGAGACGGGTGACCTTGGCTGAAACCGTCGGGGCGTCCAGGAATTTGAGGACGCTGACGCGCTTGTTGCCCTCCTGGACGTAGAACCGATGCATGAACTCGGTGACGATGATGGGGTCGCGATAGCCCTCGGTCACCTGGATGTCGTAGAGGTTGGACCACTTGCGGGCGAACTCGGTGTTAAACGGCAACAAGGGCATAAAGTTGCATGAAAAAGCGGACTGACGGCCCTTGGTGACCGTGCCGACGACCATTTCGAGCGGAATATCCCGCAGGCCGACATTCTCTCGCTGACCTAAGGGGAGCTGAGCAACCAAACTGTCGAGGTCCGTGAGGTACGGGTGCTCGCTTTGGCTGATGGCGCGACGGCGTCCCTGCTCGCCGCGCTTGCGTGCTTGACGATAGGCCTCTTCCATGGTGTCTACTCCCTTAGTCGTTTAAACAACGATATGAACCATGGTACCACGATGTGAAACCACCACAAAGGTGCCTGTCCCCTTTGTGGTGGTTTAGGCGATGATGGGGGCGATGGCACGAATGCAGGCGTCGGCTGCCGTAAAAGTGGTGCTATCGTCGCTGACGATAAAGATGATTTTGCCTTTAATGCCAAAGTCGCCGATCTCGCTAAAGAGCACGTACGGCTCCTTGTCAAAGCCAGAGATGGGCGAGACGGCCGTTTTGGTTGCGCTCGTGAGCTCGTCTGCCAGCGCGTCAAGGGAAGCCCACTTAGACGTGTCCTTTACGGCAACGGGCACGGCCACGCGCCCAAAGGGCATCAGATGCACGAGCGTGTTCTTGGAGATGTTGGAGTTGGGCACAATGATGGTCTGCCCGCAGGCGTCCTCGATGGTCGTGTGACGCCAGGTGATATCTTGGACCACGCCCGACACGCCGCCGACCTCGATATTGTCGCCGGGTTTGATAATGCCCATAAAGGTCACCTGCATACCGCCGATAAGGTTCGACAGCGTGTCCTGAAAGCCGAGCGAGATGGCGATGCCGCCGACGCCAAGAGCGGCGACGAGGGCGTTTGCGTTGATGCCAAAACAGTTGTCGAGGATAAAGCTGCCGCCGATCATCCAGATGACGGCGCGCGCGATGTTGATGAAGATGCTCGATGCTGGGAGCGGGTTATCGTCGCGGTTAAGCAGGTGGTGCAGGGTCTTGGACGCGACTTTGGCGGCAACGGCGGTGCCGATGGCCAAGATACCGGCCCAGATGATGTTGTGGACCCATCGTTGTGCAAAGAAATGAAGAATTGGCTCAAACAATTCCATGTAGGGAAACCTCCTCATGATCATCCAACCATGATACCCACCAAGAAGCCCGTCCGATCAAATTCGGACGGGCTTCTGTGCTCGATATAAGGTTTACGCGGCGGGGCTGCAAGGCCCGGCGGTGTAGCTTAGCGTCGACGCTTCCAGATAATGCCGAGCATGATGACGATGATGCCGCCGATGAGGCATGCGCCGATCACGGCTAGCGTGCGGTCTCCCGTTGCGGCGAGCTTGCCGGTCGTCTTCTTGGTGATGACCTTCGTGGTCGTCGCGTCCGTCTTAGGCGAGGGTTCAGGCGTCGGGGCCGGAGTGGGCGTGGGGTCCACGGCAGCGGAGCCAAAGCTGATGGTGCCCGCGAGCGAGGCCATCTTGCTCTCCCAGCCGTTCTGCCCAATTAGCGCCCTTAGCGCTGACTCGCAGGTACCCCACTCGGTGTGCTTGGTGGCGTTTGCGAAGGTGGGGAAGTCGGTCGTGTTGGTGATGATGTAGTTGTTGGTGGCGACGGTGTAGGTCTTGGCGGGGTCGAGCGTGCTGCCATCCTTGGTGAGCGTGGCGCTCACGATGCGCTTGCCTTCGGGCTGCTACCAATCGATTGTCACGTTGATTCCGCCGAAGGAAAGGACGCTGCCGGAGTCGTCGCGCCACTTGTACATGTCTTGCGCCTCCTGCTCGGTGTGGCCGGCCGCTACGTAGGCTTGCTGAAGCTCGTAGCTTTGATTGCACTCGTCGCTGATCTGCAGCGAGTGCTCGAGTGCTGTCAGGAAGTCCTCACCGGTCATGGTCCAGGTCTCCACGGTGTTGCCGTAGGGCGAGATAGCGATGACGTTGCCGGCGGTCACATCGCCCGCAGCGATGCCGCCGCGGATGCCGCCCGCGTTCTCGATGGCAAGGTCCGCGCCCGTCAGGTCAAGATAGGAGCCGCAGATCACATGTCCGATGGTCTGGGCCTTGGTGGTGTCGCCCTCCTTGCTGGGGCGGAAATCGGTGGTGCGCACCATCTCCCAGCCGTGCGTGCCAGATGCGTTCTCGCCGTAGAAATAATTGGTAGAGCTCGTGCCGAGCACCTCGCTCGATGCGGCGCTAAAGGCATCGTCGAGCGGCTTGATCTTGTTGTCGTGGACCTCATCAAGGATGCTCTGATAGGTGGAGCCCTTGTTGGGATCGGTCAAAAGAACGTTTACATCCTTGGCGGTATAGAGCTTCTCGTCGCTTTTGTCTGCGTATACCGCCACCGTGTCATCGTCGGTGCTTTCGGTGCCCTTGGTGTCGTACTCGTAGGGGACGGAAAGCAGTCCCACTTCGGCAAAGGCGCTGCCCGCCTCGACAACGTGGATTGTCTTGCCGTCGGCTCCCGTCACCTTCTCGTTAAGGTTGATGTGCTCGTGGCCTGCGATAAGGGCATCGACGCCACGGAGCCGCGTGGCAAAGGTCTTGGCGTCGAGCGTGTGCGCGATACAAACAACAACATCGCAGCCCTCCTTGCGCAGCTGCTCTGCCTCGGCATTGATGGCGTTCGCGGCACTCGAGAACGACGTACCCGCGACCAGGTCCGCGCGCAGCGAGGAACCTAGCGACTCATCCATGGCTCCGACGACGCCGACCTTGATTTTGTAGTCGAATGTGGAGTGATCTTCGCTATCCTCCCAGGTGCGATCGAGCGTCTTCGTGATGCTCGAGCTCCATACGCCGCTCGTAGACTTCGCGTTCGCGCAGAGCATGGCGAAGGGCGTGCCGGTGGTGCTGGAGCCGGTCATGGTGCGAAGCCTGTCCGCGCCATAGCTCCAGTCGTGGTTGCCTGGCGTGGTCGCGTCGTAGCCGTCGGCGTAGAAGGTGTCCATGAGCTCGGCGATGCTCTTGCCCTCGCTCATGGTGGCGAAGGACTGTCCGTGGAAGGTATCACCCGCATCGAGCAAAAGATCGGGGGCGTTGCCCTGGGCGCTATAGAGAACCGCCAGTCCGTCAAAGCCGACGGTGCCGGTGCCCTTGCTTTCGTTGTGGCTGTACTTGTAGCTGCCGTGGATGTCGTTGGTGTGCATGACGGTCACGGTGCCGTCAATAGCGGCAGGCAGGTTCCCCGCGAAAGCGAGGCTGGGTGCGCCAGTGAGCACGCCGGCAAGCAGCGCGGCGGTTAACGCAAGGCGGGGGACGAATCTTTTCATGGCAGTCTCCTTGGTCCTTAACAAAAACCACCACAAAGGTGCCTGTCCCCTTTGTGGTGGTTTTCTAAGTCGTTAGCTTAGTAGCATGCGGTCGTTGGCGAGCTCGCCGCCCGAGACCTCCTCGAACTTCTGCAGCAGGTCGGCTACGGTGAGCGACTTCTTCTCATTGCCCGCCACGTCGTAGATCACGTGGCCTTCGTGCATCATGATCAGACGGTTGCCCAGACGGATGGCGTCGTTCATGTTGTGCGTGACCATGAGCGTGGTCAGGTGGTTCTCGTCGACGATCTCCTCGGTCAGGTTAAGCACCTTAGAGGCCGTCTTGGGGTCGAGGGCCGCGGTGTGCTCGTCGAGCAGCAGCAGGCGCGGCCTGGTGAGCGTGGCCATCAGCAGGGTGAGTGCCTGGCGCTGGCCACCCGAGAGCAGGCCGACCTTGGCGTTGAGACGCGTGTCCAGACCAAGGTCCAGGCGCTTGAGCAGCTCGACGTACTCATCTTTCTCGGCCTTGGTGACGCCCCACGAAAGGCCGCGACGCTGGCCGCGACGCTTGGCGAGGGCCAGGTTCTCGGCGATCTGCATGTCGGCAGCGGTACCGCGCATGGGGTCCTGAAACACGCGGCCCAGGTACTTGGCGCGCTGCGACTCGCTCAGGCGCGAGATGTCGGTGCCGTCGAGCTCAATAACGCCCGAATCGAGCGGGTACACGCCGGCGATCATGTTGAGCAGCGTGGACTTGCCGGCGCCGTTGCCGCCGATCACGGTTACAAAGTCGCCGTCATTTAGGGTGAGGTCGACGCCGGTGAGCGCGCGCTTCTCGGTGACGGTGCCCTTGTTAAAGGTCTTCTTGACGTGCGAGAGCTTAAGCATCTGCCTCATCCCCCTTCGTGTAGGAGCTGCGGAGCTTATAGCGCTCCCAAACCACGGGCACGCACAGGGCCACGGCGACGATCACGGCGGAGAGCAGCTTCATGTCGTTGGCGTCCATGCCCAACTGCAGCACGATGGCGCGGATAAGGAAGTACACCACGGAGCCAAAGACGGCGGAGGCAAGACGGACGCTAAACTGCGTGAGGCCGCCGGGCAGCAGGCGACCGAGCACCTCGCCGATGACGATGGCGGCAAGACCGATAACGATGGCGCCGGTGCCCATGCCAATGTCGGCATACTTCTGGCTCTGGCAGATGAGCGCACCCGAAAGGCCAATGAGGGCGTTGGAGAGCACGAGGGCGATCATTTTGGTAGTGTTGGTGTTAACGCCCAGGGCGCGGATCATGTACTCGTTGTTGCCGGTGGCACGCAGCGCCGAGCCGATCTCGGTGCCAAAGAACCAGTACAGGATGGCGACGATGGCCACGGCCAGCACAATGCCTAGGATAATGGCAACAGTGGACTGCGGCAGGCCCGTCATGTTGCTGACGGATGAGAAGATAGTGCCCTTGGCAAGGATGGGCGTGTTGGACTTGCCCATGATGCGCAGGTTGATGGACCACAGGCTGATCTGCGTAAGAATTCCGGCCAGGATCGCGGGAATCTCAAAGACGGTGGTCAGAATACCCGTGACGGCGCCCGCGATGGCACCGGCGCACATGCCGGCCAAAACGGCGAGCAGCGGGTCGACGTTGTTGTTGACGATGAGCACGGCGCAAACGCAGCCGCCGAGGGCAAAGCTGCCGTCGCAGGTCATATCAGGGATGTCGAGCAGGCGGAACGTGATAAACACGCCGAGCACCATAATGCCCCAGAGGACGCCCTGCGAAACGGCGCCCTGCAATGCAATGAGCATGCTTCATACCTCCTAGGATAGGGTGGACACGTGATTTTCCATAATAGCGGTAACGATGCATAAAAGAGTTGCGGACAGACGTTTTGTTTTACCTGAAACAAGCAGGGCGGACGCCGATCTTTGACGTCCGCCCCTGTGGCTCAGATATTGAATAACACGGCTGTAGCGCGAGCACGGGCTCTAGACGCATCGCCGTGCATGGTGTTACTCGTCCAGAGCGGAAAGGTCGATGCCCAGAGCCTCGGCCATCTCGTCGTTCTTGACGACGACCAGGTCCTTGCTCGAGAGGTGCTTGATCGCCATGTCCTCGGGCTTGGCCTCGCCCTTCAGGATCTTGACGGCCATCTCGCCTGCGGCGTAGCCCAGGTCCTCGTAGTTGATGGAGAGGGTGAACAGGCCGCCGGCCATGCACATGCCCTCCTCGCCAGTCACGAAGGGAAGCTTGTTCTCCTTGCAGATCTGACCGACCTGCGAGGCGCCCGCGGCGATGGTGTTGTCGGTGGGGGAGTACAGCGCGTCGACCTTGCCCACGGCAGACTCGACGACGGACTGGATCTCGTTGGAGCTCGAGACGGTGAAGTCGGTGTACTCCAGGCCCAGCTTGTCGAGCTCCTTCTTGGCGGCCTTGATCTGGACGTCGGAGTTGGACTCGGCGGTGCAGTAGAGCAGGCCGACCTTCTTAACGTCGGGCAGGACCTTCTGCATCATCTCGAGCTGCTCGGCGACCGGGGTGAGGTCGGAAGCGCCGGTGACGTTGGTGCCGGGCTTGTCGTTGTCCTGGACCAAGCCGGAAGCGGCGTAGTCGGTGATGGCGCAGCCAACGATGGGGATATCAGCGGTGGCGCCGGCGGCAGCCTGCGCGGCGGGCGTAGCGATGGCATAGATCAGGTCGACGCCATCGCCCACGAACTTGTCGGCGATGGACTTACACGTGGACTGGTCGTTCTGGGCGTTCTTCTGGTCGATCTTGACCTTAAGGCCGCTCTCCTTGATGGCCTTGACAAAGCCGTCGTTGGCGGCATCGAGTGCGGAGTGCTCGGTGAGTTGCAGAACGCCGATGGTGTAGTCGGAACCGGCGGCAGCAGAGCCGGAACCAGAGTTGCCGCCGCATCCGGCGAGCGGGGCGAGCGCGAGCAGACCGGCGGAGACCAGAAGGCTCCTGCGGCTGATGGTGATGTCCTTCATATCATTACCCCCAGTATAAAAATGGCTGGAAACACTGCACTGGGACAAAGTGCAAGTGGAACTATAGTAGCGCTGATGTCCATTTTTACAACAGCCTGGCGGGTTTTTTAATACAGAATCGGATGGGCGGTACGGGTAGTCGAATGGGCGGCGGAGGGTCTTATGCGGCGGAGGAGGCATCGTCCTCGTCCAGGGCGGCGAAGAGCTTCTTGCCGTCGAGGAGACGTGTGGTGACGTTTCTCATTCGGCCGATCTCTACGGTACGCAACGTGTCATCGCCGCCTCGCGCGTCATAGACCGTTCCCAGCAAATACGAGATGCCGTCTCGTTGCTTGATGGCAAAGGGCCGGAGTGTCATCCGTGCCACTTCGACCTCTCCGCGTGCCGTGACACTCGAAATATCAAAACTCACCGTGGTTCCGTGGTCGATGGCCTGCTCGATGAGCTCGCAGGCATCGATGCGCTTGACGGGCGTGCGTGTGGCCTTGGTGGATTTGTCGCCTGCGCTTGGAGCAGGCTCGGGTGCATCGAGGTAGCCGCGAACGTCGGCACTCGCCATGGCGACCAGGTGCTGCGCCATGCTCTTTCGAATGGCGATGGGCGTGGAGCGGTTGCGCATGACCATGCCGTGGAGCCGGATGATCTCTTCGTCGGTGAGCGGACGGGTCAAGAGTCGATAGCCCACGCCGCGCTTGTACTCAATTTCGTATCCGGCATGGCGAAGTGCGGAGATGGCGGTGTAGATGCTGCGCCGCGCCGCCGAGATGGGCATGCGGGCGGGGTCGTCGGGATGGGCGAGGCGCCGGATCAACTCATCGGAAAGCATGGCCTTGTCTTCGCCGGTGTTTTCGCTCAAGAGCTGCAGGATACGAACGGCGCGATAGGCTGCCATCGAGGCGGCGCCCCTCGTCGTGGTGTCGTAGGTTTCAACAGCGGCTTCGGTCATGGTGCCCACGTCCTTTCCGTTTTGGGTGGCGACGGTATGGAGCCTAGGACGCGGGGCTTTCCCAGGGGCGCAGGGCGCTCTGGGCGGTCGGTAGTCGTCGGCAAACGGCGGGTCGAGTTTTCAACAGCCCTGCTCAACTGACCAAAAACTTGCCAAAAGCTTGACGGATGCTGTTGAAAAAAGCGTCTCTCGACCGATGTCGAGAGACGCTTGTGCGATGAGCGTTGGCGTGTGGCGACGCGAGCTAGCGTTCGACGATTAGAAGTCGGCGTTGCCCACGGTGCGCGGGTGCGGCAGGACGTCGCGGATGTTGCCCACGCCGGTCAGATACATGACCAAGCGCTCGAAGCCCAGACCGTAGCCGGCGTGCTTGCAGGAACCGTAGCGGCGCAGGTCAAGGTAGTACTTGTACTGCTCGGGATTCATACCCAGGTCCTTGATGCGGGCCTCGAGCAGATCCAGGCGCTCCTCGCGCTGGGAGCCACCGATGATCTCGCCGATGCCCGGCACCAGGCAGTCGGCGGCGGCGACGGTCTTGCCGTCCTCGTTCATGCGCATGTAGAACGCCTTGATCTCGGCCGGGTAGTCGGTCACGAAGGTCGGGCGCTTAAAGTGCTCCTCGGTCAGGAAACGCTCGTGCTCGGTTTGCAGGTCGATGCCCCAGCTCACGGGATAGTCAAACTTGTGACCGGCGGCGACGGCCTGCTCCAGGATCTCGACGGCCTCGGTGTAGGTAACGCGGGCAAAGTCGGAGTTGACGACATGGTCCAGGCGCTCGAGCAGACCCTTGTCCACAAACTTGTTGAGCATATTGAGCTCGTCGGGGCAGGTTGTCATGACGTCCTTAAGGACGTACTTGAGCATAGCCTCGGCGTTATCCATGTAGTCGTTAAGGTCGGCAAAGGCCATCTCGGGCTCGATCATCCAAAACTCGGCGGCGTGGCGCGTGGTGTTGGAGTTCTCGGCACGGAAGGTGGGGCCAAAGGTGTACACGTCGCCAAAGGCCATGGCAAAGTTCTCGGCATTGAGCTGGCCGGACACGGTGAGGCTTGCATGCTTGCCAAAGAAGTCCTGGCTCCAGTCGACCTCGCCGGACTCGGTGAGGGGCGGATTTTTGGGGTCGAGCGTGGTCACGCGGAACATCTCGCCGGCGCCCTCGCAGTCACTCGTGGTGATGATGGGGGTGTTGACGTAGACAAAGCCCTGCTCCTGGAAGAAGCGGTGGATGGCGGCAGCCGCGACAGAGCGGATGCGGAACACGGCGCGGAACAGGTTGGTGCGCGGACGCAGGTGCTGCTGGGTGCGCAGGAACTCGACGGTTGCGCGCTTCTTCTGCAGTGGGTAATCCGGGGCGCTGACGCCCTCGACCTCGATGGAGGTGGCAGAAAGCTCGAAAGGCTGGGGCGCATCGGGGGTCAGCTTGACGGTGCCGGTGCAAATGAGTGCGGCCGAGACGTTTTGATGGGCGATCTCGTCGTAGTTGTCGAGCGCCTCGCGGTTCATGACGACCTGCAGGTCGCGGAAGCAGCTGCCGTCGTTGAGCGTAACAAAGCCAAAGTTCTTCATGTCGCGGACGGACTTGACCCAGCCGGCGACGGTGACGGTCTGGCCGCCGAGCGACTCGGCATCGGCATAGAGCTGCGCGATTTTGGTGCGGTTCACGTATCCTCCCATAACGGTTGAATGATAGTTATCCATACAGTTCGATATTCTAGCAGCTCGGCTCATTTGGGCTATATAGATAAGGCATTGGCAGGATGGTTTTTCAAACGAAAAGCGCCCGCGGCCAAATGGTCGCGGGCGCTTGACGAGGTGCCTTTTGGCTGTGTGGCGCGGGCCTGGCTACTTGGTCTTGGCTACCAGCAGCGGGTCGCCAAGCTTGACGAGCGGGTTGCCGCCGATAAGCGTTCCAGACTCGCCGACATGGTCGATGCTCTTAAGACGATCGAGCTCGGAGACGATGACGGTTACGATGTCCTCGTGACCAGCGGCCTTAATGGCCTCGCGGTCGAAGCTGATGAGCGGCTGGCCTGCCTTGACCACATCGCCCATCTCGACAAAGCGGGCAAAACCCTTGCCGTTCATTTCCACGGTGCCCAGGCCAACATGGATGAACACACGCAGGCCGTCCTCGGTGATCATGCCAATGGAGTGGTTGGTGACAGTGGTGGCGCCGATGCGGCCGTTGGCGGGCGCATAGATGGTGCCGGTAATGGGCTCGATGCCATAGCCCTGGCCAAGCATGCCCGAGGCGATCGTCTCGTCGGGAACCTCGTCTAGGTTGACGAGCACGCCGTTGACGGGGGCGTAGATGACGCCTTCGCGGGTAGCGAAGCTTGCTGCGGGCGGAACGGACGCCTCGCCGGTCGAGGTGAAGGTGGACTTAAGCGAATCGAGCAGACCCATAGTTGCCTCCAACTTAAATAGGCGCATATCGCGCGTTTGGTTTGCCGGAAACGTTTCACATGTGTTTCGCGGCTTGGTCAACGCCCCTATTCTACGCTGCTCAACGATACCTCTGAACTGGGATTATGTGATATATCAGTTGAAGGGAAACTTATTGCCGGAGTGTTTCTGCGCCACGGGTTCAAGTGGGGTACGCTTGAAGGCGAAAAACAAGGGCGCATAATTTGCGCGAAGGGAGCACATATGATTGTCGAGAACCATGCGCTGTGGGGCGAGGAGCCGACCGAGGATTATCCGGCGACGTTTACGTATTTGGGTGCCGAGCCGCTGCCCGACAAGCCCAATGGCCGCCGCCCCGCGGTGATCATCTGCGGCGGAGGCGGGTTTACGCATATCGCTCCGCACGAGCAGGACCCGGTGGCGTTTGCGTTTTTGGATCACGGTTACCAGGCCTTTGTGCTCAGCTATGTCACGAGTTCTACGGGTGACGTGAGCTTTCCGCACCCCCAGGCAGATCTTGCCAAGATGGTCGCCACGGTGCGCGCCAACGCCGACGAGTGGCATGTCGATCCTAAGCGCGTGTGCGTCGTGGGATTCTCGGCGGGCGGCATGATTTGCGCCTCGCTGGCAACACAGTGGAAGACCGGCTCCTTCGCGGCACTTGCCGGGGCGCGTCCGGACGACATTCGTCCCGATGCCGTGGTGCTGGGCTATCCATTGCTCGACTTTGCCTATGTGCGCGACATGCAGACGCGCGATCCGCGCATTGACTTGCGCGTGCCCAAGACGGGCGGCAAGACGGGGCGCGATTTGCTCAACGACTACCTGTCGATGGTGACGGGCGGCGAGGCAACTGACGAGCATCTGGCCGACATCTGCCCCACCACGCATGTTTCGCGTCAGATGCCACCGACCTTTGTATGGGGCGTGTCCGACGACAAGACGGCGCCGATCGCGCAGGTCTACCCGTTTGCGCAGCGCATGGCCGAGGAGGGCGTCGCTTGCGAGATGCACGTCTTCGACCAGGGTGGTCACGGCCTTTCGCTCGGCAATGCCAACACCGCGGTCGACAACGAGGACAAGCAGGTGGCAGTCCGTCCCTGGATCCGCCTAGCCTTCCGCTTCCTGGAGCGCCATCTGTAAGAGTCTCGGCATCCCAGCCCTTCAATAACTTGCGGTGAAATAGCTCCGATCTGGGGCATCAACCAGCCCATCCAGGAACTATTCCACCGCAACTTCGTTTTTGATGCCCCGCCCGGAAACTGCGTCCCAGTTTTGCCTTTCAAGGTGGGACGCAGTTTCCCATAGGGCCTCGACTGGGAAAGCGCGTCCCGTTTCGAGCGGGGATTCTGGGATGCATTTTCCGTAAGAGGCCTGTTAGGGAAACCATATCCCGTTTCGAGCCAGAATTCTGGGATGTAGTTTCCCCGAGAGGCCTCATCGGGAAACTATGGCCCTGAACTCTCCTGCCTGTCCCCATTGCGCCAATCTGCTGATTGAACGTCGTTGTGTGTTCGCGCTATCATGCATGGTTACAATTGGTTAGCCATGGCAAACGGTTAGCCATGGTGAACATAAATACAACGCCCTGTGGGCGCCGGGGGAGGAACACGGACGTGAAGCTCGATACGCTCGAGATTGGAAAGGACGCCGTTGTCGCATCGGTGGCATCGGACGATCAGGCACTCCGACAGCATATTTTGGACATGGGTCTAACGCCGGGCACCGAAGTCACCATGATGAAGTACGCCCCCATGGGTGACCCGCTCGAGATCCGCCTGCGTGGCTACGAGTTGACACTGCGTAAGGACGATGCCGCTCGCATCGAGCTCGTGGGTATTCACGACACCGATACGGGTCCGCGCGCTAACGCCGCAATCGGCACGACGGAGCATCCGGCCCTGGGCGAGGGGACGTATTCGCCCCGTGCGGCAAAGACGGCCGTGCCAGAGGGCGCGCCGCTGCACTTTGCCCTCGCCGGCAACCAAAACTGCGGCAAGACCACGTTATTCAACCAGCTGACGGGCTCCAACCAGCACGTCGGTAACTTTCCCGGCGTGACGGTCGACCGCAAAGATGGCACCATCCGTAACCATCCCGAGGCGAGCGTTACCGACCTGCCCGGCATTTACTCCCTGTCGCCGTACACAGGCGAGGAGGTCGTGAGCCGTCAGTTCATCCTCGACGAGCGTCCGGACGCCATCATCGACATCATTGACGCCACCAACATCGAGCGCAACCTGTACCTGACACTGCAGCTCATGGAGCTTGACCGTCCTATGGTCATCGCGCTCAACATGATGGACGAGGTGACCGCCAACGGCGGCGCCGTGGACGTCAACTTGCTCGAGAGCCTGTTGGGCGTGCCCGTTGTCCCCATTAGCGCTGCCCGCAACGAGGGCATCGGCGAGCTGGTGGACCACGCCCTGCACGTGGCGCGGTTCCGCGAGCGCCCTGGTCGCCTGGACTTTTGCGCGCCCGACGGTCCGGACGGCGGTGCGCTGCATCGCTGCATCCACGGTATTGCTAACCTGATCGAGGACCATGCCGTGACGGCGCACATCCCGGTGCGCTTTGCGGCGACCAAGCTGGTCGAGGGCGATGAGCTGGTAACCGAGGCGCTTCACCTGGATCGCAATGAGCTCGACGCTATCGAGCACATCATCACCCAGATGGAGGGCGAGGCCGGCACCGACCGCCTATCTGCGCTGGCCGATATGCGTTTTAGCTTTATCGGCGACGTGTGCGGGCGTTGCGTCGTCAAGCCGCACGAGAGCCGCGAGCACGTGCGCTCCGTCAAGATTGACCGCATCCTGACAGGTCGTTACACAGCCATTCCGGCGTTTCTGGTGATCATGGGCCTCGTCTTTTGGCTGACGTTTGGCGTGATCGGCGCGGCGTTGCAGGGACTCATGGAGGACGGTATCGCTGCCATCATCGCCTCGGCCGATGCGGGCCTCAAGGCGTTCGGTACCAACGACGTGGTGCGCTCGCTGGCTGTCGACGGCGTGCTTACGGGCGTGGGCAGTGTGCTGACCTTCCTGCCGATTATCGTCGTGCTCTTTTTGTTCCTCTCCATTCTGGAAGACTCCGGATACATGGCGCGCGTGGCCTTTGTCATGGATAAGGTGTTGCGTCGCTTTGGCCTGTCGGGCCGCAGTTTCGTGCCCATGCTCGTCGGTTTTGGCTGCACCGTGCCGGCTATCATGTCGACCCGTACGCTCCCATCCGAGCACGACCGCAAGATGACGGTCATGCTCACGCCGTTTATGAGCTGCTCAGCCAAGCTGCCGGTTTACGGCTTGCTGTGCGGGGCGTTTTTCCCGCAGGCGACGGTTCCCGCCATGGTCTCGCTCTATCTGATCGGTATCGTGGTCGGCTGCGTCGCGGCTTTGGTGCTCAACCGCACGGCATTTAAGGGCGACCCGGTGCCGTTTATCATGGAGCTCCCCAATTACCGCCTGCCGAGCGTCAAGACGACGGTGATGCTGGCATGGGATAAGGCCAAGGACTTCATCACCAAGGCCTTTACCATTATCTTTGCCGCTACGGTGGTCATCTGGTTCCTGCAGACGTTCGATATCCGCTTTAACGTGGTCGCCGACCAGTCGCAAAGCCTGCTTGCGGGCCTCGGCAGCATCATCGCGCCGGTGTTGGCCCCGCTCGGTTTTGGTGACTGGCGCGCATCCACGGCGCTCGTCACCGGACTTATTGCCAAAGAGAGCGTCATCTCGACCCTCACCGTGCTTTTGGGTGCTACGTCGCCCGCGGCACTGTCGACCATGTTTTCGCCGTTCACCGCCTACGTGTTCTTGGTCTTTACGTTGCTGTACCCGCCTTGTGTGGCGGCAATCGGCGCCGTCAAGAGCGAGTTGGGCGCGCGCTATGCCGTGGCCGTATTCGCGTTTCAGGTCGCCGTTGCCTGGATCGTGGCGTTTGTCGTGCATTCGGCGGGCATATTGCTGGGGTTGGCTTAGTTATGAATTGACGGCGCAACCTCTGTGTATCGAATTGTTTTCGGCCCCGCTTCTGTACTGACGGATGCGGGGCCGTTGCTATATAATCGCCTCCGCTCAAAACGATTGGAGACGTTATATATGACTCAGACAAGGCAAGACGGCATCACGCTCAAGCAATGGCTCCCACTCGTCGGTCTCACCTGCTGTGCGTTCGTGTTCAACACGTCGGAGTTTATGCCCATCGGCCTTTTGACTGATATCGCCGCGTCGTTCTCGCTCACCGAGGCCCAGGCGGGCATCATGATCTCGGTCTATGCCTGGGGCGTCATGCTGCTGTCGTTGCCACTCATGGTGTTCGCTTCGCGTTTCGAGTTCAAGCGGATGCTGCTGGGCGTGCTTGCCGTGTTCTCGCTGGGCCAGTTCCTGTCCGCCTTGGCGCCGACCTATCCCATCTTAGTCTGCGCGCGCCTGGTGGTTGCCTGCGCGCACGCCGTGTTCTGGTCGGTCGCCTCGATCATGGCGTCGCGCCTGGTTGACACACGCCACGGGGCGCTCGCTATCAGCATGATCGCCACGGGCTCGTCCATCGCGCAGATCTTTGGCCTGCCTCTCGGTCGCGCCATTGGCTTGGCCGTGGGCTGGCGCATGACGTTTGCCGTGGTCGGGGGCCTCTCAGCCATCGCGGTCGTCTACCAGGCAGCGGTGTTCCCGGCCATGCCGGCGGGTGAGCGCTTTACCGTCAAACAGCTGCCCGAGCTGCTCAAGAACCCGCTCCTCATCGCGCTCTACGCAGTCACGGTCTTCATGGCGACCGGCTATTACGCAAGCTACAGCTATATCGAGCCCTTCCTGGCGCAGGTCGCGCACGTCGATGCGGGCGCCATCACCATGACGCTGACGGCGTTTGGCTGTTCCGGCTTGGTGGGCAGCTGGCTGTTCAGCCGCCTGTTCGACGGGCACCGTTTTCCGTTCCTTGCTATCACGCTCTCCGGCGTGCCGGTGGCCCTGCTGCTCATGGGGCCGGCCGCATCGTCGCTCGTGACAGTGCTTGCCGTCTGCGCACTGTGGGGTTGCTGCGCCACGGCCTTTAACGTGGCGTTTCAGGCCGAGCTCATCAAGCACACGCCGGCAGATTCGTCGGCCGTCGCCATGTCGATCTTCTCGGGCCTGTTTAACCTCGGTATTGGCACGGGCACCGCAATCGGCGGTGCCGTGGTTTCGGGTCCCGGTATCGCTTGGATCGGCTTCGCGGGCGGGGCGATTGCCGTCGTGGGCGTCATCCTCGCCATCACGGTGATGTTCCCAGCCATCCGCCGCGCAAAGCCCGTCGCCTAGCCACATCCTCCTCATCAGTTGCGGTGAAATACGGACTGCTGGGCCCAATAAACCCGGCAAACAGTCCCTATTTCACCGCAACTTATTTTGGGGGAGGGGATGCACGGCAGGCATACAATGGATGTCGTTGTGTTGAGCTTACCGGGAGGCTGTTATGTGGGCATACGAGACGACGTTCTATCAGATCTATCCGCTGGGCTTTTGCGGGGCTCCGCGCGAAAACGCCGCGCCCGTTGCCGAGGATGAGCTCGCCCAGGCTGCCAACGCCGCGCCCAACCCCGATGCTCCTATCATGAAGGTCGCCCAATGGGCCGACTACATGCAGGAACTCGGCGTTGGCGCTGTGCTCATCAACCCACCGCTCGAATCTGATAGCCACGGCTACGATACACGCAGCCTGCGCCATATCGACCGTCGCCTGGGTGGGGACGCCGACTTTGCCGCCGTATGCGACACGCTGCATGCCCATGGCATCCGCGTGGTGCTCGATGCCGTCTTCAACCACGTCGGCCGCGGTTTTTGGGCTTT
This sequence comes from uncultured Collinsella sp., assembly GCA_900541715.1. Taxonomy (GTDB): domain Bacteria; phylum Actinomycetota; class Coriobacteriia; order Coriobacteriales; family Coriobacteriaceae; genus Collinsella. The sequence continues at coordinate 22,123 of UQLI01000019.1, forward strand.
CCGCGATGTGCAGGAGCGCAAGTGGGACTCGCCGTACAAGGACTGGTTCCACATTGGCTTTGACGGCGATTCCTGCTATGGCGATGGCTTTTGGTACGAGGGCTGGGAAGGCCATTTTGAGCTTGTGAAGCTCAACCTGCAAAATCCCGCTGTGGTCGATTACCTGCTCGAGTCCGTGCGCCGCTGGGCCGAGGTCTTTGGCGTCGACGGCCTGCGCCTGGACGTTGCCTATATGCTCGACCGCGACTTTATGCGACGCCTGCACGTCTTTACCCGTGAGCTCAAGCCCGACTTTGTGCTGATCGGCGAGACGCTCCACGGCGACTACAACCAAATCGTCAACGACGAGATGCTCGACTCCTGCACCAACTACGAGTGCTACAAGGGCCTGTACTCCAGCTTTAACTCGGTCAACATGTTCGAGATCGCCCATTCGCTGCACCGCCAGTTTGGCGGCGATCCGTGGTGCATCTACCGCGGCAAACATCTGCTGTCGTTTGTCGACAACCACGATGTGCCGCGCCTGGCAAGTATCCTCACCGACAAGTCGTGTCTGCGTCCCGCCTACGGCATGCTCTTTGGCATGCCGGGCATCCCGTGCGTCTACTATGGCAGCGAGTGGGGAATTGCCGGCGAAAAGGGTGGCCCCGATGGCGACTGGGCGCTGCGACCTGCGCTCAATGAGCCTGCGCCCAACGAGCTGACGGCGTTCATCACGCAGCTTGCGCACCTTCGCTCGGCCGACGACGCGGCGGCCCGTGCTCTCAACTACGGTGCCTATCGCAACGTGGTGATCCAGAACAAGCAGCTGCTGTTCGAGCGCGCCTGCGATGACGCGACGGTGCTCGTGGCGGTGAACGCCGTGGACGAGCCTTACACCTTTGGCGCCGGCGAGCTCAACGGCTCTTTTGTCGATTTGCTTGCCGACGGTGTGCTCACGGTCGAGCTGACGGGCACCCTCGAGCTTGCGCCCTACGAGGTGCGTTATCTGCTGAGGGCCTAGGCCATGGCAACGTCTGACGAGGGCTATCAACATATTGAGCATGGGTTTGAGCCCGTGTTTGACGAGCGTTCGCGCGTTTTGGTGCTCGGGTCGTTTCCCTCGGTGCTTTCGCGCGCCAATGCCTTTTATTACGGCAACCCTCAGAATCGCTTTTGGCGCGTGATGACCATGTGCCTCGGTATGCCTGTGCCGCCCAACGAGGGCGATCCTTTGGCAAGCGGTGAGCCCGCGACGCTCGATGCCTCCATTGCCGCCAAGCGGGCCATGCTGCTGGACGGCGGCGTGGCCCTGTGGGATGCAATTGAGAGCTGCGACATTAAGGGCTCGAGCGACGCGAGCATCCGCAACGTTGTGCCGGCACATATCGAGCGCATTACCGATGCCGCGCCGATCGAGGTCGTTGTCTGTAACGGCGGTACGGCAGGGCGACTCTACAAACGCTATCTACAAGAGCGGACGGGGCTACCCGCCATCGTGCTGCCGTCGACGAGTCCTGCCAACGCGGCGTGGCGTTTGGAGCGGCTTGTCGAGCGTTGGCACGAAGCCGTTGACTGGGCTGTTATTTAATTTAGATTTTTGTTTGAGCGTGGGCGCCCAGACGTTTCAGAACGCCTCGCCAGATCGGCGCGGGCACGGCTGGCTCGGCGCAAACCATGCCGTCGGTGCCGACGTTGGCGGCATTGCCGCCGCCAAGTCGCTGTGCATGCTCGACGGAGCAGCCCATGCGCACAGCGCCCACAAGCTTATCCATCGCTTCCGAAAAAGGTCGGCGCAAGAGTCCCATGCGCGGAGAGCGACGAAGCGCCGCAATGCCGCTGCCGGCGCAGATGGCAACGCCGCCACACCACAATTGGTCATGGCGCTCGCATGCCTTGTGCAGACGAACGGCGGTCCCACGCGCCTGTTCAGCGCCCTGTCGTGCGGCTCGGATCACGGCATAGACACGCGTTCCCGTACCGCCAAAGCGCTCAAGCGCCTGCTCGATGGCTGTCAACGTCTCATCGTCAGCCATATCTTCAATGGCCAGCACGATGCCATCGGCAACGCCGTCGGCATCATCCGCCTTCAAGTCGACCGGGCGGGGGAGTGCGGTGCCGGAAAGTTGAGCATAGGCGGCGATGGCATCCTGCAGGTCCCAGAGCAAAAACTCAAGATCGGCGCTATTGGGAATACTGATATACGCAATAGTTTGCAGCGTTTTGGGCTTATCGCCGCGCGCGATCGTCTCCATGCCATCTCCTTTCCGGCCGTTTCCGTTTAGGTTACACCGTCCGGCGGCGCCCCGCCGCGCTATCCTAGTGCAACCCTTACGAAAGGAACGCCATGCGACTGCCCATGAATACCTCGCTTGCCACGCTCAGGCCCTCCGGTATCCGCCGAATCAACGCGCTCGCCGCCCAGCACCCGGGGTGCATCGCGCTTGCGCTCGGCGAACCCGATTTTCCTACGCCCGATGTGATTGGCGCCGAGGTGACGGCCTCGCTCGACCGCGGCGACACGCACTATCCGCCCAACAACGGCCGTCCCGCCCTGCGTGAGGCGTTGTCTGCCTACATGGGGGACGCGGGCCTTACGTTTTCGGCCGACGAGGTCATCCTGACCGACGGCGCGACCGAGGCCCTGTCGGCAACATTTATGGCTATGCTCAACCCCGGCGACGAGGTCATTATCCCCACGCCGGCCTTTGGCCTGTACGAGAGCGCCGTCGTGGCCAATCACACCAAAGCGGTCTTTTTGGATACGGAGCCTGCGCAATTCCAGATTGACGAGGATGCGCTTCGCGCCTGCGTGACGCCGGCGACCAAGGCCATCGTCATCTGCACGCCCAACAATCCTACGGGCTGCATCCTCAACGCGGCATCACTCGACGCCGTGGCACACGTGGCGGAGCAGGCGGGCATCTACGTGGTCTGTGACGATGTGTACAACCGTCTGATCTATGTGGGTGGCTATGAGCGCTTCGCCCAGCGCCACCCGGAGCTACGCGAGCAGACGGTGGTTATCGAGAGCTTCTCCAAGCCCTGGGCCATGACCGGCTGGCGTTTGGGCTGGCTCGCAGCGGCAGCTCCCGTCATCGCCGAGATCGCAAAAGCCCACCAATACTTAGTATCGAGCGCCGTTTCATTTGAGATGGACGCAGCAGCGCGAGCCCTGACCGTCGACCCAACCCCCATGCTCGAAGTCTACCGAGCCCGCCGCGAACGCGTGCTCGCAGCCTTAGACGCCATGGGCCTCGACGTGGTAGAGCCCGCAGGAGCCTTCTACACTTTCCCGAGCATCAAAAAGTTCGGCCTAACCAGCGAAGCCTTCTGTATCAAAGCCATCAAAGAAGCAAACGTAGCCCTAGTCCCGGGCGACTGTTTCGGCACCGAAGGCCACATCCGCCTCAGCTACTGCGTAAGCGATGAAAACCTGGACGAAGGTCTCCGCCGCCTGTCCAACTTCGTTTCAACCCTGTAGCCATCAGGGACGCAACACATCAGCCCACCGACCCAAGCATTATGAGTGGGGCGCGCCGGCCAACGGCAACCCTGGCTGCCCAAAGTCAACGCAGGCATGCGCCGCCGAAGGCCAGGCGCAAGGTTTTCGTAGATTCCGCACGAGCCGAAGAGCACTTAATGTGCTCTTCGTGCGAGCCAGGACTTGACCGAGCGAAAACCTTGCGCCTGGCCTTCGGCGACGCGTGCCGGATGGTGGAATTGTGTGCAGCCAGGGTTTCCATTGACCGACGCCGGGGTCCCCGCCATAATACTTTCGGTTCACGCACGAATCCGCTGCCAGAGACAGCCGGTGCAAACGGGCATCGCCCGCGAGCTTAATGGGATATCCCGCCAGCCGAGGTGGTCGAGTAGATATGTCTTCTCGCCCCCGTCGCTCATGCAGCGCGGGGGCTTTCTTTTTGGACATGCCCCCGTCACGTCCTTGTGGCGGACCGTGCCCGGAAAGAATTCGAGGAGGTGTAATTCATGCCCCAGCAGTACAAAATCGACAAGGTTGCAGAGATCGAGTCCCGTATCGCCGAGAACGCCGGTCTGTTCGTCGTCAACTACAACGGTCTGACGGTTAAGCAGGCTCAGGAGCTGCGTCATCAGCTTCGCGAGTGCGGCGCCGAGATGAAGGTCTACAAGAACAACCTGGTCAAGATCGCCCTCAAGAACCAGGAGCAGCCCGAGCTCGACGAGATTCTCGCCGGCCCCGTCGCCTATGTGTTCTACGAGTCCGAGCCGGTCGAGGCCGCTAAGGCCCTTAAGGACTTCTCCGCTAAGTCCAAGGGCGTCCTTGAGATCAAGGGCGGTATCTCCGACGGCAAGGCCGTTTCCGCTGATGATGTTAAGGCTATCGCCGAGCTGCCCACCAAGGATCAGCTTCTCGGCCAGATCGCCGGTCTCATCTCCGGTTTCGCTCGCGACATCGCTGTCTGCGTCAACGGCGTTTCCTCTGGTCTCGCTCGTTCGATCCAGCAGGTCTCCGAGCAGAAGGCAGCCTAGTCGCTGTTTTCACCCGCGGCGGCAACGCCGCACCCCTGGCGCATTCGCGCCGTGTTTTAACTGATCTCCGTGCATCCGCACGGAAACCGAAAGGACTTAGAAATGGCTAAGCTTACCACCGATGAGATCATCGATGCTCTTAAGGAAATGACCCTTCTCGAGGCTTCCGAGCTCGTTAAGGCTATCGAGGACACCTTCGGCGTTTCCGCCGCTGCTCCTGCCGCTGTTGTCGCCGCTCCCGCTGCTGGCGCTGCTGAGGCCGAGGAGAAGACCGAGTTTGACGTCGTGCTTGAGGGCTTCGGCGACAACAAGATCCAGGTCATCAAGGCCGTCCGTGAGCTCACCAACCTTGGCCTGAAGGAGGCCAAGGAGGTCGTCGAGGGCGCTCCCAAGGCTGTTCTCGAGGGTGCCAAGAAGGAGGACGCCGAGGCTGCCAAGGAGAAGCTCGAGGCTGCTGGCGCTGCTGTCACCCTCAAGTAATCAGGCTTTCTCGCCAGATTTCTTTGCAGACGGGGTTCGCATTGCGAGCCCCGTCTTTTTTGTTATTAGCCCCTCTATTTTGCTGACTCGGTATGCAAATTGCTTTCGTTTGCGGTGCTTTGGGGTCGCTACCGTTGGGCGATAAAATTGCACCATTCGAGCAATAATTTGCGTTGACCTGCTGAAGAATGGCGCTTGCCTGCATTAACGTTAATTAGCAGCGGTAAGATAATTCGGTATCGCAATTTGGTCTGCGGCCGCCGTGCCGCACGCACAGGGCGCATCCTGCGCCTGCGAAAGGATCCTTGAATAATATGAAGGCAATCATCCCCGCCGCCGGTCTTGGCACGCGTTTTCTGCCTGGCACCAAGTGCACGCCCAAAGAGATGCTGCCGGTTCTCGACAAGCCGGTCATCCAGTATGTCGTCGAGGAGGCGCTCGACCCCGAGGAGGTCGACGACGCCATCATCGTTACCTCGCCCGGCAAGCCCGAGCTGCTGAACTACTTCCAGCCCGACCGTTCGCTCGAGAACCTGCTGCGCGAGCGCGGTAAGGACGCCTACGCCGACGCTGTCGCCCATGCGGGCGGTATGCCGGTCGACTTCCGTTATCAGTACGAGCCCAAGGGCCTCGGTCACGCCATTCGCTCTGCCGCCGACGCTGTGGCAGGGGAGAACTTCCTGGTTCTTCTGGGCGACTACGTTGTGCCTAACCGCGACATCTGCGACAAGATGCTGGCCGTCTCCAAGGAGCACGGTGGCGCTTCGGTTATCGCCGTTGCCGCGTGCGCTCCCGAGGAAGTCAGCCGCTATGGCGTCATCGCCGGCGATCGCGTGGGCTCTCTCGAGGGCTTTGAGAATGCCGCAGACGACGAGCCCGGCGCCGTTTGGCGCATTGGCGGCCTGGTCGAGAAGCCCGCTCCCGAGGCGGCTCCGTCCAACCTGTACATCGTCGGTCGCTACCTGCTGAGCCCGCTGGTCATGGACCTGCTGGCAGATCAGCAGGCCGGCAAGGGCGGCGAGATCCAGCTCACCGACGCCATGGCCCGTTCGCTCGACCGCGAGGCCATGTATGCCGTCGTCATCGACCCGCTGTCGGGCTACGACACCGGTACCCCGTCTGGCTGGATGGCCACCAACGCCCTCATGGCTGCAAGCGATCCTCGTTTTGCAGGCGCCTTCTGGGATGCCATCGACGAGCGCGGCGGCTTGATGCGCAAGTAGGCCTTTGGGCAACGATATTTACGGGCGCGGACTTCGGTTCGCGCCCGTTTTTTATAAGAGCTGCGATTGCTGGCTCTCTGTTCACAGAAAATATATGAACAGATGTTCGATATACATACATCTACCTGCGTGTTTTCTGTCGAAAAACTTTGCTACTCCAAAAACTCAATCGCGTCAAGGCTTTTCTTGCCCAACGGTCGGTACCTGATAAACTATTAGGTTGCGATAACTGGCGAAGCTATGCCTCGCCAACCCACCGAGCATTTCCGTGAAGGAGGAAAAACCTGGTGACCTACGCATACACTGCCACTGAGCGCAAGCGCGTCAGCTTCGGGAAAATCCCGGAGGCCATGGAGCTCCCCAACCTTATCTCTGTTCAAAGGGAATCCTTTGAGCGTTTTAAGGACGAGGGCCTTCGTGAGGCGTTCAAGGAATCCAGCCCCATCCAGAGCCAGAACCATGTTCTCGAGGTTACCTTCGGCGAGCATCAGTTCGGCGACCCCGCGCATACCGTCGAGGAGTGCCGCGAGAAGGACATGACCTATCAGGCCCCGCTTCTGACCGACGTCCGTCTCACCAACAAGGAGACCGGCGAGATCAAGGAGCAGCTCGTCTTTATGGGCGACTTCCCCATGATGACCGATCAGGGCACCTTCATCATCAACGGTACCGAGCGTATCGTCGTCTCGCAGCTCGTCCGTTCCCCGGGTGTGTACTACAGCTCCGAGATGGATTCGGGCAAGCAGATCTACAAGGCCCAGATCATCCCGTCCCGCGGTGCCTGGCTCGAGTTTGAGGTCGACAAGCGCGACCAGCTCATGGTCTCCATCGACCGTAAGCGCAAGCAGAGCGCCACGATGTTCCTGCGCGCCCTTGGTATTGCCGTCACCAATGACGACATCATCGAGCTGCTCGGCAACTCCGATGTCATTAAGCGCACCCTGGAGCGCGACACCGCCCTCACCCGCGAGGACGCCCTTATCGAGATCTACCGTCGCCTGCGCCCGGGCGAGCCTCCCACCGTGGACGCTTCCCGCAGCCTGCTCGAGGGCCTGCTCTTTAACCCGCAGCGCTACGATCTGGCCCGTGTCGGTCGTTACAAGGTCAACAAGAAGCTCAACCTCACCACCGAGGAAGAGGTCACGGTGCTCACCGACGAGGATATCGTCGCGACGCTGCGCTACCTCCTGTCCCTCGCTGCCGGCGAGCAGGGCTTCAAGGTCGACGACATCGACCACTTCGGCAACCGCCGCATCCGTACCGTCGGCGAGCTCGTCGCCAACCAGTTCCGTATCGGCATGAGCCGTATGGAGCGCGTCGTCCGTGAGCGCATGAGCTCCCAGGACATCGACGAGATCACCCCGCAGTCGCTCATCAACATCCGCCCGATCGTGGCCTCCATCAAGGAGTTCTTCGGTTCCTCGCAGCTCTCGCAGTTCATGGACCAGGCGAACCCCCTGACCGGTCTGACCCACAAGCGCCGTCTGTCCGCACTCGGCCCTGGTGGTCTTGCCGGCCACAAGTCCGGCTCCAGCCGCCGCACCAACGTGCCGACGGCCGTCCGCGACGTTCACAATTCGCACTACAGCCGCATGTGCCCGATCGAGACCCCCGAAGGCCCCAACATCGGCCTGATCGGCTCGCTCGCCCTCTACGCCCGCGTCAACGAGTATGGCTTCATCGAGGCCCCGTTCCGCCGCGTCGAGAACGGCGTTGCCACCGACCAGATCGACTGGATGACCGCTGACGAGGAAGAGAAGCACGTCATCGCACCGGCCAACACGCCGCTCGATCCCAAGACCAACGAGTTCATCACGACCGATGCCGAGGGCAAGATCGTCCGTCCGCACACCGTGATCGCCCGTACCCGCGACTTCGACGGCTCCTTCGGCGCCCCCGCCGACGTGCCCGTCGAGGACGTCGACTACATGGACGTCTCGCCGCGTCAGATGCTCTCCGTCGCAGCCACGCTGATTCCGTTCCTGGAGCACGACGACGCCAAGCGTACGCTGATGGGCGCTAACATGCAGCGTCAGGCCGTGCCGCTGGTTCACCCCGCCGCTCCCTATGTCGGTACCGGCATGGAGCGTCGCGCCGCTCTGGACTCCGGCGAGGTCACCCTGGCCAAGAACGCCGGCGAGGTCATCTTTGCCGACGCCTCCAAGATCATCGTCAAGCATGCCGGCGGCATGGACGAGTATCACCTGGCCAAGTACCAGCGCTCCAACCAGTCCACCTGCATCAACCACCGTCCGCTCGTGCGCGTCGGTGATACCGTTGAGCAGGGCGAGCCTCTGGCCGACGGTCCTTCGACCGATCACGGCGAGCTCGCACTGGGCCAGAACCTCACCGTGGCCTACATGCCGTGGGAAGGCTTTAACTACGAGGACGGTATCGTCGTGTCCGAGCGCCTGGTGGCCGAGGACCTGCTGACGACCATCAACATCACCCGTCACGAGATCGACGCCCGCGACACCAAGCTCGGCCCCGAGGAGATCACCCGCGAGATCCCGAACCTCTCCGAGGACATGCTTGCCAACCTCGACGAGGACGGCATCATCCGCATCGGCGCCGAGGTCGGCCCTGGCGACATCCTGGTCGGCAAGGTCACGCCTAAGGGCGAGAGCGCTCTGACTGCCGAGGAGCGCCTGCTGCGCGCCATCTTCGGTGCCAAGGCCCACGACGTCCGCGACACCTCCCTTAAGATGCCTCACGGCGCTTACGGCCGCGTCATCGACGTCGTCCGCTTTAGCCGCGAGAACGGCGACGATCTGGCTCCCGGCGTCAACGAGCAGGTGCGCGTCTACGTCGCCCAGCGTCGTAAGATCCAGCAGGGCGATAAGATCGCCGGTCGCCACGGCAACAAGGGTGTTATCTGCAACGTTCTGCCGGTCGAGGACATGCCCTACATGGCTGACGGTACCCCGATCGACGTTATCCTCAACCCGCTGGGCGTTCCTTCGCGTATGAACGTCGGCCAGCTGCTCGAGTGCCACCTTGGCTGGGCTGCTGCCTGCGGTTGGGATACCGAGCAGGCCGACTCCGACAAGTACGTCCCCGGTCCGTTCTTCACCGCGACGCCCGTCTTCGACGGCGCCAAGGAGGACGAGATCGCCGAGGTCATCCGTCGTGCCAACAAGAACATGCTCAACAAGGCCACCGCTGCCTTTGGCGATCACATGCGCCCCGAGTTCGTCACCCAGCTTGACGAGCGCGGCAAGACCCGCCTGTTCGACGGCCGCACCGGCGAGGAGTTCCGCGAGCCCATTACCGTGGGTACGTCCTACATCCTCAAGCTCGGCCACATGGTCGACGACAAGATCCACGCCCGTTCGACCGGCCCTTACAGCCTGGTTACCCAGCAGCCTCTGGGCGGCAAGGCTCAGTTCGGCGGCCAGCGCTTCGGCGAGATGGAAGTTTGGGCACTGTACGCTTACGGTGCTTCCAACGTCCTGCAGGAGATCCTGACCGTCAAGTCCGACGATACCGTGGGCCGCGTCAAGACCTACGAGTCCATCGTCAAGGGCGAGAACGTTCCTGTCCCGGGTATCCCCGAGTCCTTCAAGGTTCTCGTCAAGGAGATTCGCTCCCTCGCACTGGACATCGAGCCCATGCACGATGCCGACGAGGACGCCTCCGCCCCTGTGACCGCCGAGGAGACCTCCGCTCTCGACGACCTGGCTGCGCTCGCCGGCGTTGACGCCGACGTCGAGGCCGAGGATGCCGAGACCGCCGAGGCACCCGAGGCTGTCGCCGCCACGACCACTGATAAGGAGTAGTTGACTGTGGCAGATTTCGAAGCTACTGATTTTGACTCGGTAAAGATCTCCCTTGCCTCCGCCGACCAGATCCGTTCCTGGTCGCACGGTGAGGTCAAGAAGCCGGAGACCATCAATTACCGTACCCTCAAGCCCGAGAAGGACGGCCTGTTCTGCGAGAAGATCTTCGGTCCCGCCAAGGACTGGGAGTGCTCCTGCGGCAAGTACAAGGGCATCCGCTTTAAGGGCATCGTCTGCGAGCGCTGCGGCGTCGAGGTCACCTCGGCCAAGGTGCGTCGCGACCGCATGGGCCACATCGAGCTCGCCGCTCCCGTGTCCCACATCTGGTACTTCAAGAGCCCCACGAGCTTCCCGATGAGCCGTATGCTCGACATCAAGTCCAAGGACCTCGAGAAGGTTCTGTACTTTGCCAGCTACATCATCACCGAGGTCGACTACGAGGCTCGCGAGGCCGACGCTGACGACCTGCGCGAGGAGCTCGCCGCCGATCTGGAAGAGATCGATGCCGAGTGCGCCCGCCAGATCGAGTCCCTCAAGGAGCAGGGCAACCCCGAGAACTTCGACGAGTTCTCCGACGAGGAGCCGCTGACCCCCGAGGAGATCGCCTCTGGCATCGTCGACATCGAGGAAGAGTGCAAGGACGAGAAGCAGCTCCGCACGGACGCCTTCAACGCCTTCATGAAGCTCAGCGAGCGCGACCTCATCTCCGATGAGCCGCTGTTCCGTGAGATGACCCGTTACTACTCCATGTACTTCAAGGGTGGTATGGGTGCCGAGGCTGTCCGCGACCTGCTCGCTGCCATCGACCTCCCCTCCGAGGCCGAGAAGCTCAAGGCCATCATCGCCGACGAGGATTCCCAGAAGCAGAAGCGCGAGAAGGCCGTCAAGCGCCTTGAGGTCGTTGACGCCTTCCTGAAGGGCGGCAACAGCCCCGCGAACATGATCCTGGACGTCATCCCGGTCATTCCGCCCGATCTGCGCCCGATGGTCCAGCTTGACGGCGGCCGCTTCGCCGCGTCCGACCTCAACGACCTGTATCGTCGCGTGATCAACCGCAACAACCGACTCAAGCGCCTGCTCGACCTGGACGCCCCTGCGATCATCGTGAACAACGAGAAGCGCATGCTCCAGGAGTCCGTGGACGCTCTGTTCGACAACGGCCGTCGTGGTCGCCCGGTCTCTGGCCGTGGCGGTCGCCCGCTCAAGTCGCTCGCCGAGGCCCTCAAGGGCAAGCAGGGTCGCTTCCGTCAGAACCTGCTGGGTAAGCGTGTCGACTACTCCGGCCGTTCGGTTATCGTTACCGACCCCAAGCTGCTGCTGCACCAGTGCGGTCTGCCCAAGACCATGGCGCTGGAGCTCTTCAAGCCCTTCGTCATGAAGCGCCTGGTCGAGCTCGGCAAGGTCGAGAACATCAAGGGCGCCAAGCGCGCTATCGACCGCGGTGCCACCTTTGTGTGGGATATCCTCGAAGAGGTCATCGACGGCCGCGTCGTGCTGCTCAACCGTGCACCGACCCTGCACCGTCTGTCCATCCAGGCCTTTGAGCCGGTGCTGGTCGAGGGCAAGGCTATCCACCTGCACCCGCTGGTCTGCTCGCCCTTCAACGCCGACTTCGACGGCGACCAGATGTCTGTCCACGTGCCGCTGTCCAGCCAGGCTCAGGCCGAGGCCCGCGTGCTCATGCTCTCTGCGAACAACCTGCGCTCGCCGGCATCTGGCAAGCCGGTCAACATCCCCTCGCAGGACATGATCATCGGTGTGTACTACCTCACCCAGGTCCGCGACGGTCTGCCGGGCGAGAACCACGTGTTCGCCAGCTTCGACGACGCGCTGCACGCCTATGACTGCCGCTCCGAGGTCGACATGCAGGCCAAGATTCAGGTCCGCGTGTCCGCTGCCGATGCCAATGTCATCAACGAGGACGGCACCCGTATCTTCCGCGTCAAAAACGGCAAGAACGAGTTTGTCGACTACGACGTCACCGGTAACAAGACCGCGCGCTTCGAGACCTCTATCGGCCGCATCATCTTCAACCGCCAGTGCCTGCCCGAAGACTATGAGTTCATGAACTACAAGATGGTCAAGGGCGACGTTGCCAAGCTGGTTGCGGACTGCTGCGATCGCTATCCCGAGGCCAAGGTCGGTCCGATCCTCGACGCCATCAAGTACTCCGGCTTCCACTACGCTACCCGCGCCGGCCTCACCATCTCGGTGTGGGACGCTCTCATCCCTGCCGAGAAGCAGGAGCTGCTCGATCGCGCCCAGGCCAACGTCGACCAGATCAACGAGTACTTCGAGGAGGGCTTCATCAACGAGACGGAGCGCCACATCGAAGTCGTTAACGAGTGGACCGCTTGTACCGACAAGGTCGCAGCACTCATGCTCGACATGTTCGACGAGGAGAACCCGCTGTACATGATGGCCGACTCCGGCGCCCGTGGTTCTAAGACCCAGCTGCGTCAGCTCGGCGGCATGCGTGGTCTGATGGCAGACATGTCCGGCGAGACGATCGACCTTCCCATTAAGGCGAACTTCCGCGAGGGCCTGCTGCCGCTCGAGTACTTCATTTCGACCTACGGCGCCCGTAAGGGCCTGGTCGATACCGCATCCCACACCTCGGACTCCGGTTACCTGACCCGTCGTCTGGTCGACGTGGCCCAGGATGTCATCGTCCGCGAGGAGGACTGCGGTACGCACGAGGGCGTCACCTACAACCTCATCATTCCCGGCACCACCGATCTCAACACCGACCTCGTCGGCCGTTGCTTCATCGAGGACGTCGTGGCTCCCGATGGCACCGTGCTCTTTGAGCAGGACGGCTACATCGAGAAGGTCGCTGACATCCAGAAGATGGTCGATGCCGGCCTCAAGAAGGTCAAGCTCCGCGCGCTGCTCACCTGCCGCTCCAAGTACGGCGTGTGCCAGAAGTGCTACGGCTGGGATCTTTCCACCCGTCGTCCGGTCGCCATCGGTACCGCGGTCGGCATTATTGCCGCCCAGTCCATCGGCGAGCCCGGTACGCAGCTTACGATGCGTACCATTCACTCCGGCGGCGTCGCTGGCGTCGACGATATTACGCAGGGTCTGCCTACGGTCAGCCGTATGTTCGATATCGTCGGCAACGTCAACGAGAAGATCCTGGGTCGCGAGGCCGAGCTGGCTCCGTACTCCGGCCACCTCTCGATTAAGCCCGAGAAGTCCGAGTACGTGCTGACGCTCACCGACTCCGAGGATCACACCCGTGTCCTCGACGAGCGTCGCGTCCCCGCTTCGGTGCGCTTCATGCCTGAGATCGAGGACGGCTGCGAGGTTCGCGCCGGCGATCAGATCACCAAGGGCTTCGTCAACTTCCGCAACCTGCGCAAGCTGACCGACATCGAGTCGACGATGCACACCTTCGTCGAGAGCGTCAAGGACGTCTACACCAGCCAGGGCGTCGACCTGAACGACAAGCACATCGAGGTGCTCGCACGTCAGATGCTGCGTCGCGTTCAGATCACCAACCCCGGCGATTCCAAGTACCTGCTTGGTCAGTACGTCGACCGCTACGAGTTCGCCGACGAGGTCGAGCGCGTTGCCCGTCTGGGCGGTCAGGCTCCCGTGGCCGAGCCCGTCATCCTGGGTACGCTCAAGGTCGCGTCCAACATCGACTCCTGGCTGTCGAGCGCTTCGTTCATCCGTACCGCCGGCGTCCTTACCGAGGCTGCCATTGAGGGCAAGGTCGACCACCTGCTCGACCTTAAGTCCAACGTCATCGTCGGTAAGAAGATTCCTGCCGGTACCGGCCTCAAGCCGTACGCCAACGCCAAGCTGACGTATCGCACGGCCGATGGCTACGTGGACATCGATGGCCCGGCTTCGCCCAACGCCAAGTCGCTGCCCGAGTGGGCTCCTGTGGAGCTCAAGGACCTGGACGAGCAGCTCCCGCAGCAGCTCGACTGGGCCGGCTACGACGAGTTCGGTGGTGCTGACGGTTCGTTCACCCGCAACGGCCACACCATCTCCGCCGAGAAGGCTCGCCTGTACCTGTTCGACGACCTGGGCGTGTCGCAGCGCTGGACCAACAAGTTCAGCGAGGTCGGCATCGAGACGGTCGGCGACCTGGTCGGCAAGTCCGAGGAGGATCTGCTGCGCATCGATGGTATCGGTGCCAAGGCGATCGAGGAGCTCCGTGACGGCCTTGAGGCCCACGACCTGCTCTACATCCTCGAGAACAACGACGACGTTGCCGACGAGGAAGACCTCTCGCAGCTGCTGCAGATGGTCTTTAGCCCCGACGGTCCGGACGACATCCTGCTGGGCACCTCTGCCGCGCCGACGCATCACGCCGACGCCGACGAGGAGCTCCTGGGCGCTCCGATCGACGACAAGAAGGCTCCCGCCAACGGTGCCATCAACGAGGACATGGCTTCCCTCGATGAGCTGCTCAACCAGCTCGTGGACACCGACGACGCCGAAGAGGCCAAGGACAACGACGAGGAGTAATTTCCTAGTACGTTAACCGTCCTTCCAAAGACCCGTTTCCCAACAGGGAAGCGGGTCTTTTTGTTAAAGAAAACCTTCCAAAAAGGGACAGGTATATTTTGGTAGGTTTTTCCTGCTTGAATTTGAAACATTTCGCCCGACAAGAGCGTATCTAAGGTGAGGGCCTCACCAAGAATTATTAACGTCACCGGGAGGTGATTATGGAAGAACAAGCATTTAGACAGGCGGTCGAAGACCACCGGGATGTCGTGTTTCGGATCGCGTTGACGTACCTGCGTGATCGCGCCGACGCCGACGATGTCGCTCAAGACGTCTTTCTGAAGTTACTCAAAAGCGATGCGCAATTTGAAAGCTGGGAACATCTTCGTCGATGGCTTATCCGGGTCACGATCAATGAATGCAAATCTCTCTTTCGAAAGCCATGGAGGCGTGTGGAGGATATTGAGAACCTGGCCGAGTCGCTTTCGACAGCGCAGGATGAGACCAAGGCCGTCCTGTCAGATGTCATGCGGCTTCCGGAACGATTCCGTATCCCCATCGTGCTCTATTACTATCTGGGCTTCTCGACTTCAGAGATTGCCGAGTTGCTGCACGTGCCAGCCGCGACCGTTCGAACGCGTTTAGCTCGTGGTCGATCGAAGCTCAAATTCATCCTAGAGGAGGGCGACCGTGAAATCCAATCAAATCAAGCAGGCCTTCGAGTCCATCCAAGCCGATAGCAATCTTGCAGATCGCGTCCTTAATACCGCTGCGGGTGAGCCGCTTCATCGAAAGGGCCACGCGAAGCCTCTCTATGTTGCCGTAATCGGATGTCTTGTCGGAGTGTTGGCGACCGGAGGGGTCGCCTACGCAGTTATCAATTCCAGCTATTTTGCCTCAGCCTGGGGAAACCACGGCAACGGGGATTCCATTACCTGGACCAACGGCGGTTCATCGGGGACTAAATATACCTACACCAGAGAGTTTGGTGACGGCATCGCGCCCCAAAGCCTGAAGGGCGCAGTTCAGGAGGTTAATCTGTCCGTCGAGGGTAACGGCTATACGCTTGATATCCATGAGATGGCTATTGACCAAAACGGCTGCGGAGCCGTGACGTTTACGTTGTCCAATTCAAATGGCGTTAACTACTACAAGCCGTCAGCAGAGACAGGCGAACTTGTTCTCTATGGTGAAGAAGAACAAGGCATCGGCACGCCCAGCATGAACTTCGGCGAGGAATGGGCTGACACACGCTGCACAATTGATAAGGACACATCAAGCGACACGGTCATTAATGGCACGATGTACTTTGCTTCTATGGATCGCGAGCGAGGTTTTCAACATGCGGTCACCTGGAATATCTCGTGGACCGAGGGCGAAGGCGAGGATGCGAAGGTGATCGAGGTATCGACGCCAGAGTTTAACGTCGGAGCGTACGTCGATACAAAGGGGCTCCGCTCTGATGACTCGCCTCTCGAGATCAGCCCGTTTTCCATCCAGACGCACATCGATGATTTGGGCTATGAAGCAGTTGATCATAAACTGACCGTCAGCTACAAGGATGGATCGGAGCAGATTATCGAAGATGACGATGCAGGGGTGTTCAACTTATATTTTTCTTATGCGCGCAATAGCGGAGAGAACATCTGGGTGCCAACGAAGTTGATTGATGTAGACCAAGTGGTCTCAGTAACGCTTGAGGGCACGAGGTGCACGTCAACAGGAGAGACCGAAACAGAAGTACCCTTTACCATCGTCTATTCGTAAGATTTGGGGCCGCTTCCTACTAGGGGAAACGGCCTCTTTTGCGTTAAATGGAAACGCCGCCGATTTCCATGCGACAGATGAGAGCAGATTACCGCTGGAGCGCGACGTTTCCCCAGATAAAACCGATCAAAATAAACCTGTCCCTTTTTGGCAGGTAACGTTGCCCCGACGAGCACATCGGATTCCCGGTCCGGGCGGCCCGCTGTTTAAGTTTGTCGCGAGTTCCGCACGCAAAGGAAAGCACTTAATGTGCTTTCCGTCTTGCGCAGGACTGTAGAGCAGCAAACTTAAACAGCGGGCCGCCCGGACCGGGAATCCGCCCCCGCGCACAGAAGGGGATTCCTTTTGTGTAGGCTTTGCGGAAATATGCTCATTTTGGGATACGCCCGGCGGCGTGGTCTGTTGACGGCACAGCTAACGCCACGTATCCTATCGAACTGCGTGTTTCGTAGGGGGATGCTGACCCCTCGATTCAAGCCGTTGCACTTTACAGAAAGCTGGAATCATTCGAGAAGGAGTACGCTTTGCCTACTATTAACCAGCTGGTTCGCCAGGGCCGTCGTTCCGTGCCCAAGAAGTCCAAGAACGCTGCTCTGCAGCACAACTCCCAGAAGCGCGGCGTGTGCACCCGCGTCTTCACCACGAGCCCTAAGAAGCCGAACTCGGCTCTTCGTAAGGTTGCCCGTGTTCGCCTTGTCAACGGCATCGAAGTTACTGCTTACATCCCGGGTGAGGGCCACAACTTGCAGGAGCACTCCATCGTGCTCGTCCGCGGCGGTCGTGTCCGTGACCTCCCTGGTGTCCGTTATCACGTCATCCGTGGCGCCTACGACGCTGCTCCGGTCCAGAACCGTATGCAGGCCCGTTCCAAGTACGGTGCTAAGCGCCCCAAGGCTAAATAAGCCAGATAACGTTTTGATACTTTCGCCGTGTGCCGCCTAAGCGCCGCACGGTAGACACTTAAGGAGATTTCACATGCCGCGTCGTGCAGCAGCTAATCGTCGTGAGGTTCAGCCTGACGCCGTTTACAACAACCGCCTGGTGACTCAGCTCATCAACAAGGTCCTTCTTGACGGCAAGAAGGCCACCGCTGAGCGCATCGTTTACACCGCTTTCGAGATCGTTGCCGAGAAGTCCGAGGGTGGCGACGCTCTCGCTACCTTCAAGAAGGCTATGGACAACGTCAAGCCCACGCTCGAGGTTAAGCCCAAGCGTGTCGGTGGCGCTACCTATCAGGTCCCGATGGAGGTCAACTCCCGTCGTTCCACCGCTCTGGGCATCCGCTGGATCGTCAACTTCTCCCGCGCTCGCAAGGAGAAGACCATGGCCGAGCGTCTCGCCAACGAGATCCTCGACGCTTCCAACGGCCTGGGCGCTTCCGTCAAGAAGCGTGAGGACGTCTTCAAGATGGCCGAGGCCAACCGCGCGTTCTCTCACTATCGTTGGTAAGTTAAGGTAAGGAACTAACATGGCTAAGCCTAAGTACAAGCTTTCCGATACCCGTAACATCGGCATCATGGCTCACATCGATGCCGGTAAGACCACCACGACCGAGCGTATTCTTTACTACACCGGCAAGACCCACAAGATCGGTGAGGTCCATGAGGGCGCTGCCACCATGGACTGGATGGTTCAGGAGCAGGAGCGCGGCGTAACCATTACCTCCGCTGCTACCACCTGCTTCTGGAACAAGGACGGTAAGGACTACCGCATCCAGATCATCGACACCCCGGGCCACGTTGACTTCACCGCCGAGGTGGAGCGCTGCCTGCGCGTCCTCGATGGCGCTGTCGCCGTCTTCGACGCCGTTGCCGGCGTTCAGCCCCAGTCTGAGACCGTTTGGCGTCAGGCTTCCACCTTCAACGTCCCCCGCATCGCCTTCATCAACAAGTATGACCGCGTGGGCGCTGACTTCTTCAACGCTATCGAGACCATGAAGGATCGTCTCGACGCTAATGCTGTGGCCGCTCAGGTCCCGATGGGCGCCGAGGACAACTTCTGGGGAGTCATCGACCTGGTTACCATGACTGCATGGGACTTTAAGGCCGACGAGAAGGGTATGACCTACCCCGAGCCGATGGACGAGATCCCGGCTGAGTTTGCCGACATCGCTGCTACCAAGCGCGAGGAGCTCCTCGACGCTGCTGCCAGCTTTGACGACGAGCTCATGGAGAAGATCCTCATGGAGGAGGACTTCACCGTCGAGGAGCTCAAGGCTGCTCTGCGCAAGGGCGTTCTGGCCAACGAGCTCAACCTCGTCTTCGTGGGCTCCGCCTACAAGAACAAGGGCGTTCAGGAACTGCTCGACGCTGTTGTCGACTACCTGCCCAGCCCGCTCGACGTCGAGGCCGTCACCGGTACCGATCCGGACACCGGCGAGGAGATCCAGCGTCATCCTTCCTTCGACGAGCCCTTCTCCGGCCTGGTCTTCAAGATCATGACCGACCCGTTCGTCGGTAAGCTCACCTATGTCCGCGTTTACTCCGGCCGCGCCGAGTCCGGCTCCTACGTGGTCAACGCTTCCAACGGTCAGCGCGAGCGCCTCGGCCGCATCCTCGAGATGAACGCCGCAGAGCGTATCGACCGTGACGACGCTGCCGCCGGCGACATCGTCGCTTGCGTCGGCTTCAAGAACTCCACCACCGGTGACACCCTGTGCGCCGAGGGCAAGGAGATCGTCCTCGAGAAGATCGAGTTCGCTAAGCCCGTTATCGACGTTGCCATCGAGCCCAAGACCAAGGCCGAGCAGGACAAGATGTCCCTTGCTCTGACCAAGCTCGCCGAGGAGGACCCGACCTTCCAGGTGTCCACCAACCACGAGACCGGTCAGACCATCATCGCCGGCATGGGCGAGCTGCACCTCGAGATCATCGTCGACCGCCTG
>UQLI01000020.1 GCA_900541715.1 uncultured Collinsella sp.
CGCGGCTCATCCGGTTCCACCGGGCCGCGCGGCAAGGAGATATATTGCCAGACCGGAGGGGCCCCGGGGGCGGGAATCGCGCACTCCATATTTTGTTCACAAATGAATAGAACCCTCAGTTGCTTCGCTGAGGCCGTATTCGAAGCAGCAGCTTCTGATATTGGCGATGACCAGCTGTTTTATGAGTATTGAGACATCGGTCATCTCTGGAGCGCTACTTTACTCCAAAGGCATCAGCTATTTGTTTCCCATCGGTAAAAGGCGGGTTTTGTTCGCCAAGCGTTCTTATATATAGATAGATACGGGTTCGAACCCGTGCACCGGCAACAAAAAAGACGGCCAACCGAAGTTGACTGTCTCAACAATCTTTGGGTGGGCCGTCAGGGGTTCAGCCTGCTTCGCAGGCGGCCGCTGCGGCGCTTTCGCGCCTTGCGCGCTGCGCTGGCAAACGCTCATGCGTTTCCTCAGCTCCGCGCCCTTTCGGGTTCGAACCCGTGCCGCGGTAACAAAAAAGCGGCCGGCATCCGCCAGTCGCTTTTCTATTCTATGGTGGGCCGTCAGGGGTTCGAACCCTGGACCTTGGGATTAAAAGTCCCCTGCTCTGCCAGCTGAGCTAACGGCCCGCGGGTGGCATTGTACCACGGTCTGGGACTATTCCCAACTCCATTGGCCGTTCTGGAAAATCACAACTTCACGTCCATCAGGCGTAATGCCCGTAATATCGATGTCGTCCGTGCCGATCATAAAATCGACGTGCGTGCTCGAGACGTTAACACCATGCTCCAGGAGCTCCTCCTTGGACATGTCGTACCCACCCTCGATGCATTCGGGGAAACCGACACCTAGCGCGAGATGGCAGCTAGCGTTCTCGTCATAGAGCGTATCGTAGAACAGAACACCACTTTCGCGGATCGGCGTGTTCTTGGAAATGAGCGCGACCTCTCCCAGGTGAGCAGCGCCCTCGTCAGTATCGATGATACTTGCGAGCGTTGCCTTGCCCACGCGGGCGTCGTAGTCCACCACGCGGCCGCCCTCGAACTTAATCCAAAAATCGTCGACTTTATTGCCGTGGTGGATGAGCGGCATGGCCGAGTACACGATACCGTCGGCGCGCATGCGATCGGGCGAAGTGAAGACTTCCTCGGTGGGAATGTTGGGGAAGAAGGGGTGCCCATCGGGCGTCTTGCCCTTGCCGCCGGCCCACTCGTGACCCTTCGTCATGCCAATCGTCAGATCGGTTCCATTTGCCGCGGTGTAATGCAGGCAGTCGAAACGATTGCCGTTCAGGAAACGCAGGTTCTTTTCGAATGCGGCGTCATGGAGCTCCCAGTCGCTCTCTGGGTCCTGGCCATCGGCGCGAGCGGTGTGCAGAATCGCATTCCACAGCTTATAGATTGCAACCTCATCGGCGTCTCCCGGGAACACCTCGCGCGCCCAAGCCACGACCGGAGCGCCGGCGATGCACCACGGATTGATGTTGTAATCCAGTCCACGGCGGAAAACTTTGCACTGCGTGTTCTTTGCCTTAGAAGCTGCAGCGGGCTTAGCGGGATCGATGCCCTTAAGGGCGGCGGGGTCCGCACCCTCGATAAAGATAAAGCAGGCACCGTCCTGGGCCAGGGAATCCAGCTGCAGGCGCTTCCACTCGGGCGTCTGCTCAAAATAGCTTTTCTCGACATGCTCGTACGTGAGCCTCGTCACGGCATCATCGGCCCAGATGACCGTCACGTGGCCGGCGCCGGCAGCATAGGCCTCCGCGACCACCACGCGCGCAAACGGCACGCACTCAACCGGAGACTGAACGACGACTTCCTGGCCGGGCTTAACGTTTACGCCCTTGCGGACAACCAGGCGCGCATAGTTTTTAATCTTGGGCTCCAGGGACTTCATACCCTCCAGGGCCTCTTCGACCGTCAGGGCAGCTCGAATCATGTGCCACTCCATCTATCTATAGAACAGTAAAAAGGCGCGCCGCAAAAACGACGCGCCTTATATCTTAGCGATAAGTATGTATGCAAACGCTACTTCTTCTTGGAGTCCTTCTTGTCCTCCTCGGCAGCTGCGCGCTCGATAAGAGCGTTGAGCTTGTTCTCGGACATGCCCTCGGCCTGCGCGCGGTACATGTTGCGCAAGGGACGAATACGAGCGAAGTCGTAGATAAAGTCACCTAGGATGATGACATAGGACAAAACGATGCCGACCATCTGGACAGGGCTGGACACCATGCCAGCGGGAGCGAAGTACAGCGAGGCCCAAATTGCCACGACGAGCACCATGCCAATGGCGAGCACAATCCACCAGATGCGACGGCGCTTGGTGTAGTCCTCGTCCTGCTTGAGGAGGATATTCGACACCGTATAGATGCGGTCCTCCTTGGCGCGCTGCTTAGCCTTGCGGGCGCGCTTCTCCTCTTTAGAGAGGCCCTCGAGGTTCTCGCCCTTCTCGAGCTCTTTGCGGCGTGCCTTAGACGAAGCCGGCACGACGCGAACGGAGCTCGCTGCTTGGCGGGCGGGCTTAGCAGATGCGGCAGACTTGCGCGCAACCCCGGTAACTTCGTGGGATTGCGTGCGCTTGTTCGTGGCGCTACGGGTACTCACTTATGCGTTCTCCTTCATGCTTGTGAACTGGGAGCCCGTGATGATCTGGAAGGCCTCGCGATAGCGCTCAGACGTGCCATCGATGACCTCGGCGGGCAGGTGCGGGGTCTCCCCCGTCATATCCCAGTTGGCCTTGAGCCAATTGCGGACGAATTGCTTGTCGTAGCTAGGCTGGATCTTGCCCTCCTCGTAGCTGGCAGCAGGCCAGAAACGGCTGGAGTCGGGCGTGAGGCACTCGTCGATCAGCGTGACCTTGCCATCGATGACACCAAACTCGAACTTGGTGTCGGCAATGATGATGCCACGGGTCGCGGCGTACTCGGCAGCGGCCTTGTAGATCTTGAGGGAAAGGTCACGAATCTGCGTGGCGATGTCCTCGCCCACGATCTCGCAGCAACGCTCGAACGAGATGTTCTCGTCGTGGTCACCGATCTCGGCCTTCGTGGACGGCGTGAACAACGGCTCGGGAAGCTTGGAAGCCTCGGTCAGGCCCTCAGGCAGCTGGATGCCGCAGACGGTGCCGTTCTCGTCGTAGGTCTTCTTGCCCGAACCGGTCAGATAGCCGCGGACGATGCACTCGATAGGAATCGTCTGGGCCTTCTTAACCAGCATGGCGCGGCCAGCGAGGTAGTCACGATACTCAGCAAACTCCTCGGGGAAATCCGCCGGGTCGATGGAAACGAGATGATTGGGAACGATGTCGGCAAACTTATCGAACCAGAATGCCGAGATGCGATTGAGCACCTCTCCCTTAAACGGAATCTCGTCGGGAAGAATGAAGTCGAACGCAGAAATGCGGTCGGTGGCGACCATCAGCAGGTTTTCACCGGCATCGTAAATATCACGAACCTTGCCACGGGAATCCGGACGACGCTCCATCGTTGTCACGTGAGTCACTCCTTACCTAAATACGACAGAAATGCGGGTTCTTTCCCGCATGTTTTCGCAAACTCGGAGCGGCAGGGACGCGGCCCCTCCTTCACCGAATAGCGAAAAGCTAGTGCTCCATTGTAGTAGATGCCGCGTCCGCCGTGTGCTCGCGGGGCAGATGAATTGTAAAAGTCGTACCCTTTCCAAGCTCCGACTCCACGGATATGTAGCCATGGTGACGCTCGACGATCTGCTTGGTCACGGCGAGGCCGACGCCCAGGCCGCCAGCTTCGCGGGCGCGGCTGGCATCGGCGCGCCAAAACCGCCCGAAAATGCGCGACAGATCGTCCTTGGCAATACCGATGCCGGTATCAGAAACGGCAATGCTGACGTGCCTGCGGTCACTGAGCACCGACACCACGACCCAACCGCCCTCGGGGGTGTAGCGCATGGCGTTGCTCATGAGGTTGATAACACATTGCGTGATCATGTCGGGATCGGCCTCGACGACATCGTCGTGCCCTTGGGTTTCATCTGCAAAGCGAAGACGAAGGTCACGGTCGGCAAACAGACGCTCCTGGCCGTTCACAATCGATCGCACGAACGGAACCATGTCCACCGGTTCTAGATTGAGCGGAGCCGTGCTGTTTTCCATACGCGATAGGTCGAGCATCTGCTGCACCAGACGAGCCAGGCGACGCGTCTCGGAAGCAACGGTCTCCAAATGCTCATCGTCGGTGGGATACACGCCATCCTGCATGGCCTCGACCGTTGCGAGCATGGCCATAAGCGGCGTGCGAAGCTCGTGTGCAACGTCTGAGGTCAGGCGCTTCTCGTGTTTCATATCCTTCTCGAGCGAGGTGGCCATCTCATCGAAGGTCTCACCCAGCTGATCGATCTCGTCATCACCGCGCAGCCCCGTGCGAGCCGACAGGTCGCCGTCACGGATTTGCTTTGCGGTACTGGTGATGCGATGAATCGGTTTGGTGAGCATGCGCGACACGAGCGATCCGATAACGACCGAAATGCAGATTGCAACAACCGCGGCGAGGGCCATGGCGTTAAAGGTCTTCTCCCTAAACGCAGAGTCCGCCTTGGTGAGCAGAGCGTCGGAGCCGATGGCCCACAGCTTTACCTGTCCGACATGCTCGCCGGAAGACGTTACAATCTCGACGTTAGCAACGCTATCGGAGTCGGTTGGAGCAGACGAGACCGGGCTATGCGATGCCCTCTTGCCGCTCGTGTCGTCGGTCGTAGCCTGGTTTTCGCGTACATCGGCGGTGGCGCTTGCCGAGGGCCAGGAATCGTCATAAACGATCACACCCTTTTTATTGACGACCTGCATGCCCAAATCGTCGGAAACCAAACTCGACGTTGCGACCGTGCGCAGTTCTCCCGCGGTCCAAGAGCCGTTTTCCTCATATGAGGTCGCCAACTTCTCGGCAGCGGAATTTGCGATTTCGACGATATTGGAGCGTGTGTAATCCGAAAAGACCGTGCCCCACACAACAGAGACAACGCCCACCAGCACCAATACCGTCATGAGCGATGTCAGAGCAAAAGCAAGTGCCATGCGCGAGGGATAGCTCATCGTTGGCCGTGAATCGGAACGAGGCGTGTTCCAACTAGCCTTGGAACCCGCCTCGCTCTCCTGCTTGTGCTTTTGTCCGATTTCAAAGCGCGCAGGTGTCATATGTGATTTCCCTATTTCTCGTCCGACTTATCGGTCTTGGCCGGAGCCTCGAAGCGATAGCCGACACCATGGACGGTGTAGAGCCACTTGGGCTTCTTGGGATCATCGCCCAGCTTGGCGCGAAGATTCTTCACGTGGCTATCGATGGTGCGCTCATAGCCCTCAAAGTCATACCCGAGCACTTTCTCGACCAGCTCCATGCGGTTATACACACGGCCGGGATGGCGGGCAAGCGTGGTGAGCAGCTTAAACTCGGAAGCCGTCAGATCGACTTCCTTGCCCTCGACCAAGATCTTGTGGCCCGAGATATCGATGACCAGATCGCCGAAGTCGAGTACCTCGACGGCGGGCTCGTCGGCCTGATGGGCACGGCGGAACAGAGCGCGAACGCGGGCGACGAGCTCGCGCGGCGAGAACGGCTTAATCAGATAGTCGTCGGCGCCGAGCTCAAGACCGATAATACGGTCCTCGATCTCGCCCTTAGCCGTCAGCATGATGATGGGGACATCCGAGGTATCGCGAATGGTGCGGCAAACGCGCTCGCCGGGGATCTTGGGGAGCATAAGGTCGAGCACGACCAGGTCGAACTGATGCTTCTCGAACTCCTCGATCGCGGACTGGCCATCGCCGACGCCCACAACCCAGTAGCCTTCGCGCTCGAGATAGGCAGCGACGGCGTCACGGATTGCCTTCTCATCCTCGACCAGCAGAATCTTTTTTGCATCTGAAGCCATAACACGGCCCCCCTGTCTCAATTAGCTAAGAACAAGCCCATTTTAACGCACCTGAGCCCGCCAGATGCCGCTATGACGCGGCAGCTCGGCGGGCGGTACTCACAATTACAACGCGTTTATTCCCCTGTTGGCGCCTTTTTAACCCCTCTAAGCTTAAAGAGAGAATAGGCGTGCAGTGACCGTCTCTGGTATACCCTGGCTGTTGCGCACCGTGGCGTACGTAAGGAATGAGTCCGATTTTCCCGCCGTAGCTGGATAATCGCCATACTCCAAAGCGCGGTCGGGCGACAGCAGCGAGCCATAGGTCTTGGCAGAGGTGTCGATCAGGAAATGCGACGCCTGTACCTTAACAAGGTATTTATTCTTCTTGCCAGCCGCACATGCGAGCGGCTCGCGTGACAGGAAGAGGTACGGCCCTCCCTCATTACCGATATACGTGCCCATATTGCCCAGGCTGCCCACGCCACTATAGGCCGCCTCGATAGAAAACACGAAGGTATCGCCCATATATACGGCCTCGAAAGGCAAAACTGACGAAGGGAGGACCAACTGGGCACGCTTGGTGTTGTTGCCGTCGGTCAGATCGATTGCCGTTATGCCGTAGTAGACGCCCTCGTCGTTGCGGACACGCGGCGAGATGGTCAAAATGCCGTCGCTCGCGCGCGGGGCCGATGCAAAGCGGCCCGTCGATTTCCAAATTACCTCGGCCTTGGATTCATCAAGCGAGCGACGATAGCAAAACGAATCACTACTCGTTTTATTGCCGCCTGCCGAAGGCATTTTATACCAGATGACCGATGACCCGAACGCCGTAAACAGGGGCGGATCATAGTCCTTGCCACCTCGATCGAGCTCAACCACGTCGCCAGAGAGCGAAGCGCCCGACAGATTTTGAGCGTAGAGCTTCCACGATGAATTGGCAAAGTTCATCTCAACCCACGCGAATACGCCGTCGCCGGCACGGACATCGTAGAATGCATATCCCGTGCCCTCGATAGGATCCTCGATTAATGTGGTAAGCGAGCCATCACCCAGGCTGAGCACACCGAGTGTGTTGGCGTGCAGCGCCGATGCGGGCGCCATCATCGCCGCGGCGTAATCGCCGTCGCAGTAGTACAGCAGCGTACCCAGAGGCAGCGTCCACGACGCCGCCGGCTCAAGATCGATGTCGACTGCCTCGTACTCATCCGTAATCGAGATGATCTTGGAATCGTCCTTGATAACCTGCGGCTCGCCGGCGGCATCATCGCTGGTGCCCGTTTTTTTCGAGCATCCGGCAAGCACCGTGGCAGCGCCCGCGGCAGCCCCACCGAGTACAAAGCCGCGACGCGATATTCCGTTCTTGATGTGATCGGCGATACCCATTAGGCGATCTCGGTGCGAGCGGCCTCGATAGCGCGTGTAAGCTGGTCGGCGCAGGAGGTCTTTTTCATACCGCAGGTATTACCGGCGAGAACCTCGATTACGCGATCGGCAGGAGCGCCCTCGACCAGCTTGGAGATAGCCTTGAGATTGCCGTCGCAGCCGCCGGTAAACTCAACGCCCATCACCTTGTTGCCGTCATCGGAAAGATCAAGGTGAATATTGCGAGCACACACGCCCTGAGGCTTGTAATCAAACGAAATCATGCGATCCCCTCTCAGAATGTTATTCGAGACGACTATTATCCCCGTCTTTCCCTAAATGCAACGAGGCGCTTTGCCGGCAACACACATTACCAGCAAAGCGCCCTAAAAAGCTAACGTTATGCCCGAACCTACTCGAAGCTCAGCTGCTCCAGACGATCAAAGACCGTGTCGATACGGGTGAGGAAGTCCCACGGATCAAAGATCTCGTCGAGCTTCTCCTGACTGACGGTGCAGCGCGGGTCGGCCTCGAGACGCTCCTTAAAGGTGGGGCCGGAGACACAATCCTGTACCTCGTGCCAAGTTGCCATGGCGTTCTCCTGCACAATGGCGTACGCGTCCTCGCGGGTGATGCCCGTGTCGACGAGGGCGAGCAGCACCTTGGAGGAGAAGATGAGGCCGCGGGTCTTATTGAGGTTGGCCATCATGCGGGCAGGGTACAGCTGCAGGCCGTCGATAACGCGGATGAGGCACTGGAACATGTGGTCGAGCGCGATGAAGCTATCGGCCTGGGCGACACGCTCGGCAGAGGAGTGCGAAATGTCACGCTCGTGCCACAGGGCGACGTTATCGAAGGCAACCTGGGCGTTGGACTTCACGACGCGCGACAGACCGCAGACTTTCTCCATGGTGATGGGGTTGCGCTTGTGCGGCATGGCTGAGCTGCCCTTTTGGCCCTTACGGAACGGCTCCTCGGCCTCGAGCGTATCAGTCTTCTGCAGATTGCGGACCTCGGTAGCGATGCGCTCGCAGGTGGCTGCGGTGGTGGCGAGAACGCCGGCGAGATAGGCGTGATGGTCGCGGCTGATAACCTGCGTGGACAGCGGGTCGTGAACCAGGCCCAGGTGCTCGCAGACATACTCCTCGACGAACGGCTCGATGGAGCTGTACGTGCCGACAGCGCCCGAGATGGCACCAAAGGCAACATTCTTGCGGGCGTCCTCAAGACGATCCAGATCGCGCTTGAGCTCCCAGGCCCAAGAGCCAAACTTCATGCCGAAGGTCATCGGCTCGGCGTGGATGCCATGAGTGCGGCCGGCACAGAGCGTGTTGCGCTCCTCAAAGGCGCGACGCTTGCAAATCTCGCCGAGCTTCTTGACGTCCTCGATGATCAGGTCGCAGGCCTGGGTGAGCTGGTAGCACAGGGCCGTGTCGCCCAGATCCGAGCTGGTCATGCCATAGTGAACCCAGCGGCTGGGCTTGGGGTCGCCCTCGGGAACATCGGCATCGATGTATTCCTTCATGTTGGTCAGGAAGGCAATGACGTCGTGGCGCGTGACTTCCTCGATCTCATCGACCTTCGCCTTCTCAAAGTTGGCATGGTCGCGGATCCACTGGGCCTCGTCTTTGGAAATACCGATCTTGCCGAGCTCCGCCTGGGCCTCGCAGGCCAGAACCTCGATCTCCTGCCAAATGGCGTACTTGTTCTCGAGGGAGAAGATGTGTCCCATCTCCGGGCGGGTATAGCGATCGATCATAGCGGCTCCTTTTTGGTTATTGGCACGTTGGTCGTAACCCAACCATTGTACCGTGCGCAGGTGCAAGTATGGGCAGTAGGCATTAACCTAACATTTTGGAATTGGAGCGACCATGAGGACGTCTGCGCATTTGCTTCGCAAATACGCACCGGCTGCGGTCGGCAGACCCGGTCCGCGCACACGCACGGGCACAGCGGGTTGGACCCGACGTTCCCGAGGTCCCCCGTACTCGATGGAGCGGGCAACGGGACATCCGCGTATTTGCTTCGCAAATACGCACCGGCTTCAGGCGCCCGTCGGCGCCTTCGCCTGCTCGCTACAAACGCTTCGCGTTTGCTTAACGCTCGCACCCTGGCGGGTTCGAGTCCCGGCGCTTGGTAGTAAAAAGCACGGCAACGTAACGCTGCCGTGCTTGTGCTTTTTACTGGAGCGGGCAACGGGACTCGAACCCGCGAGTGTCAGCTTGGGAAGCTGATGCCTTACCACTTGGCGATGCCCGCATATGTGGGGGATAGTATAACGCGGTTGTCTTGTTCGATACAAGGGTGGCGATGCTTGTTTTAGCTGTGAAGATTCGTTTGAAAATCGCGTCAATTGTGGAGACGAGGACCTTTAACCTCCTGTTCTCCCTATCTTCTACCTGCACTTTTGCTTGATTGTTGAATTTGAGCTCAATTTGTCAGGAATTGGGCAAGCTTTTGGTCAGGCTCCGGTACTTACCCGCATGAACCTCGGGGGTAGCCTCATCCTACGCGTCGCAGCCTCCCCGTGCGGCGCACGAGGGATAAGGAGCAGCCATGTCCAACGCACCCACGCACTCTGTCCACAGCGCAATCGCAACAGGTCCGCTGCTCCTGCTCCTCTTCCTGCTTTTCGGCTGCCTGGCACCGGGAGCCGCATTTGCCGTCGATGGCTACGACCAGCTCGGCTTCCGCACTATTAGCGATGATTGTGGGCCCTTCTTCGTCGGCAAGTATGAAGCTCAAGACGCCTCGATTGCCTACTGCATGAACCAGGAGCGCCCCGGCCCCACCAAGCCGGGCGGCCCATGGCTCAACTTTGATCAAGGCTGGGTGTGGCTCGACGACGAGTTCGCGGCAATCGTTTGTCACGGATATCCTACCGCCACGTCGTTTGGCGGTTACCATCTTTCACCCGATCGCGCCCGCGCCGCCACCCAGCTTGCCGTATGGATGCTCAACGGCACTACCCATGTCGACGGCACCTACTCCTACACGACCGCTCAGGGTAAAACCAAGAGCGGACACTTTACCGCCGACAATGAAGTCGTGGCGGCTGCGCGGTGGCTCCACGACAGCGCAAAATCAGGAAGCATCAAAGCCGCTCCGCACCGCGCGCGACGCTATCTAGGGGCCGTATCGGGCGGCAGCAAACGTCAAGACATGCTCTATGTACTGCCGGCGGTCTCTGTTTCCTTCCAAAAGCAGTCTGCTAACACCGTTATTACCAGCGGAAACAATACCTATCAGTTTACCGGGGCAACATTCGATATTTTTGAGAGCGCCAGCGGCGCGCGTGTCGGCACCATCAAGATGGACAGCAACGGTCGAGCGCAAGCAACACTTCTGCCCAACACGGCATACTACCTAGTTGAAACGAAGGCGCCGGCCGGCTATGTCCCCCGCCACGATCGTATTGCCTTTACCACGGGGAATGACGGCGGGCGGGTCGCCATTGATGAACAGCCCGGCACCATCAACCTGCGTATCGTAAAACTCGATGCCGCGACGAATGCCGGCCCCCAGGTGGGATCTTCACTCGCAGGAGCAGAGTTCACGTGTGTGTCGCAATCAACCCCTGGATGGGCACAAATCCTCACGACCGACGAAAGCGGTCGGGCCGCCCTCGCCGATGTCCCCTTAGGAACCTTTACCATCTACGAATCAAAAGCCCCCGAGGGCTACCTGCCATCCAACGACAGCTGGACCTATACCGTTGGAGCCGACCAGCTCGGCGATTCAGGCGTGGTCGAGATCGAATCTCGCGTTTCCGATATCCCCATTGCGTTTAACCTTGAGATTTCCAAATTCAAGGATTACGGCAATAGCGACCAATCCGGCCTGGAGCAGCCGGCGGGTGGTGTTGTCTTTGAGGTTGTCAGCAACAGCTCTCAGCAGGTTGTTGGCACACTGATCACAAACATCTATGGCTTTGCCTCCACCAAAGATCAGCCCGAAGCATGGTTCGGCGCAGGCAAGCGACCCGCCGGTGTCCACGGAGCCGTCCCATACGACCGTGCCGGCTACACGGTTCGCGAGGTTCCGGAAACCGTCCCCGAGGGTTTTAAACGTGCAGGGGAATGGACCGTCGGGGCCAATCAGATTTCCGACGGCGCCGAGCTTCAATATATCGTGGACAACCACGCTCTGTCGACGCATCTCCAGATTGTAAAACGCGATGCCCAAACAGGCGCTTCTGTTCCCCTAGCCGGATTCACCTTCCAACTCCTCGACAGCAATCACGAACCTGTCTCACAAACTTGCTGGTATCCAGCACATAACGTAATGGACACCTTTACGACTGACGCGACCGGGACCGTCACACTGCCCGAATCGCTCGTGCCGGGCACCTATTATGTACGCGAAACCTCGGCCAAAGAGCCCTATCTTGTCGGCGAAGAGATCGAGGTAAACATACCCGCCGACATGAACCTAACGCCCGTTGCAATCGCCTCGTATTATGACCACGCCGCGACCGGAAACATCAGGATCGTTAAAACCGATGCCATAGACGGCAGCAGCCTCGCGGGCGCCGTCTTTGAGATCCGTGCCTCGGGTGATATCGTGCGCCCCGACGGTAGCATTGCCGCGCTCGACGGTGAGACTGTCGCGACCGTCACGACGGATGAAACTGGAGAAGCACGCGCGGGCAACCTCCCACTGGGATCTGGCACCGCACGCTACGAGGTTGTCGAGACTCAAGCGCCGGCAGGCTTCTTGCTCGATCAGACAACCCATATTGTCGACCTTACTTATGCCGACCAGAAAACACCCGTTGTAGAAGCACGGCTTAACGTATCCGACGATTACACCAAGGTTGATATCTCCAAGGTCGATGCAAGCGGTGAGCAGGAAGTGGAAGGCGCACAGCTCGCCTTATATGGTCCCGATAAAACCGAAATAGACTCCTGGACCTCATCCGACAAGCCACACCGCGTCGAACATCTTGCACCCGGCACCTACTCGTTGCGCGAAATGATGTCTCCGCGGACCTATGACCTTGCCGAGGAGATAACGTTTGAAATAAAGGATACGGGAGAAGTCCAATCCGTCGCGATGAAGGATGCGCCCATCGAGATCAAGGGGCAGGTCGACAAGCGTCAGGAACTTGTCCAACCTATCGAAAAGGGCCTGTTGGCTAACGGCGATGGTAAAAACCGTGCCGCGATGCAAACCAATACGGATGGGCTTTTCTCCTATACCATCGACGCTCGAAACGATTCAACTACCTGGGTTGATGAGTTCACAATTACCGATGATCTTGAGTGTGCCGAGGACGATACGGCGAGATTCGTCTCAATCGAAACCCCCGTCGCCATCGGCGACCTCAACGGTCTGTGCAACGTGTGGTATCGCACGACGCCGTTGGACTCGACAGACGTCGATGAACCGGCGAACGCGACACTTGACGATGGACACGAAAATCCTTGGCTTGAGTCCGACGAAGTAAAAGAGAGCCTTGGTGAGGACTGTCGCCTCGTCGATTACGACGGCTGGCGCCTCTGGAAGGCGGATGTCTCGACCACGGAATCCACCACACTCGAGGCGGAAGAGCTCGACCTTACACCCAATACCGTCGTAACGGGCATTCGAATTGAATACGGTGCGGTAGCCGCCGACTTTACGACTCGAAGCGATGCGGATTCTTGGACCCGCGATGATCTCAAAGATGAGCACGACGACCTTGACGATGCCAAAGCAATCCTTGGCACAGACGCTCGGGGCGCAATCGTGCACATGCAGGCGACGTCGGCTTATACGCCCCAAACCGCACTCACCAACAGCGCACGCGTCGATCTTTGCCGCAACGGCGGCGGCGATAAACTTGAGTCACATGACGAGGACCGTGTCATTCAACGCTGTACCCTACTGCAGGACCTACCGGCAACAGGATCAGTTCCCATCGCCGCTTGCATCACCGCGCTCCTGACCTCGGGTGCCGCAGCCCTATGGTTCGCTCGCCTTAGGTCGACCCCAAAGAAGCGCTAGCGCGATGAAAAAGCGGGCGAGCCAGTCCCCTGGCTCGCCCGCTTTCAATCATGTAAATCGCCGTATCTACTCTGCAGACGAAGATCCACCATCAACGATTGCCTGCTCGGACTCAGGAATCCCATCGGCACCCGTACTCTGTTCTTGCTCCACCTCTTCGCTGATTGCGGAGGCGGGGGTCGAGCCCTTTGCACCCACGATGTAGGCAGCCCCAAATCCTAACGCAATGGCAATCAAGGTCAAAATCACGTAGACAGGCCAATGGCGCTTAATATACGAAAACACGTTGACTCCTTAGAGCTCCGTCTACGAACGGCGGATAACCTCGGTCACGACCTCGGATACCGTGGCAATGTTCGTCGGGTTGACATTGTGGGGCAGGTCGTCCTCGGTACGAGCGCAAGCCAGACGCGTGCCGTCCACGCCGGCGATGGTGAGGGCTCGGCGGCTCGCCTCGAGCGCGGCATAGGCATCGGTCTTGGCATAGGGCATCTCGAGCGCGCCACAATCGACATGGAACGACTTGCACACCTTGCTGACCAGGTTCATGATGCGGCGATCGCCCTTGAGCAGCTGCTGTTCGCCCTCGACCGTCACCACCGAAAGCCTACCGGCGCCGACGGATTCAAGATTGATGAAGAATACGCCGCGGAGCTTATCGCGATGCGAAGCCAAGAAGGCCTTCATGCCGGCGCCATCACAATCCGAGGCGCCCGTTGCCACAAACCAGATATCGTGACCGAGCAGCTCATCATCGCCCATAGAGGCGACAGCCGAGAGCATATCTTCGGAAGAAGCGCCATCGGAAGACGTAGCGCCGCCCTTCCAGCCATCGTTATCGTCCTCGAAGTTATCCCACGAACCGATACCGCGACCGGACTTCTTGGCATCGTAATCGTCTTCGACGCCCAGCCAATCACTCATGCTGTCCTGCTCGTTTTTCCTTTTACGACCGAACAGGCCACCCAGGCCGCGTTTGCGAGACTTGGGTGCCGCCGGGGCGGGAGCCGAAATGGTCTCGATCGGCTGCGCGCCCGACGCAACGGGCATAGAAGGCGCAACGGGTGCCGATGTGGGTTCGGGACCCTGGGCAGTAGCAAAGGGGTCGTTGACCTGGGCAGAGGGATCGGGAAGGTCGAACAGCGACGTGCGAGACGCAACGTTTGCCTGCTTCATAGACGGCAGCGACGGATCGGGGACCGAAGCCAGCGGAGACGAGGAAGGTGCAGGCGACGGCGCCGACGCCGGATCGGGAACATTCATCTGCGGACGCGGCGATGCCTGGGAGGAAATCTGGGCCATAAGGGAATCGACCGTTTCGTCCTGGGTGGGAGCGACATTGGCAACCGTGGCACCGGAACCACTCGGGGTCGGCATGGTGAAAATCTGCGTGGAGTAAGGCCTCGACTCATCCGTCTCGGGAGTCTCGGAAACCGCAGGCACTTCCTCCTGCTCGACCTCGGTCGAATCACCTTGATCGGCTGCCGCGTATTGCTCTTCGTCAGAGTTGGCCTCGACGGACTCGTCCTCGGCGGCATCTTGGATTTCGGCAGCATCAATGGGCTCGTCATCGTCTGCCGCGTCGCCCTGCTCATCGGAAATAGGAAGGGGCTCGGCAATTGCGGTGCCTTGCTTTTCAAACGTTATCGTGGAATCGAACTGCGCGGCATCAAACGACATGGTGCTATCGACGTGCTGCTGAGCCTCGAAAGACGTTGTTGCCTCAACAACATCCGCTGACGTCGGTTGCTGGGACTCAAAGGACGTCGTAGCTTCGGCGGCGTCGACGGACACGGACTGCATAGCCTCGTTCTGCTCGAACTCTTGCGCCGCGAGCTCACGTGCCGCCTCGGCTGCCTGCTGCTGAGCGATAGCCTCCTGCTCGGCAGCCTCGCGTGCGGCAGCGCGCTTCTCCTCGAAATCGTCGACAAATTTCTTGCCCTTTGCAAGCGCACCCTTAAAGAAGTTGGAAGCGCTGGCGCCAATCGACGAGAACGCCGATGCAATGTCGGCATGGGGCGTTGCCGCGGGAATCTCGGCCGAGAAATCAGTATCGCTCTCGTAAGACACGCGCCTCGGCTGTTCAACGTAATCGTCGTCAGACTCGTCCGCAACGTCTTGCGCCGGCGCGGCGGGAGCCAAAATGTCCAGTCCTGCCGCGGGATCGAACGCGGACACTGCCTCGGGCTCGGCAACGGCAGCGGTAACCGCGGCAGACTCATCATCCACGGTGACAGCGGGCGCAGGCGCAGTCACGACGGGGGCAGGCTCGGGCTCAAACGTCGGCTCCTCGCCCTCCTCGTAATCGAGCGTGCAGGACTCGGGAAGCATTCCGAGCGCACGGATGGCATCCGAACCAAAGCGGATGTTGCCGGCGGCATTGCGATAGAGCTTGGGCTCGGGCTCGGCCGCGACAGGCTCCTCCACCGGCTCGGCAGCGGAAACCTCGTCATTGAACTCTTCAGCCTGGACAGCCTGATTCTGATCCTCGGGCACGATGGCGCCAATCAGCGTCTCGTCGGCAGACGCACCCTCAAAGCCCTCGATCTGCTCGTCGAAAGCCTCACCCTGTTCGGGTTCGGTCCGAGTGTCGGGAGCAATCGGCTGACCGAACTCGTCCTCGGCGTAGGTAGGCTCTTCGTACTCGATGGTGTTACCGTAGTCGTTTTGCTGC
This sequence comes from uncultured Collinsella sp., assembly GCA_900541715.1. GTDB lineage: Bacteria > Actinomycetota > Coriobacteriia > Coriobacteriales > Coriobacteriaceae > Collinsella. The sequence continues at coordinate 15,901 of UQLI01000020.1, forward strand.
TGGGCCGCGGCATACTCCGCCGCTGCACGCGCCATTTCCTCGGCACGACGCTTTTGCTCCCCAAAATAGGTATCGAACGGAACATCGTCGGGAAACTCGTTTTCACCCTGGAAGGGAGCAACGTTGTCCATAACGCCGAGCATAGCGGCGACAGAAGACTTGTTGCACACCGCGCCGGACGTATAGGGAAGAATATGGCGGTTAGAGATGATGTTTGCCGCGTTGGCAAGTGCAACGAGGGAAGCGAGGATCGCGACAATCCACAGCAGAACCTTGAGCGCGCCGGGGAGCGGCAGGATACGCAGGATGGCAACGGCAGCGGGGGCAACCGTGGCAACGGGCAACAGCTTGGCGATGAGCGCACGATACGAAGCATAGGGCTCGCGGGCGAGCAGCTCAGCACGGGGAGAGTCGTAGTGTGCGACAACGACCACCGGGCGGTTACGCGGGGACGCGAGCGGGCCCGAGGCCTTGTGGTAGGCGATGACATTTTGGCTCACGCCCGTCTTGCCCAGACGCGAAACCACGGGGTGGCCCGTGCGCTCGAGCACGTAAAGAACGGCGCCGACAATAGCCAGCAAGGTGCCGACCAAGCCGATACCGGCGCCGATGCCCATCAGCAGGGCGCCGGCAAACGCAAGAATACCGGTAACGGCAAATGCCAATCTACTGGGCGCCGGGGCATTGAACTCCTGAACCTCGGGATCAAAGCCGTGGTTGCGGAAGATCTGAGCGATATCCTCGGCAGCCAAGCGCTCTTCTTCGCTGCATGCCGGCGTAATGCCGGTGTTCTGCAGCAGGTGGTTAATATAGTTCTGGGTGTTCGCCATGTGCGCTCCACATCCATAATCCGACAAATAGGCCCAATGCATGCACATTAGAACCGTATATAGTCGAAAGTATACCCCGAGCGAGCGCAAACGACCGAATTCGGGCCATCTTAACGCCCCGAGCGGACAAGGATATAGCCTAATCTCCATATCGGACTAAAATCATGGCAGCAAACTACCTTCTCATGCGAGGATTCTATGACGGCAAGCGACGCGACCGCGACAATTAAAAAGGGAAGTTCGGAGCCCGGTTTCGATAAAACGGCTCAGCGCATCCTCAATCTTTTCTTTGTGCTCAACAGCTCCCCCGAACCGCTGACGACCGAGCAGATCGTCTTGGATTCTGACCTGGGATATGGCTCGGGCAGTATCGACTCGGATAAGCGCAAGTTTCGGCGCGATCGTGACAAACTGCTCGAGCGTGGCATCTTAATCAAGGAGGTTCGCCCCGCCGGTGCGCAGGAGACCGAGGAAAGCTCGTGGACAATCGACCGCGAGCACACGTTTGCTGCAGGCGGCCTCATCACCGCAGACGACGCCGATATCCTACTCAACGCCATCGACCAGACGCTAGCGGCCGGCTCTTCCACCTTTGCCGCGCCGCTTGCCGATATTCGCTCCAAAATTGCCTACCTCACCGGCATGTCGGCGGTGGACGAAGTACCGATCCGCCGCTCTCCCACCGTCGATGCGGTATGGAGCGCCTTTGCCGAGCGATGCGCGCTGCGATTTTTATATCAGAACGGACGCGGCGAGCAGAAAGAACGTACCGTCTGTGTCTACGGCATGTTCGAACGCGAGGGCGTGGCGTACTTCTGCGGCCTCGACAATGTCACCGACGACATCAGGACATTCCGCTGCGACCGTATCGTTCGCGCATGGCGTCCTTCGAAGGCCTACGCCATCCCTGCGGACTTCAATCTCAACGACTATCTGTTCTTTGAATTCGATTTCGCCGACCGACCGCCCGTTGCAGCCACGTTCTCGTTCGCCCCTCAGACGCAGATCGATATGATCAACGGCCTCACGCGCGGGCGAGGTGAGTTCACACACACCGATGCGGGATGGATCTGGACCGTTGACGTGCGCGACCTTGAAGCTGCCGCCTCATTTTGCATGGCCCACGCCATGGACGGCATGAGGCCCATGGCCCCCAAATCGCTCAAGCAGGCGTGGAACCACCTCATAGAAAGGACGGTGCACGAGCATGCCCGTGCGTAAACTCACCAGCGAGCAGAGACTCTCGCGCGCCATCGACATCATGGAGGCCCTCTACGCCGCCGGCGATGGCGGCATGACACGAACCGAGATTTGCAGCCGCTTTGACATCACGGGGGCGTCGCTCGACGAGATTCTCGAGATCGTCTCGACGCTCGCGGACCGAGAATCGGGCGCGCGCATCATCTGCGAATGCCGCGGCGAGCGCGTGGCCCTCACTGGTGACGCCGGGCGCGTGCTACCGTTGCGCCTGAGTGCCGCTGAGGGCGCCGTGCTCAACCATGAACTTGAATCGTTGGGGATCGAGCCGCAGACGGCAGCTCGGATTCGACATGCCCTTCTACCCGAAGAGCTCGGCTATAACCAGCGCGTCTTTGACACCGTCAACCACGGGTCGCACTGGCAGCAGCTGAGCTGCGCCATTCAGGACGGTGTTCGCTGCCGCATCTCGTATCGCTCGATGGACGATGCGCGGCCACGCGAGCGTCTGGTCGACCCCTTGCGCATTACGGCAAACGGCGACCAAACATACCTGATTGCCTGGGACATCGCGATCGATGAGCAGCGCACCTATCGCATGGATAAAATCGAGGGACTCACCTTGACGGAAGACTCCGTCGTGCCTCACACACCGGGCGTCGCATCCCTCCACGATTCCCTTGCCCGGACGCAGCGTAGCGCAAAGCTCTTGATGCCATTCGATATGGCGGAGCATCTGGACTGGGCCGGCATCACCCTAATCGAGCGCAGCGGGGCAGACATGGCAACGGTAACCGTGCATTACGGCTCCGAGCGTTGGCTACTGAGCCAGGTAATCGCAGCGGGCGGAGCCATCCGCATCTTGGATGACCCCGCCCTGTCAAAGCGTCTGTGCGATATGGCAAAAACCCTCGTCTGTCCGCTTTAGCGCCGCCGCTCGTGACGTGCGCGCCACAGTTGCAGATAGTGACCGATCTGCGCCGATTCGATGCGCTGGTAGGAGCTCGTGGGCAGCGACGTTAAGAACTTCTTTCCGTAGCCCTTCGTCACCAGGCGCGGGTCGGCCAGAATCAGCACGCCGCAATCGGTCGACGAGCGGATAAGGCGGCCGGCCGCCTGCTTAACCTCGAGCACCGCCTCGGGCAGCGAATAGCGCGCCCAAGCGCGGTCTTCGCGCAGGTTGCGCTCGCACGAGAGCGGGTCCGTGGGGCTCGAGAACGGCAGCTTGGGAATGATGACGCAACGCAGCGTCTCGCCGCTGGCGTCAAACCCCTCCCAGAAGGCCTTAAGCGCAAAAAGCGACGAGGTCGGCTCGTTGATAAACCGGTCGCGCAGGCGACGAGGAGATGAGTTGCGCTGCTGGCAGTCGAGCTCCAGACCCGCACGGGCCATCTTGGGCTCAACGCGGGCGTACAGGTCTTCCATGTCGCGCCGATTGGTGAACAGTGTGAGCACCGATCCGCCCATGGCAAGATGGGCGTCGACCAGCACGCGCTCGAGCGCCGTAAGATAGCTCTCGCGATCGCGCGGATCGGGGATATCGCCCGCAACGACTACAGCCATGTTCGAATCGAAGTCGTAGCTCGAGTCCAAGTGCAGCGATGAGGATGTTGAAGCACCGATGCGATCGAGGCCGACCGCATGGTTAAAGTGTTCAAAGCTTTTGGCCACCGTCATAGTCGCCGAGGCAAAGATAGCCGTGTGAACCTCGGGCAGCCACTCGGTTGCCAAGGCCTCGCCAATGTCGATGCGCTCTGCGGTCATCGACTCTCCGCCGGCACGCAGCCTGCGATTGACCTGCAGCGAATACACGTAGTGTTCATCGGTGCCATCAATGATGAGTTTGAGGTTCTCGACCAGCTCGTGCAGGCGACGCGAGATATCACCCAGGTCAACAACAACCTCGGGCTTGTCGGCGGCGACGGCTTGCACCAGCGCGTCGACGCTCTTGTCAGCCTGTTCCAATGCGTCGATGCCAGTGTAGGCCGACTGTAAGAAATCATGCCAGTCGTCAGATTCGCGCAGCTCGGGGCCAATCCATAGATTGGCATTGTCATAACCCCCACGCGCACGGCGGCCGAGCTCGCGAACGCCATCGAACACGTCGGCGATTGCCATGCTCGCGCGCGCAACCGTCGACGTCGCCTTGGCAGTAAGGCCCAGATAGAGCGTAGAGCCCTCGGAGGTTGCCAAATCACGGGAAACCTGGCTTAGCGCGCCGGTGCTCGAGCCACCCAGGCGCTCAAACAGAACGCGTGATTCGTCCGCCGACACCACGCGCGCCCACTGGCGGCGCGCCTCGCGCTCGATGGAATGGGCCTCGTCGATTACCCAATGACGAATCGGAGGTAAAATCCTGCCCTCGGCCGCGACATTGCGGAACAGCAGGGAATGGTTGGTGACCACCACATCGGCATGCGCCGCACGACGGCGAGCGCCGTGGACCAAACATTTATCAGGGAAAAACGGGCAGAGGCGACGAGCACACTCGCGCGAGGCCGTCGTAAAGTCGGGACGGTTGACGCTGCGCCACCGAATGCCGAGCGAGTCGAGGTCGCCATCGGCTGATTGGCAGACGTACGCCATAATGACCGCGACCGCCGTGAGCGTGTCCGCCGGATCGCGCTTGGTGGTAATCTCGACCTGGCCTCGGCTCATGCGCTCAAGCTTGCGCAGGCACGGATAGTGGTCATAGCCCTTGAGAGCGCAAAATGACAGACCACCGTCCAGTTGCTCGGCAAGTTTTGGCAGCTCATGGTACATAAGCTGGTCGGCAAGATTGTTCGATTTGGTCGCAATACCAACCGTGATGTTGTTACGGCGTGCTGCCTCGGCAAAAGGCACCAGATAGGCCATCGATTTGCCGACGCCCGTGCCCGCCTCAATTACGCGATGTGTGCCCGTGACCAGCGCATCGCGGACCTCGAGCGCCATCGCGATCTGCTCATCACGCGGCTCGTAAGTGGGATACATGCGATTGACCAGGCCACCCGGCGCATAGTCTGCCTCAATCTCCTCACGACTCGGCATCTTGAGGACCGGCAGTTCGTCGGCGTCCACCCGATCGTCGGCGCGATCGGCCTTGAGAACGTCAGCACGAGCGGCGCTGAGAGAGAAGATAGAACCAGGGTTCTGCCCCGCCAAGAATGAGAAGATAGGACGATAGGACCAAGGCACATCCGGATGCATGTCGGCTAGGCGCGCCATGAGGCCCTGGGGCAAGTCGGTGAGCGCCACGAGCAACACACGCCATACGCCACACAGGGCGTCGACGTCGGCATTGGCACGGTGTGATACCGAGTCACAGCCAAACAGATCGGCCATAAAAGACAGCTTGTGCGAGGCCAGGCGCGGAAGCGCGATGCGCGACAGCGCCAGCGAATCGATCCAGATATCGCTCACGTTGACGCCGCCTTTGACCGACTCGATAAACGAGCGATCGAACGTGGCGTTATGTGCGATCACCGGGCAACCACCGACAAAATCGGCGAGAGCGGCGACGGCCTCAGCGGCCGACGGGGCATCTGCCACATCGGCATTTGTAATGCTCGTGAGCTCGGTAATCTCGGCGGGAATCAGCTGCTTGGGATGCACGAAGGTATCGAAGCGGTCGACGATCTCGCGGCCCGAAAGACGGGCCGCCGAGATCTCGATCAGCTCGTTGTCCTGCACCGAAAGACCTGTGGTCTCGGTATCGAGGACAATCACATCTTCCTCGATAAGGCCGAAGGACTGCGTTTTGGCGCGTTCGGCAAGCGTGGCATAGGAGCCGATGACAAACTGCGGCGTTCCTGACGAAACCGCGTCCTCGATTAGCATGCAATGCCCGCTCGACGAAGGCCCATACGGATCAGGCTGTCACAGACCTGCGGGAACGTCATGTCGTCTGTGTGGCGAATCTCATCCGGATACAGCGACGTATCGGTCATGCCGGGAATGGTGTTGGTCTCGAGGATGACGGGGCCGTCCTCGCTCACGATAAAATCGCTGCGCGAGATGCCCAGGCAACCGAGGGCCTTGTGAGCAGCACAGGCAAGCTCCTGAGCGCGAGCGTAATTCTCGGGTGAAATCTGCGCCGGAATACGATGGATGTCCGTAGGGTCGACATACTTCACGTCCAGATCGTAGAACTCACAGTCCTCGGGCTTGCGAATCTCGACAATCGGCAGGGCGCGCACGTCGTCCTCGCCGTACACGCCGACGGTGATCTCGGTACCCTCGATGCACTTCTCGACCAGCACTTTGTCGCCGTACTCAAACGCCTTGGCGATTGCCGCGGGCAGCTCGGAGGGCTCATGGACCAGGGAAATGCCATAGCTGGAACCGTTGACGGCCGGCTTCACAAAGCAGCGCTCGCCACAAACCTCGACGATATGATCGATATCGACTTCATCGCCCACCTCGAGCGCAAGGCCGGGGGCAATGGGAATGCCCGCCTTGGCGTACAGGAGCTTAGAGACCTCCTTGTCGGCACCGCAGGCGCTGGCAAGCACGCCCGAAGCCGTGTAGGGGATACCCAGGGTCTCCATGGCGCCTTGCATGGCGCCATCCTCGCCGCCGGCACCGTGCATGGCGATAAACGCCACGTCAAAGCCGCCGGTTGCCATGGTTACCATAAAGTCATCAGCGGCCGTATCGAGCAGCTCCACCGAGGTGTAGCCGGCTTCCTTCAGTGCCACCACAACGTTCTTTCCCGAATTGAGCGAGATCTCGCGCTCAGCGGAATGACCGCCCGCCAAGACCGCTACGTGCATGTTCTCTAGGCTTTTACCCGGCATGGGCAGACTCCTCCTCTATAATTTCTGCAGCTGATACCATATTGTAGCGATACCCTCTACGTTTCCCCAAAATCGAAAGGCTTCCATGAATCCCAGGACTAAATCTCAGGACATTCGCGACTTGAGCCAAAACGATATTCGCGAGCTCGTGGCCGAACTTGGCCAGCCCGCCTTCCGCGCGAAGCAGCTCATCGAATGGGTCTTTGAGAAGAACGTTTGTTCGTTTGACGACATGACCAACCTTCCCAAGGCTTTCCGCGAGCAGCTTAAAGAGGCTTTTGCCTTTGACACGCCGACTGAACTCACCAAGCAGGTTTCCAAAGATGGCTCTCGCAAGTATCTGCTCGAGTACCACGACGGCGTTTCCGTCGAGACTGTCGGCATGCCCCGTCGTAACAAGCTTTCCGTCTGCGTTTCCACCCAGGCAGGCTGTGGCATGGGCTGCGCCTTTTGCGCTACCGGTCTCAACGGACTCAAGCGTTCTCTGACCGCTCAAGAGATCGTCGACCAGGTACTTCATGTATCCAACGACTTTGGCGAGCGCGCCACGAGCGTTGTCTTCATGGGCCAGGGCGAGCCGTTTGCCAACTACGACGAGGTTCTCAAGGCGCTGCGAATCCTCAACGACCCCGACGGCATCGGTATCGGCGCTCGTCACCTCACCGTCTCTACCAGCGGCGTTATTCCCGGTATTCGCAAATTTGCCGACATCCCCGAGCAATTCACGCTTGCCGTTTCCCTGCATTCCGCCATCCAGTCGACGCGCAATAAGCTCATGCCCGGTGTTAAGAAGTACACGCTGCTTCGCCTTCACGAGGCGCTTCAACTCTACACCGAGAAGACTGGCCGCCGCCCGACCTATGAGTATGCCATGATCGAAGGTGTCAACGATACGAATCCCGAGATGCAGGCGCTCTGCGACTTCTGCGAGGGAACGCTGTGCCACGTTAACCTCATTCAGCTTAACGACATCGAGGGTAGCCCGCTCAAGCCGTCGCCGATTCATAAGGTTGAGGATCTTCAGCGTCGTCTTGAGTCCCGTGGCATCGAGACCACGATTCGTAACTCCCGTGGTAACGATATTGACGCCGCTTGCGGACAGCTGAAGCAGCGCTTCAAAGTTCAGAAGAACGCATAGGGGAGTCGTACCCCAAAACGTTTCATGTGAAACATCGAACGACCCCGGTTGCAGAATATGCAACCGGGGTCGTTTCAATTATTGACATTAATTTTGAATCAGCTGCTACCTGTCCCATTTTTTACGGCCAAAATAAGGGGTCCTTGTCTCATGAATCAGACAAGGACCCTCAAAATATGCTGAGTAATTGTTAGGTACCTAATAACCTACATTTTCCCATTGGTTGTTAACCCAACCTTGGTTAATCTTGGGATTCTTCGTTACCTGAGCAGTACGCATGGCAACATCTTCTGTCATAACATCCATTTTCTTTTTGGAAGTATCGACGATATCTTGCGCGCCACGAAGCAAACGACCTCGAAGCTCATCATCTGTCGCGATCTTATAGCCAGCAAAGGCACCAGCCGCGACAGTCGTCACCAATGCAATCGCTGTTAAAATCTTATTCCTCATCTTGGCCTCCTTGATCAAACTGAATCATTTCGCCAAGAATACGAGAGAGCTCTTCCTCGTCTTTAAACTCAATCTCAATCTTATTCTTTCCACACGAGCTCTTCACACGCACGTTGGTATTAAAAACCTGACGAAGCATGCGGGCAGCCTTTTTAAAAGACTGAGGCGTTGCAGGCCTCGGCGTCTTAGGTGTCTCTCCGGCAGAAAACAACGGAGCAAGATTTTCTGTCGCTCTTACGGAAAGGCCCTCTGTAACAACTTTCTCTGCAAGTCGAATACGCGCGTCCTCATAGGGAACTGCAAGAATCGCACGTGCATGACCAGCAGTAAGTTTGCCCTCAAAAATCATCTGCTGTACGACTTCGGGAAGATCTAGCAAACGAAGTGAATTTGTAATTGCGGAACGAGACTTACTGACAGCCTTTGATAACGCCTCCTGCGTCATCCCACTGGCATCAATGAGCTGACGATAACCCTTCGCCTCTTCGACGGGATTCAAATCAGAACGCTGAAGATTCTCGATAAGTGCAAGAGCGAGCATCTCCTCATCATTTACCTCTTTAATGATGACTGGCAATTCTTCAAGGCCAGCAAGCTTTGACGCCTGGAAACGACGCTCACCAGCGATGATCTCATAGCCGTTTCCATGCTTGCGAACCAAAAGCGGCTGCAAAACGCCATGTTCTTGGATTGACTCGCTCAACTCGCGAAGTTCAGTTTCGTTAAAGTGAATTCGCGGCTGATTAGGGTTGGGAACGATATCCTCAATAGGTAGTTTTGTTTCAGATGCGGCATTTGAAGCCGATGCAGCCGAACCGCCGGTCTCATACTCGGCCTCTGAGACCAAAGCATTGAGTCCACGTCCTAATCCGCCACGTTTCTTTACACTAGGCACGCTTGATCACCTCTTTTGCAAGGTTCATATATGCTTTTGCACCCTTATTTTGAGGTGCATAGGTAATTACCGGTTCTCCAAAAGACGGAGCTTCGGAGATTTTAACCGTACGGGGGATTAGCGTCTTAAACGCCCTATCACCAAAGTACGATTGAACCTCCTCAACAACCTGATTCGATAGTGAAGTACGCGAGTCATACATGGTCATAAGCACACCATAGGTGTCTAAACCCTTGTTCAGCCGTGATTTGACCATCTTCATTGACTCAAGCAGCTTCGTAACGCCCTCGAGTGCGTAATATTCGCACTGGATTGGAATCAAAACGCTGTCTGCTGCGGTCAAAGCGTTGATAGTAAGCAGGCCGAGCGAAGGAGGACAGTCAATGAAAATAAAGTCAAACTCGTCCTGAATCGGCTCAAGCAAATCTTTAAGGCGGGTTTCACGAGCAATTGCGCTTACGAGCTCAATTTCCGCGCCTGCAAGTTGAATTGTAGCCGGAATAACGAATACCTTTTTACAATTTGTATCAAGAACAAGCGATTCTGCCGGCACATCATTCAACAATGCATCATAGATGCAGTGATCAAGGTCTTCTTTTTCAATTCCGAATCCACTGGTGCTGTTTCCCTGCGGATCAAAATCGACTATCAGTGTCTTACGACCCTGCTCACCCAGTGCTGCTGCAAGGTTTACAGCCGTCGTTGACTTACCGACGCCGCCTTTTTGATTGATGATTGCAATGATACGCGTGTCTTTTGCGCTCTTAGAACGCTTAACGTCGCGAAATCCCACGGTCCCTCCTGGTGTGTATTAAAGCTGTCAAACGGAGGATGTTTCACGTGAAACATTCCGAATCGATATCAACCGCTATGTTTCACGTGAAACACTGCAAGTTGTTAGTATCCATTATGTTTCACGTGAAACATCTAGGCAAGCGGATTCTTCTTTGCCACGCCATTTGCACGAGGCAATGAGACGGATGCTGGATGACTCTTCTTAAGAACAATGAACTCCCTGTGACCCAAGCCTTCAGGCAAATCAATTGCGTCATTCAGAAGCAAAGTGAAGCCGCAAATCTTAGCTGCTGACATGCCGGAAGCAAGCTCCTCATCCGAAGGATTGCCCTTGGTTATAACAAATAGCCCTCCATCCTTCAGATACGGAGCCGCATACTCAACAAGAATCGGTAAAGGGGCCAGTGCGCGGGCGGTTACGACAGAGAACTGCTTCTTATGGCTTCGAGCATATTCTTCAAGACGATCATGGACCGCATGAGCATGTTTCAATCCAAGAGCATGGACAAAGGAATTGACTGCATCAACCTTCTTGCCAACAGAGTCAATATAAGTTGCTTTACGATGCGTGGTTATGGTTAATGGAATACCAGGGAAGCCCGCACCTGTTCCCATATCGAGCAAAGCTCCCTCAGGAGCCTTATTGATATAAGGGAGCAAAACAAGTGAGTCAAGGATATGAAGTACTGCAGCATCTTCTACGTTAAGAATACGGGTGAGATTGGTTGTCTTATTTATTTCCAGAACCAAATCCAAATGCTGAATACATTTCCTCAGCTCAACATCAGTTACGCTCAAGGAATACTCTTTGCAATAGGAAGTTAGACGACACAACATCTCGTCAGCCTGCTGATCAGTAAGTATTAACAACGAAAGCTCCTTTCTGACAAAAATCAGTGTATCGAGAACTTTTGACAAAAAAAGGGGACGTGGAAACCACGTCCCCTTAGCATAAGCTCGAGTAGATTATCGAGCAACAATCACTACATGGCGATCAGGGTCAGAACCCTCAGAATGAGTATCGACCGCATCATTGCCACGAAGTGCAATGTGAACCAGTCGGCGCTCGTAGGCATTCATGGGCGGAAGCGAAACACTCTTGTGAGTGCGGATGGCGCGCTCGGCAGCAGAATGAGCCATGGAGGCAACCTTGTCCTGACGGCGGCTCTTGTATCCCTCGACGTCCACTACAACCGGATACCTAAAGCCAAGCTTGCGGCTCACCAACAAAGAGAACATAACCTGAAGGGCATCAAGGGTGCGACCATGACGGCCAATGAGAACAGCAAGATCGGGAGCCGTTACATCCAGAATCAGCTCACCCTCGTCACCCTCATACTCATCGATAGGAGAGTTGGCGGCATCGAAGTGCGAAAGGATGGAACGCAGGATGGAAATCGCAACATCGGCAATGGTGTCGAGCTCCTCATCGGTCAGCTCTTCACCAGCCTTGTAGCGCTGTGCAATCTCGGGATAATCGCCCGCGACCTGCGGGGCAACCTCCTCAAGCATATCCTCGATGATCTCTTCAGACATAACGTACTCCAAAAGTTAGGTACCTAAATAAGATTGATATCCCACTACTTCTTCTTGTGCGGGCGCGGCTTCTTCTCTCGACGAGTGACCTCAACCTGCAGCGGCGCGTTCTTAAGACGCTCCTCCTCATCGGCCTTGGCCTTCTCGATAACCTTCTGCGTCACAAAAATCTGCTGGATAACCTGCCAAGCAGACGAGACGTCGTAGTACAGCAGAACACCAACGGGAAGGCTCCAGCCCATCCAAAGCATCATGACCGTCATGACAACAGCCATCATACGCATGCTCTGAGCCTGCTGGCCGGTCTGGTTGCGCGACATATAGAGCTGCGGAATCAGGGTCAGGACGGCGAACAGAATCAGGCAGACCAGCGCAGGCAGCGCAACCATTAAGCCATCGGCAAAGGAAGCGCTCGGCGTGGTGGTCAGGTCGGGCAGGATGTTGAAGAACGAGAACGTGCCGTCGTTAAAGTACTGCGGCAGGTTGCGCAGCAACGTAAACAGGGCGAACAGGACAGGCATCTGGATCAACAGCGGCAAACAACCAGCCATCGGGTTGAACTTGTTCTCGCTGTAGAACTTCTGCATCTCCTCGGCCTGGCGCTGAGGATCGTCGGCATAGCGCTCCTGAATCTCGAGCATCTTGGGCTGCAGCACCTGCATGCGAGCCGTCGACTTGGTCGACTTGAGCATAAGCGGCGTCAGCAGCAGACGGATGATGACCACCAGGATGATGATGGACAGGCCCCAGTCGACCGCAAAGGTCTGGATGAGCTTGAGCAGCTCGAAAAGGATGTTAACGATCCAATCCCACATGTAAGTTTTCCTCCGATAGCGAGTGCCCGCTAGGGCACAGGGTCATAACCGCCGACGTGCAGGGGATTGCAGCGAGCGATGCGCCTCACGGCAAGCCAGCAGCCTCTCAAAACACCGTGCTTCTCAATCGCCTGGATGGCGTATTGCGAGCACGTTGGGTAATAAATGCAGGCGTCAGGCAATAAGGGCGAAATAACCTGTTGATATATGCGAATAGGAGCGATGGCAACACGTCGCAAAACGTGATTGCTCATCGCTCCTCCCCGGCAACGCCGGCGCGCTTCATAAGCGAACGCAACGCCTTGTCCATCTCCTGCGGCGAGGAAACCCTAGTCTTGGGAGTTGCAAACAAGATGATGTCATAACCCGCAACGGGAAATCCGCAGCTGCGGGCGGCCTCGCGCATCACACGCTTAGATCGGTTGCGCACGACGGCACAACCGAGTCGCTTAGCACCAACGAAGGCGACCCTTCCGGAGTCGCCTTCGCCAACCGATTCACATATGGTCATTCGTATCAGAGGGTGATTGAAACGACGCCCCTGACTGAACACATGCTCGAAATCTTGCCGAGACTTAATAGTCTTCATGCGAGATGTGTGTATCGCTGCTAGACAGTGAGACGCTTGCGGCCCTTGGCGCGACGACGGGCGAGCACGGCACGACCACCCTTAGTGGCCATACGGGCACGGAAGCCATGGGTCTTGGCACGCTTACGCTTATTAGGCTGATACGTACGCTTCATCTTAAGTTCCTCCTGCTGCATTTCGAGTGTCCGCGGGGACGCGGACGCAGATATAGACACGTGAGCTTGAAGATTGTAGGGAAATCAATGTTCAAATGTCAAGAAATCAAAGGTAAAAGGTTGCGCAGTTCACACGGTTCCCCCATAAGCCAAGCTCGATTTAGCGGTGCATGACAACTTTTCACGATATTTCATCGAGTTTTCAACAGGTCATGTTGGCAATGTTGAGAACTTTTCGCCCGTTTTCCAAAGTTTTCAACAGGTTTTGAAAAGTTGTCGAAAGATGAGAAACATTGCGCGGTGAGCTACTATTTGTTCGAAACCTTTTGGAAGATTGCGAGTGGCATGTCTGACGACTTTTACACCATGGTCGATTCCGGAGACCCGGCACCCGACAACGAGCACATCACCGGCATGCGCGAAGAGCGTGAGGAAGGCGAGCAGACAACCACGCAGGCGCCAAAAGCCATGTACGCCGCGCGCATCGCCGTCTATGACGACATGCTGTCGACACCGCGGGTGATCGTCATTGATCCGCAAGATGTCCGCACGTATTTGGAAGAGACGACCAACACCGTCTACCAGTGCATGAAAGAACAAGGTGGCCATATCTCGCTCATGGTCATCCGCGAGATTGTCGAAAACTTTATCCACGCGCACTTTGCCGAGCCCATCATCTCGATTCTGGACGGCGGAGACACCATCCGCTTTGCTGACCAAGGACCCGGCATCGACGACAAGGAACGCGCTTTCGACTTTGGCGTTACCAGCGCAAACAGCAAGATGAAGCGCTATATCCGTGGAACCGGAGCAGGGTTTCCCATGGTGCAGGAGTATTTGGAAAACGCCGGCGGTGCCGTATCCATCGAGGACAACATGGGCAACGGCACCGTGGTTACGGTAAGCCTGAACCCTAAACGCGTGCAGGAAATCGAGCGTGCCGGCGGACGCGGCGCTGCCGTGCGGCCCGAGACGGAACAGCCCACATATCCCCTGCCGGGAGCTTTTGCGCAGCACCCCGTGGCAACGCAGCAGATGCAGCCCCCCGTGGGACAGATGCAGCAGCCCGGAATGCTTCCCACACAAGAACCCCAGGCGGCATCTATGTCGATGCCGCCAAACATGCCAGAGGCCATGCCGCTGGCTGATCAGGATGCAGCAGCAATGCAGCAGGCGACGGGGGCGCCGGGTGGCCAGCAAATGGGCTATCAGCCGTACCAACAGGGATATCCATATCAGCAGATGCCGCCACTGGGGTATGGCCAGCAGTTCCCGCAGCAGTACCAGCAGGGATATCAGCAGCCGTACCAGCAGATGCCGCAGCAGCAGTACAGCCCTTGGGCCCAGCAGATGCCTCCGCAGCCTTACCAACAGTGGCCTCAAAGTTTTCAACAGCAAATGCCACCGATGCAGAGTTCTCAACAACCAGCAGCTCAAATGATGTATCCTAATGCAGTAAATCAGTATGCACAGCCACAACCGGACGTGTTCGTAAGCGATCGCGGCAACGCCGCGCTGGGCTATCTGGCGCAAAATCAAGCGTGCGGCGCAACCGATCTTGCGAGGGCGTTTGGAAACTCGGCCCCCACTTGGTCACGCACGCTCAATGACTTGGCGCAGGCCGGCTTGGTCATCAAGCATGGCCAGAAATACCATCTGACCGAACTCGGCGCCGCTCGCGTGCGAGCTCAGAGCTAAAGAACGGGAGAGACAGTGGACGAGGAAGCAAGCATCATCCTGGGGGATGCCATCGCCTTTTGCCAGCGCGACGGCCAAGATGCACGCCTCATCAACATGCTGGGGCAATCGCGCGCCATAAGCCTGACCGAAGATACGCTCACGATCGAGGCCCCCTCGCGCTTTGCCATCGCGCAGCTCAAAAAGCATCAGCCGACTATTGAGGCCTATCTGGAAGAAATCGCCTTTGCACCGATTGCTCTCGACATCGTGGCACCGCAAGGCGCCGCGACGGAATCCGCTGCCGCCACGGCGCCCGCCACGGCTCCCGCTGCTTCCCCGGCGGTGCCGGCCTCCGCAGGCGATGTGCCGACAATCGAGCACCAGCGCAGCGATGTTTCCCGTGAAACCATGGCACCGTTGCCGGCCGCGGCGGCGACGTCAACGAACGCACCCGTCACGCACATGCCCATCGCTCACGACGCAGCGGCGGGCGAGGACTCGGGCATTGCGATCAAGAACACGCTTTCGGCCGATGACTTCCGCCGTATGATGAACCAGATGAAGGGCGGCGCTCCGGCAAAGACCACGCACGCTGCGGCCCCCGCTTCGCCCACGGCGGCGCCGGCAGCGCCGGCGGAGCAGAACACAGACGGTGCCCCGCTCGCCGCAAACTCAAAATTCACCTTTGAGAACTTTGTCTACGGGCCCGAGAACAGCCACGCCTATCGCTCGGCACTCAAGTTTGCCGCCCTGGCGGACGAGCGCGGCACGTGCACGTCACTGTTCATCTACGGCAAATCGGGGCTGGGTAAAACCCACCTGCTGCTCGCCATCAAAAATGAGCTCGCCGAGAAATCTCCCGAGATCAAGGTCAAGTACGCCAATTCCCAGGCGTACCTGGACGACCTGATGACCGAGTTCGACCGCCAAAAGAAGAGCAACGCTCCCATCATGCAGGCATACCACGGCGTGGACGTGCTCATCATCGACGACATCCAAAACATTATCGGCAAGCGCGCGAGCGTGGACTACTTTTTCCAGCTTATGGACGAGTTCATCCGCAACAACAAAAAGGTCGTGATCGCAGCCGATCGCGCACCCAAAGACTTGAGCATGGACGAACGCCTGACCAGCCGCTTTAATGCCGGCATGCTCTGCTTGGTCGCAGAGCCCAGCTACGAGATGAAATACAAGATCTTGCAGCGCTATTACGAGAACACCATCGCCGCCGCGCCCGAGGCGGGCGACGATTCGCTACTGGCGGCCTACGGGGGCGACGGCGGACACCTGACCGACGAGCACTTTAAGCACATGGCCGAGGTCTCGGGCACCAACATCCGCGAGCTCGAGAGCTTCTGTGAGCGCTGCGCCGGCGAAGCGGGCGACCGCGAACGCGAGGGCGGGGAGCTCACCTTCGATGATATCGACACGATCGCCAGCCAGTACTTCGACACGTCGGCCAAGAAAATCAACGTTCAGACGGTCCAGTCCGTCATCGAGGAGCAGTACGGCGTAACGCACGAGGAGCTCATCGGCCCGCGTCGCAACGCCAATATCGCCAAAGCACGCCATATCGCTATCTACCTGGCCATCGAGATGTGCGAAATGACGACCACGGCGGTGGGCGCCGAATTTGGCAACCGCAACCACTCGACCGTCAGTACGAGCTACAAAAAGGTCCAGAAGATGATCCAGGAAGACCGCACCGTCACCGAAGACCTCAAGTCACTGCGCGATAAAATTACACTGCGCTCGTAGGAAAATAGAGACACCTGTTGAAAACTTGTCGAAACCACGGGCATAAGGTGTTTAAAACCCAACCCGCGGTGATGAAAAGTTTTGCGCAGGTTTTGAACGTGGAAAACCACCCCCGTTGCACACAGGTTGCTGTCGATTCTCTTTCTGGGTCTGACCTGCGTCTTTGGGAGTAATCAACAGTTTCGTCAGTGCTATTACTATTATTAAGATATTTATATCTATAGAAAGGTATTAAAAGATGAAGTTCACCGTCAGCCAGAGCTCGCTTACACAAGCCATCGGCGTCGTTATGAAGGGTGTCGCTTCGGCATCCACCCTTCCCATTCTGTCGGGCGTGCTCGTTAA
This sequence comes from uncultured Collinsella sp., assembly GCA_900541715.1. GTDB lineage: Bacteria > Actinomycetota > Coriobacteriia > Coriobacteriales > Coriobacteriaceae > Collinsella. Next base: position 32,865 of record UQLI01000020.1, read on the forward strand.
GGCCCAAGACGGCATCTTGGAATTCCAGACCTCTAACTACACCATCTCGATCCGTCATCGCATCGCGGCACATGTCGAAGAAGAGGGCGAGATGGTTATCCCCTGTAAGATGCTCTCCAATATCACCAAGACCCTCCCCGATGCCCCGGTCACCTTTGAGCTGTCCGAGCGCCAGGTGCTGATTGGTTGTGAGAAGAGCTCTTTCCGCCTGAACACGCTCGATGCCAATGACTTCCCCGAGTTTCCGGCCTATGCCATCGAGAGTGCCGTGGAGCTGCCGACCGATGTCTTGTCCGAAATGGTCGGCCGCGTGTGGCGCGTCACCTCGACCGACAAGGCTCGCCCCATCCTGGGCGGCGTGCACATGAAGGTCGAGAACAACACCGTACGCCTGGTAGCGACCGATTCCTTCCGCTTGGCCGTGTGCGATACGCAGGTCGAGACCTCGACCCTCGAGGGCTCCTTTGAGCTCAACGTTCCGGCTGACGCCTTTAACGACGCGCTGAACATCATGGCCAGCCAGGCGACCATCATGATCGGGGCTACCGACACCCAGGTCGTCTTCGAGGCCGGCAACACCACCTACGTGTCGCGCCGCATCGAGGGCATGTATCCCAACTACAAGCAGCTCATCCCCGATTCGTGCGTGACGAGCGTCAAGATTGACGTCGCCGCCTTTAACGCCGCCCTCAAGCGCGTGGCCGTTATCGCGAGCGCCAACCCCGCCGTCAAGTTCGAGATCGATGTCGAGAACGGGCAGATGGGCCTGTCCTCCATTTCCAATGACCAGGACCTTGCGCAGGAGACGATCGATGTCGAGGCCGAGGGCGAGTCGGGCACCATCGCCTTCAACTACCACTACATCTTCGGCTGCCTCAATGCCCTGTCCAAGGAGAAGGAGATCACGCTGGAGCTCAAGAGCTACTCGCAGGCGGGCATCTTCAAGTCCTACGACAAGATCAACTACCTGTACCTGGTCATGCCGGTCCGCATCTAGCGCTGCGCCATGACCATGTTCGCCCGCGATCTTTCCGTCGCGCACTACCGCAGCTTCGATAGCTATCGCCTTGCCCTGGACGAGGGCGTGACGATACTTGCGGGACCCAACGCGGCGGGAAAGACCAATCTCATAGAGGCGCTGCAGCTGCTGACGAGCGGCGCCTCGTTTAGGCATCCGACCGCAGCCGAGCTCGTCCATGACGGCGTGGGCTCGTGCAAGGTCGAGCTGAGGCTCGAGGGCGACGGCCGCGTGCTTGATATGGGGTTGAGCGCGGAGGACGGTAAGCGCTCGTTTAGCCGCAACGGCAAGAGATGCTCTGCCGCCGGTGTACGCGGGGTTCTGCCGAGCGTGCTGTTTTGCCCTGACCATCTGGACATGGTTAAGCGAGGCGCCAGTGTGCGCCGCGCCGCCCTCGATGACTTTGGCATGCAACTGAGCGCACGCTATGCCGATCTTGCGAGCACCTATGGGCGCTGCGTGACCCAGCGTAACGCCTTGCTCAAGGAGACCTGGTGCTGCCGTGAGATGCTCGGCGCGTGGAACGATTCGATTGCCCGCGCGGGCGCGGCTCTGCTCGTGCACCGGTTGGCCCTGCTCGACCGGCTGGCGGGCCATGTACACACTGCCTACGGGCAAGTGGCGTCCGGCGAGGCTGCCAACGTGACCTATACGTCCACACTGGGGGATTTGCCCCAGGTCGAGGATCGCGAAGAGCTGAAGGGCTGGGCGTACGAGCGCATGCTGGCTGCCCTTGATGAGCACGCCGACGAGGAAATTCGCCGCGGCGTGACGTTGGTGGGACCGCATCGCGATGAGATTGAGTTTACCGTGGCGGGTCGCTCCGCCCGTTCATTTGCCAGCCAAGGTCAACAGCGAACGTTGGTTCTGGCCTGGAAGGTGGCGGAGGTGGCCGTGGCTCGCGATGTCCTGGGCACCGCCCCACTGCTGCTTTTAGACGACGTGATGAGCGAGCTCGACGGCGAGCGTCGCGGCGCTTTTCTGCGGCTGATCGGCGATGATATCCAGACGGTCATAACCACGACCAACCTGGGGTACTTTACCGATGACCTGCTTGATCGAGCCAAGGTGGTGAGCATGGGTGAGACGTGCTAATTACGAGCGCGAGAGCGAGACAGTCGCCTTCAGTGGGTTTTTGAACGCAGAGCGCCAGCGCATCCTGGCGGCTGCAACACCTGAGCGCCGTGCGCAGATGGAGGCCGCCGAGGAGTCGCGCGCGGTCTATCGCGCGTGGAACGCGGTGTGCTCGGGCACGCGCGAGGGGCGGCATGTGACGGGCCTGCGCTACCTGCCCGAGTCCAATGAGCTGCTGGTATATCTCGACTCGCCCTCGTGGACGCAGGAAATGACGCTGTTGCGCGAGATCATCCGCGCACGTATGGAGCGCGCCGGTGCACATGTGGACGGCCTGGTGTTCAAAACCACCGCGCCCGGTCACACGCCGCCCGCCGCCAAGGAGCGCCTTCGCCCAGCGGCGACCGAGCGCCCGCCGGCCCCGCACGCCGACCTAAGTGAGGCCGAGCGCACCGAGATTGAGCGCCAAGTGGCGCCCATCGAAGACCAAAAACTGCGCGAGGCCCTCGAGAATGCCATGAGAGCCAGCGCCGAGTGGGCCAAGGGCGTGCAAAGCAAAAAAGAGCCTTAAATCGCATCTGGTGGCCTTGTAGAGCCAAATACCCTCGTTCCCGAGGGTATTTTTTTACGATAAACTAGTAAGGCTGTACACATTTTCTTGACTGAAGGAGGACGTGTGGCAAACGAAAACGATTACGATGGCGGCGAGATTAAGATTCTCGAAGGTCTCGAGGCCGTTCGTAAGCGCCCGGGCATGTATATCGGCTCGACGAGCGCCAGCGGTCTGCATCACCTGGTGTGGGAGATCGTTGACAACTCCGTCGACGAGGCCATGGCCGGTTTCTGCACCGAGATCCAGGTGACGGTCCACGCCGACAACTCCATCACGGTCGTCGACAACGGGCGCGGTATCCCCGTCGACGAGCACCCTGTTAAAAAGATCCCGACGCTCGAGGTCGTCATGACGATTTTGCACGCCGGCGGTAAGTTCGATAATTCGGCCTATAAGGTCTCGGGCGGCCTGCACGGCGTTGGCATCTCCGTCGTCAACGCACTGTCCAAGCGCGTGGTCGTTCAGGTTCGTCGCGACGGCAACACCTACGAGATGGAGTTCTCGCGCGGCAAGACCGTCAAGAAGATGGAGGTCGTGGGCACCTCGGATTCGACGGGCACCACCGTCACCTTCTGGCCCGACGACGAGATCTTCGAGACCTGCATTTACGATTTCGATACGCTGCACAACCGTCTGCAGGAGACGGCGTTCCTCAATAAGAACCTCAAAATCGTGCTGACCGACGAGCGCGAAGCGACTCCCCACGTGGAGGAGTTTTGCTACGAGGGCGGCATCATCGACTTCGTCAAGTTCCTCAACGAGGGCAAGGACGTCCCCGAGGCCTTTAAGGAGCCCATCTACATCGAGGGCAAATCGGACCCGGACGCGCCTGTGGCCAAGATGGGCGAGGTCGAGGTTTCCCTGCAGTGGAATAGCGGCTACGGCGAGAACGTCATGTCGTTTGCCAACGACATCTACACCCCCGAAGGCGGCATGCACCTTGAGGGCTTCCGTACCGCGCTCACCCGCGTGATCAACGATTACGCGCGCAAGCAGAACCTGCTCAAGGAAAAAGACGCCAACCTGACCGGCGACGATGTGCGCGAGGGCCTTTCGGCCGTTATCTCGGTCAAGCTGCCCGATCCGCAGTTTGAGGGCCAGACCAAGGCCAAGCTCGGCAGCTCCTATATGCGCGCGCTGACGCTCAAGATCGTGACCGACGGCCTCGCCGACTACCTTGAGGAGCATCCTAAGCCCGCCCGCGAGATCGTCAAGAAAGCCCAGCAGGCCTGCAAGGCCCGCAACGCCGCCCGCAAGGCGCGCGAGGCGACCCGCCGCAAGAGCCTGCTCGAGACGGCGTCCCTGCCCGGTAAGCTCGCCGACTGCTCGGTGCGCGATGCCGAGCTGACCGAGCTCTTCATCGTAGAGGGCGACTCGGCAGGCGGTTCGGCCAAGGACGGCCGTCGCCGAGACATCCAGGCGATTCTGCCCCTGCGCGGCAAGATTTTGAACGTCGAACGCGTTGGTGACCATCGCGCGTTCTCGAGTGACACCATTCAGTCGCTGATTACCGCGATCGGCTGCGGCGTCACGACGAGTGCCGGCGACGGCGGCGACTTCGATATCACCAAGGCGCGCTACCACAAGATCATCATCATGACCGATGCAGACGTCGACGGTGCGCATATCCGCATCCTGCTGCTGACGTTCTTCTACAAGTACATGCGTCCGCTGATCGATGCCGGCTACGTCTATGTTGCCTGCCCGCCCATCTTTGGCATTAAGGTGCGCAACAAGATTCACTACGTGTATCCCAACGGCCGCCAGCCCGAAGACGAGATCCTGCGCGACACCATCCAGAGCCTGGGCCTGAACCCCGACGATAACGACGAGGACGGCAAGGCCAAGGACGGCAAGATCACCAAAAAGCGCAAGGGCTATACCGTCCAGCGCTACAAGGGTCTGGGCGAGATGGATCCCAAGCAGCTTGCCTCGACGACGATGGACCCCAAGACCCGCATCCTGCAGCGTGTGTCGATCGAGGACGCCGTGGTGGCGGACCGCGCCGTGCGCGAGCTGATGGGTTCCGAGGTCGGCTATCGCCGCGAGTACATCGAGAAGCATGCGCATGATGCACGCTTCCTTGACGCTTAAGAGGAGGTAACGTGGCAGACGATATCAACAATAACGAGGGTATGGGCGAGGCCGGCGATGCCGGTATGCCCGATGATCTGAAGCGCCTGCTTGCCCGCGCCGAGCAGGGCGAGGACGGCGACCCCGATGCCTACAACCCCGATGCCGACGAGGACGAGGAAGAGGATGACGACGGCGAGCTCGAGGAGAGCTTTGGCGAAGTCGACCGCGGCGCCTCCGCAGGCGAGGATATCAACGGCGGCCAGCTCCAGATTTCGGAGTTCGGCCGCGAGATGAAGCAGTCGTTCATCGAGTACTCGATGTCGGTCATCACCGCCCGCGCCCTGCCGGACGTACGCGATGGCTTAAAGCCGGTGCACCGTCGCATCCTGTACGCGATGAACGAGAGCGGCATCTACCCCAACCGCCCGCACAAGAAGTCCGCCTGGACGGTCGGCGAAGTTATCGGTAAGTACCATCCGCACGGTGACTCCGCGGTCTACGAGGCCATGGTTCGTCTGGCGCAGTGGTTCTCCATGCGTACGCCGCTCATCGACGGCCACGGCAACTTCGGCAACATCGACGGCGACGGCGCGGCAGCCATGCGTTACACCGAGAGTCGCCTGGCCAAGCCCGCCATGGAACTGCTGCGTGACTTGCAGAAGGATACCGTCGACTGGCAGCCCAACTACGACGAATCGCTCGCCGAGCCCGTGGCGCTGCCCGCGCGCTTCCCCAACCTGCTGGTCAACGGCAGCCAGGGCATCGCCGTCGGCATGGCCACCAACATCGCCCCGCATAACCTCACCGAGGCGATCGAGGCCACCTGCCACCTGATCGACAACCCCGACGCCACCGTCGACGAGCTCATGCAAATCATGCCCGGTCCGGACTTTCCCACCGGCGCTATCATCATGGGCAGCGCCGGCATTAAGCAGAGCTACGAGACCGGCCGCGGCTCCATTACCGTGCGTGCCAAGGCGCATGTGGAGTCCACCAAGACCGGCCGCAGCCGCCTGGTCTTTACCGAGATTCCCTACATGGTCAACAAGGGCACCCTGCAGGAGAAGATCGCCCAGCTCGTCAACGACAAGCGCATCGAAGGCATCTCGGACATGCGCGACGAGTCCAACCAGAAGGGCATCCGTCTGGTCATCGAGCTCAAGAAGGGTGTCATTCCGCAGGTCGTGCTCAACAACCTGTACAAGTACACCTCGCTGCAGACGACCTTTGGCGCCAACAACCTGGCACTCGTCAACGGCGTGCCTAAATGCCTAAGCCTGCGCGAGATGTTGCAGCACTACATCGACCACCAGGTCGACGTCGTCACCCGCCGCACCCGCTTCGACCTTAAGAAGGCCCAGGCGCGTGCCCACATCCTCGAGGGCTACTTGATGGCTCTCGACCATATCGACGAGGTCATCAGCATCATCCGCTCTTCGCAGACCGATTCCGAGGCCAGCAGCCGCCTGATCGAGCGCTTTGGCTTTACGCCCGAGCAGACCACGGCCATCCTCGAGATGAAGCTGCGCCGCCTGACCGGTCTGGAGCGTGACAAGATTCAGGAAGAGCTGGACGGCCTGCGCCGCGCCATCGCCTACTACGAGGACCTGCTGGCGCACGAGGAGAAGATCCTGGGTGTCATCAAGGAGGAGATGCGCGAGATCTCCAAGAAGTTTGGCGACAAGCGCCGCACCGAGATCAGCCAGGTTGAGAAGGACCTGGATGTCGAGGACCTCATCGCCGACGAGGATATGGTCGTGACCATCACCCACACCGGCTACGTTAAGCGTATCCCGGTTGCCGCCTACCGCGCCCAAAAGCGCGGCGGCAAGGGCGTGTCGGGCGTCAACCTCAAAGAGGACGATGTCATCGACGAGATGTTCATCGCGTCCACGCACGAGTACGTGCTGTTCTTCTCGAGCAAGGGCAAGGTCTATCGCCTGAAGGTGCACGAGCTGCCGGTAGGTACGCGCCAGGCACGCGGTACCGCGATCGTCAACTTGCTGCCTTTCGAGGAGGGCGAGAAGATCGCGAGCGTCATCAGCTGCCGCGAGTTCCCTACCGACGAGTTCCTGATGTTTGCCACCAAGAGCGGCATGGTCAAGAAGACCGTGATGAGCGCATATGATCGCAGCCGCCGTGATGGCCTGATCGCTATCAACCTGCGTGACGACGACGCGCTGCTGAACGTGCGCCGCGTGCGCGAGGGCGACAAGATTATCCTAGCCACCACCGCGGGCAAGGCGATCATGTTCTCCGAGGAGCAGGTGCGCGCCACCGGCCGCGATACCAGCGGCGTTCGCGGTATTGGTATGAAGGACGGCGTGAGCGTTCTGGGCATGGAAGTCACTAACGGCAACGGCGATCTGTTCGTCATCACCGAGCGCGGCTACGGCAAGCGCACGCCGGTCGCGGACTACCCGGAGCAGAATCGCGGCGGCCAGGGCGTCTACACCATCCAGATGACCGAGCGCAAGGGCAACCTCGCGGCCATGAAGACGGTGGGCCCGCAGCACGAGCTGTTCATCGTGACGGAGGGCGCGACGGTCATTCGCGTCAAGACCGACGAGATCAGTCAGACCGGCCGTGCCACCCAGGGCGTCAAGATGATGACCGTCGACGACAACGACCGCGTATGCGCCGTAGCCCGCATGACAGCCGCCAAAGAAAAGCCCGAAGGCGAAGGCGCTGAGGATGCAACTGCGACTAGCACCGAGGAAGCCCCCGTCGACCTAGGCGACGGCAACGACATGCCAGAGGATCTCCTAGACGAGTAAGTAGCCCTCTCTGGTTGAAAACTATCAGCCCCCTTATATCGGCGGTCGGCGCACTGCGCGCCGACCGCTTTTTTGAAAACCTTGGGACCCCATGGCCGCTGGGCTGGCGAGTTGGGTTTGGTTTGTCGCGAGTTCCGCACGCAAAGAAGGCCACTTAATGTGGCCTTCGTCTTGCGCAGG
>UQLI01000021.1 GCA_900541715.1 uncultured Collinsella sp.
GACCATCATCGCCGGCATGGGCGAGCTGCACCTCGAGATCATCGTCGACCGCCTGCTCCGCGAGTTCAAGGTTGACGCTAACGTCGGTAAGCCCCAGGTTGCCTACCGCGAGACCGCTGGTCACGACGTCGAGAAGGCTGAGGGCAAGTTCGTCCGTCAGTCCGGCGGTCGCGGTCAGTACGGCCACGCCGTCATCAAGCTCGAGAAGATGGAGGAGGGCTTTGGCTACGAGTTCGTCAACGCTATCGTCGGCGGCGTCGTGCCCAAGGAGTACATCCCGTCCATCGACAAGGGCATCCAGGAGGCCCTGAACACCGGTGTTATCGCCGGCTTCCCGGTCCTCGACGTTAAGGTCACCCTGTTCGACGGTTCTTACCACGAGGTCGACTCCTCCGAGGCCGCCTTCAAGATCGCCGGTTCCATGGCTATCAAGGACGCCCTCAAGAAGTCCGATCCGCAGCTGCTCGAGCCGATCATGGCTGTCGAGGTCGAGACCCCCGAGCAGTACATGGGCGACGTTATGGGCAACCTCTCCGGTCGCCGCGGCAAGATCGAGGGCATGGAGGATCGCAAGAACAGCAAGCTCATCCGTGCCAAGGTGCCGCTGGGCGAGATGTTCGGTTACGCTACCGACCTTCGCTCCCAGACCCAGGGCCGTGCATCCTACACGATGCAGTTCGACTCTTATGAGCCTGCGCCCAAGTCCATCGTGGACGAGGTCATGAGCAAGAACGCCTAAGTTCGAGCTCTCTGTTACGTAATCCTGCGAGAACATCTCTCGCACTCTTTGGAGGTTTAAGTTGGCTACCCAGAAGATCCGCATTCGCCTCAAGGGCTATGATCACGAGGTCGTCGATCAGTCCGCGAAGCTCATCGTCGAGACCGCTCAGAAGACCGGCGCTCGCGTTTCCGGTCCTGTCCCCCTGCCCACCGAGCGCAACCTGTACACGGTTATCCGCTCGCCGCACGTGAACAAGGACTCCCGTGAGCAGTTTGAGATGCGCACCCACAAGCGCCTCATCGACATCCTCGACCCCACCTCGGGCACCGTTGATTCGCTCATGCGTCTCGACCTCCCCGCTGGCGTCGACATCGACATCAAGCTCTAAGCGATATCGCTCATAGCTTAAAGGGCCTCGCTGCCGTAACGGCAGCGGGGCCCTTTTGTTTTGAATGATGGTTTGGACTGCGGGGTAATGCTGCCGAGTAGGTGGTTGCGGCGCCCTATTCGCTCAAGGGGCGCAGCGATGCCTCCTCAAAATGGAAGGATCGAAAGCCGTCTTCCGTTTCGATGCACGCGCGGCCGCAATCGTCGACCGTTCTAAATATGCCACGCGCCAGCTCGTCCTCAGCGGGGGAGCGGGCGATAACGTGCTCCCCGATCCAATTGAGGTGAGCGATATATTCGTCGTGGACGGGCGCGAGCGGACCGGCGTCTTCTTCCTTGGCGTTGAGGCGCTCTGCCCAGGCATCTACAGCGTCTATAACTGCGTGATAGACCTCATCGAGGAGCATGTCGACGGCGGGAACGTTCTTGTTGAGGTCTGACAGGCCGATTGCTGGCAGGCCGCCATCGGGAACCTCCGCGGGCACATAGTTCACGTTAACGCCGATGCCACAGACCGCAAAGGGGTTGCCTTCGTTATCGCGTGCGGCCTCGACCAGAATGCCGCCGAGTTTGCGTCCACGCGCGACCAGGTCGTTGGGCCATTTGAGGCCAATCTCGTTTGCAAGACCCTGTTTTTCGAGTGCCTCGAGCACCGCTAAGCCGCTGACGGCGGCAAGACCAGAGAACTTTGCAGGATTAACGCATGGGCGCAGGACAATCGAAAGCAATAAGTTGCCGACGGTTGAGTCCCACTTGTGCCCGCGCCGACCGCGTCCTGCTGTCTGAGCCCGGGCGGCAAGTCCTGTGCCGTGCGGCGCTCCCTGTTTTCCTGCTTCGAGCAGGTCATCGTTGGTCGATCCGGTTACGTCGACCACTGTTAAGCGTAAATCCATAACAGCTGGTACCTCCTAAGGTAATAAGGCAATCGCGTAATGGTGTCGAGAGATAGACACAATGTGAAGCCTTTGTCGCATTTGGACAATTTAATGTTAACACGTCAACAAAGACTGAAATGCGTTATCCTCTCTTGGTCGATGTAAACACGTCAACAATTCAAAGGAGGTTAGTGATGGGTTTCACGATTCTTGGAACAGGTTCGGCACTTCCTGAGCGCAGTGTTTCCAATGACGAGCTGTCTGAGTTCCTCGATACCTCGGATGAGTGGATTTTTGCTCGCACAGGTATCAAGAGCCGCCACGTCTGCACCACCGAGTCACTTGACGACCTTGCCGTAGCGGCGAGCGAGCGGGCACTCCAGGTGTCCGGAATCGACGCGAGCCAGCTGGATCTAATCGTCTGCTCGACGACAACGGGTGACCATCTTGTTCCCGCCGAGGCGTGTGCCGTAGCCGAGCGTCTGGGCGCGACGTGTCCTGCCTTCGATGTCTCGGCGGCCTGCGCCGGCTTCGTATTTGCGCTCGATGTCGCCGAGGGCTATATCGCTCGAGGACGAGCCAAGCATGTGCTTGTCGTTGCCTCCGAGCAGATGACGCGCGCCCTTGACTGGTCAGACCGCGCCACGTGCGTGCTCTTTGGCGATGGCGCGGGTGCTGCGGTCATAGGGGCTGGGGGAGAGAATCCCCTTGCTGTTGAGCTTTCGACGGCGCCCGACGTCGAGACGTTGCACGTTCCCGGTCTGGTCGGCAACTCGCCGTTTAAGGCTTCCGCAGATAGCGAGAGCGTGCTGTCCATGAATGGCCGCCGCGTGTTCAAGTTCGGCGTCAACGCCATCTGCGACACGGTCCATAAGCTTGCGAGCGATGCGGGCATTTCGGTCGAAGACATCGACCATTTTGTATTCCATCAGGCTAACGAACGAATCCTGAGTCAGGCGGTCAAGCGCCTAGGCGTGCCGGACGAGCGCGTGGTTCGCACGTTGCGCGAGACCGGCAACATTTCGAGCGCCTGTATTCCGCTTGCTCTCGATCGACTGGCAAATACCGGCGCGCTGCACGCGGGCGACACCATCGCCCTGGTCGGATTTGGCGCCGGCTTGGATGTAGGTGGCTATCTACTTCGCTGGAAGTAGTTGCACATAGGAAATGAAAACGCCCCTGGGGCACAAACAAAGGAGAACTACCATGACAGATCAGAAGACCTTCGAGCGCGTTTGCGACGTTATCCGCGAGACCGCCGGCCTTGACGATGTCGAGATGAAGCCCGAGTCCACGCTCGAGGAGATTGGCCTCGACAGTCTGGGTACCGTCGAGATCCTCGTTGCCGTCGAGGACGAGTTTGGCATTGAGCTCGATACCGAGGAGAACCCCAAGACGGTCGGCGAGTTCGTCGATACGGTCGAGGCGGCATTGGAGAAGTAGTGATGCTCAAGTCTCCTCTCTGCGATCTGCTCGGCATCGAAAAGCCCGTGTTCCAGGGTGGCATGGCCTGGATTGCCGACGCCTCGCTGGCATCTGCCGTGTCCGAGGCAGGCGGCTTAGGCATTATCGCGGCCATGAATGCCGACGCAAACTGGTTGCGCGATCAGATTCACGAGCTGCGCGCCAAGACGGATAAGCCCTTTGGCGTCAACGTTATGCTCATGAGCCCGTTTGTCGACGAGGTCGCACAAGTGGTGATTGATGAGCAGGTGCCCGTCGTGGTGACCGGCGCCGGCAATCCCACCAAGTACATGAAGGCCTGGAACGATGCAGGCATCAAGGTCATTCCCGTCGTGGCTTCGGTGGCGCTGGCGCGTCTCGTGGCGCGTCGCGGAGCCACTGCCGTGGTTGCCGAGGGCACCGAATCAGGCGGCCATATTGGCGAGACCTCGACGATGGCACTGGTCCCGCAGGTTGTCGACGCGGTCGATATTCCCGTGGTTGCGGCTGGCGGCATCGCCGATGGCCGCGGTGTGGCGGCCGCCTTTATGCTCGGCGCTGCCGGCGTCCAGGTGGGAACACGCTTTCTGGTCGCAAACGAGTGCACCGTATCCGAACAGTACAAAGAGCTGGTGCTCAAGGCGGGCGACACGTCGACGCGTGCGACCGGTCGCTCGACGGGACATCCGGTTCGCGCCCTCAAGAGCCCCTTTACCAACGCGTATGCCAAGAATGAGGCGGCGGGCGCAAGCCCCGAGGAGCTCGGGGCCATGGGCACGGGCGCGCTTCGTAAAGCCGCAAAGGACGGTAATTACGAAGAGGGTTCGTATTTGTGCGGACAGATTGCCGGCATGGTAAACAAGCGCCAGAGCGCACGCGAAATCGTCGACGATCTGGTCGATGGCGCCGAGCATGTCCTTAAGGGTGCGTTCGCATGGGTAGCGTAGCGTTTCTGTTTGCCGGTCAGGGTGCCCAGCATTCCGCGATGGGCGTCGACCTCATCGAGGCATCGCCGGCGGCTGCCGAGGTGTTCGCCATTGCCGACGAGGTGCGCCCGGGGACCAGCGAGCAGTGCCGGAGCGCCTCCAAGGAGGAGCTCTCGCAGACCGAGAACACGCAGCCTTGCGTGTTCGTGCACGACTTGGCTGTCGCCGTCGCCCTGCGCGAGCGCGGCGTGGTGCCTGCCGCCTGTGCGGGATTCTCGCTGGGCGAGGTCGCCGCGCTCACCTTTGCGGGGGCGTTCGATACGCGAGCGGGCTTTGAGCTCGTGTGTGAGCGCGCGGCATTGATGGCCACGGCGGCTGAGCGTCGCCCCGGCGGCATGCGCGCCGTCATCAAACTCGATGCGGCGCAGGTCGAGGGCCTGGCAAAACAGGCCGGCGAGGACTGCTGGCCGGTCAACTACAACAGCCCCCAGCAGACGGTTGTGGCCGGAGCGCCCGATGCGTTGCAGACCCTCGACGCCCTGGTAAAAGAGGCTGGTGGCCGGGCCATGAAGGTCGCGGTGTCGGGTGCATTCCATAGCCCCTATATGGCCGAGGCGACTGAAGGGCTGGCGACGTATATCCAAGCCGGCCACGCGCCGTCCCCGCTGCTCATTCCTGTTATGGCAAATATGACGGCGGCACCCTATCCGGCCGACCTGCAAGCGGCATCGGACGTGCTGGCCAACCAGGTGAGTCATGCCGTGCGCTGGGTCGACACGCTGCATGCTCTGCAGGATCAAGGCATCGACACGTTTATTGAGGTCGGCCCCGGCAAAACGCTGTCCGGCTTGGTCAAGCGTACGCTGAGCGCCGTTCGTGTGTATTCGTGCGAAACGGCCGAACAGGTCGCAGCTATTGTCGACGAGCTCGCATAGCCCACAGGGCTGTAACCCGAAAGGAACGACATGGGCAATTTGAACAACGGCGCGCTCGAGCGTGACGGATCGCGCCGCGTGGCGCTGGTCACGGGCGGCTCGCGCGGCATCGGTCGCGCTTGTGCCGTGGGCCTGGCGGAAGACGGCTTTGATATCGCCGTCGTCTATGCCGGCAGCGTCGATGCGGCGCGCGAGACGTGCGAAGCCTGCGAGGCGTCTGGCGCTACGGCACGCGCATATCAATGCGACGTGGCCGATCCCGCTGCCGTCAACGCGTGCGTGGAAACGGTCCTCAACGACTTTGGCTCCATTTGGGCGCTCGTCAACAACGCCGGCATCACGCGCGACGGCCTGCTCATGCGTATGGGTGACGATGCCTTCGACCGCGTGCTCGATGTCAATCTCAAGGGCACGTTCAATACGACGCGCGCGCTCACCAAGACCTTTATGCGCCAGCGTGGCGGTTGCGTCATCAACATGAGCTCGGTTGTGGGCCTGATGGGCAATGCCGGGCAGGCCAACTACGCTGCCTCCAAGGCGGGCGTGATCGGCCTGACCAAGGCGGTGGCGCGCGAGCTTGCGCCCCGCGGCGTTCGAGTGAACGCGGTTGCCCCCGGGTTTGTCGAGACGGATATGACGGCAAAGCTCTCGGAAAAGGTTCGCGCGGCAACCGAGGAGCAGATTCCCCTTAAGCGTATGGCGCAGCCCGAGGAGGTGGCCGGTGTGGTGCGCTTTTTAGCGAGCGATGCGGCTGCCTACATTACGGGCGAGGTCGTGCGTGTCGACGGCGGAATGGCGATGTAGAAACTAGGGCCGAACAACGGCTTGAATGAGGAGACCATGATGGAACAGAGAGTTGCAATCACCGGTATCGGTGCCGTATCGCCACTCGGCAATACCGCGCTTGCCACCTGGGCGGCCATGTGCGCCGGAACGTGCGGTATCGGCCCGATCACGCACTTCGAGACCGATGCGTTTGCCGTTAAGGTGGCGGCCGAGGTCAAGGGTTTTGACGGCAACGAGTACTTTGGCAAGCGTGACGCCAAGCACCTGGACCCCTGCGTTCAGTTTGCCCTGGCAGCGTCGGACGAGGCCATGCACGATGCGGGCTTTGATGTCGAGGGCGCCATCGATCGCGAGCGCCTGGGCGTCTACGTGGGTTCGGGCGTGGGCGGCATGCAGACACTCGTCGACAACGTCCACACGATTGCCGATCGGGGGCCCCGCCGCGCATCGCCCTATATGATCGCGATGATGATCCCCAATATGGCTTCGGGCAATATCGCGATCCGCCACAAGGCAAAGGGCCCGACCCTGCCCGTGGTGACCGCCTGCGCGACCTCGGCCCATGCCGTGGGCGAGGCGTTCCGCGCCATCAAGCATGGCTATGCCGATGCAATCCTGGCCGGCGGCGCCGAGGCCGCAATCATTCCCGATGCCGTTGCGGGCTTTACGTCCTGCCGTGCTCTCACCACTAATCCTGACCCGTCGACGGCATGCTGTCCGTTCGATGCAGACCGCGACGGCTTTGTGATGGGCGAGGGCGCCTGCGTGCTGGTTCTCGAGAGCATGGAGCATGCGCAGGCGCGCGGTGCGCACATTTATGCCGAGGTCGTGGGTTACGGCAACACCGATGATGCCTATCACATCACGAGCCCCGATCCCGAGGCTGCCGGCATCGCCCGTGCGATATCGCTGGCGGTGGCCGAGGGCGACGTTAAGCCTTCCGAGGGCCTCTACATCAACGCTCACGGCACCTCGACCAAGCTCAACGATTCGTCCGAGACGGCGGGCATTAAGCGTGCGCTCGGCGAGGACGCGGCACGCGCCGCGCACGTCTCGTCGACCAAGTCGATGACCGGCCACATGATCGGTGCTACGGGCGCCATCGAGGTCATGGCCTGTGCCATGGCGCTCGAGCAGGGCGTGGTGCCCCCGACCATTAACTACCACACGCCCGATCCCGTCTGCGATCTTGATTACACGCCTAATCGAGCGGTTCGCGCCGACCTTACCTGGGCGCTTTCGACCAATCTGGGCTTTGGCGGACACAATGCCGCCATCGCGCTGCGTAGATATGCAAGGAGCTAGAGCATGGATTCCAAAAGACTTGCCGAGATAGCCGATGTGATGGAGGACCGCGGCCTCACGCGCGTGCGTGTTGAGGAGCCCGATGGCACCGCGGTCGAGCTCGAGCGCGCGAGTGCCGCGCAGCCGGTTGCCGTGCCCATGCCTATGCCGGGTGCCGTGACTGCTCCGGCGGTGGCTCCTATCGCCATGCCTGCTGCCGCACCGGAGCCCGCCGCGCAGGCGCCTGTCGCCGCACCGGAGCCTAAGGGCACCGAGGTGACCGCTCCCATGGTCGGCGTTTTCTATGCTGCCCCGGCGCCGGGCGACGAACCGTTTGTGCACGTGGGCTCCAAGGTCAAGGCCGGCGAGACCCTCTGCATCATCGAGGCCATGAAAGTCCTCAACGAGGTGACGGCAGAGACGGATGGCGAGGTACTCGAGATCTGCGTGGCCGACGGCGACCTCGTGGAGTTTGGCAGCTGCCTCATGAGGATCGGATAGGTGATATCCATGAACAAAGAAGAGCTCAAGAAGCTGTTGCCGCATCGTGAGCCGATGCTTTTGCTTGACGAAGCCGAGCTGGTGGGCGACGAGGCCCACGGCAAGATCACGATTACGGGCGACGAGTACTTTTTGCAGGGGCATTTTCCGAGAAACCCGGTTGTCCCCGGCGTGATTCAGTGCGAGATGCTCGCCCAGAACTGCTGCGTGCTGCTGATGGGCGATGAGGAGGCGCGCGGCGCGACGCCGTTCTACACGAGTCTGGACAAGGTGCGCTTTAAGCGTCCGGTGCGCCCGGGCGACACGGTGGATCTGGTGTGCTCCATCACGCGTGCGCGCGGGCCGTTCCGCTTTGCGACGGGTACTGCGAGCGTCAACGGTGAGGTTTGCTGCCACGCCGATATGTCTTTTGCACTCATGCACGAAAGTTAAGGAAGGCTTCATGTTCGACAAAGTGCTCATCGCCAACCGCGGCGAAGTCGCGGTCCGTGTTATCCGCGCGTGCCGCGATATGGGCATCAAGACCGTCGCCGTTTATTCCACGGCCGATGCGGACGCGCTGCACGTGCAGCTTGCCGACGAGGCGTATTGCATCGGCGGTCCGCGTCTTGCCGAGAGCTACCTCAACGACGATGCTGTGCTCACCTGTGCCGTAAAGTCGGGAGCTAAAGCAATTCATCCCGGCTATGGCTTTTTCTCCGAGAAGGCGAGCTTCGTGCGCGACTGCGACAAGTATGGCCTGGCGTTTGTCGGCCCTTCGGCCGAGGTGATCGACAGCATGGGCGACAAGGACGCCGCACGCCGAACGGCTGCCGCGGCAGGCGTGCCCATCGTGCCGGGTTGCGATCTGCTCAAAAGTCCCGAGGAGGCGACGGCCGAGGCCGAGCGTATTGGCTGCCCCGTGCTTATTAAGGCGCGTGCCGGCGGTGGCGGCCGCGGCATTCGCAAGGTCGAGCGCGTGGAAGATGCGGCAAAGGCGTTCATCGAGGCGCGTGCCGAGGGCGAGGCCGTTTTTGGCGACGGCGAGTGCTACATGGAGAAGTTCGTCGCGCCGGCGCACCACGTTGAGGTGCAGATTATGGCCGATAAGCAGGGCCATGTGTTTTCGCTCGGCGAGCGCGAGTGCTCGGTGCAGCGCCGCAACCAAAAGCTGATCGAGGAGAGCCCCGCGCCGTGCCTCGACGGACACGACGACATTCGTGCTCGCATGCACAAGGCAGCGCGTGACCTGGCTCGTGCCGTCGGCTACGAAGGAGCCGGTACCATCGAGTTCCTGTATTCGGACGACGGCAATTTCTACTTTATGGAAATGAACACGCGCTTGCAGGTGGAGCATCCGGTTACGGAGTTTGTGACCGATACCGACTTGGTCAAGTGGCAGCTGCGCGTGGCGGCCGGCCAGCCTCTGCCCTTTGAGCAGGAGGACATGCCGGTCCGCAACCATGCCATGGAGTGCCGCATCAATGCCGAAACGCCGGACTTTCTGCCGTCATGCGGAACGGTCACCGCGTTGCGTGTGCCGGGTGGTCCGCGCGTGCGTTGGGATTCGGCCATGTTTACCGGTGCGAACGTTCCGCCGTACTACGACTCCATGCTCGGCAAGCTCATCGTGTGTGCGCCCACGCGTGACGGCGCCATTCGCAAGATGCGCTCGGCCCTGGGCGAGCTCGTGATTGAGGGCGTGAGCGAAAACAGCGAGCTTCAGCTCGACGTGCTGGCAAATGACGAGTTCTTGTCGGGCATGTATCACACCGATCTGATGGGGCGTCTCTATGCTGATGAATAGAAAAGCGAAGACGGTCAATGTCCTTGAGGGGCCGATAACCGAGTCATGCGCCGAGTTTCCCGCGCGCCACGTGTTTATCAAGTGCCCGGAGTGCCGCCGTGTGATCGATGAGGCACGCCTGCACGACAACCTCGAGGTCTGCCCTCGTTGCGGCAAACACTTTCGCGTGAGCGGTCGCACGCGCATGCGCATGACGGTCGACGAGGGCACGTTTGAGGAATGGGATGCCAATCTGGCGTCGGAGGACTTCCTCTCGTTTCCCGGCTATGCCGACAAGCTCAAGAGCGTGAGCGAGCGTTCGGGCGAGCGTGATGCCGTTGTGTGCGGCAGGGGCGAAATCTGCGGTTGCGATACGGCGCTCTTCTTTATGGACGCCAACTTTATGATGGGCTCGATGGGCTCCGTGGTGGGCGAGAAGATTTGTCGCACATTTGAGCGTGCGACCGAGCTGGGATTGCCAGTTGTCGGCTTTACCGTTTCGGGCGGTGCGCGCATGCAAGAGGGCGTGACCTCGCTTATGCAGATGGCCAAGATTTCTGCGGCGGTTAGGCGCCACAGCGAGGCGGGCGGCCTGTACATCACGGTGCTCACCGACCCCACGACCGGAGGCGTAACCGCGAGCTTTGCCATGGAGGGCGACATTATCCTGGCCGAGCCCGATGCCCTGACGGCATTTGCCGGCCCGCGCGTGATCGAGCAGAACATGCACAAGCGCCTGCCCAAGGGATTCCAGCGTTCCGAGTTTTTGCTGGAGCACGGCTTTTGCGATGCCGTTGTTCCGCGCGGCGAGATTGCGCTCACGGTAGGCGAGCTGCTGGCGCTGCACGAAGGGCACGCGCCCGGCCTGGGGGCACCGCACGAGATTGTGCATACGGGTCGCCGCGGCAAAAAGCTGGGACACTTGTTTAAGCGCTCGGCGGCGCCCAAAACCGCGCTCGAGATTGTCAAGCAGACCCGCTCGGCAGATCGTGCCACGGCGGGTGAGATGATCTCGCTGGGCCTGGATGGATTTGTGGAGCTGCACGGCGACCGTTACTTTGGCGACGACGCCGCTGTGGTGGCTGGCATTGGCTGGAAACACGGACGCCCCGTAACGGTCATCGCCATCGAGCGCGGCACCACGACCAAAGAGCGTATGCGCCGCAACTTTGGCATGGCACATCCCGAGGGCTACCGCAAAGCGCGTCGCCTGATGCGCCAGGCCGAAAAGTTTGGTCGACCGGTTCTGTGCCTGGTCGATACTTCGGGCGCGTTTTGCGGCATCGGTGCCGAGGAGCGTGGCCAGGGCGAGGCGATTGCCCAGAATCTCATGGAGATGAGCGGCCTTAAGACGCCGATTGTCTCGGTGGTGACAGGCGAGGGCGGCTCTGGTGGTGCGCTGGCGCTGTCCGTGGCCGACCGCATCCTGATGCTCTCGAGCTCGGCCTATTCGGTCGTGAGCCCCGAGGCCTGTGCGTCAATCCTGTGGAAGGATACCGAGCGCGCGAATGAGGCCGCCGAGGCGCTTAAGCTCACGGCTCCCGACCTGTTGGCGCTCGGTATCATCGACGGCATTGTTGACGATAGGGGCCTGTCGCATGAGGAGATCGCCGGCGCCGTCATGTCCTCGGCATTTGATGCCTTCGATACGCTTGGGCGGCTCGACGACGCGACCCTCACAAACCTCCGCTACGAAAAGTACCGCGCAATCGGTCAGTACCGCACGATGTGACTAGGGGACAGTCCGCATGTCACATTGGGAAAGGGTTCCTGTGTCACAAGTTTCTAACACCTCGTTTACAACGACGGTTTCATCAAACGCCATGGCCGTGGTGGACTATCTGTCCAAAAGCATGATGTCGGCGCTGCCGTTTATTGTCTGCGCGGCGTTGTTCCGCACCGTCGCCGTCATTATGGGTGAAGGCATGCTGGGCCTGTGGTCTGCCGATTCCGAAATCTATCGCCTGTTCTACAGTTGGCTCTATAACGCCGGCTACTACTTTTTGCCCATTTATCTTGGTTGGGCGGCCGCCCGCCAGCTCGGTTGCTCGGAGCAGCTGGGCATGATGCTGGGCGGCGTATTGATTGCGCCCGATCTGCTTAAGCTCGTCGATGCCGCATCGACGACGGGGGCATCGATGACTTCCGTGTATGGCCTGCTTCCCGCGCCGGTCAACGATTACACGACGACTGTTATTCCGGTTCTCATCTCGGTGCCCGTGCTATGGCGAGTGGAGTGTTTCTTTAAGCGCGTTATCCCTAAGGCCGTGGCGTTTTCGTTTGTTCCGTTTACAACCATGCTTGTCATGGTTCCGGTTTCGCTGTGTATCACGGCGCCGGCGGGCAGCTATCTGGGCATGCTGTTGGGCCAGCTTATGTTTATGCTTGGCAATTCCGGTGGCATCGTGTCGCTGCTCACACTCATGGGGCTTGCCGCGGGTTGGGAGTTTCTTAAGATTGCAGGCGTCAGCAACGTTGTCCTATCGCTTGCCTATGCTCAGTTTATGAGTGTGGGAACGGATTCGTGCATCCTGATCGCCGCGACGATGGCGACGTTCGCCGTTTGGGGCATGCCCTTTGGCGCGTCGCTCCGCGTTGCGGATAAGGACGAGAAGGCACTCATGCTGGGCTATTCAATCTCGGGTATTCTTGGCGGCGTAAGCGAGCCGGCGCTGTACGGTTGCGGCTTTAAATATGGCAGGTGCCTGACGTGCATGGCCATTGGCGGCGCCGTCGGAGGCCTTGTTGCAGCCGTGGGCCACGTTACGGCCTATACCATTGGCATGACGAATGTCCTCATGGTCATTGGCTTTGCCACGGGCGGCATCTCGAACTTGCTGTGGTGCTGCGTTGCCGGCGGCACAGCATTTGCGGTGTCTGCGGCGCTGAGCTACTGCTTTGGCGTGGTGCCGGCGAAGGGGCAGGCGACGGAGAACGGAGCCGATTCGCCCGAAACAGTGGCGAGCGCTGCTGAAGTAAGCGCATAAACCTGCGCGACAAAAGGACGATTCCTTTGTTTTGTTCCAAGGCCGTGGCCCTTGTGGGTTGCGGCCTTTTTGTATCTGGAGGACAAAGTGGCTACACTACAATCCGTTTGAGCAATAGATATATAAGTAGTACCGTGGGGGCGGATGTAGATGGTCGAGTGGATTGTTAAGCGCGCGCAGGGCGATCGTGCGCGTGTGGGCACGTTAGCGGGCATGGTGTGTATTGTCGCCAATGTTGCGCTTTGTGCTGCGAAGGGCGCAATTGGTGTGGTTTCGGGATCGGTTTCGATTGTGGCGGATGCCATGAACAACCTGTCCGATGCCAGCTCGAATATCGTGAGCGTGCTGGGCTTTAAGCTGGCGAGCAAGCCGGCCGACCCCGAGCATCCTTACGGCCACGGTCGCTATGAGTATCTCTCGGGATTGGTCGTGGCGGCGCTCGTGCTGCTGATTGGCGTTGAACTGGTGAAGTCCTCGGTCGAGCGCGTCATCCACCCCGAACCTGTCGAGTTCTCGCTTGCCCTGGTGGCAGTTCTAGTGCTTTCGATGGTCGTAAAGCTCTGGATGGCGGCCCTCAACCAAAAGCTCGGTGATTGCATTGAGTCCGAGACGCTGCATGCGACCGCGCAGGATTCCAAGAACGATGTTCTTGCCACGGGTGCCGTACTGGCGTGCGCAATCGTTTCGCAGGTGACGGGCATCAACCTTGACGCTTGGGTCGGCCTTGCCGTTGGTGCCTATATTGGCTGGAGCGGTTTTGAACTCATCCAGGATACGGTGAGCCCGCTTTTGGGCCAGACGCCCGATCCTAAGCTGGTCAAGCACATTCGAGACAAGATCATGAGCTACCCCGGCGTTTTGGGCGTTCACGATCTGATGGTTCACGATTACGGCCCGGGCAGGAAGTTCGCAAGCGCTCACGCCGAGATGGCAGCCGAGGCCAGCCCTCTGGAAAGTCATGACACGCTCGACAATATTGAGCAGGCGTTTAGGAACGAAGACGGCATGATCGTCACGCTCCATTACGATCCCATCGTGACCGATGACCCCAAGCTGGCAAGCATGCGTTTGCGCATCAACGCCATGGCTCAACAGATCGATAGCCGTCTTACAATTCACGATCTGCGCTGTGTGCCGGGTCCCACGCACACCAACGTGATTTTTGACTGCGTGCGACCCTCGGATCTGCAGATGAGTGCCGAAGACTTAAAGCACGCGCTGGCACAACGGGTCGAATCGGAATACCCCAAGTCGATTACCAAGATCACGATCGACGAAGACTACGTAGGCCATACCCACGAGTAGGGCTGCGCCGGTAAAGCTGGTTATACAGAAGGGGAGAGCATGAAGCGTCTATATCTACTCCGCCATGGTCAGACAGAATTCAACGTCAAAAAGCTCGTCCAGGGTCGCTGCGATTCTCCGCTCACCGATCTGGGCCGCCAGCAGGCACGGGCGGCAGCCGCATGGCTCAAGGCCCACGGCGTCGTCCCCAACAAAGTGGTCTCATCACCCTTAGGCCGAGCCATGGACACAGCAAGCCTCGTCTCAGCCGAACTCCTCGGCCCGGACGCTGCTGCCGAGCCCTGCGAAGGCATCATCGAGCGCTGCTACGGCTCCTTCGAAGAGGGGCCGCACGACGCGCTGCCCACCGACGTCTGGGATCCAGGCGAGGACCTGGTCCCCTTCGGAGGAGAAGGAAGCCGCGCGCTGCAAGAGCGCATGGTAGACACTCTCACCGATATCATGGGCGTCGAGGGCATCGAAACCCTCCTGGCAGTAAGCCACGGCAGCGCCAGCCGCCAATTCATCAAGGCTGCAGCCCCAGAGGGCTTCGAGCTCCCAGCAAAACTCCCCAACTGCGCCATCATGATCTTTAATTTCGATGAGGCAAAGCCACAAGCAGAAGGCGAGTCTCATCAATGCAAGTTCACCCTTCAGCAAATAGTGGACCCTCAACAAAGTCATTAGCCTGAGCGAGCAAGGTTTAGCAGACATCAACGTGGCGTTCCCAGTGTGCGGCGGAGGGGGCGGGCCTGAGACATATTAAGGTTGTCGCGAGTTCCGCACGAACAGGAGAGCACTTAATGTGCTCTCCGTCGTGAGCAGGACTGTAGAGCAGCAACCTTAATATGTCTCAGGCCCGCCCCCTCCGCCGCACACTGGGAACGTGCCACGCACTTTACCTGCGTAAACAATGTGAGTGAAATATGAATCTCGATGGATACGCCCGCAGCCGTGTATACTAATCAGCTGTGTGTAACCAGGGAGTATTCTGGCTGGACAAAATGCCTGCTTAATAGGGTTGTCAGGTAGTCCGGGCGCAATACAAGACTGGGGAGCACGTCGTGTAAGTAGTGGTCCTCTAGGGGCGTACGCTCGGTGGTGTACGCATTGTCCCAAGACCACGCGAGAGTTGGGATCATATCTTGATCAGCATGATTCTCGGCCGCAAGATTGGCATGACCCAGGTTTGGGACGAGGACGACAACGTCGTTCCCGTCACGGTCATCCAGGCTGGCCCCTGCGCTGTCTCGCAGGTTAAAACTCAGGCAACCGACGGCTATGACGCCGTCCAGATCGGTTTCGGCGACATCAAGGCCAAGAACGTGAACAAGCCCATGGCTGGTCACTTCGCCAAGGCTGGCGTCGAGCCTGTCCGCTTCCTTCGTGAGGTCCGCGTCGAGAACGGCGAGGAGCACAAGGTCGGCGAGGTCGTCACCGTCGCTGATTTCGCTGATGTCGAGAAGGTCGACGTTATCGGTACCTCCAAGGGTAAGGGCTTCCAGGGTCGCATCAAGCGCTGGGGTCAGCGCCGCGGTCCTATGACGCATGGTTCTCACTTCCAGCGTCACCCCGGTTCTATCGGTCAGTGCGCCTATCCTGCGCGCGTCCTCAAGGGCGTCAAGATGGCCGGTCACATGGGTAACGAGCGCGTTACCGTCAAGAACCTTTCCGTTGTCCGCATCGATGCCGAGCAGAACCTCATCTTGGTCAAGGGCGCTGTCCCGGGTGCCAAGAATGGTCTCGTCGCCATCCGTATGGCCTAAGGGCCCAGCCCATTTAGCCCAGCGTCATACCAAGGAGAACACTTAAATGGCAAAGTTTGAAGTAAAGAACAGCGAGGGCAAGAAGGTCGCCGAGGCCGAGCTCGCCGCTGAGGTGTACGGCATCGAGCCGAACATCCACGTTATGCACCACATCGTCAAGTGCCAGATGGCCTCTTGGCGTCAGGGCACCCAGTCTGCTAAGGGCCGCTCTGAGGTTTCCGGTGGCGGCAAGAAGCCTTGGCGTCAGAAGGGCACCGGCCGTGCCCGCCAGGGTTCCATCCGTGCTGCCCAGTGGCGTCACGGTGGCGTCGTCTTCGCCCCCAAGCCCCGTTCCTACGCTAAGCGTATGAACAACAAGGAGGTCAAGCTGGCTATGCGCTCCGCGCTGTCCGCCAAGCTGGCCGATGGCGAGCTCGTGCTCGTCGACGACTACGGCTTCGAGAAGCCTTCCACCAAGGCTGCCGTCGCCATGCTCAAGGCTCTCGGCCTTGAGGGCAAGCGTCTGACCATCATCGTTCGCGATGAGGACGTCAACGCCTACCTGTCGTTCCGCAACATTCCCAAGACGTTCATCATCACTGCCGACGAGGCCAACACCTACGATCTCGTCAACAACAACGCCGTGCTGATGCCCGCCGACATCGCCGCTCACTTCGGGGAGGTGCTTGCATAAATGACCGCCCACGAGATCATCATCCGTCCGATCGTGTCCGAGCGTTCCTTCTCCGGCATGGAGCTGAACAAGTACACGTTCGAGGTCGCCAAGGATGCTAACAAGTATCAGATCAAGGACGCTGTCGAGGAGATCTTCGGCGTCAAGGTCGTTCGCGTGAACACCCTGACGGTCAAGCCCAAGACCAAGCGCGTGCGCTATGTCGCCGGCAAGACCCGTTCTTGGAAGAAGGCCATCGTCACGCTGGCCGAGGGCGACACCATCGAGGTCTTTGGCAACCAGGCCTAAGACTCGCTGCTGTTGAGTGAGCTCATGCCTCCCAACTAGGGGAGGCGAGAGCTCAAGGTTTTGGGCGTATAAAATGGACACGCCCGGAACCGTGTATACGTCCGGTGTCATCGCACCCGAGGCAGAACCTCGAATCCCTGTCTGCGATGGCTAACGGATTCCTATTGAAAGGGATTGTAATGGCTGTAAAGCACCTTAAGCCGACCTCCGCTGGTAGGCGTTGGCAGACGATCTCCGACTTCTCTGAGATCACCTGCACCAAGCCCGAGAAGTCTCTTCTCGAGCCCCTGCCCAAGAAGGCCGGTCGTAACAACAACGGCCGCATCACCACCCGCCACCAGGGCGGCGGCGTGAAGCGTCGTTACCGCGTGATCGACTTCAAGCGCAACAAGGACGGCGTGCCCGCCAAGGTTGCCACGATCGAGTACGATCCGAACCGTTCCGCTCGCATCGCTCTGCTGCACTACGCTGACGGTGAGAAGCGCTACATCCTGGCCCCCAAGGGCCTCGAGGTCGGCCAGACCATCATGTCCGGTTCTGACGCCGACATCAAGCCGGGCAACGCTCTGCCCCTCGCCGACATCCCCGTCGGTACGCTCATCCACGCCGTCGAGTTCCAGCCGGGCAAGGGCGCTGCTATCGCCCGTTCCGCCGGTAACTCCTGCCAGCTGATGGGTAAGGAGGGCAAGTACGCTATCGTCCGTATGCCTTCCTCCGAGATGCGCCGCATCCTCGTTACCTGCCGTGCCACCGTCGGTGAGGTCGGCAACGCCGATCACTCCAACATCGTCATCGGCAAGGCCGGCCGTAAGCGTCACATGAACGTGCGCCCGACCGTCCGCGGTACCGTCATGAACCCTGTCGACCACCCGCACGGCGGTGGCGAGGGCAAGAACCACACCTCTGGTCGTCCCTCTGTTACCCCCTGGGGTAAGCCGACGAAGGGCCTTCGTACGCGCAAGAAGAAGAAGGTCTCGAACCAGCACATCATTCGTCGCCGTAAGAAGTAATTTCGGATACCGAGTTTTAGGAGAAAGCACTTATGAGCAGAAGTCTCAAAAAGGGCCCGTTCGTGGAGACTCGCCTTCTCTCGCGTATCACCGCGATGAACGAGGCTGGCAAGAAGGACGTCGTGAAGACCTGGTCCCGCGCGTCCACCATCTTCCCCGAGATGGTTGGTCACACCATCGCCGTCCACGACGGCCGCAAGCATGTGCCCGTGTATGTTACCGAGTCCATGGTTGGTCACAAGCTCGGCGAGTTCGCGCCGACTCGTACGTTCCGTGGCCACAAGGCCAAATAGGGGGTTAACCGTAAATGGCAACTAAGTCTATTGAAACTGAGGC
This sequence comes from uncultured Collinsella sp., assembly GCA_900541715.1. Classification (GTDB taxonomy): domain Bacteria; phylum Actinomycetota; class Coriobacteriia; order Coriobacteriales; family Coriobacteriaceae; genus Collinsella. Next base: position 17,968 of record UQLI01000021.1, read on the forward strand.
CACCGAGGTTCGCGCCGTCGCTAAGTACGTGCGTGTTTCCCCCAGCAAGGCCCGCCTGGTGGTCGATCTGATCCGCCGCAAGCCTGTCGCTCAGGCCTTCGACATCCTCCACTTCTGCGACCGCGCCGTCGCCGTGGATGTCGAGAAGGTTCTCCGTTCCGCCGTTGCGAACGCCGAGAACAACAACGGTCTGCGTGCCGACAACCTGGTTGTCGCCGCTGCCTATGTTGACGAGGGTCCGACGCTTAAGCGCATCCGTCCCCGCGCCAAGGGTTCCGCTTCTCGTATTCTGAAGCGTACTTCCCACATCACCGTCGTCGTTGCTCCTCGAAAGGAGGCGTAAAGCTGTATGGGTCAGAAAGTCTACCCCACCGGCTTCCGTCTTGGCATCACCGAGAACTGGCGCTCCCGCTGGTTCGCAGAGAAGGATTACGCTAAGACCCTCGGTAACGATCTCGAGATCCGCAAGTACCTCGAGAAGCGTCTTTCCCGCGCAGCTGTCTCCCGCGTCGAGATCGAGCGCGCTGGCGACAAGGTGAAGGTCATCATCCTCACCGCTCGCCCCGGCGTTGTCATCGGTAAGAAGGGTGCCGAGATCGATACCCTCCGCACCGAGCTCGAGAAGGTCGCTGGCGTCTCCAAGGGCCAGCTCTCCGTCGACGTTGTCGAGATCAAGCGCCCCGAGCTCGACGCCAACCTCGTTGCTCAGTCTATCGCCGAGCAGCTCGAGGGCCGCGTTGCCTTCCGTCGCGCTATGCGCAAGGCTGTCCAGTCCGCCCGCAAGGCCGGCGCTAAGGGCATCCGTATCCAGTGCTCCGGTCGTCTCGGCGGTGCCGAGATGGGCCGTCGTGAGTGGTACCGCGAGGGTCGCGTGCCTCTGCACACCCTCCGTGCCAAGATCGACTACGGCACGGCTGTCGCCAGCACCACCATGGGCGCTTGCGGCGTGAAGGTCTGGATCTACCTGGGCGAGAAGCTCCCGGGCCAGCCTGTTCCCAACCCTGCACTCGAGGGCTCTTCCCGTCCTCGTCGTCGTAACTCCGAGAGGAGGGGTCAGTAGTGCTTGCCCCTAAGCGTATTCTTCACCGCAAGGTGCAGCGTGGCTCCATGAAGGGCCAGGCCAAGGGTAATACCGAGCTGCATTTCGGCGAGTTTGGTATCCAGGCTCTCGAGGCCCATTGGATCACCAACCGTCAGATCGAGGCCGCTCGTATTGCCATGACCCGCTACATGAAGCGTGGCGGTCGTGTGTACATCACGATCTTCCCCGATAAGCCCATCACCAAGAAGCCTGCCGAGACTCGCATGGGTTCTGGTAAGGGTAACCCCGAGGAGTGGGTGGCCGTCGTCAAGCCCGGTCGCATCATGTTCGAGGTCAAGGGCGTGCCCGAGGAGGTCGCTCGCGAGGCTCTGCGTCTTGCACAGCACAAGCTTCCCATCAAGACCAAGATTGTTGCTGCCAAGAACGCTGAGCAGCGCATCGAGAAGGAGATGGCTGAGGAGGCCGCTCTCGAGGCCAAGTGGGCTGCTGAGGACGCCGCCGCCGCCAAGGAGGAGAACTAATGAAGCCCGCAGAGATTCGTGAGCTCTCGGACGCTCAGCTCGTTGAGAAGCTGAAGGAAATGCGCGCCGAGCTCTTTAACCTTCGTTTCCAGATGGCCACCAGCCAGCTGGACAACACCGCTCGCGTCAACACCGTGAAGAAGGACATCGCTCGCGTCCTCACGGAGCAGCGCGCCCGCGAGATCGCAGCGGAGAAGTCCGCTGTCGCCGAGTAGGACCTAAGGAGAGAACATGACTGATTCGCGTAACTCGCGTAAGGTCCGTACGGGTGTCGTTACCTCCGTCTCCGGTGCCAAGACCATTGTTGTCACCATCACCGAGCGCAAGCGTCACCCCAAGTACGGCAAGATGATGACCAGCTCCAAGAAGCTGCACGCTCACGACGAGGAGTGCACGGCTGGCGTGGGCGACACCGTCCGCGTTATGGAGACCCGTCCTATGTCCAAGATGAAGCGTTGGCGCCTCATCGAGGTCGTCGAGCGCGCTAAATAAGCAGTCGCTCTTACGACTTGTACGTTTCCGAAGATGTGCGTATGCCTGGCTTGCATACCACAGGCCGTCTAAAGGCTGCGCACCTCTCTTCGGTTCTTAGTTCGGAGGAACATCTACCATGATTCAGATGCAAACCATGCTGAACGTCGCCGACAACTCCGGCGCTCGCAAGATTCGCTGCATCAAGGTGCTTGGCGGTTCCAAGCGTCGTTATGCAGGCATCGGCGATGTGTTCATCGGTGCTGTCCAGGAGGCTACCCCTGGCGCCAACGTCAAGAAGAAGGACGTTGTCCGTTGCGTCGTCGTTCGCACCGTTAAGGAGATCCGCCGCAAGGATGGCTCCTACATTCGCTTTGATGAGAACGCTTGCGTTGTCATCAACAACGATGGTTCGCCCGTCGGCACCCGTATCTTCGGGCCCGTCGCTCGCGAGCTTCGTGACAAGAAGTACATGAAGATCGTCTCGCTCGCTCCCGAGACCCTGTAGTTAGGGGAGATATATGTATATCAAGAAGGGCGATAAGGTCCAGGTTCTCTCTGGTAAGGATCGCGGTAAGCAGGGCGTTATCCTGCGTGCTCTCCCCGCCGAGAACAAGGTCGTTGTCGAGGGCGTTTCGGTCGTCAAGAAGGCCGTCAAGCCCAACGCTGCCAACCAGCAGGGCGGCATCGTTTCGCAGGAGGCTCCCATCGATGCCTCCAACGTCAATCTCGTCTGCCCCGAGTGCGGTAAGGTTACCCGCGTCGGTCACGAGAAGGACGGCAAGAACAAGCTGCGCGTCTGCAAGAAGTGCGGCCACAAGTTCTAAGCTGCCCGCAACATCAAGTTGCTAGCAAAGGCCCGGATGCCCCACGGCACCCGGGCCTTTTTCTATCCCCACTCATTGGGGATACTCATTGGGGACAGACTTAAATGAGTACCCTAACTGGGTAAGCATAAATGAGCGGGTCGTGCTGTATAAATTGCTTGTGTGCGCGTTTATGCGCGTTAGATTGCGTTTAATTACGCACCTATGCGTATATATGCGCCGTTTACGGGGCAATAATGACCGTTTAGCGGTGAGATACGCAAAAACGCGCACAGACGCGCGTGTTTGTGCGAATATAGAGCTGTCAGAAATGCAAGACGTTCTATGACACAGGAGACACATAATGGCAGATTCCAAGCAGGCTCCACTCGACGCCGCGGCAGCCGCCAAAGCAGCATTTGCTTCGGTCCAGGACAAACCGTTCCCTAACGACATCTTTACGGCTCCCGAGCTCCGTTGGGCTGTGATCGGTTGCGGCGTAATTGCCAACCAGATGGCTCAGTCCCTTGCCCTGGCCGGCCGCAAGCTTACGGGCGTTGCCAACCGCACGCTCACCAAGGCTCAGACTTTTGCCGACCAGTACGGCGTCGAGAAGGTCTATGACACGGTTGAGGATCTCTACGCCGATCCTGACATCGACGCCGTCTACATCACCACCCCGCACAACACCCATATCACCTATCTGCGCGCCGCCCTGGCGGCCGGCAAGCACGTTCTCTGCGAGAAGGCCATCACGCTCAACTCCGCCGAGCTCGATGAGGCCCGCGCCATTGCCGCCGAACACAACGTGGTCCTTATGGACGCTACCACGGTGCTCCACATGCCCTTGTATCAGGAGCTGCGCCGCCGCATGGATGCCGGCGAGTTTGGCCGCATGAACCTCGCTCAGCTCAACTTTGGTAGCTACAAGGAGTACGGCGACCTGACCAACCGTTTCTACAATCGCAACCTCGCCGGCGGTGCCATGCTCGATATTGGCGTATACGCCCTGTCCGTCATGCGCCTGTTTATGGCGAGCCAGCCAGTCGAGGTCGTGTCTCTGGGTAACACCTGCGAGACCGGCGTGGACGTTGCAGGCGGCATCGTCTGCCGCAATGCCGAGCAGCAGCTGGGCGTCGTGAGCCTTACGCTCCACTCCAAGCAGCCAAAGCGGTCGGTTATCAGCTTTGACAATTGCTATGTCGAGGTCAACGAGTATCCGCGCGCCGATCACGCGACGATCGTGTGGACCGCGGACGGTCATCGCGAGGAGGTCGCCGCGGGCACCGAGGCTTATGCCCTGTGCTACGAGATGGCTGACCTCGAGCAGGCCGTCGCCGGCGACGATTCCAAGCGTAAGCTTCTGGATTATGCTTCTGATGTGATGGAGCTCATGACCAAGCTCCGCGCCGATTGGGGAGTCGTCTACCCCGAGGAGGAGTAAGCGATGCTTGCGGAAGATAGGCTCAATACGATCGTGTCGATGGTGCAGCAGGCTGGCTCGGTAACGGTGCCCGAGCTTGCCGATGCCCTGGGCGTGACGGCCTCTACCATTCGACGCGACCTACAGACGCTCGACCGAGCGCACCGCATCGCCAAGGTGCACGGTGGCGCGACAAGTCTTGAGCGCGCGCACGTGACGCGCGACCTAACGATCAGTGAGCGCAGTGATCTCCATAACGACGACAAGGAGCGTATCTGCGCCCGCGCCGCGGCGCTCGTGGAGCCCGAGAGCTTTGTGTACATCGATTCGGGTTCGACAACGCTCAGACTCATCGAGCATCTTCCGCATCTCGAATCGGTCACCTATGTGACTGATTCCGTGCTCCATGCTCAGCATCTCGCTGTGCGCGGCATGCGCACCGTGGTGCTGGGCGGCGAGCTTAAACCCGAGACCGAGGCGCTCGTTGGCCCCGATGCTCTGGCAACCCTAGACCGCTACAACTTTAACTGCGGCTTTTGGGGTTCTAACGGCATTGCCGCCGAGCAGGGCTTTACGACGCCCGATATCGAGGAAGCGCAGGTCAAGCGTATCTCGATGCGCCATACAGCCAAACGCTTCGTAATCTCGGACGCCAGTAAGTTTGGCATGGTGGCTCCCGTAAAATTCGCGGACTTCCGTGACGCAACGGTTATCACCGCGGGCGAGGTGCCCGCCAAGTACCAGACGATGGAAAACGTCATCACGGTTTAGCAACGGGGCGAAGTAAGGCCAAAACCACCACAAAGGTGCCTGTCCCCATTGTGGTGGTTCCGATGGCCCCGTCGGGCATGATTTCCCAGTACCCCTGTTTCCATACGACGTGATCATGCCCGCCGGGGCCATCGTATAGATATCGCTTAAAAGCGCCGTCACTTCGGCGCTATCAACCACTCAAACACAAGGTAATACGCAGGTTGTGACCCTCAGAAGGGGAGGGCTGGGCCTGCTTGTGCAAAAGGAGGAAACATGTCAGCTGCAAACGAGAAGGTTGGGGGCGGCACTTACGATGTCGTTGCCATCACGGCATGTCCAACGGGCATTGCTCACACATTTATGGCGGCCAAAGGGTTGGAAGACCAGGCAGCCAAGATGGGCGTGAGCATTAAGGTCGAGACTCAGGGTTCGGGCGGCGCTAAAAATGTACTGACCGCGGCAGACATCGCTGGTGCCAAGGGTGTCATCATTGCGGCGGATAAAAATGTCGAGCTCGATCGCTTCGATGGCAAGTCGGTTTACTCCTGTGCGGTAACGCGTGGCATTAATGACGCCGAGGAACTTATCAATATTGCGCTTGCGGGCAATGCGCCTATTCATCATGTGTCCGGCGGCGCCGCGGTACAGGCGGCTGCCGAGGGCGAGTCCGAGGGCCTGGGCCGCAGGGTCTATAAGGACCTGATGAACGGCGTTTCGCACATGCTCCCCTTTGTTGTTGGCGGCGGCATCCTCATGGCGCTTTCGTTCTTGCTGGACCAGGCGGGGCTGGGCACGAGCGCATACGGCCACAGCACTCCGGTCGCGGCCTTCTTTAACCTTGCGGGCAACCAGGCGTTCAACTTTATGCTCCCCATCCTTGCGGGCTATATTGCCATGTCCATTGCTGACCGTCCGGGCTTGGCCGCGGGCTTTGTGGGTGGCTGGATTGCAAAGCAGGGCTTTACGTTGGGCTATCTCACCACGGCAATGGATGCCGATGCCCAGGCTCAGCTTGTCTCTGCTGGCTTTTTGGGCGCGCTGCTGGTCGGTTTTGCCGCCGGCATTATCGTCAATGCGCTCAAAAAGGCTGCAAGCGTGCTACCCGAGTCGCTCGACGGTATCAAGCCCATGCTCATCTACCCCGTGCTGGGCATTCTCTTTACGAGTCTCTTTATGATGGCCGTTAACCCGATTATGGGCGTTATCAACACCGCCATTAGCGGCGCGCTCAACGGTCTTTCGGGCACGAGCATCGTTCTTTTGGGCATTATCTGCGCCGGCATGCAGGCGACCGACATGGGTGGTCCCATCAACAAGGCCGCATATGTCTTTGGCACCGCGGCCCTTGCCGAGCAAACGCTGCAGGGCAATATGATCATGGCTGCCGTCATGGCGGGCGGTATGGTACCGCCGCTGGTCATCGCGCTCTCCACGACGTTCTTTAAGAACCGCTGGACCGAGGCCGATCGCAAGGCAGGCCTGGTGAACTACATCATGGGTCTGTCGTTTATCACCGAGGGTGCCATTCCCTTTGCCGCGGCCGATCCGCTTCGCGTGTTGCCCGCCTGCATCCTGGGATCTGCGACCGCCGGCGGTCTGTCGATGCTCTTTGGTTGCGCGAGCCCCGCTCCGCACGGTGGCGCCTGGGTTATCGCGGTCATCACGAACCCGGTGCAGTACCTGTTGGCCCTTGCTATCGGCGCTGTGGTCGGCTGCTTGGTTCTGAGCTTCCTTAAGAAGCCTCTCGACAAGGCTACCGAGTAGCGGGAGCGGAAGGGTCTTGCCAATGGAAAGGCGGTAACGTCCACCAGGGACGTTACCGCCTTTTGCTGTTTGGGGATTTGTCTCGATCTGTAACAGGAAGAGAGGGATATGGGTTCCAGATGTTACAAGCTGAGATGTTTTTCCTGGTGGTCCCATAACGTCTCAATCTGTAACAGGAAGGTCAAAATGCGGGCTCCAGATGTTACAGATCGAGATGATTTCTCCGGTGGGATCCGAATATCTCAATCTGTAACATCTTGGGCCGATTTTGACGAGTTATTGTTACAGATTGAGATTTTCCCTTGAGGGGGATTCGAATGTCTCGATCTGTAACGGATAGACCGGAAAATGGGTTCTAACTGTTACAGATCGAGACGTTTTGGGGCCGTGGCTGAGCCATTGCGGCAAACCCGCCACAAAGGTGCCTGTCCCCATTGTGGTGGTTTAGGGCTCCCAGGGGCAGGGGGCTTCGATGTGGATGTGCTCGCCGGTTACGGGATGCGTGAAGGACACGCTGTGGGCGTGGAGCATCAGGCCGCAGGGGCGCGGCGTTCCGTACAGGTCGTCGCCAACCAGGGGGTGACGCTCGCTGGCCAGGTGCACGCGAATCTGATGCTTGCGGCCGGTGAGCAGCTCGACATCGATATACGAGCGCGTGGGCAGGCCACGACGGCTCTTAAGACGCTTGAGCACCTTCACGCGCGTCTGAGACGGCTTGCCGCTGGCGCCGACGCGCATCTTTCGGCTGTCGTGACGGTCGCGGGCGATGGGCTTGTCGATGAGCTTCTCGTTCCAGTCGATCTTGCCCTCGGCGAGCGCCAGGTAGTGCTTTTCGAAAGCGTGGTCGATGACCATCTGGTCAAAGGCGGGCTGCGTCTGCTTGTCGAGCGAAAACAGCACTACGCCGGTGGTGTCGCGGTCCAGGCGGTTAAGCGGCTGCATGTCGGTCGCGGCAAAGCCGTCGCCCATCGCCAGCAGCAGGTCGCTGGCGTAGTCGGTGAGCGTGCGCTCGCCGGTGCCGTCGCCGTGGACGATCATGCCGGCGGGCTTGTCGATGGCCATGAGCCAGGCGTCGCAGTAGAGGACTTGAGGTTCTTCGTTCACGTGTAAGCCTTTCGGTTAGCTGATTCCCACAAACATGCAGCCCGAGGTCGCCCCGCGTAGGCGGGCGGCGGGCTTGCGGCCGGCCTGCGCTGCTTCGACGGCACGACGGACGCGGGCGACGGCACGGCCCACCTCATCCGTTTCGAGCAGCGTTCCGTCCACCATGAGACGACGCACGCCGGCATCGAGCAGCTGAGGGACCTGCGGCGTGAGGTCGATGGGATAGGCATCGTACAGGCGAGAGCGGCCGTGGATATCGGTGCGGACAGGCATGACCTTTCCGTCGACATTCTTGAGCGAGAGCTTGCGGGCACGCAGGCGGCAGTTGGCACAATCGTGGATGCAGCCGTTGGCAACCTGCAGAATGCAATGCTCGCTTGTCATGACGCGCGGGCGGCCAAAGACGGTGATGCCCAGAGCCGCGGGCGCCGCGGCGCCGAGCGAGACAATCTCGTCGAGCGTAATCTCGGGCGAGAGCCAAAACGCACCGGCTCCGCGCTCGGCAAGCGCCTCCATGCAGGCCGTGTTATGCACCGGCAGGCAAGAGCGAATTTCGGCCGTGGCGCCGGCATGCGCGGCTACGGCTAGCTCGGAGATATTGCCGACGGCGACGGTGACTCCAGCATTGATCCAGGGATCGACGCGCTCGTGGTCGACGGCGCGGCAGACCTCGTCGAGTACGGGTACGATGCCCCGCTCAAGCGCATCGGCGGGGGAGAGCCCGGCCGCATCGAGCGCATCGGTGGTCATGTAGATGCTCGTCGCACCCTCCGCGCGGGCTGCCTCGGCAGCTTCGAGCGAGGTGACGGTGGCGCAGATCTGCGGCTCGTCGCGGTAATGCGTGGGCATGGCGCGCGTACATTTGTCGAGCACCGGCAACTCGAGCGTTTTCGCGCGCTCCTCGTACGGCGCCAGAATGGACTCCTCCAAGGCTTTACAGGCGGCGGCGCGCACCTTGTGCACGGCGGAGAAGCCCATACCGCAGCCCTCATCGAGCGCCACATCAAAGCTTGCTGCCTCAAAGGGCGAGGAGCCCATGCGGCCTACATGCTCCACCAGGTCTGCCGCCTCGACGGCGCGGGTCTTGGCGGCCTCGACGGTGAAGCCCGTGGCGGTGGCGGTGAGCGCGGGGTTGTCACAGCAGGTGAGTGTGACAGTAAACGGCTCGCCCAGGCGCGCCACGACGGACACGTCAACAGCTCGGCGGCGCAGCACATCGCGCTTGAGCGCGGTGCCGGCGGCGTCGATGGCGCGCTGACTGCGAATCACGCGGACACGGCAGCCCTCGGGCATGCTGCGGGGCACGCGGCACTCAATGATGTCACCGGCGGCGGCATCATCGGCGGCAATGGTGGTCAGGAACTGGTCAAACTCGTTATCGTGGCGAAGCTCCAGCAGGTCGCCTTTGCCCACGGGCTCAAACAGCTCAATGCGGGCGATGGCGGCGCGGCGACGGCGGTCGTCGGGCTTGAGGCCGCGCACATCGCGGTTGGCCGGGCGGCTGCCCAGCACCGTGCCCACGATCTGGCCGCGGTTGTTGGAACGCTCATAGCTCATCATCTCGTCGCCCGAGGTGCCGTCCTGATAGGCGTGCGTAAAGTCGCGGTTGAAGCAGCGCTTGAGCTGGCGCTGGCGGGCGGCTTCCTCGTCCTTGGCAACGGCGGCTCCGGATAGCATGTCGTCAATTTCGTGACGATACACATCAACGATGGAGTACACGTAATCGGGTGATTTCATGCGGCCCTCGAGCTTGAGCGATGCGGCGCCGGCGTCATACAGACGGCGAACAAGCAGCGACGTGTTGGTGTCGCGCGGGCACAGCGCGCGCTCGCGACCGGCAGGGGAGAGCGAGCGGCCGTTCTCGTCAATTAGCTCGTAGGGTAGGCGGCAGGGCTGGGCGCACATGCCGCGGTTGGCCGAGCGGCCAGCCATGGCAAAGCTCGACAGCAGGCACAGACCCGAGTAGCAAAAGCAGATGGCACCGTGGCTAAAGACCTCCAGGTCCACATCGGGCGCGGCGTTGTGAATGACGGCGATCTCGTCGATGGAGAGCTCGCGCGAGAGGGTCACGCGGTCGGCGCCCTGCTCGCGGCACCAAAGCGTTCCGCGGTCATCATGGATGTTCGCCTGGGTCGAGATGTGCGTCTCGATGCCGGGCATCGTGCGCTTGACCTCAAAGAACAGGCCCCAGTCCTGGATGATGAAGGCGTCGGCGCCCAGCGTGGAGCAGCGATGGATGAGTTGCAGCGCATCGCCCATCTCGGACTGCTTGATGACGATGTTGACCGTGACGTAGACGCGCGACCCGGCTAGATGTGCGGCGCGGCAGGCTTGCTCAAAGGCCTCGTCGGTAAAGTTGGTGGCCTTGCGGCGGGCGTTGAAGCTGCCCATGCCGCAATAGATGGCGTCTGCCCCCGCGGCGAGTGCGGCGGCAAAGGGCTCGGGCCCTCCGGCGGGCGCCAAAAGCTCGGGTCTGCGGTTGGTGGTTCGACTGGCGGTTGCGGTCATATCCTGCCTTTCAAAATGCTCAGATATTCAAAAGTATAGTGGCGTCGCTGCGATGGACGATGCCCGCAGCCTAAGCAGGACAAAGTCTTCAGCAGCTTGGACTGGCTGCTCCACATGAGAACCGTTCAGCGGTTCGGGGAAACCGTTGGGCGATAAAATATTCTCGCAAGCTGATAATATTCTTGCATCAAACAGAAACCTTGAGTACTATCCCAATCAAGCGCGGTGTTCAGACCGAACTGTGCCTCCCGGTGTGAACACCGCGCTCACGCTCTCTCAATTGATCGTAAGGAGAAAAACATGAGCAAGACCGTCGTGTCTTCCGATAACGCACCCGCAGCCATCGGACCGTATTCCCCCGGTATCCAGACCGGCAACATGGTGTTCCTGTCCGGCCAGCTGGGCATCGACCCCGCAACCGGCAAGATGCCCGAGGGCGTCGAGGCCCAGGCCAAGCAGTCCCTTGCTAACGTCGAGGCCCTGCTGGCTGCCGCCGGCGCTACGTTTGCCGATGTCGTCAAGACCACGGTCTACCTGGCCGACATTGCCGACTTCGCTGCCGTGAACGAGATCTACGCCTCCAAGTTCGAGGCTCCGTTCCCCGCGCGCAGCGCTTTCCAGGTTGCCGCCCTTCCGGCTGGCGGTCTGGTCGAGATCGAGGTCGTCGCCGCTCTCTAAGGCGTTGGCAACAACTAAACACGACATGCAAAAAGACCCTGCAGCGCGTGCGAGCTGCAGGGTCTTTTGCCAAGTGACGGATCGCTTGTGGAGCCGCGCTCCATTTTGCTCGTTAGCCCTCTTTGCGAACTCTTTGCAGGTAGCGGTAGACGCTGGGCTCTGAGATGCCCAGCGCGGCGGCGGCGCAGGCCACGGCGCCCTTGAGCATGAACACCCCGTTGCCGTTGAGGTGGCGAATGACATCCACGCGGTCGCTCTGACCAAGCGACGCTACATCCAGCCCGCGCGCGCTCAGCAACTCGGCAATGCTGCGGTCGATGAGCTCCTGTGTGGACTCCGAAAGGCTTTCGACCTCGATAGGGGCGGGCTCCGTGCGCGTCGGCGCCGCGTCGAAGCACGCCATGAGCTGCTGCGCCATGGCGTTGATGGAGCGTACGGTCGAGAGGTCGGTGTTGACGCAGAGCATACCGACGATCTCGTCATTCTCGCGGATAAAGTACGTCGCTGACTCCAACGTCTTGCCTCCGGCGCCGCGGCCCTCGTAGCCCGTAATAAACGGCAGGTCGCGATACTTGGCGTCGTGCATGATCTTGAGTGCCAGATCGGTGGCGGGACCGCCGACCTTGCGGCCGCTCACGATGCCGTTGCGAATATCGACGATGGCGTGGTCGGGATCCGAGAAATCGTGCAGCACGATTTCGCTGTTTTTGCCGAGTATCTGCTCCAGAAAATCGACCATCGGCAAAAAGCGACGTACGGTCTCGTTCACGGGCAACTCCTTTGGGTGAAATCGGAAATGTTCATAACAATTTTTTCTCATGGTAACACGCTGCCCATCATCTCGTATATCCGCAGGTACATTGCGTAATGCAGACGAACGGTAGGAATTTAGCGGTAAACGGTTGACCAAAAGAAATGTTAGATGTTATTTTGACCAGACACTTTCCTGACCTGCGGAAATGCGTAATTTCAGCTGAAGAATAGTCTGATAACAAAAAATTATTATTGAGAATGAGAATCATCTTTAATACGATATGCAATGAAGGCACAACCTCAACCCCGCACTGCGTCACAATAGAGCGTTAGATGCGAAAACAACTACTTCGAGGATTGGTGGTCAAATGACCCAGGAGACGGTTACGAACGGCACTGAAGCCCTGTTCACTCGCGAAGGCATGCCTCCCGTTAAGGAAATGATCCCGTGTGCCCTTCAGCACGTGCTGGCATCGTTTGCCGGCATCATTACCCCGGCGGTCATCATGGCCGGCGTCTACGGTTTTAATAGCCAGCAGAGCACCGACATCATCCAGGTCGCGCTCATTCTTTCGGCAATCGACACGGCCCTTCAGGCCTTCGCTCCCTTCCGTCGCATCGGCGGCGGCCTGCCCATCGTCATGGGCGTTTCGTTCGCGTTCCTGCCGGCTCTGCAGGCCATGGGTGCCTCGGGCTTTAGCTTTGGTGCGCTGCTGGGTGGCGAGATCGTCGGCGGCGCCGTCGCGGTCCTCTTTGGTCTGGCCTACAGCAAGATCAAGTGGCTGTTCCCGCCCGTCGTGACCGGTACGGTCATCTTCTCCATCGGCGTTTCGCTGTATCCCACGGCCGTCAAGTATATGGCCGGCGGTATGGGTACGCCGCTGTGGGGTACCCCGCAGGCCTGGTGCGTCGCTCTTATCACCTTCGCCGTGGTCTTTGCGCTCGCCAACTTTGGCAAGGGCACGCTCAAGCTGGGATCCGTGTTCTTTGGCATGATCGTTGGTATGATCGTCTCCATCCCCTTTGGCATGATTGACTTCTCCAGCGTCGCCACCGCTCAGGTCTTCGCCCTTCCCAAGCTCATGCCCTACGCGCTCGAGTTTGATCCCGAGGTCTGCATTACCCTCGCCGTCGTGTTCCCCATGGTTGCTATTCAGGTTATCGGTGACGTCTCCGCCGCCTGCCTGGGCTCCATCGACCGTATGCCCACCGAGCGCGAGCTCTCCGGCGCTATCGTGTCCCAGGGCCTCACTTCTATGGTCGGCGGCCTGCTGGGCGGTCTTCCCACCAGCGCCCTTGGCCAGAACGTGGGCATCATCTGCTCTAACAAGGTCGTCAACAAGTGGGTCTTTGTGATCATCGCGGCCGTCTTTGCCATCGCCGGCCTGTTCCCGCAGCTCTCTGCCGTCCTTTCCGCTATCCCGCAGCCCGTCATCGGCGGCGCGACCGTCGGCGTCTTTGGCACCATCACCATGAACGGCGTGCGCATGTTCACCCGCGAGGGCCTCACGCAGCGCACTACCACTATCGTCGGCACCTCCGTCGTCTTTGGCCTGGGTATCTGGATGGCCAGCGGTTGCCTTGCCGGCGAGGGTATGCCCGCCTGGGTGTCCACCGTCATCGGCTCCAATGCCGTAACCCCCACCGCCATCATGGCCATTGTCCTTAACCTGATCCTTCCGCAGACGCCGGTCGTGGCTCAGCACATCGATGCTGCCAAGGACGCTGCCGTGGATCTGGTCTTGCCCGAGAGCAAGAAGTAACCAATTCGGTGCTATTCGTCGGCGGACGCATCGCCTCGTCCGCCGACGTCATGCGGCGTCAAGCCGCACTTCAAAGGGTTTGTCCCTTTGGTGAAGCGTTGACGGGAGAGGGCCCGTTTCCGGTGTAGGCCGGCGCTTCGCACTCCGCCATGTCAGAGGTGTCAAACCCCGCCCCTGATGTTGAAGGGAGCATCCATGCTTCTGGTCGCTAACGGTTCCGTCTTTACCCGCAATGCTCAGACCCCGTTCATTCCAAACGGTGCGGTCGCCATTGACGGAGACACGATCGTCGAAGTGGGCCCCGAGTGCGAGCTCAAGGCCAAGTACCCGGATGCCGAGTACGTCGATGCCCAGGGCAACCTCATCATGCCCGGACTTATCAACTGCCACACCCACATCTATTCGGGTCTGGCCCGCGGCCTCGCCATTAAGGGCTGCAACCCCACCAACTTTCTGGAGAATCTTGAGCAGCAGTGGTGGAAGATCGACGACAACCTGACGCTCGACGGCACCAAGGCCAGCGCCTATGCCACGATTCTTGACTCCATCCGCGATGGCGTCACCACGATCTTCGATCACCATGCGAGCTTCTGCGAGATCCCGGGAAGCCTCTTTACCATTAAGGATGCAGCTCAGGAGCTGGGCATGCGTTCGTGCCTGTGCTACGAGGTCTCCGATCGCCGTGGCCAGGAAAAATGCGACCAAGCCATTGCCGAGAACGCCGAATTTGCCCAGTGGGCCGCCAAGGAGCGTCGCGATAACGACAACCACATGATTGCCGCCATGTTTGGCGGTCACGCCACCTTTACGCTTTCGGATGAGACTATGGACAAGATGGCCGAGGCCAACAACGGCCTGACCGGCTTCCACATCCATGTGTGCGAGGGCATGAACGACGTGTGGGATTCCCGCCTCAACCGCGGCGGCATCAGTCCCGTCGAGCGCCTGCTGCAGCACAACCTGCTGGGTCCCGATACCATGCTCGGCCACTGCATCCACGTGACGCCCGCCGAGATGGATATCGTCAAGGAGTCCGGCACCTGGCTGGTCAACAACCCCGAATCCAATATGGGCAACGCCGTGGGCTGCGCCCCCGTGCTCGAGTTCTTCCGCCGCGGCATTCCCGTGTGCATGGGCACCGACGCCTACACCCACGATATGCTCGAGAGCCTTAAGGTCTTCCTGATCATTCAGCGTCACAACGCCGCCATGCCCAACGTGGGCTGGTGCGAGGCCATGACCATGCTGTTCGAGAACAACGCCAAGATGGCGAGCAAGTACTTCGATCGCAAGCTCGGTGTGCTCGAGGCCGGCGCTGCCGCCGACGTCATCGTCATGGACTACAAGCCCTTTACGCCGCTGAGCGAGGAGAACATCGACGGCCACATGCTCTTTGGCATGATGGGCAAAAACTGCCGCACCACCATCATCAACGGCCGCGTCCTGTACAAGGATCGCGAGTTCGTTGGGATTGATGAGGACAAGATCAACGCGTGGACCATGGCTGAGTCCAAGAAGCTCTGGAGCACGCTCAACGATCGCACCTACTAATTCACAAGTAGATTCGCGCGCGTCGGATGTTTCGCCGCATCCGGCGCGCGCATAGGCGGCCTCCGCGGGGTCGCCGGCGCTGTGCTAGCGCTACACCGAATTTGCGCCCGCCGCGCGGTCTCGCCGGGCGTTACAGAGAGGAACTCATTATGAGCGACATCATGAGGCCGATCCCGTTTTCGCAGCTGATGAACTGGATCATCGAGGAGCACAAGACTCGGGGCGCCGTCTTTGGCGTGCGCAAGATGGTTACGACCAATCAGGAGGGCGCGCTTCCCATTTTTGACGAGCGCATCGAGACTCCGTTTGGCCCGGCCGCCGGCCCCAATACGCAGCTTGCCCAAAACATCGTGGCATCCTACGTGGCCGGTTCCCGCTTCTTTGAGCTCAAGACCGTTCAGGTGATGGACGGCGAGGAGCTCTCCAAGTGTGTGAACAAGCCCTGCATCGTGGCGCAGGACGAGTGCTACAACTGCGAGTGGTCGACCGAGCTCGAGGTTCCGCAGGCTTTTGCCGAGTACGTGAAGGCATGGTTCGCCTGCCACCTCATCGCTCGCGAGTACGGCCTAGGTAGCCCGGACGGCTTTGTCTTCAACATGTCCGTGGGCTATGACCTCGAGGGCATCAAGAGTCCCAAGGTCGACGCCTACATCGAGGGCATGAAGGACGCCAGCGGCTCTGACGTCTGGAACGAGTGCCGTGCCTGGGCGCTCGCCAACCTGGATAAGTTTGAGCATGTCGACGCCGCGTTTGTCGAGTCCATCCCGGCACGCGTTTCCAACTCCATCACCGAGTCCACCCTGCATGGCTGCCCGCCGGCGGAGATCGAGCGCATCGCGACCTATCTGATTACCGAGAAGGGTCTCAACACCTACATCAAGTGCAACCCCACGCTGCTGGGCTATGAGTTTGCCCGCCAGCGCCTCAACGAGCTGGGCTTTGACTACATCGTCTTCGATGACACGCACTTCCGCGAGGACCTGCAGTGGGCCGATGCCGTGCCTATGTTCGAGCGCCTGATTGCCCTGTGCGCCGAGCGCGGCCTGGAGTTTGGCGTCAAGCTGACCAACACGTTCCCCGTCGACGTGACGAGGAACGAGCTGCCCTCCACCGAGATGTACATGTCCGGCCGTTCGCTGTTCTCGCTGACCATCGAGGCTGCCCGCCGCATTACCGAGCAGTTTGATGGCAAACTGCGCATAAGCTACTCCGGCGGTGCCACGGTCTACAACATCCGCGCCCTGTACGATGCCGGCATTTGGCCCGTCACCCTGGCGACCGACGTGCTCAAGCCTGGTGGCTACGAGCGCTTTAGCCAGATGGCCGGCGAGTTTACCGACCTGGATGGCAAGCCGTTCGCGGGCGTCTCGCTCGAGGCTGTGACTGCGATCCAGACCGACTCACTCACCAACCCGCTCTACAAGAAGCCGCTGCGTCCGCTGCCCGACCGCAAGGTCGCCGGCAAGAGCCCGCTTTCCGATTGCTTTACCACGCCGTGCCGCACGAGCTGCCCCATCCAGCAGGATATTCCCGCCTATCTGGCGGCTGTTGACGAGGGCCGCTACGAGGACGCGCTCAACATCATCATCGAGCGCAACGCTCTGCCGTTCATTACCGGCACCATCTGCCCGCATCCCTGCGGCCGTGCCTGCGAGCGTGCGTTCTACGAGCCCGAGGGCGCCCAGATTCGCGCCAGCAAGCTCAAGGCCGCCCGTGAGGCCATGACCGCCGTGCTGCCCAAGCTGCGCGCCCAGGCCATCGTCAACGACGGTGAGCGCAACGTTGCCGTTATCGGCGGCGGCCCGGCCGGCCTGGCGACGGCGTTCTTCCTGACGCGTGCCGGCGTGCCCGTCACCATCTTTGAGGCCCGCGACTCGCTCGGCGGCGTAGTCCGTCACGTGATCCCCGAGTTCCGTATCGCGAGCGACGATATCTCCCACGATGCCGAGCTCTGCCTAGCCTTTGGCGCCAAGGTGCAGCTCAACGCTCGCGTTGATTCCATTGACGAGCTCAAGGACCAGGGCTTTACCGACGTGGTCGTGGCCACCGGTGCCTGGATGCCCGGCTCTGCGGGCCTGGGCGAGGGCGCCGAGCTCGACGTGCTGGAGTTCCTCGAGGCCGCCAAGAAGGGCGAGAAGCTCGAGCTGGGCGAGGACGTCGTGGTCATTGGCGCCGGCAACACCGCCATGGACGCGGCCCGCGTGGCCAAGCGCCTGGCCGGCGTGAAGAACGTGCGCCTGGTCTACCGCCGCACCAAGAAGCAGATGCCCGCCGATGAGGAAGAGCTCGATCTTGCTCTTGCCGACGGCGTTGAGTTCTGCGAGCTGCTGGCACCTAAGGCACTCAACGGCGCCGTGCTGACCTGCGATGTTATGGAGCTTGGCGAGCCGGATGCAAGCGGCCGCCGCAGCCCCGTCGCCACGGGCGAGACTGTTGAGCTTCCCGCCACCACGGTGATCTGCGCCGTGGGCGAGGGCATCGACGCCAGCCTGTACGATGCCGCGGGCGTCGAGCACGACCGTCGCGGCCGTCTTGCCGCCACCTCCACCGGCGTCGAGGGCGTTTGGGCTGCCGGCGACTGCCGTCGCGGTCCTGCCACCGTGGTCGAGGCTATCGCCGATGCCGCCGAGGTCGCCCGTGCCATCGCCGGTGTGGACTTTAACAAGTACGCCGACTGCAACGAGCAGGCTGGCCGCGAGGACACCTGCTACGAGCGCAAGGGGTCGCTGTGCCGCGACAAGCGCAACTGCACCAAGACCCGCTGCCTGGGCTGCGGCTCGGTGTGCGAGGTCTGCTGCGACGTGTGCCCCAACCGCGCCAACGTGGCAATTAAGGTGCCGGGCCTGGCCAAGCATCAGGTCGTCCATGTCGACGGCATGTGCAACGAGTGCGGCAACTGCGCCGTGTTCTGCCCTTACCAGGAGGGTCGTCCCTACAAGGACAAGCTCACCCTGTTCTGGAGCGAGGAGGACATGGAGAACTCCGAGAACGAGGGCTTCCTGGCCGTGGACGAGGACCACTTTAAGGTTCGCGTCGCCGGCACGGTCCGCACCGTCTCGGTCGATGCCGTCAACACCGGTCTTCCCGAGGCCGTCCGCCTGACCATCAGGGCCGTGCGCGACAACTATTCGTATCTTCTTAAGAAATAGGCGAGTCTCTTATGGCCAAATCCATTCAACATAACGTGGCCTACGTTGCCTGCGGAAGCGGTTGCGCCTCCGCAGGCGGCGACGCCCGCTGCAGCGAAGGCTGCATTGGCTGTGGCGCCTGTGTCACGGCCTGCCCCCACGGCGCCATTGCGCTGGTCGATGGCATCGCCCGCGTGGACCGCTCCAAGTGCACGGGCTGTGGCCTGTGCGGCATGGCGTGCCCGCAGCGCGTGATTGCCTTCGTTCCCGGCTACCAGAACATTCTGGTGCGCTGCAACAACACCGATAAGGGCGCCATTGCGCGCAAGATCTGCGACACGAGCTGCATCGGTTGCGGCATGTGCGCCAAAAAGTGCCCTGCCGGCGCTATCCGCATCGAGGACAACTGCGCCCATATCGACGGCGTGGACTGCCTGTCGTGCGGCATGTGCGCCGTCGTCTGCCCTCATGGCGCCATCCACGACCGCACCGGCATCGCCGCCGGCGTGTAGAAGGGAATCACCATGGCACAGGAATTCACTTTTACCGTTAACGGCGTCGAGCGCACGACGACTCAAAACAAACCGCTGCTGCGCTACCTGCGCGACGACCTGCACATTCACTCCGCCAAGGACGGCTGCTCCGAGGGCGCCTGCGGTACCTGCACCATCCATGTGGACGGTGCGGCTGTCAAGGCGTGCGTGCTGACCACCGCTCTTGCCGCCGGTCGCAACATCGTGACCGTCGAGGGCCTGCCCCAGGACGTGCGCGAGGCCTTTGTGTACGCCTTTGGCGCCGTGGGCGCCGTGCAGTGCGGTTTTTGCATCCCCGGCATGGTCATGGCGGGTGCAGCGCTCATCGCCGAGGACCCCGAGCCCACCGAGGAGCAGATCAAATACGCCATTCGCGGTAACGTCTGCCGTTGCACCGGCTACAAAAAGATTATCGAGGGCATCTCGCTGGCCGCTGCGGTGCTCCGCGGCGAAAAGCAGATCGACGAAGACCTGGAGCGCGGCGACGACTACGGCGTGGGCAAGCGCGCCTTCCGTATCGACGTGCGCAAGAAGGTGCTCGGCGAGGGCAAGTATCCCGACGACATCGACGAGCTCGATCAGCCGGGTCTGACCTACGCCAGCGCCGTGCGCTCCAAGTATCCGCGCGCCCGCGTGCTCTCCATCGACACCTCCAAGGCCGAGGCCCTGCCCGGTGTGGTGGGCATCCTGCGCGCCGAGGACGTGCCGGTCAACCAGGTCGGCCACCTTATCCAGGACTGGGACGTCATGATCGCTCAGGGCGATATCACCCGCTGCGTGGGTGACGCCATCGTGCTGGTGGTTGCCGAGGACGAGGCGACGCTCGAGAAGGCCAAGAAGCTCGTAAAGATCGATTACGAGCCGCTGGAGCCCGTGCGTAACATTGTCGAGGCCAGGGCTGCCGACGCCCCGCGCCTGCACGACAGTTTCTTTGCCTTTGGCAACACGGTGGAGCTCAAGGACAACGTGTGCCAGAGCCGCCATGTGACGCGCGGCGATGCCGCCAAGGCGCTGGCCGAAAGCGCGTTTACCGTGACGCAGCGCTTTACCACGCCCTTTACCGAGCATGCCTTCTTGGAGCCCGAGTGCGCCGTCGCCTTCCCGTACAAGAACGGCGTCAAGGTGCAGTCGACCGACCAGGGTGCCTACGACACGCGCAAAGAGTGTGCCCACATGTTTGGCTGGGATAGCGAGCCCGAGCGTGTGGTTGTAGAGACCATGCTCGTGGGCGGCGGCTTTGGCGGTAAGGAGGACGTTTCGATCCAGCACCTGGCCGCGCTCGCCGCATATAAGTTCCAGCGTCCTGTGAAGTGCAAGCTCACGCGTGTCGAGTCGCTCGCCTTCCATCCCAAGCGCCATGCCATGGACGGCACCTTTACGCTGGGCTGCGACGCCGAGGGCAACTTTACCGGCCTGGACTGCGAGATCAACTTCGATACCGGCGCCTACGCTTCGCTGTGCGGCCCGGTGCTCGAGCGCGCCTGTACGCATGCCGTCGGTCCCTACAAGTACCAGAACACCGACATTCGCGGTTTTGGCTACTACACCAACAACCCGCCCGCCGGTGCGTACCGAGGCTTTGGTGTTTGCCAGTCCGAGTTTGCGCTTGAGAGCCTAATCGACCTGCTGGCAGAGAAGGTCGGCCTGGATCCGTGGGAGATTCGCTACCGTAATGCCATCGAGCCGGGCGAGGTTTTGCCCAACGGCCAGATTGCCGACTGCTCCACGGCGCTTAAGGAGACGCTGCTCGAGGTCAAGGATGCCTACTACGCACATCCCGGCCACGCCGGCATTGCCTGCGCCATGAAGAACGCCGGTGTGGGCGTGGGCCTGCCCGATGCCGGCCGCTGCAAGATTCGCGTTGAGAACGGCGTGGCTGTGGTCTATGCCGCCACGTCCGACATCGGCCAGGGCTGCAACACCGTCTTTTTGCAGGACGTTGCCGAGGCCTGCGGTCTGCCGCTGAGCTGCATTGCCAACGGCGAGTGCTCCACCGAGAACGCTCCCGACTCCGGTACCACGTCTGGCTCACGTCAGACGGTCGTGACCGGCGAGGCCGTGCGCGGCGCCGCCTTCCTGCTGCGCGACGCCATGCTTGACATCGAGGCCGGCAAGCCCGCACCCGATACTCCCGTGAGCGCGCATGGCGACGGCGTCAAGATCGAGTACGACGACGGTCGCGCCTACCAGCTACGCACGCAGGAGCTCGTCGCCGGCCAGGGTATGCATCCTCAGGATCCCGCGGCCGCCATCAAGGCGCTCGAGGGCTGTGAGTTTAGCTATGTGTACCTGGAGCCGACCGACAAACTGGGCGCCGACGTTCCCAATCCCAAGAGCCACATCTGCTACGGCTTTGCCACGCATGTGGTCATTCTGGATGATGACGGTCGCGTGAGCGAGGTCTATGCCGCGCACGATTCCGGCAAGGTGGTCAACCCCATCTCCATCCAGGGTCAGATCGAAGGCGGCGTGCTCATGGGCATGGGCTACGCGCTTACCGAGGATTGGCCGCTCAAGGACTGCGTGCCCCAGGCAAGGTACGGTACGCTCGGGCTGTTCCGTGCGCCCGAGATTCCGGATATCCACGCCATCTACGTGGAGAAGGACGAGCTGCTGCCCGTGGCATATGGCGGCAAGGGCATTGGCGAGATCGCAACGATCCCCACGGCGCCCGCCGTGCAGAACGCCTATCGCGCATTCGACGGCAAGCTGCGTCCGGATCTGCCCATGGTGGATACGCCGTACAGCCGCGCCCGTCACCGTGGGTAGGGCGCAGACGGCATTGCTGATGGGCTGTTCGCGCACAACACCAACTGTATATGCTGCACCTTTGGCCCCGGCTCCATCGCGAGCCGGGGCCTTTTGTTCAAGACTTTAGTCCGCTGGCCGCGCAGCGGCCAGCTTTAAACCACCCGCTACG